>CAVUHE010000025.1:0-66034 GCA_963741185.1 uncultured Alphaproteobacteria bacterium | reverse complement strand
GTGGGCACGACAGGGATCGAACCTGTGACCCCTACCATGTCAAGGTAGTGCTCTCCCGCTGAGCTACGTGCCCTAAAGTCGTATTGGGTTGGGTCCGTATATCGGCTCCAAGGGGGGCAGGCAAGGTTGCCGCATGGCGTATTGATGCCTCGCCCCGGCGCGGTCGCGCGGGCCCATTGTCCGAATCAGGCCGCCAGCATCTTGTTCACTTCGTTGACCAATTCACGAAGGTGAACCGGCTTCGACAGCACCTTTGCGTTTTTTGGCGCCTCGGAGTCGGAGTTGAGGGCGACTGCGGCAAAGCCGGTGATGAACATGATCTTGATGTCGGGATCGAGTTCGGAGGCGCGGCGCGCGAGTTCGATACCATCCATCTCGGGCATGACGATATCGGTCAGGAGCATTTCGAAAGGCTCCTCACGCAGCCGTTGGTAGGCCGACATGCCGTTATCATGCGGAGAGACCTGAAAACCGGCATTTTCCAGCGCCTTGACCAGGAAGCGGCGCATGTCGTTGTCGTCTTCGGCGAGGAGGATCTTGTGCATGGCGGTTGATCGTCGAATCCCGATTGGAGGATCAATCCGCTCACTAAGCCCGACAGAGGGTAAATTTCGGGTGAAAGGAACGGCGTGGGGCTGGTTTACTCTTGGGGTTATTTCTGGACCTGAACGCGCCGCGAATCAATCAAGATGGTCATTTTCCGCCGCCAAGAGATGTTCCAACCAGATTGCCGCTTTTTTCGCTTGGCAGAACCATCCTGATTATCGACAATGCGTGCTCATAAACACCCGCTTTTCTGGTAGAAAATGACGCTTCTCCGGAAATGGTGGATTCGAGGGATGACGCCCGGCAATGACCCTGTTCGACGGAGAACTGCCGCCCCCCTTCGAGATTGTCGAGCCAGCGTCCTGGCGGGCGCCGGTCATCTTCAACTCTCCGCACTCCGGTTCGGTCTATCCGGACGAATTTTTGATTGCATCGCGGATCGATCTGCCGGCGCTGCGTCGCTCGGAAGATTCGTTCATGGACGAGTTGATCGGAGGATTGAGCGATCGGGGCTTTCCGACGGTGAGGGTCAACTTTCCCCGCTCCTATGTCGACGTTAACCGCGAGCCATACGAACTCGACCCGCGGATGTTTTCGGGGCGGTTGCCGAGCTTCGCCAACACGCGATCGATGCGGGTGGCCGGCGGCCTCGGCACCATCCCGCGCGTGGTCGGCGACGGGCAGGAAATCTATCGCGAACGCCTTTCGGTCGACGACGCGCTGGCCAGGATCGAGGCGCTCTACAAACCCTATCACCGCGCGTTGCGACGGTTGATCAACAAAGCGCATCAGGCCTTCGGAACGGTGGTCGTGGTGGATTGCCATTCGATGCCTTCGGTTGGGGTATCGCGGGACGAGCCGCGGCGACCGGACGTGGTCATTGGCGACCGCTATGGCACCAGTTGCGCACCAATGCTCGCCGACATGGTCGAGGAAACCATGAGCCGGCTTGGCTATTCGGTCGGGCGCAACAAACCCTATGCCGGCGGCTTTATCACCGAGCATTACGGCAATCCGGCGTCCGGGCTGCACACTATTCAGCTCGAACTCAATCGTGCGATCTATATGGACGAGCGGCGGCGCGCGCGCGGGGCGCGGTTTGCGCAGGTGGCGAGCGATTTCACGGTGCTGGCCGAGGCGCTGGCCGCCGTTCCGCTTGACGATCTCGGACCGTTCCAGGCGGCGGCGGAGTGATATCAATTCCGACGTCATTGCGGGGCGCGAGCTTAGCGAGCGAACCCGGAATCTCGAGATTCCGGGTCTGCGCTTCGCGCATCCCGGCATGACAACCAAAAAAATAAATGACGGTTTCAAGAAAAAAGGGCCGCTTGAGTAAACAAGCGGCCCAAGTCTAGGGAGGAAACGCCCAAGGAGGGCAGCGATAACGCACGAAGCGCTACCGCACCGCAACAATATGCGACCGCGCTGCACAAAGTGCAAGAGCCTTCGAGTCATTTTCGGTGCATAATTGGTACGCGCTGAACGCAAGTTGCAAAAATGCCGCTAATTGACATTTTATCAAATATAATCAATGACATACAGAAGAGGCCTGTTCGTCAAACCGGCCACCCGTCGAGCTCTTTCCACCAGCTCTCGAATTCGTGATCGGACAATTTCACTGGAAATTAAACGTCGGGGCTGGCCGAGTCGCGGGCGAACAATGCTGAGCAAGATCCGTCACCAGGCGTGCGTCGACCGTGCGGATTTTGCAGGATTGGGCTACGCAGGTACCCGGACGCTCTCCCAAGCCACGACTGAAGGAACCGCCGTGACGGTGATCGATTTTACAGCCTTCATTGGCCGTCTTGCGACTGCCTCCGGTGAGACCATCCTGCCCTTCTTCAGGACCTCACTGAGCATCGACAATAAGAGCGCCGTCCATGATTTCGACCCGGTGACGGAGGCGGACCGCGCGGCGGAGGCGGTGATGCGCCGACTGATAAAGGCCAACTTTCCCCAGCATGGCATCGTCGGCGAGGAATTCGGCAGCGAACGCGAAGATGCCGAATATGTCTGGGTGCTGGACCCGATCGACGGCACCAAATCCTTCATTTCGGGCTTTCCGATCTGGGGCACGCTGATCGCGTTGCTGCACAAGGGAACGCCAGTGTTCGGCATGATGCACCAGCCTTTTATTGGCGAGCGCTTTTCGGGCGACAGCGGCTCGGCTCATTATTCCGGATCAGCCGGCGAACGGAGGCTCGCGGTGCGGCGATGCGCTTCGTTGCAGGACGCGACCCTGTTCACGACCAGCCCGCTCTTGATGAAGCCTGCCGATCGAGCCGCCTTCAGCCGCGTCGAAAAGGCGGCGCGGCTGACGCGCTATGGCGGCGACTGCTATTCCTATTGCATGCTCGCCGCCGGTCACCTCGATCTCGTGATCGAGACCGAGCTGAAGCCCTACGACATCGCGGCGCTGATTCCGATCATCACCGGGGCCGGCGGCGTCGTCACGACCTGGGAAGGCAAGCCCGCGCAAGGCGGCGGCCGCATTGTCGCCGCCGGTGACCCGCGCGTGCATGAAGCGGCGATCAAGCTGCTCAACGGTTAGACCGGGGCTGATATGAAACTCCTCAACGCGCTCGCAACCGGATTGTCCCTGCTGCTGCTTCCTGCATCGGCCGCGGCGGAGGATTTTCCAGATCACACGATCCGGCTGATCGTGCCGTTTCCGGCCGGCGGGCCCAACGACATGATCGCGCGCGTGATCGGTCAGCGCATGTCGGAACTGACCAAGCAACCGGTGGTGATCGATAACCGCGGCGGACAAGGCGGCGTGCTTGGAACCGACGCAGTGGCGAAGGCAAGGCCGGACGGCTACACCATCGCGATTTCGAGCGCGGGCGCGCTCGCCATCAGCCCCACCATGGAGAAGGTCGCCTACGACCCCCTGAAGGATCTGCAGGCCATCACGCTCGTTGCAAAAGTGCCCGAAATGCTGGTGGTCGCGGGCAATGTCCCTGCCAAGGACATGAACGAACTCGTAGCGCTCGCCAAGGCGCAACCCGGAAAACTCAATTTCGCATCATCCGGCCCGGGCAGCCTGCCGCATCTGGCGGGAGAATTGCTCAAGCTCACGGCAAAGATCGATATCGTGCACGTGCCGTATCGTGGCGCGACGCCCGCCATCAACGACCTCCTGGGAAAGCAGGTTCAGATGGTGTTTCTCGATCTGCCGATCATTTTGCCGCAAATCAGGGCCGGCGCATTGCATGCGATTGCGATCGGCGCACCGGAACGCGCGCCGACGGCCATGGAAGTGCCGACCACGGCCGAAGTCGGGATGCCAGGTCTGCTGGCGGAAAACTGGTACGGCATGGTGGCCCCGGCCGGCACGCCGCCGGCAGTGGTTGCGGCGCTGAACCGGATCGCCACCGAAGCGATGCGCGATCCCGCGGTCAAGGAAAAGCTCGCCATCCAGGGCGCCACGCTGATCGGCGAGCAGCCCGGAGCATTTTCACGATTTCATCGCCACCGAGATCGAGAGATGGGCCAAGGTGATCAAGGACGCAGGCATCGCCACTGAAAAGTGACGCATCGCCGCTCCTATCGCGCCGCCCTGCGCAGATGCTCGACCAACAGCTTTGCAGGTCTTGGCAGTGCCTTGAAGCTGCGGGCACAGATCGCGAGCCGCCGGTTGGCCCATGCGTCGCGGATCGCAAGCGGCGTGATCGGCATGGATTGCGCGCAACGCCTGGCGGCGGCTTCCGGCACGACCGCGACGCCGACGCCTGCGGCCACCATCTGGCAGATCGCATCGAAATCCCTCAACCGCGCCCGAATCCGCAACCGCACGCCGAGCCGCGCAGCGTGTCTTGCGATGTGGGATTGCAGCGCGGTCGCGCTCGTCAAGGCGACGAAATCGCGATCCGTCACCTCCGCAAAATCTATCCCGCGGCGACTTGCAAATTCACCACGCCGCGGCGCCACCAGCATCAACCGATCCTCGCTGAAGGTGAATCTTTCAAGGTTTTCCGGCAAGGCGTGCTCGGCGGCAAAGCCGAGATCGGCCGCTCGGCTCGCGATCGCCGTGACGATATCGGTGCTTTCGCGTTCCTCGACATCAAGACTGATATCGGGATGTTCGCGCAGGAACGCCGCAAGCGCCTTCGGCAGATGCTCCGACAGCCCGGAGGTGTTGGCGAGCAGATGCACGCTGGCTCTGACGCCGCTGGCGTAGGCGGCAAGATCGCCGCGCATCATGTCGACATTGTGCATGATCAGCCGGGCATGATCGCGCAGGCTTTCGCCTGCCGCGGTCAGTTCGATGCCGCGGCGGCGCCGCTTCAGCAACGCGACGCCGAGGTCGGCTTCCAGACCCTTGATCCGGGCGCTTGCCGATGCGAGAGCAAGGTTGGCGCGCATCGCGCCATGCGTGATGCTGCCTGAGTCCGCAACCGCGACAAAGAGCTGAAGATCAACCAGGTCGAAACGCATGGCGGTTCCCGTGAACCATCAGCCTTCGTCACAGCCGAAGGCTCATTCAATAAGCTCCAGATTGTGCCGATACAAACCATCGGTCAATGTGGTGTGATGTTCGAACCCTTCCTCATTTTCATCGTCGCGGCGTTCCTGTTGGCCGGCTTCGTCAAGGGCGTGATCGGGCTTGGTCTGCCGACGGTGTCGGTCGGACTGCTTGCCGTCGCGATGCCGCCGGCGCATGCGCTCGCCATCGTGATCGTGCCCGCCATTCTCACCAACATCTGGCAGACCTTCGCCGGCCCCTATTTGCGCGACATCATCCGGCGGCTGTGGCCGCTGCTGGTGGGTTTGGCCGCCGGCATCTGGTTGAACGCGGGATCGATGACTGGACCCTATGCCCGCTACGGCGCCATTTTTCTCGGCATCCTCCTGGTGATCTATGCGGTCATTGGCCTGCGCAAGTTCATCTTCACCGTCGCACCGCGTGATGAAAAATGGATCGGCGCCATCGTGGGCCTGATCACCGGCGCCATTTCCGCCGCGACCGGCATTCAGGTCATCCCGTCGATGCCGTACTTTCAGGCGATCGGCATGGAAAAGGACGAACTCGTGCAAGCGCTCGGGGTGTTCTTCACCGTTGCAACCGTGGCGTTGGCGTTCAACCTCTCGAGCGCAGGCTTGCTCAACCAATCGACCGCGCTGCCCGGCGTCATTGCGCTCGCGTGTTCATTCACCGGCATGGCGATCGGACAGGCGGTGCGGGTGCGGATGGAGCCTGAGATTTTCCGCCGCTGGTTCCTGATCTCGATGATCTTTCTCGGGATCTATCTCGCCGGGAGCGCAACCTATAATCTCATGCGGACCTGACGAGGCGCTCACCCGAACAGTGGCGTGCCTGGTACGAAGGCGTCGAAAGCCGCCCAGAATTGCGCGCGGTAGCGATCCTGCTCCTGCAGGATTTCGTGCTTGGCACCGGCAATGACCAGATGCGAGCCGGCCCGCAGATGATAGGCGAACTCCTCGATCGCCGACGTCGAGACGACGCTGTCGTTGCTGGCGGCGAGCATCAGGATCGGCTGACGAATCTCCAACGGATAGGTCGGGCCGCGAAAGGTGTGCATGGCGCTGAATGCGGTATCGGCCCAGGCGACCGTCGGCGCGCCAAGTCCGAGCGTGGGATCCTCCTCTAGAACCGCAGCGTTACGGGCGTAGCGTACGGGATCGCTGGTCAGCGGATTATTGATGAATGGCAGGGTGCCGGTCAGCGCATCATTGCCGCCGGGGACATAGTTGCCGCCGAACCCCGCGTAGCGAAGCACGCGCAGCAGCGCGCGCGCCGGAAACGACGTTCGATGCCCGGGCAGATCGATCATCGGCGCCGACAACACCATGCGGTCGAACCATCGTTTGCCAGCGTGCGCGATCCGCAGCATCACCGTGCCACCCATCGAATGCGCCAGCGCAAAAAACGGCGGCGGGCAATCCGGCAGCACAACCTGCTGCACGAAAGTTTCGACATCGATCTCGTAATCGGAAAAATCGCGGACATAGCCCTTGCGCGGATTTCGCAGGCGTCGCGACGAATGGCCCTGCCCGCGCCAGTCGATCATCGCCACTGCAAAGCCGCGGTCGCGCAGGTCCCGCACCGTCTCGAAATATTTCTCGATGTGCTCGCTGCGGCCGGTGAATACGCAGACGGTGCCCTTGCGGTTGGCCGGCGGCGCCCAGCGCGCAAACCGTAATTCCGCGCCGTCCGGCGTCTTGATCGTGCCGGAAACGACGTTCTCCGGCACGGGATTGGCGGGGATCGAGACGAGCGACATGGGAGGGGAACCGGCTAGGCGAAAAGTGCTCAAAATCAAGGGGTGCACGTGTCAAAAAGGGTAACTTTCCCCGCTCTTGAACGCGATTGGGCCACTCCCATATCACCTTCGTGCAGGCCGCTACCAGCGTTTCCGGGAACCGGATCGCAAGGCTGCACAGACAAATGCCCGGCCCGATGGCGGGCGGGTTCGTTCACGGGCGAATTCAGCAAAATTGGTCTTTCCGGTTTTGCGTCCGAGTTTGCTCAACCCAAACAGTCGCTCAATGGAGGACTCCACATGCGTACCTTTGACCTCACCCCGTTTTATCGTTCCACCGTCGGCTTCGACCGATTGTTTTCGCTGCTCGACCAGGCCACCGCCGACGGCAGCCCCGGCTATCCCCCCTACAACATCGAGCGCACCGGCGAGAACGCCTATCGCATCAGCGTTGCGGTCTCCGGCTTCGCACAGGGCGAGCTTTCGATCGTTGCAAAAGAGAACACCCTGACGATCAAGGGCGAGAAGACCGCCAATGAGAACGGCAAGGACAAGTCCGAAGTGCTTTACCGCGGCATCGCGGCCCGCGCCTTCGAACGCGTATTCCAGCTTGCCGATTTCGTGGCCGTGAAAAACGCTTCACTCGAGAACGGTCTGCTTCACGTCGATCTCGTGCGCGAGATCCCGGAGGCAAAGAAGCCCCGCAGCATTCCGATCTCCACCAGCGCGCAAAGCGCGGCGCCGGTGATCGAGGGCGAGAAGGCGGCCGCCTGATCTCGCTTACGAATAGCCGAATATGAAAACGCCCCGGGAAACCGGGGCGTTTTTTGTGATCGTGTCATTGCCGGGAGCCAACGGCTCGCGATGACGGACCCTCAGTCGAGCCCCTGCGCCTGTGGCATTGGTTGCGTCGGCTGGATTTGCGGCGCGGCCGGCTTGGCCACGACAGCCGGGAGCGCGGGCTGCGGCGCTGCCGGTGCCTCCATCGGCTTCGCCTGCACCGCTGCGGATTGCTGGACCGGTGCCGGCTTCTCGGCCAGCGGCTTGTCCTGGGTCGGGCGTGGCGGAGCCGCCCTCGGAATCGGCACTGCGGGCGGCATGCGGCTGGCTATTTTCGGCACATCAACCGGCGGACGCGGCGGACCTCTCAGATCGCTGATTGGAGGCTGTGGTCCGACCGGCCCGTACGGCGGCGCCATATCGCCGTTGAAATTGCCACCCATCCGGAAAGCCGGCAAGAAGCGGACGATTTGCCCGTCGCGGGCATCGATCACCAGGCGTCCGTCCTCGCCGCGGCGGTCGATCACCGCGATGACGTAGAAAAATCCGCGCAGCCGCGGGATGCCGAGCGGCGAGAACCCGCTTTCGCGCAGAACGCTGTAGACCTCGCGCGGCGGCAGCAGCATCGGACCGTAACCCGGGCCCGGTGGCATCGCCGCATCCGGCGGCACCGCCGCATAGGGCCCGCTGAAGTCGGACGCTGCCACGTATCCAGGGCGGCCCGCTTCCTTTGGCGCCCCTTGCGCATTTGCAGACCCAGCCGCGAAAACCAGCCCGGCCGAGATGATGGCCCACCCTGTGAACAACTTCATCGTCCGTCGCTCCTGTAACGCCGCCATGCCCAGAGCGTTGCTCTCTCCCGGGTCGAATTTCATGGTGGAATCCGGCGGTCCTTGGGCCGGATCGCGGCGAGTTCGCTTCAAATCCGGGGCGCAGCCACCACTGAGATGAACAGGTCCCATCCGCCAGCCGGCGAGCGACTTTCACGCGCTTGTGTGATAGAGAAAAATTTGGCATTGTCGAAGTTAGGACAGTGATACTGTCTCAATTTCGACCGCAATCCCGGCACGGGGATTGCAGCGCAAAGTTGGGCGCCTCGGCGCCAAAGAATAAAGGCAAGGCCGTTCGTCGGGGACGCTGAACGCCCTGGCCTGAATTTTAGACATTGCGGCTCGCGGAGGACGAGCGGTGGCCCGGTGGGTGCCGCAAGCGCCCAAGGTGCGCCGACGACGGCGAGGCCTCGAGCCTTTTTGAGAGGACGCGAAGATGAGCGGGTCGGAGTTCGAGCGCGAAAACATCGTGACGGATGGACTGTCGGCGGCGTCGGCCTCGAAACCGGCTCTCCTCTCGCGCGAGCACACTTCGCGCGAGCACACCTGGCGGCCGCCCGCCGAAGGTCTGTTCGATCTCGGCCTTGAGAAGGATTCCTGCGGCGTCGGCTTCATCGCCAATATCAAGGGCAAGAAATCGCATCAGACCGTTTCCGACGCGATCAGCATTCTGTGCAACCTCGAACATCGCGGCGCGGTCGGCGCCGACCCGCGCGCGGGCGACGGCGCGGGCATCCTGGTGCAGATTCCGCATGCCTTCTTCGCGCGCAAGGCCAAGGAGCTCGGCTTCACGCTGCCGCAGCCCGGCGCCTACGCGGTCGGCGCGCTGTTCATGCCAAAGGAAAAGGCCTGGCGCAAAGTCATCCAGAGCATCATCGCCGACCAGATCAAGGCCGAGCAATTGACGCTGCTCGGCTGGCGCGATGTCCCAACCGACAATTCCTCGCTCGGCGAAACCGTCAAGCCGACCGAGCCTGCCAACATGCAGGTGTTCATCGGCCGCGGCGCGCATATCAAGGATGAGGACGAGTTCGAGCGGCGGCTCTACATTCTTCGCAAGTCGATTTCGCAGGCGATCTATCAGCGCCGCGACCGAGGAATGGCCGGCTATTATCCGTGCTCGTTGTCGTGCCGCACGGTGATCTACAAGGGCATGTTCCTCGCCGACCAGCTCGGCAAGTACTATCCCGACCTGCACGAGCCGGATTTCGAGAGCGCGCTGGCGCTGGTGCATCAGCGCTTCTCCACCAACACCTTTCCGACCTGGTCACTGGCGCATCCCTACCGCATGATCGCGCATAACGGCGAGATCAACACGCTGCGCGGCAACGTCAACTGGATGGCGGCGCGACAGGCTTCGGTCTCCTCCGAGCTCTACGGCAAGGACATCAGCCGGCTGTGGCCGATCTCCTATGAGGGCCAGTCCGACACCGCCTGCTTCGACAACGCGCTCGAGTTCCTGGTGCAGGGCGGCTACTCGCTGCCGCACGCCGTCATGATGATGATTCCGGAAGCGTGGGCCGGCAATCCCTTGATGGACGAGCAGCGCCGCTGCTTCTACGAATACCACGCCGCGATGATGGAGCCGTGGGACGGTCCCGCCGCGATCGCCTTTACCGACGGCCGCCGGATCGGCGCGACGCTGGACCGCAACGGCCTGCGCCCGGCGCGCTATCTCGTCACCAAGGACGACCGCATCGTGATGGCGTCCGAAATGGGCGTCCTGAAGATCCCTGAGGACGAGATCGTCACCAAGTGGCGACTGCAACCCGGCAAGATGCTGCTGGTCGACCTCGAACAGGGCCGGCTCATTCCGGACGACGAGATCAAGGCCGAGCTCGCCAACAGCCATCCCTATCGCGATTGGCTCGACCGCACCCAGATCGTGCTGGAGGAATTGCCGGAAGCGCCGACCAAGGGCATGCGCTCGAACCTGCCGCTCCTCGATCGGCAGCAGGCCTTCGGCTACAGCCAGGAAGACATCAACATCCTGATGGCGCCGATGGCCTCCACCGGCGAAGAGGCCAACGGCTCGATGGGCAACGACACGCCGATCTCGGCGCTGTCGGACAAGCCGAAGCCGCTGTTCACCTACTTCAAGCAGAATTTCGCGCAGGTCACCAATCCGCCGATCGATCCGATCCGCGAGGAGCTGGTGATGAGCCTCGTCTCCATCATCGGACCGCGGCCGAATCTGTTCGATCTCGAAGGAGTGGCCGGCACCAAGCGTCTGGAAGTGCGCCAGCCGATCCTGACCGATGCGGATCTCGAGAAGATCCGGTCGATTTCGGAGATCGCCGACACCCATTTCAAGTCGCGCACGCTCGACACCACGTTCGATGCCGGCCTCGGCGCGGCAGGGCTCGAACAGGTGCTCGACGAATTATGCGCGCGCGCGGAAGCCGCCGTCCGCGAAGGCATCAACATCGTCATTCTGTCGGACCGGATGGCCGGCACGGACCGGATTCCGATCCCCTCGCTGCTCGCCTGCGCGGCCGTGCATCATCACCTGATCCGCACCGGCCTGCGCACCTCGGTCGGCCTCGTCGTCGAATCCGGCGAGCCGCGCGAGGTGCATCACTTCGCCTGCCTCGCCGGCTACGGCGCGGAGGCCATCAATCCTTATCTCGCCTTCGAGACCATCATCGCGATGAAGGATCGTCTGCCGGGAGCGCTGGACGATTATGAAATCGTCAAGCGCTACATCAAGTCGATCGGCAAGGGCCTGTTGAAGGTGATGTCGAAGATGGGCATCTCGACCTACCAGTCCTATTGCGGCGCGCAGATTTTCGACGCCGTTGGCCTCAAGGCCGATTTCGTCACGAAATATTTTGCCGGCACCCACACCCGCATCGAGGGCGTGGGCCTAGCCGAGATCGCCGAGGAAACCGCGCGCCGCCACGCCGAGGCGTTCGGCGACCAGCTCGTCTACAAGAACGCGCTCGATGTCGGCGGCGAATATGCCTACCGCACCCGCGGCGAGGATCATGCGTGGACCGCCGAATCCGTTTCCACGTTGCAGCACGCCGTGCGCGGCAATTCGCTCGAGCGCTACAGGGCGTTTGCCAAGATCCTCAACGAGCAGTCCGAGCGGCTGTTGACGCTGCGCGGCCTGTTCAAGATCAAGACCGCCGAGGACGAGAAGCGCAAGCCCGTGCCCCTCGACCAGGTCGAGCCGGCCAAGGAGATCGTCAGGCGCTTTGCGACAGGCGCGATGTCGTTCGGCTCGATCTCGCGCGAGGCGCACACGACATTGGCGATCGCGATGAACCGGATCGGCGGCAAGTCCAACACCGGCGAAGGCGGCGAGGAGGCCGATCGCTTCAAGCCGTTGCCGAACGGCGATTCCATGCGCTCGGCGATCAAGCAGGTCGCCTCGGGCCGCTTCGGTGTCACCACGGAATATCTCGTCAATTCCGACATGATGCAGATCAAGATGGCGCAGGGCGCAAAGCCCGGCGAAGGCGGACAATTGCCCGGCCACAAGGTCGATGCGACGATCGCCAAGGTAAGGCATTCGACGCCGGGTGTCGGCCTGATCTCGCCGCCGCCGCATCACGACATCTATTCGATCGAGGATCTGGCGCAGCTGATCTACGACCTGAAGAACGTCAACCCCGACGGTCTGGTGTCGGTGAAGCTCGTCTCCGAAATCGGCGTCGGCACCGTCGCCGCCGGCGTCGCGAAGGCGCGCGCCGATCACGTCACCATTGCGGGCTTTGAAGGCGGCACCGGCGCGTCTCCCCTCACCTCGATCAAGCATGCGGGTTCGCCCTGGGAAATCGGGCTTGCCGAAACCCACCAGACGCTGGTGCGCGAGCGGCTGCGCAGCCGCATCATCGTCCAGGTCGACGGCGGCTTCCGCACCGGACGCGACGTCGTGATCGGCGCGCTGCTCGGCGCCGACGAATTCGGCTTCGCCACCGCGCCCCTGATCGCGGCCGGCTGCATCATGATGCGCAAGTGCCATCTCAACACCTGCCCGGTCGGCGTTGCCACCCAGGATCCGGTGCTGCGCAAGCGCTTCACCGGCCAGCCCGAGCACGTCATCAATTATTTCTTCTTCGTCGCCGAGGAAGTGCGCGAAATCATGGCCGCGCTCGGCTACCGCACCTTCAACGAGATGATCGGCCAGACCCAGATGCTCGACCAGACCAAGCTGGTGGCGCACTGGAAGGCCAAGGGGCTCGATTTCTCCAGACTGTTCGTGCGGCAGAAGGAAGAGAAGGGCCAGAAGATCTATCACGCAGAAGCGCAGAACCATCATCTGGAGGCCGTGCTCGACCGTAGACTGATCGAAAAGACGCAAGCCGCGCTTGATCGCGGCGCGCCGGTCAAGATCGACATGGAGATCAACAACACCGACCGCTCGGCCGGCGCGATGCTGTCCGGCAGCGTCGCGAAAATCTACGGCCATAACGGTTTGCCGCACGACACCATCAGCGTGAGCTTCAAGGGCACCGCGGGCCAGGCGTTCGGCGCGTGGCTTGCCCGCGGCGTCACCTTCGATCTGGAAGGCGAAGGCAACGACTATGTCGGCAAGGGCCTGTCGGGCGGCCGCATCATCGTCAAGCCGCCGCGCAATTCCGGCATCGTGCCGGAGGAGTCGATCATCGTCGGCAACACCGTGATGTACGGCGCGATCGAGGGCGAATGCTATTTCCGCGGCATTGCCGGCGAGCGCTTCGCGGTACGCAACTCCGGCGCGGTCGCCGTGGTCGAAGGCGCCGGCGATCATTGCTGCGAATACATGACCGGCGGCATCGTCGTCGTGCTCGGCAAGACCGGCCGAAACTTCGCGGCCGGCATGTCCGGCGGCATCGCCTATGTGCTGGACGAGGCCGGCGACTTCGGCAAACTCTGCAACATGGCGATGGTCGACCTCGAGCCGGTGCTGTCGGAAGAGATGATCAACGAGGACACCTATCACCAGTCGGGCGATCTTGAGGCGCACGGCCGGGTCGATGTGTTCCAGAACCTGCTCGATTCCGACGTCGAACGGCTGCACGTGCTGATCACCCGCCACGCCAAGCTGACGGGTTCGAAACGCGCCGCCGAAATTCTCGCGAACTGGAAGGTCTGGCTGCCGAAATTCCGCAAGGTGATGCCGGTAGAATACCGCCGCGCGCTGAAGGAACTGAAGGCGAATGCCGACGCCGAACCCAAGATCGCGATCGGGGCGTAGGTCATCAGGAATCTGAGCCGTCATTGCGAGCGTGCGAAGCGATCCAGAATCTCGACAGACAATGAGTGCTTGGGCGCTCACGCTCCCGTTCGCGGGTCTGCGCCTTTGTCGCGCATGCCGAGAATGGCCATGAGCAATAACTAGACACGTTTGAGGATGACGGACGAAGTGGAAGTTCAGGGGCTTTGGGTTTTTAAATGGGTAAGGTTACAGGTTTTCTGGAAATCGAGCGGCACGACCGCAAGTATGCGCCGGTGTCGAACGCGTGAAGCATTTCAACGAATTCGTCGTTCCGCTGACGGAGAAGGAAACGCGCGACCAGGCCGCGCGCTGCATGAATTGCGGCATTCCCTATTGCCACGGCACGGGCTCGGTGGCGCCGGGCACGCCGGGCTGCCCGGTCAACAACCAGATCCCGGATTTCAACGATCTGGTTTACCAGGGCAACTGGGAAGAGGCCTCGCGCAACCTGCACTCGACCAACAACTTTCCGGAATTCACCGGCCGCATCTGCCCGGCGCCGTGCGAAGCCTCCTGCACGCTCAACATCGACGACAATCCGGTCACCATCAAAACCATCGAATGCGCCATCGTCGACCGCGCCTGGGAGAACGGGTGGATCAAGCCGGAAGTGCCCGCGACCAAAACCGGCAAGAAGGTCGCGATCGTCGGCTCCGGACCTGCGGGATTGGCGTGCGCGCAGCAGCTCGCCCGCGCCGGTCACGACGTGCATCTGTTCGAGAAATACGCCAAGGCCGGTGGGCTTTTGCGTTACGGCATTCCCGACTTCAAGATGGAGAAGCATGTCATCGACCGCCGCGTCACCCAGATGGAGGCCGAGGGCGTCACCTTTCATTACGGCGTCAATGTCGGCGGCAACGCCACAGGCGGGCTCGATCCGCGCGAGCTGCTCAACCAATACGACGCGCTGGCGCTTGACCGGCGGCGCCGAAGCCCCGCGCGACCTGCCGATTCCCGGCCGCGATCTCGCCGGCATCCACTTCGCGATGGATTTCCTGCCGCAGCAAAACCGCCGCGTCGGCAATGAGCCGCTTGGCGGGGTCAGCGAAATTCTCGCCGGCGGCAAGCATGTGGTCGTGATCGGCGGCGGCGACACCGGATCGGACTGCATCGGCACGTCGTTTCGGCAAGGCGCGTTGTCGGTGACCCAGCTCGAGATCATGCCGGCGCCGCCCGAGCACGAGAACAAGGGCCTGACCTGGCCGAACTGGCCGTTGAAGATGCGGACCTCATCCAGCCAGGCCGAAGGCGCGCGGCGTGAATATGCGGTGCTGACGCAGCGCTTTTCAGGCGCCGACGGCAAGGTGGAAAAACTGCATTGCGTAGAGGTCGACGACAAGTTCAAGCCGGTTGGTGGAACCGAATTCGAACTCGACGCGCAACTGGTGTTGCTCGCGATGGGCTTCGTGCATCCGGTGCATGAGGGCCTGTTGAAGACGCTCGGCGTCGAACTCGACCCGCGCGGCAATGTGCGCGCCAACACCGCCGACTACCAGACCTCGCTTGGAAAGGTGTTCTCCGCCGGCGACATGCGGCGCGGCCAATCGCTCGTCGTATGGGCAATCCGCGAGGGAAGGCTGTGCGCGCGTGCGATCGATCAGTTCCTGATGGGAGCAACGAGCTTGCCGCGGTAGGCTATGGCTTACTGGATACCCCGCTTTTTCGCGGGGTATGACGGACAACGCTCAATTCTGCAGCCGCACGCCGAGCAGCACCACCGTCGAGGTCGAGCTCGCACCGGCGACGTTGGAGTTGAGAGAATTCCACTGCAGCGTGCCCTTGACCCAGAAGTTGCGAGTCAGCTTGTAGATCAGATCGCCTTCGAGCGAGTAGGTCCGGTCGAAACGGCCGTCGCCCTGATAGTCGTAAGTGCCGTAGGTGAATTTTCCGATGGCCGTGAGCCAGCGGCGAAAATCGTGATCGACCTCGAAGGTGTAGGTGTGCGTCAGCACGCCGGAGACGCCGGGCACGATGACCTCGTCGATCGAGGTGGTGGAATAATATTTGGCTGTCGTCAGTGGCGTCGCGGTCCAGGTCAGCGAGGATGCGGTCAACATGCCCGCGAGGCGGTCGAGGCGCGGGTCGACATAATCGCGGGCCATGTAGCCGACCGAGATTTCACCGGTCAGAAGCCGCGAGAATTCGAACGAGGTGCCGGCCTTGGCGTAGCCGCCGCTGGAATTGCGCGCGTAGCCGTTGTTGTCGAGATACTGATCGTGGAAGCGGCTGTCACCCTCGACCTCGACAAAGGACTTCACCGCCGGCGTCAACTCGTAGCTGACCCGGCCGACGCCGCCATATTGGTTGAAGGCGCGGTCGGCGTTGCTGGCGATGGTGCCGTCGGTCAGCGTAGAGTTCTGGTAGACGGTGCGGTCGAAGGTGGCGCCGCCGGCAATGTCGAGCCGGTTGAATTTCTGATCGACGCCGACGGTTGAGCCGAACGTCGCGTAAACCGGATAGGCGGCAAGACCGGCCTGGATGTTCGGGCTGCCGGGATTGTCGATGGCGACCCGCAGGCGCAACTGCGAGGTGAGGCGGGTGTCCTCGGTGACGTCGATGCGGCCGTCGATATGGCCGAGGAAGTCTGGCCGGTTGATGTCGGTTGGTGCCGGCGAGATCCCGCCATCGATGGTGAGGCGGCAGGCTGTGGCCGTAGCCGGTGTACGAACCGCGCAAGTCCGCGACCAGCGCGTGCCGCTCCCAATCGGAGACCGCGAGAAATTCCGGCGCCACGACCCAGAACGGGTCGCCGACGGGCAGAGAGGTGCGGCCCGGATTGGTGTCGTAGCCGCCGCGCAGTTCGACCGCGGACTTGATGAGAAAGCTGCCGGCATAGTCGCCGACCGGCCCGAACGGATCGTCGTCGACCTTCAGGCGCTTGCGCGGCGGCTGACCGTCGACCGTGCCAGCCATCGCCGGCGGAATCGGCGGCTTGTGGGCGGTCTCGGATGGCGGGATCGACAGCCGCACCCGGCCGTTCGACATCGCCTGACCCTGCGCGACCGGCGCTGGCGCACCCGGCCCTGCCGGCTTCGGCCTGGCCTGGCCGGGATAAAATTTAGGTTTCCTGCGCGTGCGATTGAGCGAGTCGAAGCCGGAATCCGACGCGCCGCTGGCAGCGGGAAGACCGTAGGTCGGTATATGGCCGATCCGCGAAGGCGCCGGGGCGTCCTTGTCACGGAGCCGCTCGTCGCCGACGGGCTGGCCCGATTTGTCGGCGGTAGCCTCACTGGTCCTGCGCAGCGGCGAATCCTGGGGCGTGATGAAGCCGTCGGGAACCGGACGGAGCAGGGCGGAGGTCAGGGTTTGCGCGCTCAGCCGAGGCGGATCAAAAGCGATCAACGCAAGGCACGGCAACAGCGCGCGAAAAACGGTCACGCGCCTGCGGCGGCCCGTTGCTGGACCCGACATCACGACGAGAATACCTCAACGAATTCATACGCTTAACGATCCGGCTCCAGAACACGCGCACACCGCTGGAAAACGTCGTTAACGGAGTTAAAACAATTATGGTTAATGAGCCGTTGAGAAGGTGACCCTCACGTCGCCTCCCCGGCCCGGCCATGCTAAGGAAGGCTCCCGTGCCGCCGGAAATGGGCACTTGGGCCACAAGAACTCGGGCCAAAATCGAGCCCCCTTCGGAATCACGCATGCCCAATTCGAAACCGCTGATGGCAAACTCCGTGAGCGCCGCCGTTCAATCGGCTTTGCGCACCCTCGATGCGGAGGGGAGCGGGATTGCCGCGCTTTCGGCGGCGCTGCAATCCGACCTCGGCTCAGCCTTCGCGCACGCGGCTGATCTGATTCTCGGTGCCAAGGGCAGGCTGATCGTCACCGGGCTCGGCAAGTCGGGCCATATTGGCCGCAAGATCGCCGCGACGTTTGCCTCCACAGGTACGCCGGCATTCTTCGTGCATGCCGCGGAAGCGGGCCACGGCGATCTCGGCATGATCACCCCCGACGACGTCATCCTGGCGGTGTCGTGGTCCGGCGAGCAGCCGGAGATGAAGAACCTGATCACCTATGCCAAGCGCTTCCGGATCGCGCTGATCGCCATGACGGCGGAGCGCGACTCTACGCTGAGCAAGGCCGCCGATGTCGCATTGACGCTGCCGAAGGCGCGTGAGGCATGCCCGCACAATCTCGCGCCGACCACCTCCTCGCTGATGCTGCTCGCCCTGGGCGATGCGCTCGCGATCGCGTTGCTGGAAGGCCGCGGCTTTACTTCGGTGGATTTCAGCGTGCTGCATCCCGGCGGCAAGCTCGGCGCCATGCTGAAATATTCCCGCGACCTCATGCACACCGGCGAGGCGGTGCCGCTGAAGCCGCTTGGAACCAGGATGTCGGACGCGCTGGTCGAGATGACCTCGAAGGGTTTTGGCTGCGTCGGAATCATCGATGCGCGCGGGGCAATCGCCGGCATCGTCACCGACGGCGATTTGCGCCGCCACATGCGCGCGGACCTGATGACCGTGGTCGTGGACGACGTGATGACGAAGAATCCGAAGACGATTCGCGGCGACCTGCTCGCGAGCGAAGCGCTGGAAATCCTCAACTCGTCGAAGATCACCGCGCTGATCGTAACCGAGGCCAACAAGCCGGTCGGAATCGTCCACCTGCACGACATCCTGCGCGCCGGCGTGGTGTAGGGCGACGCGCTCTCTTCAACGTCATTCCGGGATGGTCCGCAGGGCCAGACCCGGAATCTCGAGGTTCCGGGTTCGATGCTTCGCATCGCCCCGGAACGACGACTACTTGGGAAACCTCGCCGCCTTCTCCTCCAGCGGCAGATCGAGCCCGTTCGCCAGATACGACACGGTCCGATAGAAGCCGCAGAGCAGGATGATCTCGAAAATCTTCGCGTCGTCGTAATGCGCCGACAGCGCCTTGAATTCGGCCCCGCTCAGCGTCGCTCGCAGATGCAGCCCATCGACCGCCGCGATCAGCGCCGCTTCGGCCACCGACCAGCACGGCGCATCGGGAGCATCGAGCACGGTGGCGCGCACTTGCGCTTCGGTTAGCTGGGCCGCTTGCGCAAATGTCGCGACGTGCACGCCCCATTCGTACTCGCATCCCGTCAGCGCACAGGTGCGGTCGATGACGATTTCGCGCTCGCGCAGGCTGAGCGGGCCGCGGTCGAGCAGGCTGCCGGCGCGGAATTTCTCCCAGGCGCGCGCGTTGGACGCGACGACGCGAAACAACATCAACGGCGGGGCGCCGCGCATGATGCGGTCGAACTGCGCCTGGATTTCCCCTTCATAAGGCGGATCGAGAGGGGTAATTCGCGACATGGCTTGCTCCCTATGCTACAATAAACGTAGCACTATGCTACATTATTTGTAGCAAACCGCAAGGGACGCCGCGATGCCGAAACAGCCTTCAGCCGCCAAGAAAAATCCATGGAAAGGCCCGAAGACGACGCCCGGGCAACGCCCGGTGCGCGGCTCGCGGACCGGCCGGCCGATCATGGCGCTGCTCGACCTTTTGGGACGGCGCTGGAGTTTGCGGATTTTGTGGGAGCTTCGGCAAGTAACGCTTACCTCGCGCGCGCTTCGCGCCGCCTGCGACGAAGCCTCGCCCACGGTGCTTCAGGCGCGCTTGTCGGAGCTACGGCAAGCGGCCCTGATCGAACTCATCCACGGGGCGGGATATCGGCTCACACCCCTGGGCCGCGAACTGCTTGAAACCTTGCTGCCGCTGCATCACTTCGCCGAGCGTTGGCGCAAGGCGCTGAATTAAGCCACGGCCACCGTCAGGCTGGCGCCGTCGGCTTGTACGATCCTGACCCGGCTGCCGGCCGGCGCGTCGGGCCCGGCGACCCGCCAGATCGTATCGTCGATTCGCACCGTGCCGCTTCCGTCGATGATCGGCTTTTCCAGCGTGAACACCCGGCCGACCAGCGCGTCGGCGCGCTTGTTGAGAAAGGGATTGCTGGCACTGACGGCGGAATTGCTGCGCGCGATTCGTCGCCACAGCGGCACCGCGGCGGCCGCGAAGACGGCGAACATCAGGATCTGAATCTGCCAGGATGGATTGAAGGCGAACGACAACAGCCCGACCAGCAGCGCGGCTAGTCCCAGCCAGAACAGGAAGACACCCGGCGCGAGCAGTTCAAGCGCCATCAGGATGATGCCGAAGATCAGCCAGTTCCAGGTGCCCAATGTGGCGAACATCTCGGTCATGGTCTGGTCCTTCAGGCTGGCGGCGGCACCGGCGGAACGGCACCCGCGCCTGCGCTCGGCACCGACGCCCGCCGCGCGGCGGCTTGCGCCGACATCGCGCTTTCGCCAAATGTGGCTTTTGCGATCTCACCGATGCCGGCCAGCGACCCGAGCATGCTCATCGCCTCGACCGGAAGCATGATGACCTTCTGGTTCGGCGCTTCCGCCAATTGCCCGAACGCCTTGATGTATTTGTCGGCGATAAAATAGTTCAGTGCGGCGACGTCGCCTTTTGCAATTGCTTCGCTGACCATCTGCGTCGCCTTGGCTTCGGCCTCCGCGGAGCGCTCGCGCGCTTCCGCGTCACGGAATGCGGCCTCGCGGCGGCCCTCGGCCTGCAGGATCTGGCTCTGCTTGGCGCCCTCGGCGCGGAGAATCTCGGATTGGCGCTGGCCTTCGGCCTGCAGAATATCGGCGCGCTTGACGCGCTCGGCCTTCATCTGCCGTCCCATCGCCTCGACCAGATCGGCCGGCGGCACGATGTCCTTGATCTCGATGCGGTTGACCTTCAGCCCCCAAGGCGAGACCGCGGCATCGACGACCCGCAGCAGGCGCTCGTTGATCTCGTCGCGATGCGACAGCACCTGGTCGAGATCCATCGAGCCCATCACCGAACGGATGTTGGTCATGGTCAGAACAATGATCGCCTGTTCGAGATTGGAGACCTCGTAGCTTGCCTTCGCGGCCTCAAACACCTGGAAGAACGCCACGCCGTCGACCGTGACGGTGGCGTTGTCCTTGGTGATGACTTCCTGCTCGGGAATGCTGATCACCTGCTCCATCATGTTTATCTTGCGGCCGACGCGGTCGAAATAGGGCACGATGATGTTGAGTCCCGGCGACAGCGTTCTTGTGTATTTGCCGAACCGCTCGATGGTCCAGTCGTAGCCCTGCGGCACCGTCTTGATGCCGGCAAACAGGGTGAAAATTACCAGCAGAACAAGCGCAATCGCGAAGATGTCGAAACCGGTCATAAATCCTCCAAAGCGGGACAGGGCGGCCCGCAGCAATTTCCCAGCCTTTGTCTGCGGAGCCGCGAGGCCGGTTCACCCGGCTGTTCTTGCGCCAAACAGCTATGTACGAGTTTGCCGCGTTCCAGATGGTTGCGGCAAGTGGCTCGGCGGCTTGAGGAAAACGCCCGGATTCATAAAAGTTGATTCTCATTCGATCACTTCGTCGGCGGTCGCCAGCAGCGCCGATGAGAATGTGACCCCGAGCGCCTTTGCCGTCTTAAGGTTGATCACAAGTTCGAACTTGGTCGGGTTCTGCACCGGAAGATCGACCGGCTTTTCACCCTTCAGAATACGATCAACGTAAGCCGCCGCGCGGCGGATGATATCGCTGTTGTCGGTGCCGTAGGACATCAGCCCGCCGTCGGCGACGAAGGCGCGATTCCAATAGACCGCCGGCAAGTTGGCCTGTGCCGCAGACGCCACGATGGAGGCGCGATTTGCGATGGTGAAGAAATCGGGCAGTACGAGCAATGCCGTGCCTTTATTCCCCGAGAGCGCGGCGATGGCCGGCGCGATGGCGGCGGCGTCGCGCAACTGCACGGGTCGGACGGTCACCGCCAGCAACGAAGCCGCCTCCTGCATGGCGCGCATCATGATCTCGGCAAAGGGCGCGGTCGCGGGATTGTAGAGGACGGCCACATGGGTGGCGGGCGGCGTGATCTGCATCAGCATTTCGAGCCACTTGCCGGCCATCGGCAGGTCGTAATCGGTAAATCCGGTGATGTTGCCGCCGGGGTGCGACAGGCTTGCGACAAAACCCTGGTCGATCGGGTCGGTGACGACCGCAAACACGATCGGGATCGTGCTGGTCCGCCGCCGCAACGCCTTGACGCACGGCGTGCCAACGGCGAGCAGAACGTCGGGAGCCGAGCCGACGAGTTCGTCCGCCGCGCGTTCGATCAGCGCGACGTCACTATTGCCGTCGCGCCAGTCGATGTTGAGGTTGCTGCCTTCCTTCCAATCAAGCGCCGCCAGAACTCTCCTTCAGGACCCTGGCACGCAGCTTCGAGACGGGATCATTGGGCGCGGTGACCGTAAGCGCGCCGAGCCGGCGCACGGCCTCGCGCGGCAGCTCGGCCCGCGCCGCGAGCGGCAAGGTCGCGCCAACGACAAGGCCGATGAACTCCCGTCGTCGCATCGCGATTGGTAATATTCGCGATGGCGCCGTCATATCCATCCCTGAAGCTCGCGCAGCACGAGCTGGCGGATGACGTCCATCCCGGGCTCGCTGTCGTTCAGGCATGGAATGAAGGCAAATTGCTCGCCGCCATTATGTTTGAAGATTTCTGCATTTTCCTGCGCGATTTCTTCCAGCGTTTCGAGGCAATCGGATGAAAATCCGGGTGTGATGACGGCGATGCGCCGCACGCCGTCCTTCGCCAGCTTCTCCATGGTCTTGTCGGTGTAGGGCTTTAGCCACTCGTCGAAGCCGAAACGCGACTGGAAGGTCAACAGAAGCTTCGAGGCGTCCAGACCCAGGCGCTTGCGCAAGCTTTCCGTCGTCGCGATGCATTGGCGCTCATAGGGATCGCCCTTGTCGACATATTTCTGCGGCATGCCGTGGAAGGACGCCACGATCAGTTCGGGCTCAAACTGCAGGCTCGCCAGATGCGTCTTGATCGAGACCGCCAGCGCTTCGATGTATTCGGGATCGTCGTAATAAGGCGGCGTCACCCGCAACGTCGGTTGCGCACGCATCCTGCCGAGCACGCGAAACACCTCGTCGCACACGGTCGCCGAGGTCGCGGCCGAATATTGCGGATAGAGCGGCACCACCAAAAGCCGGTCGCAGCCTTGCGCGATCAGCGCCTCGATCCGGGACGCAATCGAGGGATTGCCGTAACGCATCGCCCAATCGACCACGACATGATCGTGGTCCGAAATGGCGGCGGCGAGCTTTTCCGATTGAGCGCGCGTAATGGTCTTCAGTGGAGACTCGTTCGTCTCGGTATTCCATATCTTGAGGTAGTCGCGCGCCTTTCGCGCCGGGCGGGTGCGCAGAATGATACCGTTGAGTATCAACTTCCAGAGCAAGCCCTGATCTTCGATCACGCGGCGGTCGGACAGGAACTCTTTCAGGTAAACGCGCACGCCGCGCGCATCCGCGGTGTCGGGGGTGCCGAGGTTGACCAGGAGAACCCCGACGCGCTCCGGCCTGAAATCGGCTGAGGGCTTTGCTCGCTCGATGGGAAGGACCGCTGTCATGATATCGATGGCTTCGCGCGTCGGGCCATCCTTGTCAAGATAACCGCAATTTCGATACTGTCGCTCCATTGCCAGGCGTTGCGAAGGCTCGCCGGCAGCCGTGTCGGGGGAGCCATGACAGTCGCCGAATGGTGCATTTTTGCGGTGCTGATGCTCTATTTGTTGAGCATCGCATCGGTGAAATGGATCAGGTTTCGCCGCTTCGACAACTCAAGGCCACGCGACCCTGCATTCTATGAGGATCCAATTGCGGCGCGCGCGCTCGGCGCCCATCAGAATGGCATCGAGGCGTTTCCGTTCTTTGCCGCAGCCATCCTGCTGGCGGAATTTCGCGCCTGTCCCCAACGCCTGATCGACGAGCTGGCGGTGCTGTTTGTGATCGTGCGGATCGCCTATGTCTTCACCTATCTCGGCAATCGGCCGACCCTTCGCTCGATCCTGTGGTGCATCGGTTTTGCAATCAATCTCGCCATCTTCTTCATGCCGGCGCTTCGCCGTTTCATGCCGATGTGAGTTGGACTCGCCGGAAAATTTCCGTATAGGCGAGCGAGATTTGTAACTGGAACGAATGGCGCGCCGTGAAGGCACCCGGAGGCTTGCGATGAACTCGACGACACCCAAGGGGGACGCGGCTGATCCCGATAACTTCCGCCAGGCCCTGCAATCGACCGTGCGGGCGGCGGCCGATTGGCTGATCGATCGGCAGAAGCCTGACGGACACTGGGTCGGTCGCGCGGAAACCAACGCCTGCATGGAGGCGCAATGGTGTCTGGCGCTCTGGTTCTTGGGCCTTAAGGATCATCCGCTGCGCGCGCGATTGGGGCGTTCGTTGCTGGAAACCCAGCGGCCAGACGGCGCCTGGCAGGTCTATCACGGCGCTCCGAACGGCGACATCAATGCGACCGTCGAAGCCTACGCGGCGCTGCGCTCATTGGGCCATCGCGACGACGAACCTGCTCTCGCGAAAGCGCTCGCATGGATCATCGCGAAGGGCGGACTGCGAAATGTGCGCGTGTTCACGCGCTATTGGCTCGCACTTATCGGTGAATGGCCGTGGCAGAAGACCCCGAACGTCCCGCCGGAGGTGATCTGGTTTCCGGTGTGGTTCCCGTTTTCGATTTATAATTTCGCTCAATGGGCGCGCGCGACCTTGATGCCGATCACCATCCTTTCGGCACGACGGCCGAGCCGTCCCCTACCGCCCGAAAACCGGCTCGACGCCCTGTTTCCCGAAGGGCGCGAGAAATTCGACTATGACCTGCCGGTCAAGGCCGGCGCTGGCGCCTGGACTGCGTTCTTCCGCGCGGCCGACCGCGCGCTGCACGCCTTGCAGAATCTCGGAGGCAAACTCGGCGTTGACCTCTGGCGCGGTGCCGCCATCCGCCATGTGCTGGAGTGGATCGTCAGGCACCAGGACGCCGATGGCGCCTGGGGCGGCATCCAGCCGCCGTGGATCTATGGCCTGATGGCCTTGCACGTCGAAGGCTATGCCCTCCACCATCCCGTCATCTCCAAGGGGCTCGACGCGCTTAATGATCCGGGTTGGCACGTTGACGTGGGCGAGGCGACTTTCATCCAGGCCACCAACAGTCCGGTGTGGGACACGATTCTGGCACTGCTCGCCTTCGACGATGCCGGCGTGCATGACGATTATCCCGAGGCGATCGAGAAATCATTGCAGTGGGTGCTTGACCGTCAGATCCGTATTCCCGGCGACTGGTCGATCAAGCTCCCCGATCTGAAGCCGGGCGGCTGGGCGTTCGAATACGCAAACGACTCTTATCCCGACACCGACGACACCGCGGTCGCGTTGATCGCGCTGCAGCCGTTTCGCAGCAGTCCAAAGTGGCAGGCAAAGGGCATCGAGGAGACGATCCAGCTTGGCGTCGATTGGCTAATCGGCATGCAAAGCAGCGGTGGCGGCTGGGGCGCCTTCGACAAGGACAACAACAAGCAGATTCTCACCAAGATCCCGTTTTGCGATTACGGTGAGGCACTCGATCCGCCGTCGGTCGACGTGACGGCCCATGTGGTCGAGGCATTCGGCAAATTGGGAATTTCGCGCGAGCATCCGGCGATGGTCCGGGCGCTGGAATATATCAGGCGCGAGCAGGAGAGCGACGGAGCCTGGTTCGGGCGATGGGGCGTAAACTACATCTACGGCACCGGCGCGGTGCTGCCGGCGCTGGCGGCTATCGGCGAGGATATGAGCCAGGCCTATATCGGCCGGGCGTGCGACTGGCTCCTCGCGCATCAGCAGGAGAACGGCGGCTGGGGCGAAAGCTGCGCCTCCTATGTGGATATGAAATCGGCCGGCCGCGGCACCGCCACCGCCTCGCAGACCGCCTGGGCGCTGATGGCGCTGTTGGCCGTCAATCGCGACCAAGACCGCGAGGCGATCGAGCGCGGCTGTCATTTTCTGATGGAACGTCAGTCCGGCGGAACCTGGACCGAGGCGGAATACACTGGCACGGGTTTCCCGGGATACGGCGTAGGTCAAACGATCAAGATCAGCGATCCCTTGATGTCAAAACGCATGATGCAGGGAGCCGAACTTTCTCGCGCCTTCATGCTGCGATATGATCTGTATCGGCATTATTTCCCGTTGATGGCGCTCGCGCGCGCATCCCGGTCCGGACAGGCCCATTCCGCATCGGCTCCGACCAGGCAGATCGAGACCCAAACCGTCGCGCGTGCCGCAGGATCGATGCAAGGCCCCGAAATGTCGCGTGCCTTTATGATACGCTGGGACCTGTATCGACAATATTTCCCGCTCATGGCGCTCGCAAGGACGCTGCGCAAGCGTGGATCGCAGGCCTGACGGCCCGCCTGTCGATCCGCTACAGACACGTCACCCGTTCGGCGGCAAGATAGCCAAACAGCAAGCCGACACCGAACAGCAGCACCAGTCCCGCGGCGGCGAATTCGACCCCGCGCATGAACAACGCGCCGCCACCTTCGCTCGAACCGCTTAGGCGGCGCGCGAGGTCCTTTGCCGACACCGCCATGACGGCAATGGCGGCGACCGTGATCGCCGTGCCAAGCCCCATCACGAATGTCGCGGCGATACCGGCCCAGAACAGCCCCTGCGCCAGCGCGAACACCAGAACCAGGATCGCGCCGGAACACGGCCGCAAGCCCACCGCGAGAATCGCGCCAAACCCGCGCCGCCAGCCGCCGGGACCGGCAAGTTCGCTCGGAACCGGACCGTGGGCGTGACCGCCATGCGCGTCATGGACGTGGTGGTCGTGGTCATGGTCATGATCGTGGCCACGCCCATGATGGTCGTGCCCATGATGGTGCGCGGCGGCGGCCATCGCCGGGACCGGCTCTTGGGCCTGCAATGCTCGCATAAAGCTGCCGCCCTTGGTCCAGACCAGCCGGGCGCCGAATGCCGCAATCAGGGCATAGCTTGCTATCTCGATCGTCTTTTCCGCCCCGCACATGGTCTTGGCAGTGACGTTGAGCAGCCAGGCGCCGACACCGACAATCAGCACGGCAACCAGCGACTGCATCAGCGCGGAGGCAAACGACAGCACGACGCCGCGTCGCGCGGTCTCCTGGTTGGCGACCAGATAGGACGAGATCACCGCCTTGCCATGACCGGGCCCCGCGGCGTGAAAGATGCCGTAGGCGAAGGAAATCGCAAGCAGCGTCCACACCGCACGGCCATCGGATTTGGCGGCGCGTATCGTCGAAGACATCTCGCGGTAGAATTCGGATTGCTTCGACAACAGCCAGCCGACGATGCCGCCGACCTGGGGTTCGGCGCTCGGGCGCGGACCGCCGAAAGGCGCCTGCGCCATCAGGCTATGCACGGCACCGTCGAGCGCCAGGATGGCGGCCACCGCCAGAACGCCGACCGCCAATCCATGCGCAATGTTCGGCCGGCATGTTTGGCGGAACGTCAACCTCATGGGCACGTCACGCTGATCTTGTTGGCAAACATCGCGCCGAAGTTGGAATTATCACCGTTCATGAAGTTCTGCTCGCCGAGCGCCTTCGCGCTGACCGCGCCGTCGTTCGGCCGCTGGAAGCCGATCTGGCAGGTGGCGGGGGCGCCAACCAGTTTGACCGGGTCTTTCTCGGCGAACTTGAAGTCGACGAAGAAGGTCGGATCGAACACCTCGAGCGCCAGCTCTTTCGATTTCACCGCCGTCTTCAGCGGCAGGGTGAAATGCAGCGTGAGCAGGCCATCCCTGTATTCAAGGAAATAATCGACCGGTTCGGCGAATTTCTGCTTCCTGCCGTCGGCCTTGGCGAAGGTGAAGTAGCCGAACTCCTTGAGCGATTCGACGTTGGTCTGCGCCAGCGGCTCAAGCTCTTCGCGGCTGTAGGCGCCCTTGATCTTGCTCTCCATGCCCTGCAACGCGTAAGTCGAGAACATGTCGTCGAAGGTCCATGCATGACGCACGGCTGTGATCGCGCCGTCAGCGGCGTAGATCAGCTCGCTCGTGGCCGTGATCCAGACATGGGGGTGCGCCAGCGCAGCCCTCGGGCCAAGCGCCAGCGCGCCGGCAAACAGCAGCACGCCCAGCAAGCGGCGTATGGCGATGCCCATTTCAGACAGCCTCGGGCGTTTCCAAGAGGCCCCGGCGTCGCAGCAGGGCATCGGGTTCCGGCTCCCGGCCGCGAAACGCGACATAGGCGTCCTCCGGATCGCGCGAGCCGCCCGAGGAATAGATATCGTCGTGCAGGCGTTTGGCGGTTGCAGGGTCAAAGATGTTGCCGGCCTCCTCGAAAGCGCCGAACGCGTCGGCGTCCATCACCTCGGACCACATATAGCTGTAATAGCCCGATGCATAGTGATCGCCGGAGAAGATATGGCCGAATTGCTGGGGCCGGTGCCGCATCGATATTTCCGCGGGCATCCCGATTTTTTCGAGCTCATCGCGCTCGAATGCCTGCACATCCCGGCTCGCCGAAGCCGGCTGGGTGTGGAATTCGAGATCCAGCAGCGCGGAAGCCACGAATTCCACCGTGGCAAAACCCTGGTTGAACTTCCGCGCGGCGATGAAGCGCCTCAACAAATCGTCCGGCAGCGGTTCACCGGTCTGGTAATGCCTGGCGAATTGCCGCAGCACCTGCGGCTGCTCCTGCCAGTGCTCGTAGAGCTGCGAGGGCAGCTCGACGAAATCGGTGAACACGCTGGTGCCCGACAGCGAGGGATAGGTCACGTTCGACAGTATGCCATGCAGGCCGTGGCCGAATTCGTGAAACAGCGTGCGCGCGTCGTCCGGCGACAGCAGCGAGGGCTCGCCGTCGGAGCCTTTGGAGAAATTGCAGACATTGATGATCAGAGGCGCGATCTCGCCGTCGAGCTTTTGCTGGTCGCGAAGCGACGTCATCCATGCCCCGGAACGCTTCGAGGGCCTGGCAAAATAGTCGCCATAGAAAAGCGCCTTGTGCCGGCCCTCGCTGTCCTTGACCTCCCAGACGCGCACGTCCGGATGCCAGACCGGAATGTCCTTGCGCTCAGCGAAGCTGAGGCCGAACAGGCGGCTCGCGCAGTCAAAGGCAGCCTCGATCATGTTGTCGAGCGCGAGATACGGCTTGATCGCGGCGTCGTCGAAATTGGCGCGGCGTTGTCGCAGTTCCTCGGCGTAGTAGCGCCAGTCCCATGGGGCGAGCGCGAAATTGCCGCCCTCCTCCGCCACCAGCGCCTGCAGGTCGTCGCGATCGGCCAGCGCCCGGGCCCGCGCCGGCTTCCAGACCCGCTCCAGCAGGCCTCGCACGGCTTCCGGCGTCTTGGCCATGGAGTCCTCGAGGCGGTAGGCGGCGAAGGTCGGATAGCCCAGGAGTTTCGCGCTCTCCTCACGGAGCGCGAGGATCTCGACGATGACTTCGCTGTTGTCGTTGGCATTGCCGTTGTCGCCGCGCGCGATAAAGGCCTTGTAGACCTTCTCACGCAGTTCGCGGCGGCTTGAGGTCTTCAGGAACGGCTCGACCGAGGACCGCGACAGGGTCACGATCGCCTTGCCCGCCATGCCGCGCTCTTCTGCTGCCGACCTCGCGGCCGCGACAAAACTGTCCGAAAGGCCGTCATGATCGGCCTCGCCAAGCTCCATGAACCAGTCCTGTTCGTCGGCGAGCAGGTGATGGCTGAACGTCGTGCCGAGATGGGCCAGCCGTTCATTGATCTCGGCCATCCGCGCCTTGGCCGTCTCGTCGAGGCCGGCGCCGGAGCGGTGGAAGCGGGTGTAGGTGCGCTCCAGGAGGCGCATCTGCTCGCCCGAAAGCGCGAGCTTGGCGCGGTTGTCGTGCAAGAGGGCGATCCGGCCGAACAGCACCGCGTTCATCATGATCGGGTTCCAGTGCCGGGCCATTCGCAACGACACATCCTTGTCGATCTCAAGCAGCGCCGGGTTGGAATGCGCCGACACCAGGTCGTAGAAGACCGCCGAAACCTTGGAGAGCAGCTTGCCGGAGCGCTCGAGTGCGGTGATCGTGTTGGCGAAGTCCGGTTCGGCGGGATCGTGGGTAATCGCGGCGATCTCGGCGGCATGATCGGCGAACGCCTGCTCGAATGCGGGGAGGAAATGCTCCGGCGCGATGTCTGCGAATGGCGGGGTCTCGAACGGCGTCTGCCACGCCCTGAGCAACGGGTTGCTTTGCGCTGGCCGTCATGTCCTGGGTTTCCGACATATAGCTTTCCGCTTTCGTCCTCATTTCATTGGGGAGGCTATATCACGCGATGGGGCTTTTTTGGGCCTTTTACGCTTGATAGCGCCGTCCTTTTCATAGAGATTGCGGCCCTTAAACAGGATTTTGCCCATGAGTTCGCAAACCTCCCCGACCGCCTCCCGCCAGATCGTCTGGCCGAGCGTCATCACCGTGATCTCAGCGGCGATCCTGATCGGCGCTGAAGTGTTCGGCGCGGCCTTTGCCGGCGGTTGGGCGCTCGCGATCCTGTTCGGTCTCGACGACACCGGCGCGCACATCCTCCAAGCCGTGCTGTTTGCCCTTGGCGTTTTTATCATGGCCGCTTTCATTCGCGCGGCACAGCGCGTCGAGCCGTTCACACGCCGCGCGTAAGTCGACAGCGCGAACTCCTGCGCGCTTGCCAAGCGTCGCACGCTTACGCTTCGTTAAAGAAACTTAACGCCTGTTCATGTTCGAGCAGGCTTGCGCTCGCGTGAAGCGCGGCGACGTAAGCTCGTGTTAGGGAAATTTTCCCTCAGCCTAAAAAAATTGTTGCGAAGCAGAGTCAAAACGCTTATTTGCAGTCTTGCCCAATTTCGCACGTGCCTGTGGTCGTGTGTCAGTCGGTAGGTATCCGGACAAGAGGCCGGACAGCCGCCAAGGGACGAAGAACCGAGGGTCGCTCGAGTCCAAGACTTAACACAGTCGAAGACTCGCGAGGCCAGCATCTCTCTCAAGAGATGCCGTTGAAGGTCTCTTTGCTCCTTGCAACCGTGACTGGCAGCCGGAGGCGAACCGGCGCACCTCGTTCTCAACGGGGGACGCGACTTAAAGCAACGACGGATCGGGCTTTTTTGGTCTCTGCCGGCTTTCCACCAGCCGGCGCGAATACCGAAGAGGCTTGTCCTTCATTGCCAGGTGTGCGGGCGGGATCCTTCCCAACCAATCCACGGCAGCACAATTCGGTTCGAGTTTTTTGGTCTCGTCGCGCCTCCATCGCGCGAAGTGGCCGAAGCACTCTTATCCGAGATCACATTTGAACGTGTCCCGTCGCTGGGCCGTTTGGAGGGTGCTATGACCGAACGCATTCAGGAATTCCTGCGCAACCGTCGTAACGAGGGCCAGGACGTCGAGCCTTGCCTCGTCGTCGACCTCGAAATCGTGCGCGACAACTATCAGAGCTTTGCCAAGGCGCTGCCGGACAGCCGCGTGTTCTACGCGGTGAAGGCAAACCCGGCCCCGGAAGTGCTGGCGCTGCTGGCCTCGATGGGCTCGTGCTTCGACTGCGCCTCGGTGGCCGAAATCGAAATGGCCTTGGCTGCGGGCGCGTCGCCCGAGCGCATCTCCTATGGCAACACGATCAAGAAGGAGCGTGACGTTGCGCGCGCCTTCGCGCTCGGCATTCGGCTGTTTGCCGCCGATTGCGGCGCGGAGGTCGAGAAGATCGCCCGTGCCGCCCCCGGCGCAAAGGTGTTCTGTCGCATTCTCTATGATTGCGCCGGCGCCGAGTGGCCGCTGTCGCGCAAGTTCGGTTGCGATCCGGAGATGGCGGTCGACGTGCTCGACCTCGCCAAGCGCTTGGGCCTGGAGCCCTATGGAATCTCGTTCCATGTCGGCTCCCAGCAGCGCAAGGTGAAGGCGTGGGATCGTGCGTTGGCGATGGCCTCGACCGTGTTTCGCGACTGCGCGGAGCGGGGAATCAACCTCTCCATGGTCAACATGGGCGGCGGGTTCCCGACCAAGTACCTCAAGGACGTTCCTCCGGTCGTGCAATATGGCCGGTCGATCTTCCGCGCGCTACGCAAGCATTTCGGCAACCAGATCCCGGAGACCATCATCGAACCGGGTCGCGGCATGGTCGGCAATGCGGGCGTCATCGAGACCGAAGTCGTTCTGATCTCCAAGAAGAGCGACGAGGACGATGTGCGCTGGGTGTATCTGGACATCGGCAAGTTCGGTGGTCTCGCCGAGACCATGGACGAGTCGATCCGCTACTCCATCCGCACGCCGCATGACGGCGCGGAAATGACGCCGTGCGTGCTCGCAGGCCCGACCTGCAACTCCGCCGACGTGCTGTACGAGAAGATGCCGTACCCGCTTCCGGTGACGCTCGAGATCGGCGACAAGGTGCTGATCGAGGGAACCGGCGCGTATACGTCGACCTACTCGTCGGTGGCCTTCAACGGCTTCCCGCCGCTGCGGACCTACCACATCTAATCCGACCCGTTTTGGGCTCGATATAGTCGGGAGCCGGTCCGCCGGCTCCCTTCCTTCTCACCATGCAAATTTGCTGACAACGCGCCCTTCGGCCACCAAGCCATTGGACGCGAGGACTGACGTGCCATGACTGCTTTGCGGAAGACCCCAATTACCCTCACCCCGAATGCCGCTCCGTTCGCGATCCGTGCGGAGCGAGCCTCGGACGTCGTTGCGCGCGAAGCGCTGCTGGATGCCAGCTTTGGCGAGGGCCGCCATTTGCGCACCTGCCAGCGCCTGCGCGACGAACGCGCGCCCGCCGAAGGCCTCGCCTTGTCGGCCGTGCGCGAGGGCCATCTGGTGGGAACCGTGCGGTTGTGGCACGTCAGCGCCGGGGGCATCCCGGCGCTTATGCTCGGCCCGCTGGCGGTGGCAGATACCTGCCGAAAGCTGGGGGTCGGGGCCGCGCTGATGGACCACGCGCTCGCGGCGGCTGAGGCGCGTGGCCATCGCGCGGTGCTCCTGCTCGGCGATGCGCCCTATTACGCCCGTTTCGGTTTTTCGGCGCAAAAGGCAAACGCGCTCTCGCTGCCCGGCCCGTTCGAGCGCGACCGCCTGCTTGGACTTGAGTTCAACCAGGGCGCGCTCGATGGCGCATCCGGGATGATCGTGCCGACCGGCGCTCGCCTGCCGAAAATGAAGGCAGTTCCCCTCAAGACGGCGCTGCGTGCCGTGCGCCGCGCGGCGTAGCGATCATGCCGGAGAGCCTGCCGACAAAAACCGACGCTGTGCGTTTGCGCATCCGTCACGCCGTCACCACCATCCTCGTGATCGCGCTGAGCGTCATGATCGTCAGGGACATATTGGTGACGGCGATGGGGTTCGGCCGAGCCGCCTCCTCCGACGTGACACGGCGGTCGCCGTGATATAGCGAAGGGTTGCGCGCGGCAAGGAAAAGCCCGTAAACCGCATGAAATTCTCAAACAGAGGTTCAAGATGTCCCGCCGTCTCATCTCCACCGGCTCGCCTTTTGAAAAGGCCGCCGGCTTCAGTCGCGCCGTCATCGACGGAGATTTTGCCTTCGTCGCCGGCACGACCGGCTACGACTATGCCACCATGACGATGCCGGCCGATGTCACAAGCCAGACACGAAACTGCTTCAAGACCATCGAAGCCGCGCTGAAGGACGGCAGTTTCACCTTGGCCGACATCGTCCGCGCGACCTATTATGTCGTCGACGCGGCCGACGCCGATGCGGTACTGGCGGTCTGCGGCGAGCGGCTTGGAGATATCAGGCCGGCCGCGACCCTCCTCGTCGTCGCCGGGCTCCTGAAGCCCGAGATGAGGGTCGAGATCGAAGTCACCGCGAAACGACGCACCGCCTGATCCCTCCCGCCGATCCCTGTTACGTAAATTTCCTGTTCCGGAGACCTTGACCATGAGCCCGCCCGATCAGCAGATCCACGCGAAAATTTCCGGCCCCATTGTCATGATCGGCTTCGGCTCGATCGGCAAAGGCACGCTGCCCCTGATCGAACGGCATTTCGACTACGACAAATCCCGTTTCGTCATTATCGATCCGCATGAAGAGGGCGAACTCGCCAAGAGCCACGGCGTGCGCTTCATCAAGCAGGCCGTGACCCGCGATAACTATCGCGACCTGCTGGTGCCGCTTCTGACCGAAGGCGGCGGCCAGGGCTTTTGTGTCAATCTGTCCGTCGACACCTCCTCGGTCGATATCATGACCATGTGCCGCGAGATCGGCGCGCTCTATATCGACACGGTCGTGGAGCCGTGGCTCGGTTTCTACTTCGACAAGAATATCGGCACCGAAAAACGCTCGAATTACGCGTTGCGCGAAACCCTGCTCGCCGCCAAGCACAACAGCCCGGGCGGCCCGACCGCCGTCTCCACCTGCGGCGCCAATCCTGGTATGGTCTCGTGGTTCGTCAAGCAGGCGCTGCTTGACATCGCCCGCGACACCGACACCACGTTCAATGAGCCGAAGAGCCGGGAGAGCTGGGGCCGGCTCGCCCAAAAGCTTGGCGTCAAGGGCATTCATATCGCCGAGCGCGACACCCAGCGCTCCAAGCGGCCGAAGCCGATGAACGTGTTCGTCAACACCTGGTCGGTCGAAGGGTTCGTTTCCGAGGGCATGCAGCCGGCAGAACTCGGCTGGGGCACCCACGAGCAATGGATGCCGGACAATGGCCGCACCCACCCCGATGGCTGTGGTGCGGCGATCTATCTCGCGCAGCCCGGCGCCAACACGCGCGTGCGCTCATGGTGCCCGACGCCGGGCGCGCAATACGGATTTCTCGTCACCCACAATGAGTCGATCTCGATCGCCGATTACTTCACCGTTCGCGACGGCGGAAACGTGGTCTACCGCCCGACCTGCCACTACGCCTACCACCCCGCCAACGATGCGGTGGTGTCGCTGCACGAGATGTTCGGCGCCACCGGCAAGATGCAGCCGAAATGGCACATTCTCGACGAGAACGAGATCGAGGACGGAATCGACGAACTTGGCGTCCTGATCTACGGCCATGCCAAGAACGCCTATTGGTATGGATCGCAGCTTTCGATCGAAGAGACGCGGGCGATCGCACCCTACCAGAACGCCACCGGCATGCAGGTGTCGTCGGCGGTGCTCGCCGGCATGGTGTGGGCGCTGGAAAATCCCACCGCCGGGATCGTCGAGGCCGATGAGATGGATTTCCGCCGCTGCCTCGAAATCCAGCGGCCGTATCTCGGCCCGGTGAAGGGCTTCTACACCGACTGGACGCCGCTGTCGGACCGGCCCGGACTGTTTCCGGAAGACATCGACACATCAGATCCCTGGCAGTTCAGGAACGTGCTGGTGCGGTGATAAGTCGCTCGTCATTCCGGGGCGCGTCGAAGATGCGAACTACGATGTGCGATTGGGCACCGGAGAATCTCGGTCCGGCATCTCTGGATTCCGGGTTCGCGTCTTCGACGCTTCCCGGAATGATGTTCGTCACTTCGCCAGATAATCGAACGCCACACTTCCCAGGCCCAGCGTCAGGTCGGCCTTGAAATGCAGGGCTGAGACGACCTCGCGGACCGGCAGCTTTGCGACCTCGGCGAGCGCGTGCGGAAACAGCCCAAGCGCGGCGGGACCGGTCCAGGCCTCTTTCAACGTGATGTCCTCGAGATGGAAGCGCACCAGCTCGCAGATCCGGGGCGACCCATCGACATGCGGAATGATCTTCAGGATGAAGTTGGGCGTCTTCAACGACTTCACGACGGTGTCATGATCGACCGGACGATGCTTGTACCCCATGGTGCCGGAGGCACAGAGCACCGATCCGTAATGCAGCGTTCCCACCAGAACGTCGCTCTCGACGGCGATCTTTGGCGACGCAAGTTTTTTGGGAAACCCCCAAAGCTCGCGGCCGCCGGCGATCGGCGCGTCGTCGTCGAGATACATCGCGTGGGTATAGCCGCCTTCCTCGCCGTTCAGGCGGACCGGAATCACCTGACCGGTTTCGGTGTAGTCACCAAAACCGGTTGAGTCGGGCATCCGGATGAATTCGTATTTGACGAGCGGCTCGGTGACTTCAAGCGGCTCCGGCACGACACGGGAAAGCGCTTCCGGATCGGTGCGATAGGTGATGATGAAGTATTCGCGGTTGAAGAAGCGATAGGGCCCGGGTGGAAACGACGGGCTGGTCAGCGGCATCGAATAGGCGGTTCGTCTGACGTCGTCGATCTTCATCGTAAGCCCCCTGCTCTGCGCTTCCATGCATGGCGAAGTATGGGGCAGCAAAGTGACACAAGCGAGACTGTAGAAAAGGCGGCGACAATCACAACGCCGTCAAATGCAAGCGGACCTCGGGATTCCGGGTCGCGCTCGCGCTCGCCTGGGAATTACGGGCATACCATCGCGCTCCGGACGGACAGATCCCTTCATCCGCTACTTCTGCTGAATCGGCGGTGCCATCTTTTCGGCGGGTGCGGGCGGCAGCGCCGGTGTCACGCCCTCCTTTCTGTGCCTGAGCGTCAGGGCGGGCTGGCGTGGGCGCGGGCGTCGTCGGGCGTTCGCCGCCGGGCTTGGATTCCGCCGGCACGCTGTACGACGCGGCAGGTGGGGAGGACTGCAAGGGTTGCGTTGCCTGCGCCAATTGGACGTTGGTTTTCGCAATCTCGACGAGGGAGATGCCGGCCAGCACGAGCCCCGCCATCACCAATAAGGCGGCGAGGAGGAAATCCCTTCTCAAGGTGCGTTTCCCGTCATCTGGAAGCATTTTTTCCCCGCGAATTTGTTCGCGGGATCAACGGTCGCCGGAGGCAATGGTTCCCTTGGGAGCCTGCGAGGGACCGCCGCTAGAGCTTCAGCAGGCCGGCCTCGCCATCCTCGGCGGCGAAAGCCAGCAGCGTGCCTTTGCTGTTCCAGGCCAGTGCCGCGACCGCCGCGCTGCCGTTCCGGCGCACCAGGATTTCCGCGCCGTCGGTCATCCGCACCATCAAGACGGTTCCGTCGCCATAGCCTGCGGCGAAAATGTCCTGCTTGGGATGGCATGCGACCGCGCTGACGCGGGCCTGCAGCGGCGCCAGCATCGCGGGCTCCTTGCCCATCGGACCATCCTTGCTGGCGAACGGCCACAGGATGACGGTGTCCGCGCCTGACGTCGCCAGCGCCTTGCCGCCCGTGCTCCACGACATCGACCGCACCCGTCCGGGATAGCCGGTCATGCGCATGTGCCTGTTGTCGGCGAGCCGCCAGCCGTGCAAGGCCGGCTCATGCATCGCCGTCACCAGAAACTTGTTGTCGGGACTGAAGGTGACGGCGTGATGCGAGCCCGCCCATGCGAGAAATTCTGGTGTCGCCGCCATGTTGGGAAACCACAGGGTCACACCGTTGTAATGCGCCACCGCGAGCCTCAGGCCCTTCGGCGCAAACGCCAGCCCGCCGACCGTCGAGGGCACGTCGAGCGATTTTTCTTCGTTCTTGCCGCTGCGGACATAGGCCGTCTTGCCGGCCGACCATGCCATCGCGCCATCTTGGTGCAGCGCGACATTGTCGATCCAGCGTCGTTTGGAATCGGTCGCAAGCAACGTCACTGCACCCTTGGCGTCGAGCGCCACGACCTTGCCGTCATCACCGCCCATGACGATGCGCGCCCCGTCGGATGCCGCGCACAGGATGCCGCCGCCTTGAACGGGAACGGTCGAGACTTTCCCTTCCTCGTTTGCGACGAACACATTTTCCTCGGCGCCAACGAAGGCGGCTTCATCGCCGAGAAAATGCACGCAAGTGACGGGCACGCCGATCGCGATCGCGCGCACCTGATCGGTGACGGAAACAATGGAGGCTGATTCGCCCGGATCGAATTCTGTCATCACGTGGTGATACAGCTCTCAAAGCCCTCGCGGATCGTCTCTTCGGGCAATTCGCGGCCGATGAAGACGAGGCGGCTGTGGCGCGGTTCGCCGTCCTTCCACGGCCGCTGGTGATCACCCTCGAGCATCATGTGCACGCCCTGGAAAACATAGCGGTCGTCATCGTCGCTGAAGGCGAGGATTCCCTTCGAGCGCAGGATCTTCTGGCCTTCGCTGGCGACGAGGTTTTGCAGCCACGGCATGAATTTGGTGGGATCGAGCGGCTTGTCCGATCGCAGCGACAGCGACTGCATGTCCTCGTCATGATAATGCTTCATGCCGCCGTGGCCGTGGTCATGATCGTGATGATCATGACCGTGATGATGGTGGTGATCGTGGTCATGATGATCGTGGCCATCGCCCGATTCGAGAAATTCCGGCTCGATCTCCAGGATGCGATCGAGATCGAATGCGCCGCGTTCCAGAACATCTGATAGCGCGACCTTGCAGCGCTCGGTGCGATGCAGCTTGGCGTAAGGGTTGATCGCCCTGATCCGCGCCTCGACCTCGGCGAGTTCGCCCTTGGAGACGAGATCGGTCTTGTTGAGCACGATGACGTCGGCGAACGCGATCTGGTTCTTGGCCTCCGGCGCATCCTTCAAGCGGTCGCTCAGCCATTTCGCATCGGCCACCGTCACGACTGCATCGAGCCGGGCATTTCTCTGCACGTCCTCGTCGACGAAAAAGGTCTGGGCCACCGGCGCCGGATCGGCCAAGCCGGTCGTCTCGACGATGATGGCGTCGAACTTGCCCTTGCGCTTCATCAACCCGTCGAGGATGCGCACGAGATCGCCGCGCACGGTGCAGCAGACGCAACCATTGTTCATCTCGAACACTTCTTCGTCGGCGCCGATGATCAAATCATTGTCGATGCCGATCTCGCCGAATTCGTTGACGATGACGGCGTACTTCTTGCCGTGGTTTTCAGAAAGGATGCGGTTGAGAAGCGTGGTCTTGCCGGCGCCGAGATAGCCCGTCAGCACGGTCACGGGAATTTTTTGGGACGTCAATTCGGACATGATGGCTCCGGAAAAGGTATTTTGGGCACCGGCGGCAGGGAGGCCCCTGCCCTAGTTGGCCAGCGCGCTCGTCAGCGCCTTTATATTGTGCCTGACCATGTCAATGTAAGTGGGGGCATCGCCCTTTTCATCGGTCAAACTGTCGGAATAGAGCGTTCCGCCGACCTTGGCGCCGGTCTCCGCCGATATCCGGCGCATCAGGCGGGGGTCGCTGAATTTCTCCAGGAACACCGCCGGGATTTTCTCGACCTTGATCTGGGCGATGATCTTAGCGATATCGCGGGCGCTGGCCTCCGATTCGGTGGAAACGCCAAGCGGCGCGATGAAATCGATGCCGTAGGCCGCAGCAAAATAGCCGAAGGCATCGTGGGTCGAGATCACCTTGCGGCGGCCTTGCGCGATTCGCCCGATGGCCAGCCGCACCTCACTCTCCAGCGCGTCAAGTTTCGCCAGATAGGCTTCCGCCTGTTTGCGAAACATCTCCGCGTCCGCCGGATCGACGGCGGCGAGCGCGTCGCGAATATTGGCGACGTATCTCCTGGCGTTCGCAACCGACTGCCAGGCATGCGGATCGGCGTCGGAGCCGAGCCTGAGCGGCGCGATGCCCTCGGTTGCGGTGACAATCGGCGCCTTGCTGCCTGAGCCTTGCAACAACCGCGGCAACCATCCCTCGAGGCCAAGCCCGTTGATGACCAGAAGTTTTGCTTCGGCGATCTTGCGGGCATCCGCAGGCGCCGGCGCGTAGACATGCACGTCGCCATCGGGGCCGACCAGCGTCGTCACGTCGACGCGCTCGCCGCCGACATTTTTCACGAAATCGCCGAGGATGGAGAAACTGGCGACGACCTTCACGGGAGCCTGTGCGTGGACCGGTGCAACGGAAACCGCAAGCGCCAGACAGACCAGCAGCAGTCGGCGACCCCGGCGCATCGCTACGCCTCGAGGTGGCGGCCGGGAAACATTTGCCGGATCACGCCGCGGACATTGCCGAACAGAACCGAGCCGACATAGAGCACCGTGGCAACGAGGATGATCGCCGGCCCCGACGGCACCCTGGTCTGAAACGAGAGCACGAGGCCGCATAGCCCGCGACGATCGCGCTCACCACCGCGATGCAGATCATGCCGGTGATGTCGCGCGACCAGAACCGCGCGATGCCCGCCGGCAGGATCATCAGGCCCACCGCCAGCAGCGTACCAAGCGCCTGAAAGCCGTTGACCAGGCTGACGACGACGAGACCGAGAAAGGCGAGATGCGCGGGCGCGCCGGCGCGGCTGACGGTACGCAGGAAAACAGGATCGACGCTTTCGATCACCAGCGGACGGTAGATTACCGCCAGCACGACAAGGGTGATGGTGGCGTTGAAGGCGACGACCAGCAGGGTCGGGTCGTCCATCGCCAGGATATTTCCGAACAGCACATGCAACAGATCGATATTGGTGCCCTTGATCGAAACGATGGTCACGCCAAGCGCGAGCGAGGCCAGATAGAAGGTGGCGAGCGAGGCGTCTTCCTTCAGATCGGTGGTGCGTGCCACCACGCCCGCCAGGATCGCCACCGTGAAACCTGCGATCAGCCCGCCCACGGTCATCGCGAACAGATTGAGGCCCGACAGCAAAAAGCCGATCGCCGCACCCGGCAGGATGGCATGCGCCATGGCATCGCCGACAAGACTCATGCGCCGCAGCATCAGGAAGACGCCGATCGGTGCGCCACCCAACGCCAGCGCGATCACTGCCGCGAGCGCGCGGCGCATGAATTCGAATTCGATAAAAGGCGCGATCAGCACGTCGTAGATCATAACTATGGATCCATGAGCTTCAGGCCGCCCGCGAGGGTGCGTCGTCGACGGCGCAGGCGGCCGCGCTGTCGTCGAAGGCCTCGCACATGCGCCGCGCTTCCAGGAGATTCTCGACGGTTAGCACTTCGGCAGTGGCGCCCCAGGCGACTTCGCCCCGTGCCAGCAGCAGGGTCTCGGGAAAATTGGCGCGCACGAGGTCCATATCATGCAACGCCGCGAGCACCGTACGCTTCTCGGCATGCCAGCGCTTGACCAGCGCGAGCAGATCGGCCGAGGTCTTGGCGTCAACGGCGTTGAAGGGTTCGTCGAGCACGATCAGACGCGCGTCCTGCAACAGCACCCGCGCAAACAGCATGCGCTGCATCTGCCCGCCCGACAACGTTCCGATGGTACGGTTCTCAAAGCCGCTGAGGCCGACGGCTGCGAGCGCCTGCGCGATGGTCCCGCGCGCCTGCTTGCCGATGCCGCCGAAAAATCCGACTCTGCGCCAAAGCCCGGTGCCGACGAAATCAAACACCGAAATCGGAAAGCTGCGGTCGATATCGACCGTCTGCGGCAGATAGGCGATGTCGTGAACGTCGAGATCGCCGGTCAGGATCGTGCCCGCCAGCGGTTTGAGGATTCCGACGACGCCCCGGAACAACGTCGACTTGCCAGCGCCATTGGGACCGACGATCGCAACCAACGCGCCCGGCGCGACTTCGCCATCGAGATGGTGCACGGCCGGGTGCCGGTCGTAGCCCAGCGTGACGTCGCGAAATTGCAACTGGGCCGCCATGCTCACCTCATCGCCAGCCAGACGATGCCCCACAAGGCGGCGGCGACCGCAACCGCGGCGGCGAGCCGGGAGACCACCGTCATGCGCAGAATGGACCAGGAAATCGGCTGCGCCGGATGCGGGGATGCCGGACCGTGGCCATGGGCATGCCCGTGGTGATGGTCGTGATCATGGCTGTGGGAGCGGGACGGAAAGCTCATCACAAAATGTTATATTATAACATTACCAAAGTCCATCGAAGCCGGCCGGCTCTATGGGTTGCCGATCGCCATCGCCGGCGCTTCGTAGGCGGCGTCATCGTCAGGCGCCGGATCTTTCAACGGGTGTTCTGACAAGGCGATAGGCCTGGCGGGAAACGGCTCACGTCAGATGACGAATGAGCGTGAGGCCCGCAAACAGGCCGAGAATCGAAAGCACAACCGATCCCAGCACGTAGAGCAGCGAAAGTCCGATCTCGCCCCGCTCGTAAAGCAGAGCCGAATCCAGCGAGAACGCCGAGAAGGTGGTGTAGCCGCCAAGAATGCCGGTCATCAGAAACAGCCGCCAGGACTGCGAGGCGTCGCCCTTGAACGCGAGGTAACCCGCGATCAGGCCCATGATGGTCGAGCCGGTGATGTTGATGATGAACGTATGGTACGGAAAGTGCGTTCCGAGAAAGCGCGGGCAGACGATATTGACCAAATGGCGCAGTGTCGAACCGAGACCGCCGCCGATGAAGACCAGAAGATAATGCATCCTAGCTTTTTCCCGGAACGAGGCCGCCGCATGAGGTTTTGCCGCAAGGATGCGCGCGCCGCAAGCAGCACAAAACGGCAGTGCAAATGAAAAAGGCGGCAGCTCGACGCTGCCGCCCTTCGGGATCGATATGGGTCAGATCAAGCCTTGGAGAACAGCTCGTCGACATATTCCCAGTTCACCAGATGATCGACAAACGCCTTCAGATAATCCGGACGGCGATTGCGATAATCGATGTAGTAGGAGTGCTCCCAGACGTCGACGCCGAGGATCGGGGTCGCGCCATGCACCAGCGGGTTTTCGCCGTTCGGGGTCTTGGAGATTTCGAGCTTGCCGCTCTTCACCGACAACCAGGCCCAGCCCGAACCGAACTGACCGGCGCCGGCGGCGGCGAAATCGGTCTTGAATTTCTCGAGGCCGCCGAGGTCCTCGGTGATTTTCTTTTCCAGGCGGCCCGGCAGTTTGCTGCCGCCGCCATTGGGCTTCATCCACTTCCAGAAATGGATGTGATTGTAGTGCTGCCCGGCATTGTTGAAGAGCGGCGCGTTCTTGCCGAACGAGCCCTTGACGATCTCCTCCAGGGACTTGCCCTCGAATTCGGTCCCCTTCAGCAGATTGTTACCGTTGGTCACATAGGCCTGGTGATGCTTGTCGTGGTGATATTCCAGCGTTTCCTTCGACATATGGGGCGCGAGCGCGTCATAGGCATAGGGAAGGTTGGGGAGCGTGAAGGTCATGGGGTGATGTCCGAAAATGGTGGGAGACGTGATTTAACGCGATCCCTTATAGAAGGTTCCATCGCTCTTAGACAGCCATTTGGGACGATCAAGCGAGGCCCGCCGGCCAAATGCGGCGATCCAGCCGCTTCAGGCGATAATTTCTTCGTTACCCGGAATCTTGCCGACCTGGCGCAGTCGCCGGTAATTGTGGGGCCGACTGCGCGTATTGAGGAGAAGACACAAGTCAAGGCAGGTGAGATGAGTATCGAGATCGAGGTTCAAAACGGCGACGAATCCTGGGCATTGGCCGAGACGCTGTTCAAGACCGTCTGGCCCGCGGAAGCGGTCGAAAAACTGTCCTGGGGCCACGTCAAATGGGCCGATGCGCAATTGCGCGTGCTGATCGAGGCGCCCGATGGTGGCCTTGCCTGTCACGTCGGCATTTTCTTCAGGACCGCGACCTGGAACGGCCGGAAGGTTCACATCGGCGGCATCGGCGGCGTTGCGACCCGCGCGGACTGTCGCCGCCGGGGTTATGCCAGCATTGCGCTCAACGCGGCCGTGCAAACCATGCGCGATCACGATGCCGCGCAGTTCGCGCTTTTGTTCTGCGAGCCGCATAATGTCGACTTCTATCAATCGCGCGGCTGGCACCCTTTTGCCGGTGAAATTTACGCTGAACAGGGAAGCGGAAGAATCCGCTTTGAGGCGATGGCGCCATTCGTCTTCGACCTCAAGCGGCGCGCCCCGCGGCAAGGCACGATCGACATGTGCGGCCTGCCCTGGTGAGCGCTGCGCGAGGCCGGGGTGGCACTCCTTCGGCAATCCGATCGGTCAGGACCTTCGTCAAAGTGCACCGAAAATGTCACAAGGGACGGCAGTGCCCGGGTCGAGTGGTTCCATCGTTAATCAACAATCCTCGATTGATTAAATCATTGAAATATCGGCAAGTTTACGAAATTTTATCCACGGCATGAAAAGCTGGCCTCGGTATTGATGACGAGCGTCCCGCCCTGGTGCGGCGGCGCATCGCGCCAGCGGCGTGCGTTGTTGCATCGCGAATCCCTCAATCTCGAACCGGAGTTTTCCAGATGTTCTCGCTGCGAAATAATTCGGCTGCGCGCAATGCATTGGCTCAGGCTGCTGCGATCAGCGAATCTCAGGCTGTCATCGAATTCAACATGGACGGCACGATTGTGACTGCCAACGAAAATTTCCTAAGGGCGCTGGGCTATTCGCTTCCGGAAATAAAGGGCCAGCACCACAGTATGTTCGTCGAAGCCTCCGAGCGCGATAGTGCTGCGTATCGCGAGTTCTGGAGCAAACTCAACCGCGGTGAGTATCAGGCAGCAGAGTACAAGCGCATTGGCAAGGGCGGCAAAGAGGTCTGGATTCAAGCGTCCTACAATCCCATCTTCGATCCGAACGGCAAGCCTTACAAGGTCGTCAAGTTCGCGACCGACATCACGGCACAAAAGATCCGTAACATGGAAGATGCCGGAAAGATCGATGCTATCTTGAGGGCGCAGGCTGTCATCGAGTTCAAAATGGATGGCACGATCGTCACGGCGAACGAAAATTTCCTCAAGACCATGGGTTATTCGCTTGCGGAAATTCAAGGCAAGCACCACAGCATGTTTGTGGAAGCGGCGGCGCGAGAGAGCTCCTCCTATCGGAAATTCTGGGACAGCCTGAGGCGCGGCGAATACTCGGCGGCGGAATACAAGCGCATCGGCAAGGGTGGCAGGGAAGTCTGGATTCTTGCCAGCTACAATCCAATCCTTGATGAAAAGAGAAAACCCTTCAAAGTCGTGAAGTTCGCGACCGACGTCACCCAACAGAAATTGAGTACCGCCGATCTCGCTGGCCAAATTTCAGCAATCGGAAAATCGCAGGCCGTAATCGAATTCAACATGGACGGCTCGATCATCTCGGCAAACAGCAATTTCCTCCATGCTCTGGGCTACTCGCTCGACGAAATTCAGGGGCGGCACCACAGTATGTTCGTCAATCCCGCCGAACGCAGCAGCGCTGAATATCGCGAATTCTGGGCCAAGCTCAATCGCGGCGAGTACCAAGCGGCCGAATACAAGCGCTTTGGCAAGGATGGCAGGGAGGTATGGATTCAGGCTTCCTACAACCCGATCCTCGATCTGAACGGCAAGCCGTTCAAGGTTGTAAAATATGCGACGAACACGACGGCTCAGGTAATCGCTCGCATGAAGAGTGAAAGCGTTCGTGGGATGATGGAATCGGTTGCGGCGGGAGCCGAGGAATTGAATGCCTCGGTTCGGGAAATCTCGGAAGCAATGATCAAATCCAAGGAAACCGCAACGGATGCAGTCCAGCGCGTCGAGAAGGCCGATGAACAGGCGAAGCGGCTCAGCTCCGCGGCCGAGTCAATGAGCGGCATCGTCGAGATTATCGGCGACATTACCGGACAGATCAATCTACTTGCTCTCAACGCCACAATTGAATCCGCGCGGGCGGGCGACGCCGGTCGGGGGTTTGCCGTGGTGGCATCCGAGGTCAAGAATCTCGCAAATCAGGCGAAGCAGGCCACCGACAAGATTACGGATGAAATCGGATCGCTAAACGGCATTTCCGCAGACGTAGTGCAAGCTCTTAACTCCATCAGACAAGCGATCCAGAACGTCAGCGAGTATGTAACCTCTACTGCGGCAGCGGTGGAAGAGCAGAGCACCGTCACCGGCGAAATGTCTACCAGCATGCAGCGCGCCGCAGCCGAGGCTGCCAGCATCGGACAGCAAGCGGCATAGCAGCCAGCGATCTATTGCCGGAAAATGTGTTCGTCGTTATCGGCAGCTATCTCGGCCGGGAAAATGTGTGGCGCCGCGGCGGCAGAAGGAAACATTGCAACGGCTGAAGGAAGGCTGCGCGTGGTGAGCGCTGCCTCAGCGCGGATACGGCATTGCACAAATCTAATTTGTTGTTATTCAGGCTCGGTTCCCGGGAGAGGTGCATGGCTGGCAGATTTGGCATTGTTTTCGCGATTTTGGTGGCGTTTTGGGCCGCTGCGTCAGGGGAATCCCTTGCGGCGGGCGGACCGGACGGTATCTGGCTGACACAAGCCGGCGACGCGAAGGTGCGCGTCAGCAGGTGCGGCGGGGGGATTTGCGGCGTTGTCGTCTGGCTCAAAGACCCGATCGACCCGGCGACCGGAAAGCCTCAGGTCGACGACAAGAATCCCAACTCGGCCCTGCAAAGGCGCCCCATCATCGGGCTTGCGTTGTTCTCGGGCATGCGGGCCGCAGGCCCCAACAAATGGTCCGGCCGCATCTACAACGCCGATGACGGCAAGACCTACGCAAGCACCGTCTCGGTTGCAGGCCCTGGCACGCTGAGGGTCGAAGGCTGCGTCGGCACGTTATGTGGCGGCGAGGACTGGACGCGAGCCTCGCGGTAGGCAGTTCGAAGGCACCGTCAGGTGAGCGTCGCCTTCAACGCCGTCGCCGCCGACGCATAGCCTCCCCGCGCACCGTCGATAAAATGGACGTGGTCGCTGCGAAGCGCCGACGGCGTAAAACAGGTCATCATCGCGGCATCCTGCCGATGCAGTCCGTATCTTGCGACGCCGGCCGAAACGGCGGCGGCAAGACGCTGGCTCAACGTTCGCTCGAGTTCCGGCGTGCAATCCAGCACCATCCGCAATCCGTCGTCGTATTTGCGGAAGTCGGAATTCTCCACCACCTGCTGCACATAGATTTTCGGCACAAAGCCGCCGACCTTGATGCCAAAGCGCATGATCAAATAGGCAAACAGTGTGTAAGCGAGCACGCTGACGCGCCGCCTGAACAGGGATCCGCCTCGCTGCGCACGCGCCTCGAATTCAAACCCGGCCGGCGGCCAGCGAAGCGGCGGCCCGCCGGGCGGTACCGGCCGCCCGGAGTCCGGACTACGTTCGACCAGCGCGATAATATCCTCGATCAGCCGGCGAAAAGCCTTGGGATCGGTGCCCTGCGCCGGCAACACCATCACGGAAAGAATAACTCCGCGCACGGCAGGAATCTCCTCGAAGCGGCACGAAAGCCCGGAGAGATCGGGCTGCGTACCAGGCGGTGCCATCGGCACCGCGAACTCGCCGCGCTTCATCGCAGCTTCGGCCCAGCCAAGACCGCCGCCGGAAAACATCGCATAGGAGAGGTTGGGCGATGGCCCAAAGCGGGCAACCCGCACGTCAAGGCCCTGCGCCCGCACGGCCGCGACCGGCACGAGCGCCACCCGCATCAGCAGGTCGAGATCTTCCTTGACCCAGATCGCGGTCGCCGCAAGCGCTTCGCGGGCAAGCTCGGCATCTTCAGGCGCGACCGCAAAGCTTGCGCCATCGCCGCCGAACACGAACGGAAATTCACGCCCCGCCAGTGCATTGGTAACGGCTGCGATGACTGAAGCCCCCGCCATGTTGACCGCCTTGTAGCGCGCTTGCGCGATCGCCTTGGTCGATTCGACGATATCGGCAACGCCGATGCTCCAGTCATCCGGCAGCGGGGAATAGAGCGCCGGGTCCATCAGCCTGGTGAACCCGCGAAAAACCGGAATGGTACTGTAGAATTGGTCGCTACCGCTGAGCATAGTCATTGGCGCGCAATGGTCCTGATTTTGAAATCGTCAAACAGCTACGGCGGAGACTGAAAATGGGTTCGCGCGCCTGACCGGTAAGGCGCATCTTTTTGATCGGGATCAAGGCGTCGGGGGCGATAAAAAGGTAAAGGGAATTTATAACGTCGATCGGCGGATTTGAAGGTGCCAGACTCTCCCAAAAAGCCTCCCGACCAGACCATTCGTCGTCCGACTTCCGCTCGCGACGCCGTCAGTGCGGTAAGAATGTCGGAAGAGCTGACCGCAAGGATCGACGCATGGGCCGAAGCCCATGGCATGGCCCGTTCCGACGGTATTTGCCGGCTGATAGAGCTTGGCCTGAACGCCGAGCCGGTTCCTGCTGCCGGCCCGGCCAAACCCCTCGATCTCGAAGATCTGGCGGTAAGGCAAATCAGCCAATTGCTCGACCCTGCCCTTCCCGCTGACGAACGCGAACGCCGCATCCGCAGGCTGATCGAGGGGCCTCCTGAATTCACCGCCGAACGCATCGACCTGCCGAAAGCAAAAAAATAGGCGGACGACTTATCCGTTCAAAGCCACGTCAAGCCGCCGTCCGCGCGGCCACCGCTTCATAAATGTCGTCCTCCTGCGCGGTGTGCATACGCACCAATGTATCGATCGACTGGATCACCCGCTGGGCGTCGCGAAGCAGATAGCGGTCGACCTTCTCGGTGGGCAGGTCCTCGACGACACGGGCGAGCAGGCGAGCGAGATGGAGGATCTCGCGGTGCGCCCGGCTCATCGCCGACAGGCTGTGGGTCTCGCGCAAAATCCGGGCGAGCCGCGGATAGACGCTGCCCTCATCGTCACGCTCGTGCGCGACCACCTGCTCCTGCACCAACCGGTTGGCCTCCACGATCAGCGCGGCGCCGTTTTCGGGGCCAGCGTCATCCAGCGCGTCGACGATCGATCGAAGCCGGTCGAGACTGCCGATCAACGCCAGGTGGTTGCGATGCAGTTCGCGCCCGTCAGCCACCGTCATATGCCGGCCACCATGGCCGTAGCCGGGCGTCAGGGCTCGCAGGGCGTTGAGGATCACGACCACATCGATCACCTCCTGGACGATCGCCGCCGGCACAGGCATCAGCCACCCCAGGCTTGCCGCCAGCATCGCCAGTATCGAAAGCCCCATCCCCGCGACGATGCTCTCGACGGCGATCCGCCGCGCGCGCTGCGCGATCACGATCGCCTCGCCGACGCGGTCGAGACGATCGGCGAGGATCACCACATCGGCCGCCTCCGACGAGGCACTGGCGCCGCGGGCCCCAAGTGCGACGCCGACATCGGCAGATGCCAACGCCGGCGCATCGTTGATGCCGTCGCCGACCATGATGGTCGGATGCAGCCGCTGCTCGGAGCGTACGGCGTCGACCTTGTCGGAAGGCACCCGGTCGGCGAGCACCGCATCGAGATCGAGGGCGGCCCCGATCGCATCCGCGGCCGCCGCGCGATCGCCTGTGACCATGACCATGCGGGCGATGCCAGCCTCGCGCAGCATCCGGATTGCGCGCGGCGTATCGGAACGAAGCTCGTCGGCAAGCAGGAGTGCGCCGATCGGCCGCCCCTCGACCGCAACAAAGACGACAAGCGCCGAACGCCAGGACGCGCGACGTAGTGCCCGCGACGCCCACTCGGCGACACGCCCAGCGCCATAGATCATGTCACGCGATCCTGCAGCGACGTGCCGCCCATCAATCACGCCATGCAAGCCAGAGCCCATGGATTCCCGGACCTGCTCCGGCACCTTGAGGCTTAAACCGCGCTCGATCCCCGCCTGGACGATCGCGCCGGCAAGAACATGATGTGACGCTTGTTCGAGGGAAGCACCGAGCAACAACACCTGTCCGGCCGATTCTCCCGGCGCCGTTTCTATGGAGAGCAGCCGCGCGCCGCCCACCGTCAGCGTTCCCGTCTTGTCGAACAGGACTGTATGGGCACGCGCCAGCGCCTCGAGCGGGCCCCCGCCCTTGACCAGGATGCCGCGGCGCGCCGCTTGCGCGACGCCGGCAATGAAGGCAACCGGGGCCGCCAGAATCAGGGGACATGGCGTCGCCGCCACCAGCACCGCGAGACTGCGGATCAGATCGCCCGAAATCAGCCAGGCGATAAAGGCGAGCGCGAGCGTCACCGGCAGGAAGATCAGCGCGTAGCGGTCAGCCAACCGCACGAACGGCGCTTTCGCGGTCTGGGCTGCGGTTACCATCCGCACGATGCCGGCATAGGTGCTTTCCCCGGCAGCCGCCGACACCGTCAGTTCGAAAGTGTCACCGGCATTCAACGAGCCCGAGAGAATAGCGGCACCCCGCGCTTTCACCACAGGGATCGGCTCGCCCGTCAAGGCGGATTCGTCGACGGTGGCCGTCTCCGAGGTGATCACGCCATCGACCGGAATGATTTCGCCGGCCCGTACCAAGAGCCGGTCGCCAACCGCGACGGCGGAAATCGACACCTCTTCGATGTGGTCATCGACGCGACGATGCGCCTCGCGCGGCGCGCGATCGACCAGCGCGCGCAGATCGTGTTCGGCTCGGGCAACGGCGATATCTTCGAGCACGTTGCCGCCGGAATACATCAACGCAACCACGGCGCCCGCGAGCGGCTGGCCAAGCGCCAACGCCGCGCTCATCGAGACCAATGCGATCGCATCGACCCCCAACCGGCCGGCCAGGAAGTCGCGCAGGATCGAAATGGCAAGCCCCGCCACAACCGGCGCGGTCGCCAATGTCCAGAACAGATCGGCTAAATCTGGCCTGTTAGCCGCATGGGCGGCAATACCGGCCGCCAATCCCGTAACCGCGATTGCGACGAGTGCCCACCGCAGGACGCGTTCAAATGACATCGACACATTTCCCAGCCCAAGCCACTTTGGCAGCTTGCCCGAAAATGCGCTCCGAGTGCTTGAGGGAAATCAAACGCGCAAAGCAAATCGCCTTGAGGATGGGTTGGGTTTGCTTATGCCGTGTTGCCGGCGTCGATGGTCAGGATGGACCCGGTGATGTTGCGGCCGCCATCTCCGAGGAGATATTCGACCATGCGGGCAATGTCGTCGGTCTCGGGCAAGCGCCGCAAGGCACTGCGGCCGGCGATGCGCTTGCGTTGATCCTCCGAAAGGCTTTGCGTCAATTCGGTATCCACAAAGCCGGGCGCGATCGCGTTCACGGTGATTCCAAGTTTGCCGACCTCACGCGCCAGCGACCGGGTGAAGCCTGTCGCGGCCGCCTTGGTCGCTCCGTAGACCGACAAGCCGTTATACCCTGTGGAAGCAATGATCGAAGACATGTTGATGATGCGGCCGGCGCCGTCGGCCATCATGTGGCGCACCACATATTTGGTGAGAATGACTGGCGAGAGCAGATTGAGGCGCAACAGTGCCTCGATCTCGCTGTTGTGCATTGTCGCCAGCAATCCCTCGGTGCCGATGCCCGCGTTGTTGACAAGGCCGTAGATCGCGCCGAATTCGTCGCGCAGTCCCTTGACGAAGGCAGGGATGGCGTCGATCTCGTTGAGATCGAAGGCCCTGAAGTGAAGGCCGCCGGCACCTCGCTCGACGATGGCGCGGATCGCCTCGCGCAACTCGTCGCTTTCGCGCCGCGCCACCGCGATCACATTGTAGCCTGCTCCGCGCAATTCGTTGCGCGATCGCAAGCCCGATGCCGCGGCTGCCACCAGTCACCAGGACGTTATGCATCGCTTCGCGCCAATTTTCCGGCCGCCGTGATCTCGAGTGTGTCCACGAATTTGATCATGGCGGGCACTTTGTGCGGCGCAAGACTGACGCGGCAATCGGCGAGAATCCTGTTCCGGATTTCCTCACCCCGACTTGCGTCGCAGCCATCGGCCAGAATGACATCGGCAACCACGATCGCACCGGTGATCGGACTGCGGCGCGATCTGGCACGCGACATGCGCACCTCGGCATGCCGATTGATGACCGCTTCGATTTCTTCGGGATGAACTTTCAAGCCCCCGATATTGATGATGCCGCCGCGCCGGCCGACGAAGTGGTACCTCGTCCCGCGCAGCTCGACCATGTCGCCGGTGTCGACGAATCCTTCCGCGTCGGTGAGGGCGGCGGCCTGGCGGCCGACATAGGCATGCGCGGCCCGCCGCGAGCGAATCCGGAGCGAGCCGTCCACGACCTTCATTTCGACCCCGTCGCGGTTCTGCCCGATCATATCAGCGGGAAAGCCCTCAAGCCCGTCGTTGACGGCAAAGCCGACACCGGCCTCGGTCGAGGCATAGGCGTGACCGATCGAGGCCGCAGGAAAGGCGTGACGCAAGCCATCGAGCACGGCCTGATCCGCAATCTCGCCCGACAGGCGCACGTAACGTGGAGAAAAGCCCGACGCAGCGCCGCTCATCAGAAGTTTGCGCCAGTGCGACGGCGTCCCCGAAATGTGGGTGACCGCCTTTTCCCGCAGCCGAGCAACGTAATCGGCGATCGATTCTCCCGGCTCGGACAAAACCATCGAGCCGCCGCCGATGATCGCGCGCAAAAATATCTGGAGGCCGCCATAGCGCCTGATGTCATAGAAGGTCGCCCACGCGGGCGGAGCACCGCGGGCCGGACCGTCAGCAACGATCGCGCCGGTCAGGCCTTCCAGCGTGTGGCGAACGATTTTCGGCAGGCCCGACGTGCCCGAGGTCAGCATCAGCCATTCCGTCGCCCGCTCGGTCTGTTTCCCATTTTCAGGCCGCAACGACGTTTCGGCGGGCACAACCAGAGCAATTCCCGACATAGCCCATCGGGCGGGCTGATCAGTGACCACGGCATCGATCCCGGCATCTTCAACGAGACCCTGAACATGATCGGCATTGAGATCGGGCGGACAGAGCAGCATTCGCCGGGCTACGCCGTCAATCTCGAGTATCGCCAGCGCGGAGAGAAATTGGCCGTCTACCGCAAGCAACACCGAGCGGCCCGAGAGTTCGGCGAGGCGGCCCGCGAGGCAGGTCTCTCCGGCAATGTCCGTCAGCGAAACGACCCGCCGCGCGTCCGAAAGGGTTCGTCCCTTCAGGTCGGGATCCAGATAGTCACGCAGCGCGAAGAGTTCACGCGGGGACATTTTCATAGGCCCTGACGAAGTCGCCTATCGTGAGAGGAAAGCTTGCATCCTCCGATATGGTAAACGGATCGATGCCGAGATCATCTTCCAGCCGCGCGACAAGGATGGCGAAAGCGAGTGAATCGAAACCCGTCTCGTGAAGCGACAGACCATCTTCAAGCGGCGGCAGAGTGACCTGCTGCTCGGCAGCGATCTCTTGTATCGCCGCAATAATCCTTAACCTTACCGACATCGATTGTTTCGCTTTCTCATAAAATTTTGAAAGCCCATGATAGAGCGCAAATATGAAAATGTACGTTTATTGCAGTGTCTTTTGTGACCGTTGGTAAACATCATGCTCGCCGTCAAGCCGCGTTTTCGCGAAATAATGGAAAGCGATCTTGAGGCGATCGGCGATCTCCTGACGAGAGGGTTCGCGCGTCGCAGCCGTCAATACTGGATGCGCGGTCTGCGTCATCAAGGCTCGCGGTCACTGCCGCAAGGCGCGCCACGCTACGGCTACCTGCTCGAGCATCAGGGCACGCCGGTCGGCTGCTTGCTCCTGATCTATTCGACCAAATTCATCGACGGCGAGGCGGTCACCTGCTGCAACGTCTCAAGCTGGTATGTCGATCCGGAATTTCGAAACTATGCGGCGCTGTTTGCGTCGATGACGCAAAAGCGCAAGGACGTTACCTACTTCAACGTCACGCCGGCGCATCCGACGTGGCCGATCCTCGAGGCGCAGGGCTTCGTCGCCTATTGCCGCGGTCTGTTTTTCTCTCTTCCTGTCTTGTCGCGCGACGACCGCGGCGTGAGGGTCGAAGCGATAACGTGGGACACGCCCTTCATCGCCGGGCTTTCGGATCAAGAACTGGCGATGCTCAAACGTCATTCGGAGTATGGCTGCCTCAGCCTGGTATGCCGAACCGCTGAAGAGGTCCTTCCCTTCATCTTCTTCTCTTTGCGAAAACGACGCGGGATCATTCCCCTTCCCGCCATGCAGCTCGGCTATTGCCGCAGCATCGCCGACTTCGTCGGATGCGCGGGCGCGATCGGGCGTTATTTGCTTTGGCGGGGCAAGCCGATCGTCATCGTCGACGCCAACGGTGCGGTGCCCGGCCTCGCCGGCACCTACAGCGAGGCGCGCGGCCGCAAGTATTTCAAGGGTCCGCATCAACCCCGGCTCGGCGATCTGGCCGACACCGAACTGGCGATCTACGGCATGTGAAGAAAAACGCCCGGCCGCGCGAGGCTCACAGCCGAATTGAACCTTCCGAAATAAGCGCATAACACGCGGCGTCGATCGGGAGGAAATTGCCGGATTTGGGATCTCTGAAGAAAAGCGGATCGGTGATGCGGTTTGGATCGAACCCTGCGCGGATCAGGTCCTGCTTTTTCTGCTTGAAGGTCTCGGTGCTGGCCAGCGACTTGGAAATCCGGACAAAGACCGGGCATGCGTAAGCCGGCAGCCGGTGCGCGAGATGATCGCTGAATTTGCCGAGATCGAAACGATCATCGGTTACGATCGCAACCATTCCGGCGCGACCGTCGGCGCCTTGAACCTCGACACCGTAAGTGGTCGCCTCGACCACGCCCGGACAATCCAGAACGGCTTCGTTGACCTCCGACGTCGCGACGTTTTCTCCCTTCCAGCGGAAGGTATCGCCGATCCGGTCGACGAAACGGAAAAAGCCGCTTTCGTCGAGCATCATCAGGTCGCCGGTCCGAAACCAGGCGTCACCTTTGCCGAAAACATCGCGCAGGACTTTCTTCTCGGTCTCCGCGGCGTTGGTGTAACCTTCAAAGCGCCCTCCGCCGGCGTCGGCCGTCCCGATCCGCCCAATGGCTTCGCCGACCTCGCCGCGACCGCAGGAAATGCAGAGACCGTCCTCGTTGCGAACGGGCACGCCAAGCTCCGCATCGACGCGAACGATCGCCGCCGGAAAACGATGCGCCAACAGCGGCGGAATCCGGCCGATCGCGCCAGGCTTGCCTTCCACATTGTAGAGCGAGAAATTGCCTTCGGTCGCGGCGTAGAATTCCAGTATCTGCGGAATCGAAAAGCGCGCCTGAAAGGCTTCCCAGATATCGCCGCGCAGGCCATTGCCGCAGACCAGCCGAAGCCGATGCCGGCTCTCGAATTCCGACACCGGCGCCTTCAGAAGATAACGGCAAAGCTCGCCGATATACTGAAACAGGGTGCAGTCAAAGCGGACGATGTCGCGCCAGAACGTGCCGGCGGAAAATTTGTCGGACAGCACCACCGATGCTCCCGCGGTCAGCATGCTGCACGGTGCGACCACGCCGCCGACGCTGTGAAACAGCGGCAGGCAATCGAACAACCGGTCCTCGGGCGTGGCATTCGTCAACCCGGCAAACCAGCCGCCCCAATTGAGGATGCGACGGTGGCTGACGCTGGCTGCCTTTGGCAGACCGGTCGTGCCTGACGTGTAGATCAGCAGCGCACGGTCGTTGATGGTAACCTCGCCCCGCTCCGCGGCCGTCAGTGGACCGCCATCCAATCGGCCAAGAGCTGGCTCGATATTCGCACCGCCCGAGCCGCCTCCGTGCCGCCAGACTTTCGGCACCCGCCTCAAGTGAGGCAAGACATCCTCGAAAGTGGCCGCAAGATCATGTCCTAAAATGACGTGGCCCGCGTCCGCGACATCGATGCAGTGAGACAGCGAAGACCCAACCAGCCTGGTATTGATCAGCGCCGCAACGCCGCCGACCCTGGTGATGCCGAGCCAGGCGGCGATATAGTCCGGGCCGCCCGGCATGAAGAGGCAAACGGTATCGCCGGCGCCGATTCCCGCCGACAATGCCCAGCGTGCGTAACGATTGATGCGGTCGGCCAAGGCGCGATAGCTCAGCGTCTCGATGTCCGATATCAGGCTCGGTCGATCCGGTTGTCGCGCCGCCCAATCCTCGACGATGTCAGCAAACAATCGGCGCGGATCGGCCTCGATCCGTGAGGTCAGTTCGATGGCCTTCAACCAGCTCTTGGCGGCAGATGGCTTGGCGCGCGGCCGTGGGCTCGCTGCGGGCTGCTCAACCATCGAGTGCTCAATGACGCCTGCGTTCATGGCCGGATGCTTCTTGATTAACCGCCATGTATAGCCGCCTCGGCCTGATCAGAAGTTAACCAGCAGGGTTAAGCGGACGGACCCCAAGCGCCGCGTCGCAATTCCGGAAAATCCTGCCAACAAACAAGGAAAAACCCGTCCGCATATTTTGCGGACGGGTTTGCGTTTAATCCGCTGAGAACGGAGAAAATACGACCGCCAAGTGCCTTGAAGTAATCGCTAGCTTTACGCCGACGAATTATTTCAGCGATGTGTTGATGGACGAGAACTTCGTATTCAGGGTTGAGCCAAGACCATTGACTGCGGCGATGATCGCGAGGCTGATGCCCGCAGCAATCAGGCCATATTCGATCGCGGTGGCCGCAAACTCATCGACAAAAAATCTTGCAATAATATTCTTCACAGTTCCTCCTGAAAATAACGCACCCGAACCTTCGGGTTGCGCGCGGCAACAGTGAGGTTAAGTAATTAAAATCGAGCGAATTAGCGTAATGAATGATTAATTAAAGCAAACCCGGCGTCGGGGGCTCCCATCATCTCGGGTCAAGCCGAGTTGCGAGGCAACCCATCGCTTGTCGTAACCCCCGGGTGGACGTCAGAACGCTAGTCGGCGTGAACGACCAGTTTTTCTTCCGCGAAGAACTGGAGCGCGCCATAGCCCTCCATATCGACCGCATAACGAAAGTTGCCATCCGTGGTTGGAAAAACGGCTATGACGACACCGTCCTCGTGGTCGTCGGCTGCTTTCTCAACCCTCTCGCCAATCGCAAATTTGGACATTGCGAACTCCTTTTCGGAATCTTGGCGCGATTATCCGCACAAATTGGTTAACGCATCTTAAGCAAACGGAGCCCGGCGCAATTTGCCTAAATCAGCAGCAGCCTTTCGGATTTGGAACCGCGCCCCTATCCGACCGTAAACCATTGTGGAAACATAAGAACTTTACCAAAATCAAGGCGACGCCATGCGATCTGGCACGATTCCTGCGATGGCTTTTGACCCCATCCATGAGAGGTCCGATGATCAACAGGCGAGCATTCCTTCATTCAGCAACGTGCGCCGGGATGTGGCTCGGCCTCGGGTCGGTGGCATCTGCGCAGGCTGATTCGTTCCCATCTCACCCCGTTCGATGGGTGGTCCCCTACACCGCGGGTGGCGCCACCGACGTGCTCTCCCGCTTGATCTGCCAGCGGCTGGCGGAACGACTTGGCCGGCCCTTCATCGTTGAAAACAAGCCGGGCGCGGGCAGCAATATCGGCACCCAGGCCGTGATCAATTCACCGCCGGACGGATACACCTTGCTGCTGACGAGCACCGCCAACGCCATCAACGCCTCGTTCGATCCTTCGCTGCCCTATGATTTTGCAAAGAGCATTGCGCCGGTCGCGGGCGTCGCGCGCATTCCGCTCGTGCTCGTCGTCAACAATGAACTTCCGGTCCGCAGCGTTGCGGATTTCATCGCCTACGCCAAGGCCAATCCGGGCAAACTCAGCATCGCCTCGTCGGGGATCGGCACCTCGCTCCATCTCTCCGGCGAGCTGTTCAAGGCCACGGCCGGGATTCAATTTGTTCACGTGCCCTATCGCGGGTCGGCACCGGGCCTGTCCGACGTGATGGCCGGCCAGATCCAGGGCATGTTCGATAACGTTACATCCTCATTCGAACTGGTGCGGTCGGGAAAATTGCGTGCGCTCGGCGTGACGACAAGGGAGCGATCGGAAACCATGCCAGAGGTGCCGCCAATCGGAGACACAATCGCGGGATTTGAAACAAGTTCCTTTTACGGCGTGGGCGCGCCACACGGCACGCCGCAGGCGGTCGTCGATCTCCTGAACAAGGAGATCAATGCGGCGCTTGCCGATCCGGTGATCAAACAACGGCTCGCCGAGCTCGGCGCCATTCCCATCGCCGGCGATGCCGGTCAGTTCGGAGCGATGCTCACCGTGGAAACCGAGCGCTGGCGCAAGGTCGTGGAACTGTCGGGACAAAGGAAGGAGTGACGAACACGGCCTTTTTGGGGGTGGCCCGTACGGATGGGTCGCGCTATCTTGCTTGATCTTTATCAACGATGCGCCGGTTTGATTTGATATCCAGATCGAATGATCAGGCACCGAGAACCCTGGAATACCCGATCCGTCACCAGCAGATGGGCGCACGTCCTTGAACGGACCGGGCTCGCGCTCACCGGGGCCTCCTGCGGGCTGTTTGTTGCCGCGCATGTCGGGCGAGCCGACATCGACCTGATCGGATCGGCGGCCGCGGTCTTCGCCATGATGCTTTACGGGGCCGCCGGCTTCTATCTCGGGATTGATCTGCCACCTGCGCCTCGCGATCACCTCATGCATCTGCCACTGCGGCACGGTCTTGGCACCAGAGCCGACGCGGTCGAACTGCTCAGCGCGACTGGCACCTTCTTCGCCGCGGTGGCGGCAGTCGTGTCGGTCTCCAGCATCGTTCTGGACGAGACTGCACACGCCAGCACCGCTTTGATGATCTGGCTGGGCTGGGCGGTCGGCTCCACCATGCAAATCGCCGCCGGAATCATCGCGCGAATGAAGGCGGAAGCTTCCGCCAAATTATAGGGCGAGGGAGCGCCCGCTGGAAGCGAAAGCGTACCTGCATCTTTTGGGGCGGATTGCGCGGTTGACCCTGATCAAAACTCCTAGGCTTTTTCCGGCTAACGTGAGCCATCAATAACGGGCTCGGAGGCCTTGGATGCGTGCGCATCAGATCATGACCCCGCAAGTGATTACGGTCGGCGCCGACACGACCATCGTCGATGCCGCCAAGTTGATGTTGCGGCACCACATCAGCGGACTGCCGGTTGTCGATGACAAAGGCGGGCTGATCGGCATCATTTCGGAAGGTGATTTCATCCGCCGCGCCGAGACGGGAACGCAACACAAGCGCGTCCGGTGGCTCTCGTTCCTGACCGGCACCGATCGCATCGCGGCCGAATTTTGCCACGAGCACGGCCGCAAGGTGGGTGAGATCATGACACCAAACCCGCGCACCGTGACCGAGGGCACACCGCTCGGTGAAGTCGTGCGGATCATGGAAACCAACAACGTCAAGCGCCTTCCGGTCATGCGCGGAGACCGAATGGTCGGGATCATCTCCCGCTCGGACTTCCTTGGCGCCCTTGCAAACCTGGCTCACATCGTTCCGGGCCCGACCGCAGATGACGACCATATTCGCAGTGAAATCACGGCCGCCATCAGGCAAGCGCCGTGGCGGCCTTGCCGGCTCAACGTCACGGTCCGCGACGGCATTGTGAGCCTCAACGGCGTCATCGGGAAGGAGAGCGTCCGCAAGGCCGCGATCGTCGCAGCGGAAAATGTCGCCGGCGTCAGGAAAGTGCAGGACCATCTGAGCATGGCGCCCGATCATCCGCCCCCGGAGGAAGACTTTGGCGGCGGCGACATCGTTTCATTGCAGGAGCAACCTTCGACCGTCGATGATGAGCCGCTCTGAGGATGGCCGGTGTCGGCCGGGAATAAGGGAGATCGAATGCGCATTCTTACACTACCGGTTTCCGTCGCGCTGGCGCTGTTTGCGGGAAATGCCACGAGCTTTGCACAGGACGTCGAAAACGGCCGGCGGCTGTCGGAGCGCTGGTGCTCGGAGTGTCATGCCATTGGGACCCCCACGGCCAAAACCAGCCGGATCATTCCGTTTGCGTCCATCGCAGAAAGGCCCGGCATCAGCAGCGATATGATCTCCTCATTCCTGCTTATGCCGCACGCCGCGATGCCGAACATGCCGCTGAGCCGCAAGGACACCCAGGACATCGCCGCGTTCATCCTGAAAATGAAGAAATAGCTGCGAGCTCGAGGCCCGACGTTCGTCGACGTCCGATCGGTTTGAGCTGGATCAAATCATGCCTGCAATCTTGCCTTTTAATGGTGCATGCGACCGCGATCGCGGCGCTACCTGGAACAGGCGCAGAGTACGGCCATGCTGAAAAACCTCCTCGTCCAAATCCCCTCCGAACGTCCGATCCGTCCGGTCGTCGACAGTGCTATCTCGCTGGCGGTAAGCTCTTCGGCACATCTCGACGCGGTTTCGATCGGCTTTGAAAGCGCAAATGTCGGTCTCGCCGTGGATGGCGCCGCCGCGGTAGTAGCCGTGTTCGACGTCGAACGTGAGCGTGCGTTGGCGCGCGCCACCGCCGCACTCGCGGTGTTCGAGACCGAAGCACGCAACGCGGGCATTCCTTACAGCTGTCAGGCGCTCACCGCGGTTCCGGTCGATGCCTTTGCAACGCTGGGCGCCATGGCGCGGCTATACGATTTGAGCATCGTATTGCAGCCGGATCCCGATCACACCACTTCCGACAACATGGTTCCAACCGAAATGCTGTTTCAGGCGGGCGGGCCGGTGCTGTTCATTCCCTACACGCACAAGGGTGCGCTGAAGCCACGGCATGTCGGCATCGCCTGGGATGGCAGCCGCCTCGCGGCTCGTTCCGTTCGAGACGCTGCGCCATTCCTGGCACATGCCAAGTCCATCACCATCATCAGCGTCAACGAAACGCAAAATCCGGCTGAAACGTCCGCAGCAACGTTGGTGACGCATTTGGCCAGACGCGGACTTGCCGCGCGGATCGAGAGCATTGGGGCGGATCACTCGGACGTTCAACCGTCCATCCTGTCGGTTGCAGCCGATGCCGGTATCGATCTTATCGTCATGGGCGGCTACGGGCATTCGCGGCTGCAAGAGCAAATCCTGGGTGGCGTCACGCGTGGAATGCTGCAATCCATGACCGTGCCGACGCTGATGTCGCACTGATTGGACCAGTCTGTCGTCGCAACTACTGCAAGCCGGCGCGACGAAAGGCGTCCAGATAACTGGCGCGCTCCCTCTCTTGCTTAAACGGCATCTCGCTTGCAATCCACTCAAGTGAAATGTTGGGCTGCACGCGCCGCAGCTCCTTCAACGCTGTTCTTGCGACGTCATCGAATCCGCCCGCCGCGGCCGCCGCCGTCAGCACCCGGTGCGCCCCGACAAAGTCGGCGCGGTGTCGCAGCGCTTCCCGGGACAGGCGGATCGCCTCTTCGTAGTTTCGCCCAACGAATTGCGAATAGGCGGCAACGCCGCAATAGATCGCCGCGAACGGATCGCGTGGACTGAGCCGGAGCGCATGCCGCGCGGCGCGGTCGCCCTCTTCCCATCGCCCGCAATAGGCCAGCGCGACCCCGTAATATCCCCTGGCCGGCGAGAAGTTTGGATTCAGCCCGAGTGAGAGCTCAAATTCGGCAAGCGAATCCTCGAACCGGCGATTGCAAAGGTAGACGCTGGCAAGGGCAAAGTGCGCCCAAGCATCCTCGCTGTCTGCGCGAATTGCCGCCAACGCCGCTCGTTCGGCGATCGGCACCGCCTTCGCCATCGTTTCCCAGCCCATGTGGGCGCTGAAAATATGGCTGGAGGCGAGCACGCCCAGCGCCTGGCCGTAATTCGGGTCGATATTGATCGCCTTCTCCAGGAGCGCCTGAGCAACCATGTTGTCCTGCCGGGTGACGCGCCAGTAGTGAGACAGCGCGCGCATCACAAGATCCCAGGCGTCCATGCTGTCCGGCGGCTTGCGTTGAGCCCGGAAGTTTTCGGCAGCATAGAGTTGTGGCTGTATGGCAGCGACGATCGCCTGGGCGATTTCATCCTGGACAGCAAACACATCAGCGAGGCTTCTGTCGTAGCGCTCCGCCCAGATATGACTCCCGGTGATCACATCGTTCAACTGGACCGTGATGCGTACGCGATCGCCATCCTTGCGAACGCTGCCCTCGACGACATAGCCGACGCCGAGTTCTTCGCCGATCTGCTTCAAGTGAACGGATTTTCCCTTGTACGCGAATGAAGAGTTGCGCGCGATCACGTAAAACCAGCGCAGCTTGGAAAGCGCGGTGATGGTATCCTCGCTGATTCCATCGGAAAAATATTCCTGTTCGGGTTCTTCGCTCATATTCGTGAACGGCAACACCGCGATGGCGGGCCGATCGAGAGACGAGAGATTGTCCTTGCCTGGAAGATTTTCCGAACCTTCCTCCGGCCTGATCTCGGGCCGGCTCACCCGCACATCGGCGACGAAACGAAATCCCTTGCGCGCGATGGTGCGGACCAGACGCTGATCCCTGCCGCTGTCGCCGACAGCCCTGCGGACCGCGTTGATCCTGCTGGTCAACGTCGACTCCGAGACGATTCGCCCTTCCCAGATCTTGTCGAACAGATCGTCCTTGCTGACGACCCGGTCGCGATTTTCCACGAGATACTGCAACAGATTGAACACTTGGGGTTCAATCGCCACCCCCTCGCCGCCACGGCTCAGCTCCTGTCGGCCGATGTCAAGTACATGATTTGAAAAGATAAATTGCACGCTGCAAACCCTTGGCCCGTAACACCCTCAAGAAACAATCAAGTCTGTCTCAGGGCAAAATCAAGGTGCCCTCAGAAGTCATTAGGTCCGCGCCGGCTCATTTTCGGTTCACCGGTCGCATCACCCATGACCGGGTTGCATATCCCGTAAAAGGAGACAGCCATGGAAGCCACAACCACATCTACAGGACAACCGGGCAATTCCAAAATCACCGCGACAACTGATCTCGCCGCCCTGAAAATCCGGCAGCAGGCTGCCTGGTCATCGGGCAATTATGCCATCGTCGGCACGACCCTTCAAATCGTCGGGGAAGAACTTTGCGAGGCGCTCGATCTGCGCTCGGGCTCAAAGGTCCTTGATGTGGCCGCCGGCAACGGCATGGTTAGCCTGGCGGCGGCTCGCCGATGGTGCGAGGTCACTTCAACCGATTATGTGCCGGCTCTGCTTGAATGCGGACAGGCGCGCGCGTCCGCGGAAGGACTGTCGATCGATTTCATCGAGGCGGACGCTGAAAATCTGCCGTTTGCAAACGCCTCGTTCGACGCGGTTGTATCGACATTCGGCGTGATGTTCACCCCCAACCAGAACCAGGCGGCCAGCGAACTCCTGCGGGTCTGCAAACCCGGCGGCAAGATCGGTCTTGCCAACTGGACGCCGGAAGGCTTCATCGGACAGGTCTTCAAGACGCTCGGGAAATATCTGCCGCCACCCGCCGGCGCCAAATCACCCGCACTCTGGGGCACACGCGCACGCCTCAACGAAATGTTCGAGGCCGGCGCCAGTTCGATCAAGACCGAGCCGCGCGTATTCAATTTCCGTTATCGATCGCCCAAGCATTTTCTGGACGTCTTCAAGACCTTCTACGGCCCAGTTTTGAAGGCCTTCGCCGCGCTGGATGCACCGACCCAGGAAAATCTCAGGAACGATCTGCATGCGCTCATCGTGCGCATGAATAGGGCCGGTGACGACACCATGGTGGTGCCAAGCGAATATCTGGAGGTCGTGATCACCAAGCGGTGAAACGACGCTGATCGTTGTCCCAAAGTCCCCTCAATCGCTGGAGAATTCCAATGGGCAGATTAATCGCGCTTGCTTACGGCTTGTTGTCCTACGCCTTCTTCTTCGTAACCTTTCTGTACGCGCTGGGTTTTGTCGAGAACCTCGTCGTGCCAAAGACGATCGACAGCGGCGCGCCCGTGCCCGTCACGGAAGCGCTGATCGTCAACATGCTTCTGATGTCGCTATTTGCGATCCAGCACAGCGTTATGGCGCGTCGCCAATTCAAGGAATGGTGGACGAAATTCGTGCCGAAATCGATCGAGCGCAGCACCTATGTGCTGTTCGCAAGCCTTGCGCTTGCGCTGTTGTGCTGGCAGTGGCGGCCGATGCCGACCACAGTCTGGCACGTCGAGAATGTCAGCGTGGCAAACGCGCTGATAGGCTTGTCGTTGGTTGGCTGGCTGATCGTTCTGACCAGTACCTTCCTGATCAATCATTTCGAACTCTTTGGATTGCATCAGGTCGCGAGCCACCTTGCCGGCCGTCCCATGCCGGCACCGCGTTTTCGGACTCCGCTGCTTTACCAGTTCGTGCGGCATCCGATCTATCTCGGCTTCATTATCGCGTTCTGGGCAACGCCGCGGATGACCGCGGGCCACCTGCTGTTCGCAGTAGTGACGACGGCATACATCGTCTTCGGCATCCTTCTCGAAGAGCGCGATCTTGTTGGCTTGTTCGGCGACGACTATCGCCGCTACAGGCAGCGGGTCTCGATGCTCGTGCCCTGGCGCCGAGCGGCCTGACCAGAAAACAATTCCGGGCCCGCACGACGGGCCCGGACCGCCCCCAATCAAGAGCAAAAAAGCTGATCCGCCCGGCGGATGTCGAACTCGCATCGCCATGCCGGCGCAAGACCAGACTGGCCTCGAATTTGACGAGCATGCGGCAATTGCGGGACCTCGGGCTCTCATGCGGCATTCAGGCGATGCGCTCCAACCATTTTTCACATGCCGAAGCACAAATAGGAACGGTTCGATGATCAAATCAAATCAAGCGCATTCCACAAAAAGTTCGAAGCCCTGCGTCATAGCACTGCATTGCTCGCTTGGTTCGGGACGCCAATGGGCCAAACTTACCGAACAGCTCGGTAACGACTATCAGGTTATCGCGCCCGACATTTCGGGCTATGGCAACAATCGAGGCTCGATCATCCAGCCGATGACCTTGGCGGAGGAAGTCGCGCTGCTAAGCGACCGCATCAGTCGAGCGGAAGGCCCTCTTCATCTTGTCGGCCATTCCTATGGCGGCGCGATCGCTTTCAAGATCGCTACTCAGTCGTCATTCGCCAGCCGCGTGCGCAGCCTGACATTGATTGAGCCGGTGTTGCCGACCCTGCTACGGGAGAGTCAAGCCGACCGGCGGTTGCACGACCTTTTCGTCCAATTTGCCAACGGACTCTACGTCGATCTCTGGAACGGACTGTTCATGGAGGCGATCGACAAGTTCATTTCGTATTGGAATGGATCCGGACCCGGCGAAAGGCTGTCGCCCGAGGCACGCCTTCGCATGATCGAAACAGCCGAAAAGCTCGCTTTTGATTTCACCGCCGTGCTGGCCGAGGAAAACGTTACCGCAGCCGCCGCTGCAATTCGCGTGCCGACGCTACTATTTTCTGGCGGCCTGTCGCCTTATCTCACGCAACGCATTGTCTGGCGGCTGGGTTCGGTTATCGTAGGGGCCGATGCGAGGCATTTGCCGGCTGCCGGACACATGCTGCCGGTTTCGCATGCCAAGCTGATTAATCAGGAGATTGTCAGGCACATCTCGCGCGCTGACGATCTTGCCGACATTTCGATGGCTTTCGGTCTTGATGCGGCGGCGCAGGACTGGACCATTCATCGGGAGCTGGGGCCGGCGCGAAAGTAGCGGCGGCCGGAGTTTAGCCAGATTCATCGCATGATTAGCGCTCAGACATTTACACGGAGGAATTCATGACAACCGAAAGCAGGAATCCGGAAACGATCGTGCTGCATGGCGGCAATTACCGCGCAGACCCGGCAACCGCAGCGGTAGCCGTCCCCATCTATCAAACGACCTCCTATCAATTCAAATCGTCCGAACATGCCGGCAACCTGTTCGCGCTGAAGGAACTCGGCAATATCTATACACGCATCATGAATCCGACGCAGGCGGTGTTCGAGGAGCGCGTCGCCGCTCTGGAGGGTGGGGTTGCCGCGCTGGCACTCGCGTCGGGCCAGGCTGCCTCGCTGTTTGCCGTGCAGAACATCTGCCATGCGGGCGACAATTTCGTCTGTTCGACGGACATCTATGGCGGCACCTGGAATCTGTTCCAGAACACCATGAGCACGATGGGCATCGAATGCCGCTTCGTCGATCCCGCCGACCCCGAAAATTTTCGCCGCGCCACCGACGCCAAGACACGATGTTACTATGGCGAGACGCTGCCAAATCCCAAGCTCGCGGTTTTCCCGATCGGCGAGGTCGCAAAGATCGGCCGCGAACTCGGCGTGCCCCTGATCATGGACAACACGGCTTGCCCGGTACTTTGTCAGCCGATCAGGCATGGCGCCGCCATTACCATGCATTCGACCACGAAATATATCGGCGGTCATGGCACCTCGATCGGCGGGATCATCGTCGATGGCGGCAACTTCGATTGGGAAAAGCATTCGGATCGCTTCCCGATGCTCAACAAGCCCGATCCGAGCTACCACGGTGCCGTCTGGACGCAGGCGGTCAAACCGCTTGGGCCGATCGCCTATATTCTCAAGGCGCGCGTGACGTTGCTGCGCGATATCGGAGCGGCGATGTCGCCGTTCAATGCATTCATGTTCATTCAGGGACTGGAAACCCTGCCACTGCGCATGCGCCAGCATTGTGGCAATGCGATTGCCGTCGCGGATCATCTGTCGAGGCACCCCAAGATCACCAAGGTCATCTTTCCGACCAAGATGGAGGGCGAAGCAAGGCGACGGGCCGACGCCTATCTCAAGGGCGGATATGGCGGCCTGCTCGGATTTGAGCTCAAGGGTGGACGCGACGCGGGCCGCAAATTCATCGACGCGCTGAAGATGTTCTATCACGTCGCCAATATCGGCGACGCGCGCTCGCTCGCCATCCATCCCGCCACCACCACCCACTCACAGCTGGCGGCGGAAGAGCAGCTAAAGACGGGCGTGACCGAAGGATACGTCCGTCTTTCGATCGGGATTGAACATATCGACGACATCGTCGCCGATCTCGACGGCGCTTTGGCAGCTCTTTGAACTACGAACAGTCGGCGACGGGAAACGGAATGTTTCCCGTCGCCACATGCTGCGTAACGTATCGTGCAATCCTCGGTCTGGCGGCTTATCGTGAAATCTGATGCGCTCCGCATCGGGGTATCAGGCCCGCTCGGATTTCTGCATCTGGTTTCGAAACCTGTTGGATTTCCGCATCTGGTTTCGAAACTTGGCGGCTTGCGCAAGCCCCGAGCCGATTTCACCGCGAGTGAGACCCATGTCTCTCAGCTCTCGGTCATTGAGACTTCGGAGAAGGACCAAATTGGCCTGGTACTCGCGATA
>CAVUHE010000024.1:0-121427 GCA_963741185.1 uncultured Alphaproteobacteria bacterium | reverse complement strand
ACGAGATCCGGCCGCAACGGTGCCCTCACAGCGAACTGACTGTTCTGATGTGCCACATCGAACGGGCTCGACTTTGGCTGTCCGGTGCCGGCCGGGCAGCCATTTTCGTTAGGTGGCCTGCTCGCACTTGCCGCGGGCCTTCTCGGGAGGCGCTGTGCTGGCGGCTTCGCGCTCGGCACGCCAATCGGCTGCGGCCTCAAACGTGATCAGCGTGCGCGTGCCGACCTTCATCTCGCGCGGATTGAGCCCCTTGTTTCTTCATCTTGTAATACATGCCCTCGGAAGTTCCGTCGTGCGGTGCAGAACTGCGGGATCGACAACGCCAGTGTCGGTGTCGGCTGCGGCTCGCGGGGATTGCCGGCGCTCGACTTCTTCCAGTGACTTCCGTCGGGCCAACGGTCTTTCTGCACGGAACTTCGATTCATGTGAAGGCAGTTTACCGACAAGTAAAAATCGATGACTCAAGCTTTAAGAATATGTGCCTGAGAAGCGCTGAACGGCTCAGCCGATCGTTGACAGCGCCTAAATTTTATTACCCTCAGTGCGACGACGTTGTCGGCGGCGGGCGGCTCATGGTGCAGCAGCGCGTGGCGCGTGATGTCGTCGATCGATGCTCGGTGATGTACTTCGAATAATGCTTTTCGATCATCGCGACGCTGGTGTTGTGCAGCGACGCCACCAGCCTGATCGGCACATTTCGCAGCAGCATGCGGACGATGCTGGAATGTCGCAGGCGTACATCGTCACGTCGGGATCGAGCCCGATGGCGGTGACGACCTTGTCGACTTGGCGATGATAATTCTGGCCGGGATTGTCGCCCCAAGGGCTGCCGTCGCTTTGCAGCAGCAGCGGCGCATCGTCGGCGCGGCCCTTGGCCGCTGCTTTCAGCTTGGCCGCCAGCTGCACGGTGATCGGCACCGAATAGCGCTCGGCTTCTTCTCGCGCTGCGGTTTCTGCCGCCGCCCTTGGCCGACTTCGGCATCATCAGCTTCGGCCGCACCGGATGATCGTGCAGATCCTCGACGCGCAGCCGGACGGCTTGGCTCGGACGTGCGCCAGTGATCGCCAGCGTATCGGTCAGCAGCCCGAACTGATGATCGAGCCCGTAGGCGGTGGCGACGAATTCGCGCACCTTGTCGTCAGAGAGAATGACGTTGCGCGCTTCTTGCGCATTCGGCAGACCGGCAAGCCCGATTTCCCAAGCGTCCCGGTTCTGAATGCGCTTGTCGTGCTGCGCCGCCTGCTCCAGTGCGGCGCACAGGCAAGCGACAGAGCCGATTGATCGTGGACGGCGCCATCGTGCCGAGCAGGCCGTCGCGCCATTTCTTCAGCTCGGTGGCCGTCGAGCAACGCCACCGGCTTGGACAGCAGCACGCTGGTGAGGTGCAGGCGCGGCCAGTCGGCGTTGTAGGGATTGGCGCTGCGCGCTTCCAGATCGCGCCTGTAGGCCTTCAGCGCGCCATCGACGGTGATCGGCGCGCTGTCGGCGCTGCCGTCATCGCCGCGCGCCAGCTTCTTCGCCTGCGTCCTGCGCCTGATAGAACGTCAGCACGTTCTTGGCGTCGGCATCCTCGAAGTCGTCGGCCAGCGCGAAGCCCTTGGTCCAGTATGCGCCGTGGCCGTCGCTGGCCTTGAGCACCCATGTGCCGTTGGTCTTGTTGCGGCGGTACATCAGCGAGATGCCGCGCGCGAGCGACGGGCCGCTGTAGGGCCTGCGGCGGATTTTCAATCGCAGCCGTGCGCTGCGGCTTTCCAGTGCGCTGAAGCTGACCTTGCGTGCCATGAAATCGTGTCCCCGTTCTCGCGAAGTGTCGCGATCGTGTCTGTAAAGGCCTATGAAGGCGTATGACACGTTATGGGGATATTGCGCGGCTGATCAATGGCTTGCGGAGTCCACAGGGCTCCATAGAACTTCATGCGGACTCTTTATTTTCCCTGCGCAATGGTTTTAACGGTTTCCTTCGTGCTCTCCCCGGTGACCGGGCTTTCTTGCCACCGTCGCCCCTGAGAGGTTTGCTTCTCAAGAACTTGACGCCAGCGTCGGGGCGTCAGGACCACACGACTTCGCCGTCCGCGAGGCAACGCGCTCGTCAGTCGCGCCGTCTGCGTCCACCGCATCCCGTACCCAACGTCCGTGACGATCGCGATACGCCCCTCCAAGTGAGGCCGGGACGGCGGGAAATATGGATGTGATTTGGGTGAGACGCGAAACGGAAAATTTTTTCGAAGAGGACTGGACGGGTGGAATCGCGTTGAAAGCGAAGGAGAAATTTCAGTTTTGGCGCACGCCATTTGCGCCGTGATTCCGGGGCATCGCGAAGCGATGGAGTGGCGAACGGCAAAACTCCGCATACGCGGGTCTACCAAAACGTGATCGCAACCGTCCTTCATGGCGCTCGTCAATCGCGCTGACCAGGAGCAATATCTAACGCGACAGAACCAGCATTGAAAGATCAATAGCGATTAAGCGCCAGTGCGGAGAGGTGCGGGTACGCCTGCCACACGGATCGTGCTGACCTGATGATGGGAGTCGATCATGAACAACGGTGGGAGCAAAGTACAAATCGAGCAGAAAAGCTATCAGATGCCGCCGCAGGATGGGTTTACCGTCGCACACTTCCTCACCGTCGCCGACATCGAACGATCGGCTCGATTTTACGAAACGGTCTTCGGAGGTCGCATTCTGAGCAGAGGCGACAGCAGCGGCGCGCCGGGGTACATCCAGATCGCGAACGCGTGGCTCATCGTCAACGTCGGGGGCGGTCCGACACCCGACAAACCATCGGTGACGCTCAGCGTCCCCGCCGACCCCGATTCAGTCAGCAGCTTTATGAATATCCGCGTTGCAGATATTCAAGCGTGCTATGAACTTTGGCGGGCTCGAGGAGCCGAGTTCATTACAGAGCCAAAGGACAAGTACGGCGAAACGCGCTGCTACATTCGCGATCCTGATGGCTACATTATAGAAGTCGGGCAGAGCAAGCCGGACTTCACCTACGGCTAAACGGCACGACACATGAGAGCATCTGTGGTGACCGCAGGTTAGGTCAAATGCTTGGCTGGCCGCACCACGATGGTGTTTTCAGGAAATGCCGATGGTCGGTTTTGCATGCATTCTCACATGTCGTTTAACCGCAGTGTGCCGCAGGCGAGTCACGCCAATCGACTGGTGAAGGGGTAGGGCCTTCGCCTCGGCTTACTCCATTTCAACCGAAGCCAGGAATTCTTCCGCCTTCTCGCGCGTGGGAAACCGACCGACCTCGCGATAGTCGGGATCGTGTTCAGCCGAGCGTGGCGAGCGAATAGCGACAAACTCATCGCCGTTCTGTTCGATAAGCTCCGTCAGGTTCTCACTGTCGAACGGCGACATATGCCTTGCGCCGCAATGCGGGCAATCGTCATCGCACGTACAGGACCATTGGTCGGTCCATATGCGTTTGCAACGCGCGCATCTGTAGAAGTTGAGAAACCAGGCCATGCGGGTCTCCTAGGTTCGCAAGCGATAGTTACCACGAGATACGAATTCGATGAATCCGCGATCGCGCAAAAATTGAAGCTGCTGGCGAATTTTGGGTTTCACGTTCTGGTTACCGGGATAGAGATCGCGAAGCTGTCCTTCGAACGCGTAGACTTCGTCTAGGGTGAAGTCTCGCTTGCCTAGCGACTCCACGCATTTCATGACATCGAGTAACCAGCCGCGCGTATCGGGCGATTCATTCCTGAGGAAGAGCGTTCTCTGCCATTCGGCCAGGACCGCTTCTTTCGGCCGTACTATTCCACCCCGGACAATATGAATTTTCCCGGACTCGGGAACGCGGTCGAGCAGGATTTTCGAACCGATCCATCCCGCGCGGCGCGCGGTGGCCGCAAGCGGCTTCCGCTCCTCGATGATCTCGCGGACGAAGAAATGTTTTGGCACAATAAACAGGTTCACGACCGTAAGAGATTTGAGATCGTAGTTCATCAGCAGAAGATTGGGATTGTTACTTGCGGCAAGGCGCTCGCATTTGGCGTTGAACTCTCCATCCAAGACCTTCGCGCCGAATTTTCCTTTCTGGCTCTTGAGCTCGAACTCTTCGCTGCAAGATGTGCAGTAGAAGTCAGCGAGCGGCTTGTTATTGGGAAAGGCAGAAATCTTCGGGTTGCCGCAGTGAGGGCAATAGGCCCGCGCGCCCACCCATGCCTCAGTCCAAGCGCGGGCGCTTTGCGAGCCGCTGGCGTAAGAGGATTGAGGTTCGTCGAATTCGAGTTTCACAAAGCCAGCGTAGCGAATCCCATTCGAATTGCTAGCTCTGGTCGCTCACCGCTTCTTCCACCCACCGCGATGTCCAGGCGCGCCGCCGGTGGAGCGGGGGGCGGGGCCGAATTCGGGGCCGGACTGGTGGGAGTCGGTCGGCTGGAAGATCTTGCTTCGGTCGCCGAATGGTTTTGCCGGCAGTGCGCGGCCCGGGCGATGGGGCAGGGACTCCGGGCCGTGCATTTCGTCGAGATGGGGTTTGTGGACTTTGGAGGCACGGCCGTGCGGCTCCGCCCCTCACCCCGACCCTCCAGAGCGAGCTTTGCTCGTCTCGACCCCGTAAGAACGGGGGAGGGAGAAGAGGCACCGCGTCGTGGTGAGGGTGAAGAAGAGCCGCCGCGCTTCTTCATTGAGGCCGCCGGCAAATTCGCGGCTTCGCCGTACTTCTTCATTCCGGCATAGGCGCCGGCCTTGCCTTGCACGGTGCGCTGCTTGGCGGTGGGGTCGTCGACCACGGCCATCTCGGTTGCGCGAAGCCGCTTGACCTCGTCGCGCAGGCGGGCGGCTTCCTCGAAATTCAGGTCGGCGGCGGCTTCGCGCATCCGCATTTCGAGGTCGGCGAGCACCGCCTCGAAATTGTGGCCGATCGAGATGATGTCGTCGGTCATGTCGTGGCCGCCGATCTCCACCAGCACATGGTCGCGCTCGTAGACGCTGTTCATGATGTCGCCGATCGATTTCTTGATACTCTCCGGCGTGATGCCGTGCTCGGTGTTGTATTCGACCTGCTTCTCGCGGCGGCGGTTGGTCTCGGCGATCGCGCGCTCCATCGAGCCCGTGATCTGGTCGGCGTAAAGGATCACCTTGCCGTCGACGTTGCGCGCGGCGCGGCCGATGGTCTGGATCAGCGAGGTCTCGCTGCGCAAAAAGCCTTCCTTGTCGGCATCGAGGATCGCAACCAGCGCGCATTCGGGAATGTCGAGGCCCTCGCGCAACAGATTGATGCCGACCAGCGCGTCGAACGCGCCAAGACGCAGATCCCTTATGATCTCGATGCGCTCGATGGTGTCGATGTCGCTGTGCATATAGCGCACGCGAATGCCCTGTTCGTGCAGATATTCGGTGAGGTCTTCCGCCATGCGTTTGGTCAGCACGGTAACCAGCGAGCGATAGCCGGCTTGCGCGGTGGCGCGAACCTCGCCGACGAGATCGTCCACTTGCGTGCGCGCCGGGCGGATGTCGACCGGCGGATCGATCAGGCCGGTCGGGCGGATCACCTGTTCGACGAACACGCCGCCGGACTCGTTCAACTCCCACCCCGAGGGTGTCGCCGACACCGCGACCGATTGCGGGCGCATCATGTCCCATTCCTCGAAACGCAAGGGCCGGTTGTCCATGCAAGAGGGCAGGCGGAAGCCATATTCGGCGAGCGTCGCCTTGCGGCGGAAGTCGCCACGGAACATGCCGCCGATCTGCGGAATGGTCACATGACTCTCGTCGGCGAACACCAGCGCATTGTCGGGCACATATTCGAACAGCGTCGGCGGTGGCTCGCCGGGGCGGCGTCCGGTGAGATAGCGCGAATAGTTTTCGATGCCGGCGCAGCTTCCGGTGGCTTCCATCATCTCCAGATCGAAGGTGGTGCGCTGCTCCAGCCGCTGCGCTTCCAAAAGGCGGCCCTGGTTGTTGAGCTGATCGAGCCGCAGTTTCAATTCGCCCTTGATTGACTTGATCGCCTGCACCAGCGTCGGCCGCGGCGTCACATAATGCGAGTTGGCGTAGATCTTGATGAATTCGAGTTCGTCCTGCTTGTGGCCGGTGAGCGGATCGAACTCCTCGATACTCTCCACGGTGTCGCCGAACAAATTCACCCGCCAGGCGCGATCCTCATAGTGCGCCGGGAAGATGTCGATGACGTCGCCGCGGACGCGAAACGTGCCGCGGGTGAAATCGGCCTGCGTGCGCTTGTATTGCAGCGCGACGAGGTCGGCGATCAATTGGCGCTGGTCGATGCGCTCGCCCTTCTTCAAGGCAAACGTCATCGCGGTATAGGTCTCGACCGAGCCGATACCGTAGATGCACGACACGGAAGCGACGATGATGACGTCGTCGCGTTCGAGCAGCGCGCGGGTCGCCGAATGGCGCATGCGGTCGATCTGTTCGTTGATCGAGGAATCCTTCTCGATATAGGTGTCGGTCCGCGGCACATAGGCCTCGGGCTGGTAGTAGTCGTAATAGCTGACGAAATATTCCACCGCGTTGTCGGGGAAGAAGCTCTTGAACTCGCCATAGAGCTGCGCGGCCAGCGTCTTGTTCGGCGCGAGGATGATGGCGGGGCGTTGCGTGGCCTCGATCACCTTGGCCATGGTGTAGGTCTTGCCGGAGCCGGTGACGCCGAGCAGCACTTGCGTGCGGTCGTTGCGCGCGATGCCCTCGACCAGTTCAGCGATCGCGGTGGGCTGGTCGCCCTTCGGTTCGTAGTCCGACTTGATGACGAAGCGCACGCCGCCTTCGGATTTTTCCGGGCGCGGCGGCCGGTGCGGCGTCCAGATTTTTATCTGACCGTCTTCGCCTTTGAATTCGGGGCGGCCGTCGCGGATCAGCGCCTCCAGCGCGTCGGCGGTGGCGGCAACCCCAAGCGCCTCCATCTTGTTGCGCGGAGGACGCGCAAGTGCTGCGGCGTCTTCCTCCTCGGTGGTGAAGCCGAGTTGTTTGGCGAGTTCCGGATCGAGCGTCGGGATCGTCGCCGAGGTGCCGTAATTGGCCGGCGCGAATTCGCGTTGCGGGGATTCGGAGAGGCCTCGACTCGCGGAGGCACCCCCACCCTGGCCCTCCCCCGCAAGCGGGAGAGGGGACGAAGGTGGCGAATCCGCAGCATAATTACGCTCCTCAGCGCCAGGAGTATTTCTTTCCTCAGCGCCCGGCGCCTGCCGCCTGGAGCCCTCTCCCGCTTGCGGGGGAGGGTTGGGTGGGGGGGCTCCACGGGAGGTACTTCTAGCGACCGCCGCATCGCGCTTGGCCACGTCCTCGCTCGTGCCCTTTGTCGAGGCGCGGGCGCGGTGGGCGGCGGCCTCGCCGCCGGCGCGGCGGTCCCACGAATTGTCCGGCGGCGGTTGCAACCCGGTGGAGGAGCCGATGCCGCTCTCGCCGCGATTGATCGCGGGATTGAGCAGTTCCGCCAGCGCGGGCCCGATCGGCTGCACATCGGGCCTCGACGCCTTGGAACTTGGCGCCTTCGATTTTGGGGTTTTGCCGGGCTTTTTGGGAGTGTCGGGATTCTTCGCCATCAGCCGAATATGGGATGAGTCCGAGGGAGAGAAAAGGGCAAAAGCCGTTGGGTAATTGCGTCACGTGCCACTGTCAGCAGGAGTCAGCAAGGCCGATCGGTGGTCCCTTGTTCGCGCCCGCATAATCTATCTACACTCCCGTGGGTTCGTATTCTCAAGGAGACCCAATGGCCGCCAACGTAAATCCGCTCGCCGGCAAGACCGTCACGCCCGCGATGCTGGCGAATATTCCGCGGCTGGTGACGGCCTATTTTTCAGGCAGGCCGGACCCCAAGATAGCATCGCAGCGGGTTGCGTTCGGGACCTCCGGGCATCGCGGGTCCGCGTTCAACAATGCCTTCAACGAGGCGCATATTGTCGCGATCAGCCAGGCGCTTTGCGATCATCGCCGCGACAAGAATCTTTCCGGGCCTCTATTCGTCGGCATCGACACCCACGCGCTGGCGGAACCGGCGCTGGCGAGCGCGCTTGAGGTGTTCGCCGCCAATGGCGTCGAGGTGATGATCGACGCGCAGGATGGTTACACGCCGACGCCCGTGATCTCGCACGCGATCCTCAGCTATAATAAAGGTCGCAAAGAGGGCCTCGCCGATGGCGTCGTGATCACGCCGTCGCACAACCCGCCGGAAGATGGCGGCTTCAAATACAATCCGCCGAACGGCGGGCCGGCCGATACCGACATCACGGGGACAATCGAGCGCGCCGCGAACAGCTATCTCGAGGACGGCCTCAACGGCGTGAAGCGCATCCCGTATGAGCGGGCGCGGAAATCGTCCAACGTTCATCGTTACGATTACATCACGCCCTATGTCGCCGATCTCGCTGACGTCGTCGACATGGAGGCGATCCGCGCCGCCGGCGTCAAGATCGGGATCGATCCGCTTGGCGGCGCCGCGGTGCGCTACTGGCAGCCGATCATCGAACGGTATGGCCTCAACGCGACCATCGTCAGCGACGATGTCGATCCGACCTTTCGCTTCATGACGGTGGACTGGGACGGAAAAATCCGGATGGATTGCTCGTCGCCTTATGCGATGGCGCGGCTGATCGGGATGCGCGAGCGTTTCGACGTCGCGTTTGCCAACGACACCGACGCCGACCGCCACGGCATCGTGACGCGCTCGAACGGCTCTGATGAATCCGAACCATTATCTCGCCGCCGCGATTGCCTATCTGTTCGAACATCGCCCGCAATGGAGCAAGACCAGCGCGGTCGGCAAGACCATTGTCTCGAGCGCGATCATCGACCGCGTCGCCAAAAAACTCGGCCGCAAGCTGGTCGAAACCCCCGTGGGTTTCAAATGGTTCGTCGATGGATTGATCGGCGGTTCCTTTGGTTTCGCCGGCGAGGAAAGCGCCGGCGCCTCGTTCCTTCGGCGCGACGGATCGGTGTGGACCACCGACAAGGACGGCATCATCCTCGGCCTGCTGGCCGCCGAAATGACCGCGCGGACAAAACACGATCCCGGCCAGTTGTTCGATTCTTTGACGCGCGAGCTCGGCGTGCCCTTCTATGAGCGGATCGATGCGCCCGCGACGCCGCAGCAGAAGAACCTGCTGAAGGGGCTTTCGGCCGAGAAACTCGCGATGAAGGAATTGGCCGGCGAACCCGTGCGCGCGACGCTCACCGCGGCCCCCGGCAACAATCAGCCATTCGGCGGGATCAAGGTCAGTTCAGATCATGGATGGTTCGCCGCGCGCCCTTCGGGCACCGAGGATGTCTACAAGATCTATGCGGAGAGTTTTCAAAGCGCAGCTCACCTCAAGCAGATCCAGACCGAAGCCCAATCCGCGATCGCGCAGGCGTTCAACGGGTAGGAGGCTCTTCGTCAGGGCAAGGCGTGTTCGTGGCCGTCACGGCCGGGCACCGCCGTCCGAAGGACAGCGTCGCTTCCGCTCGCCTATCCCGGCCATCCACTCCTTCTTGCCTTTGGGGGACGCTCAAGGCGTGGATGTCCGGGACCTGGGCGAGCAAGGGCGCGCTTCGCGCCGTACTCACCATGGAGCCGAGGCTCTAAGCCGCCGGCGATGGGGAAGGCGAGGCGTTCTTGACGATGTCGAGGTGAATGCCGCCGCACCGGATACATCGCATGGTCCAGTATTCGGCGCCGGCCCGGCCGCCAATCACACGCAGGACCCTCAACTGGCCATCGCAATCCGGGCAATTGGACCGCACGCCGGTGGATGAACGGGCTTCGGAATCATACATGGCTCACTCGCCGCTTCTCTTCGATGATGACTGATCGCTGGTTGAGATAGTCGATGCGGGTCTTCGCATCCGCGATCGCCGCATCCTCCTTCGACCAGGCGAAACCGACCTCCAGCTCGGGAAACGAGACGCCGTCGATGATGACCGGCTGAAAATCCGCCCGCCTGATCCTGGCGTGCCAGAGGTCTCTTCCGGCCTCGAACGTCTCGATCTTAAAGCCGTCATAATTCATGTCGTGCCCCCCGGCAGCTTCGGACACCAAAACAAAACACGAGTCAGACCTAACGGCGTGTGAACTGGTTCACATCTTTCGATAGATCTTTCGGATGAGGGCGATCCGAAGCCCAAGAAGTAGCCTATAAATCAGTCCGCCGATGTGGTCTTGCGCCGCGACTGACATTCGCATCCCTGCCCCCAGGAAAACTGATGCCAGGGCAAGATAACTCGATTTGCGAAACCCCTCCAAGCAAGGCAGAAGGGTATCGGAGGTTGCCATGACGCCGCTGATGATCGCCGCGCTCGGTCTGTTGATGGTCGCGACATCGTTCCTGTCCGGCATCTTCGGCATGGCGGGCGGGCTGATCCTGATCGGCGTGCTCCTGACCCTGATGCCGCTGCCGGCGGCGATGGTGCTGCACGCGATCACGCAGATGGCCTCGAATGGCTGGCGCGCCTTCCTGTGGCGAAGCCACATCAAATGGCGGCCGGTTTCGGTCTATCTGATCGGCTGCGGGGTCGCGCTCGCGGTCTGGTCGATCACCCGTTACGTGCCGGACAAACCCATTGCCTTGCTGTTGCTCGGGGTGACGCCGTTCATGGCGCGGCTCACTCCGCCCAACCTGAAGCCAAATCCCGACAGCGTCTGGCAGGGCACCTTCTACGGCTCGGTCTGCATGGGACTGATGCTGATGACCGGGGTTTCCGGGCCATTGCTGGACACGTTCTTTCTGGGCGGCAAGTTCGATCGCCGCGCCATCATCGCGACCAAGGCCACTTGCCAGGTCGCGAGCCATTTCGTGAAGCTGATCTATTTCGGCGGCATCATCGACCAGGCGGCCTCGCTCGATCCGACGCTCGCGGCTGTGGCGATCGCCGCCTCGATGTTGGGCACGACGCTGGCGCGGCGCGTTCTCGAAGCCATGACCGACCTGCAGTTCCGCATCTGGGCCAACCGGCTGATCACGACGGTCGCCGGCTATTACATCATCTACGGAAGCTGGCTGGTGGTTTCGCGCAGCAGCGCCTTTGCGTTCTGACCTGGAGAAAGCCGGATGCGAGAGCCGGATCCGTTGGTGCTTGATTTCGTCGAGTGGATCGCGCGGGAGCCGCGGCTCTATTCGGAAGTCATCGCGACCTGGCGGACGTCCTGCCCGCGGCTGACGATCTGGGAAGATGCCGTCGATTCCGGCTACGTCACACGCGAAACCATCGCAGGCTTCGGCGTGATCGTGACGGTCACCGAAGACGGCGCGAAATTGCTGCGCACCCATGGCCGTTTGAGTTGAGACCGGCCGGGCGACGCACGCGAAATCCCGGCAGTTCCGCGATCACATTCTCAAGCAACCCTTGGTAACGTCATTGACTTGTCCGCGCGCGATCCACACATTCATGCATCCGCATCCATTGCCCCATGCATTCGAACTTCCGTCACGACAGGAACGCGCCATGATCGATCTGCATTATTGGACCACGCCGAACGGCCACAAGATCACGATGTTTCTCGAAGAGACCGATCTGAAGTATAAAATTTTCCCGGTAGCCATCGGCAAGGGAGATCAGTTCAAGCCGGAATTCCTGGCGATCGCGCCAAATAACCGCATTCCGGCGCTGGTCGACCACGAGCCGAAGGGCGGCGGCAAGCCGATCTCGATCTTCGAATCCGGCGCGATCCTGCTTTATCTTGCCGAGAAGACCGGCCAGTTCCTGCCCTCCGACATCTACGGCCGCTACGACGTCATTCAGTGGGTGTTCTGGCAGATGGGCGGGCTCGGGCCGATGGCCGGCCAGAACCATCACTTCCGCAATTATGCGCAGGACAAGATCCCATACGCGATCGACCGCTATGTGAATGAGACCAACCGGCTCTACGGCGTGCTCAACAAGCGCCTCGCCGACCGCGAGTTTATCGCAGGTCAATATTCGATCGCCGACATGGCCTGTTATCCCTGGGTCGTGCCGTACAAGAACCAGGGCCAGGACATCGAACAGTTCCCGCATCTGAAGCGCTGGCTGGAGACGATTCGCGTTCGCCCGGCCACGATGCGCGCCTATGCGCTGGCCAAGGAGGTCAACCCGAATTTCGGGCAGCCCGCGATCCGGACCGAAGAAGAGCGCAAGTTGTTGTTCGGGCAAACGGCAGCGGTGGTGAAATAGCTTTTTAATAGCCAAACGCGACGGCGCTCCGCGAGCGCCGTCGTTGCCATGACCGGCCCTGTTGGATAATCCAGAAATAGCCAAGCGGCGGTGTCACGCCTCGGCTCGCGGACTTGCCTCGCGCGGGTCGCTGCCATCGTTCGCGGCCGGACGCTGCAGCCACAGGGGAAAGATTTTGCGATACCGAAATTCTGTTCGTGGAGTTGGTCTGACGCTGGGGTTGCTGCTGGCGGGGGCCTCAAGCGTTGCCGCCCAGCCGGCTCCCCGGCCAGACCCCATGCTCAACAATGGGCCGCCAATCTGGGACACCAACCACGACGGCGTCTACACCTGCGACGAATGGAAGGGCTTTATGGAGCAGATCTTCAAGTCGGCCGATCGCAATCACGATGGAAGTCTCAGTCCAACCGAGTTCGAAACAGTCAAGAAGGCCGATCCGGCGTTGGCGGAGGCGGATTTCGGCTATTTTGACGAAAACCAGGACGGCAAGATTTCGCGCAAGGAACTTGTCGAAAAGCCGAGCGTGTTCATCCTTCGGTTCGACAAGAACGGCGACTGCCGCGTTACGCCCGATGAAATAAGAGCGGCGGCTGCGCCGCCTCCGAGAGATCCACGCGCGCCGCAAGAACGGCCACGCGACCGCTTTCATTGATGTCAACGCCGTTGCCCGCGCATCGGTGGCCGCGGCCGGAGCGGCAAACTCGCCGCGCCGGTTGCGACGTGTACGCTTACCCTTTCGGAAAGCCCACCGTCTGCGACAGCAGCACCTGCTGGTCGTGCGCCAACCCCAGCGCATTGGCGATGGCGTCGCGATCGATCCACGCGCGGATCACGGTGGAAAGACCGTTGCCGGCGGCAAACAGATAGACATTTTCCGTGATCGCGCCGGCGGCGACCGAAGCGTAGCTCTCGCGGCTTGCCGCCGGCACGAGCTTCATGCGGCCGTGGTCGGCGACATAGACAAGATCGAGCGCCGCGTCGTCGACGAAATCCTGATAGCCGGTGACGCGGCGCAGATCGCTGCCGGCAACGAGCCGCAGCGCGTGGGCGGCTGCATCATAAAGATAGGCCCCCGACGGCAGCGCGACATAGACATCGATCTCCTGTGCGTTAATCGCCGATGGCGCGGTTCGCCCACCGCCTGGGCGATTGATGCCGTCAGCCGCCCAAAGCAGGTTGGAGAGCATCGGTAGCGGCAATTCCTTGGGCGAAAATTCGCGCGCCGAGTGACGCGCCGCGATCGCCTCCATCAACGGCATGCCGCCAATCTTTTCGGGGGCCGGCAGCGCGATTTGTTGCATGGCGTCGCCTTGCGCCGGTTTGGGACGCAGCCTGCCCATGGCGCCCAGTGCGAGTTTTGTCAGGGTATTCATTGCGTTGATCTCCCATTTGCCGGGTCCGCGCGCGCCTTCCACGCGCGAGCGATTGCCTGCGATCAGTCCGCAAAACTGACGCCAGCATCTTGCTCTGGATCAAGGAATGAATGGAGTCCTGTCGTCGAGGCCGGGGCCTCGCGCAAGCCAGCGCCTCAGCCCGCGCAGCCCTTTCCGGTAACGCGCTCGTCCTTGACGACGGCCGCGACCAACTTGCCTGCGACGGGTTCGAAATCAGTTGGTTTCAAATAGCCCCTGGCGAAGGCGTCCTGCGTCAGGCGATCGATCCGCTTGTCGTCGGTGGTGGCCCATTGCCTGGCGATGTAATCGGCGCCGAGCTTTCCGAAATTCTCGGGATAGCGCTCGGTCTGATTTTGACGATGATAGTAGTAATGGTTGAGTCCACCGATGAACTGCTTGCGCGCGTCGCCGGCGCAGCGACCTCCCCAAGGCTGCTCCAGCGATTTGAAAGCATCCTGCCGCAGACCGCGTCTCCCATCTACCGCTATGTCCTCGTTGTCGCCGAAAGCTTTGCCTCGGTTGACCTCTGGAATTTCCGGAGGGGGCGCCGCGGGTGCGAATGTCCAGGCAGCAACCTGCAAAATGACGAGCACCCAGAGCACGAACCATGCCCGGTTCATCGCGCGGTTCCGGCGGCGCGCATCCGTGGCAGACATATCGGGGATTCCTCGGACCACAGCCCTGGGCCCGCGAAATGCAACACGTCAAATCGAATATCCGCCGGAAAATCGGCCTTGACGATGCCGCGCTGCTCGAACGCTTCGTGCAGAGCGGCCTGGACGCGTATGTCGAGCGGCGTCGAAAAAGTATCGGCGGCTTCTTTCATTTTCTTGTCGCTGCAAGACATCAGCATGCCTTTCAGCACGTTTTGCGGCCTCGGACAGTCCATTTTCTTCTGCCAGGCCCGTGTGTAGGCCGTCACGGCGGCGATCAGATTCAACTTGGTGACCTCGCCGCATGGCGACAGCGTGTAGGCGTTGGCCGTTTGCAGGGCCTCGAGGCGTATCTTGTCGAGCTTGGTATCCCCGTCGCTTTGCGCGGTGTGCTCGGCCTCCCACATCTTCCGTTCATAGGCCTTGGCGCTTTGATCGCCGAACGTGGCGTTGGTCAACGGTTGCAACGGGTGGATGACTTCGAAAGAGAGCAGCGGAAAGCCGCGCGTCGCCCAGGCGACGCCAACAAAGGCGGTGATGAAGGCCATGCCAACGATGAGAATGAAGCGGGTCATCGAAAACGCTCACAGGTTGTGATGCCGCAACCTATTCCTGGCCGGTTAACGGGTCGATCCGCGCTCGGTTCTTGAGGCAAAGCAGGGTAATGGAATCGTAAATTCCCGTTGCGATTTTCTCGGAGAGATCGACAGGTTTGCCGGATCCGCCGCCCACACTCGGCATCTACGGCGCATTCGCGGCGACCCGCGCCGCAGCCTTGCGCAGGCAATCGCGACACAGGCAATCCTCGCCATCGAGCGGCATTGGCAGTCGCGTGGTTTCCTCGGCGCACCAGCACGGCCCGGCCAGGCTGCAGGTAAATTCCGTTCCGCATCGGGAACAGACGACGCCGCGCGAGGGCGGAATTTCTAAACGATTTGTCATGAATCGACGCGAAACTTCGCCGTGTTTTTCATGTCTGGTTCATCCCGGACGGCGGTATACTTCAAGTCCAAATATAAGCGCGACAGGGTTCAGTCCAAAGGGAAATCCATGGCCCGCGATTCGCAAGCCGGTCTGGTGGCGCTCAATCGCTTCGGATTTGGCGCGCGGGGCGCCGCGTCGGGCGATCTGGTCAACGCGGCCACCGATCCGCGCGGCTTCGTCAAGGCAGAGCTTAATCGTCCCAACGCCGCCATGCTGGAAATGCCGGGTTTGCAGTCGACGCCGGCGTTGGCGCAAACCGTGTTCGCCTATCAGGAGGAAGATGAAGCTCGCGCGCGAGAGCGCGGCGAAGACCGGTGCCGCCGTCTCCGAAAAACCGGATAAAACCCCGGCGATGGAGACGCCGGAAAAGGGCAACACCAACGCGCCGATGCAATCGGCCGAGGCGATGCAACCCAACGCCGCGAAGCCGCCGGCGCAGCCGCTCAACGTCATTCAGAAGTCCTACCGCGCCGAAGCACTGGCGCGTCTGCAGCGCGCGATGATCGCCGATTGCGGATTTGCCGAACGGCTGGTGACGTTCTGGTCCAACCATTTCTGCATCTCGGCCAACAAGGGCGAACTGGCGCGGATATGGGCCGGCTCGTTCGAACGCGAGGCGATCCGGCCGCACGTGCTCGGGCGCTTCGGCGACATGTTGAAAGCGGTCGAACAGCATCCAGCGATGCTGTTCTTTCTCGACAATCAGCAATCGTTGGGGCCGGACTCCCGCGCCGGGCAGAACCGCAAGCGTGGCCTGAATGAAAATCTCGCGCGCGAAATCATGGAGCTGCATACGCTGGGCGTCGGCGGCGGCTATAGTCAGGAGGACGTGACATCGCTGGCACGCATCATCACCGGCTGGACCTTTGCCGGACGGCAGGGCCGGTTGGGGACGCCGGGCATTTTCGCTTTCAACGCCAATGCGCACCAGCCCGGGCCGCAGACCCTGCTTGGCAAGACCTACGCGGACACCGGGCTTGCGCAGGGCGAAGCGGCGCTCGCGGACCTCGCGCGCCATTCCTCGACCGCGAAATTCATCGCGACCAAATTCGCCCGTCACTTCGTGGCCGACGACCCGCCGCCGGCGCTGGTGGCGCGGCTGCAGGAGGCATTCCGCAAATCGGACGGCGATCTCGGCGTACTGGCAACGACGTTGGTGGATTCCGACGAGGCGTGGCGGGCGCCGCAAACCAAGATCCGCAGCCCCTATGAATATCTGGTGGCGGCCGGACGTCTGCTCGCGCAAATTCCCGACGACCCCAGTCGTTATCTCGGCGGGCTCAATCTGTTGGGCCAGCCTTTATGGACGCCTTCGGGGCCGAACGGGTTTCCCGACACCAATGCGGCCTGGGCCGCGCCGGAGGGGATGAAACTGCGACTCGATATCGCGGCGCAAATCGCCTCGCGCATCGGCGACAATGTCGACCCGCGCAACTTGCTGGAGCTTGTTGCGGCGGACGCGGCCTCGCCGGAGACACGACGAACCATCGAACGCGCGGAATCGCGGCAGCAGGCGCTGGCGCTGTTGTTGATGTCGCCGGAATTCCAGAGGAGATGACGATGGATTGCTGCGAAAGTCGCTCGTCACTGGCAACATCGCGGCGCGCGCTGCTGCTCGGCGGCGCGTCATTCGCCGCCTGGGCCTATCTGCCGAGATTCGCGCGCGCCGCCGACGGACGCGATCCGCGCCTGATCGTCGTCATCCTGCGCGGCGCGCTGGACGGCCTTGCCGCCGTCGCGCCGGTCGGCGACCCCGATTATGCGGGCCTGCATGGTTCGATCGCATTGACCTCCGATGGCCCGCACGCGGCGACCCCGCTGGATTCCTTCTTCGCCCTGCATCCTTCGATGCCCGAATTGGCGCGGATGTATAAGGAGAAACATGCCGCCGTAATCCACGCGGTGTCGACGCCATATCGCGACCGATCGCATTTCGATGGACAGGACGTGCTGGAGAGCGGCTTTCCGGGCCCCGGACGTGTGCAAACGGGCTGGCTCAATCGCGCGCTCGAAGTTCTGCCGAAGGGCGGACGTGTGACGAGTGGGCTTGCCGTCGGCGCGACGACACCCCTGGTGCTGCGTGGTGCTGCACCGACCGTCGGCTGGGCCCCGGTCGCGCTGCCGCAAGCGGACGACGATACGGCCGCGCGCCTGATCGATCTTTACAGCCATCGCGATCCCGCGCTCGCCTCGGCGCTATCGCAGGGCCTCAAGCTCGAAAAGACCGCGCTTGGCGATGACATGAAACCAAAGCCCGGCACCAACAATATGGGCGCGATGCGGCTGGTGGCGCGCGGCGCAGCCAAGCTGATGGCGGCCGACGATGGCCCCCGCATCGCCGCGCTCGCTTTCGATGGTTGGGATACCCATGCCAATGAAGGCGGCCCGGTGGGCCGTCTGGCGCAGCTATTGTCGGGTCTCGACGGCGCGCTCAAGGAATTCGAAAGCGGGCTCGGCGAGCGCTGGCGCGATACCGTGGTGGTGGTCGCGACCGAGTTTGGCCGCACCGCGCGGATCAATGGTACCGAAGGCACCGATCATGGCACCGGCACCGTCGCATTGCTCGCCGGCGGCGCGGTGAAGGGTGGCAGGGTGATTTCCGATTGGCCGGGACTGAAGCCCGCCAATCTCTATGAAGGCCGCGACCTCGCGCCGACCACGGACCTGCGCGCCGCCCTCAAAGGCGTGTTGCGCGATCACCTCGGCCTTGCCGAGGGCGTGTTGGCGAAGAACGTGTTCCCCGACAGCGCGCTGGTCAAGCCGATGCAGGGATTGCTTGCGTGATTGCGGATTCATTCCGGGGCGATACAAGGCATCGAACCGCGAGGAATGGCGGCCTTGCTTCTTGATCGATAAATCTCCGCGGGTTCCCCGGCGCGCTTGCGCTTCAACGCTTCCAAAAAAGTGCGGCCCCGGTCAGACGCGGCGACTGACGGGGACCGCTTGGGGGCGCGTGATCGATGACGGGGGGCCTGATCAAACGCAATGGAAGCCTAGCCTTGCTTTGTAACGCAGCCATGACACCTGTACTTATCCACAGGGCCGTTTGGCCGGCGAGCGGATCGCGCGGGCCGCGTCGGGAAGAAAAGTGGGCGCACGTCAAAACAACTTGCGATAGACGACGAATCCGGAGTGCTCGGCTACCTTATTGTAGAGTTGCTGCGCCGTTTCGTTGGTGTGGTGCGTTTGCCAATACACGCGCGGCGAACCTGCCTTTTTGGCCTGTTCATAGAGTTCGAGGATGAGGGCTCTGCCGACGCCCTTTCCGCGCGCGGCGTTGTCGGTGAACAAATCCTGCAAATAGCACACCGGCTCGATCGCCGTCGTGCTGCGATGGAACAGATAATTCGCCAGGCCGAGCAGCCTCCCGCCGCTCTCCGCGACAAGGCCGTGGACCGGCTCATAGGCGTCGAAGAAGCGCGCCCACGTCATCCCAGTAATCTCGGGCGCAAGCGCGGTTGCGCCCGATCGTCCGTAGAACGCGTTGTATCCATCCCACAACGCCAGCCATTGGTCGTAGTCCTGCCGGGTCACAAATCGGATGGTGAGAACGTCGGACATTTTTCTCGTCGGCAAAGGAGGGATTGATCAATCGCCAAAGGTAGACTGGTGCCTCTTTCTAGAGGCAGCGGCGCGATGGATCAATCCGATTTGGCCGATGCCTCGTTTCTCCTATTCGGCCGCGCGCGCATTCGGGCCTATTCGAGGGCGCTCGCGCAGGGAACGGTAGTAGTCGGCAAGGGCAGGATCGTCCGTGTGGCGGACGAGGTCGGTCACCGGCGTGTAGCTCAGCATTCGCCCGCCGTCGGGCAGCGCCGTGCAACTGAAACGCAGGATCTGCCCGTCCCTGAGATTGATGTTGATCGGCGTGGAATTGCCGACACGCATCATCTCCGTGCGTTGCGCGATGAAGGCGCTCAGTTCCTCCTTCGGCAGTTCATAGGCGCCGGTATCGCGGCCGTGATACATCAGCGCGATGAACGGCGGCTTGCTGTCGGCCTTTTCGTCGGGCAACGAGAAATAATGGCGAAACGCGCGATTGATGAATTCGGCGCGGGTGTCGGAATCAAGAAGCACGATGCCGATGTCGACCTGATCGAGCGCCGCCGCGAGCCGCTCGGCGGTGTCGTGATGTCTGCGTTCCCAGGTTAACGTATCCATCAACTTCTTCCGCAACAGGCCGGTGATGGCCGCGGTGCCGGTGACGGTGACCGCGAGCATTGCGAGACGCACCAAATCCGACACGTCGTAGCCGGGGACGGCGCGATGGTTGAAGAAAAACAGTGCCGAAGAAGCGATGGCAAGGGCCGCGCTGATCATGCCCGATGCCAGGCCGGAGAGCGAGCCCGCGAAGGCCACGATGCAAACAAACAGCGGTGCGGGATTGGGGACGGCGATGATTGTGCGATCGACGACGAGCGCGATCAGTGGTGTCGCTATCGTAAGAGCGGGACCGGAGATAGCGCGCCAGTCGAACTGCATGCCTGTTCTCGTTTCCACACGAGAATAAGGCGAATGGCCTGATTGTGACGGGTTTTCTGGCGCTAACCCTAAAAAGCGGTTGAACGGGAAAGCAATTTTTTAGATCGAATGATATCGATCGAGCCTGGAACCGGGGTTCCAGTTAAGGGTTAGCGCTGAAATTTCGAAAGGATATTCATGCCAGCCGTTTCGCCGTCGCTCTCGCCCGTCCTGATGTTGTTTGCTTCCAATGTCTTCATGACCTTCGCCTGGTACGGCCATCTGAGATTCAAGGGCAGCTGGCTTCCTTCGGCGGTTCTGGTGAGCTGGGGCATTGCGTTTTTCGAGTACTGGCTGGCGGTGCCGGCCAATCGCTGGGGCAGCGCGGTTTATACCGCCGCACAGCTCAAGACCATGCAGGAGGTGATTACGCTGATGGTGTTCGCTGGCTTTTCGGTTCTGTATCTGAAGGAGCCGCTGGGCTGGAATCACGGGCTGGGATTTGCGCTGATTGCGCTCGGCGCGTTTTTCATCTTCCACAAATGGTCGTGAGAAGCGGCGACCGGCACCGCGCCTTCGCCGCGTGTCCCCGTGGCGATCAGGAATGACGCCGCCAACAGGATCGCTGCCGTGAGCGTAGCGGTTACAAGTGCGGTGGGTGTCTTCATCGTTGTCCGATCGCGATGCTGTCACCGCGTTTGTCGCGAGAAATGCGAATGGCTTTCAGGAAATGACTTCTCGCCTATACCGGTATCGGCAGCGCCAGGCTGACCTTGCTTGAAAGCACCGTGACGGCGACGATCAGGCAAAGCGACAGCGAGGCGATCGCGAGCGAGGCCGCGACAGCGTCCATCAGTCGGGTAGAGGCAACGGGCGCGGAGCGGCCGTTAAAGCCCGCGGCGCCGGCAGACCGGATCATGCACTAAATCCTTCAGGGCGCGGGCGAATCAGTCCCGCGCGAACGCGATTTTTTTGCAGAATTCACCGGCAATATTGGGGCGGCGGAGAGTCAGAAAGCGGCGGAATAACGGCCGAATAAGCAGTTATGCCCGCTATCCTTCCAATTATACCCGTTATCCCCGCTTTCAGCCCTGCCGGGCCGCCGCGACGAGCCGGGGCTGGTCGCCGACATCGGTGCCGGGCTGCCAGTCCATGGACACAAAGCCCGGAATTTGCTCGACGCGCCTCAGCCAGGCGCGGATCGCAGGAAAGGTCGAAAGGTCGTAGTCGCACTGGTCGGCGACGTGGGTGTAGCCATAGAGCGCGATATCCGCGACCGTGAACTGGCCGGCGGCAAAATACTCGTGGGTCTTGAGGTGGTTTTCCATCACCTGCAGCGCGGCATAGCCGCGCTCCATCCAGTCCTCGAGTGCATGGGTTTGCAAATCGCGGCCACCCCTGACCAGCGCGAGCCAGAAATAGGCGGCGCCGATATTCGGTTCCAGCGCGTGCTGTTCGAAGAACATCCATTGCAGGGCTTCGGCGCGTTCGACGCGCGATTCCGGGGCGAGCGGCGTGCCGCCGGCGACGTACCAAAGGATGGCGTTGGACTCGGCAAGATAGCGTCCTTCGGCGACTTCCAGCAGCGGAACCTGCCCACTCGGATTCTTCGCGAGGAAATCCGGCGTGCGGCTTTCGCCGTGCAGAATGTCGATCTCGATCGCACGGTAGGGCACGTTGAGCAGAGCCAGCGCAAGGCGGACCTTGTAGCTGTTGCCGGAACGCTGCATGGAATAGAGTTTGTACATTTCGAAATGGTTCGACCTGTTGGACGGGAGTTGCGCGCCGAAGGAGGAGCGTCTTGTCCCCCCGCAACACGGCTAAACAATGATGCCGATGTGCGTGGCTCGCAAGACCCGAAGCTGGAAAAGCTCGAAAACCTCTACCGCACTGCAACCGTGTGCAGGATCATGCCACGCGTCGGATTCACGCATGCGCGATTGTTCCAGCACCGATGGTAACGTCGGCGCGATCCAGCGCCGCGCGCCGCAAGATAAGAACGTAGAGAATCATCAGCACCAGCAATCCGAGCGGGATCGCGGTGGCCTGGGCTACGCCGCGCGACAGCAAAGGCGCGAACCACGCGGCCGCCAACAGGCTGATCTCGCAGGCGCGGAAACCCTGGCTTAGTCCAAGCCGCGCCAAATAGGCGATCGCGATCCCCAGCACGACGAGATCATAATCAAGTACGTAAGGTGTCGCGAGCAGGCTTGCCACCGCCAGCGCCGCGGCCTTGAGTTCGAATGCGGCATCGCCGTGCCATAGCCAGGCGAGAGTCGCGGCGAGCGCCGAAGCAAGCGCGAACTGGATCGCGTAGGCGAGCTGAATGCTTGCGCCCCACATCCGCACCGCAGAAAATATCGACTGGATCTTCTCCCAGCCGGTGTTGCCCTGCTCAAGCACGATCGTCTGCGTGAACGTCATTGAGTCGGCGAAGGCGTGCCAGACGCCTTCTCCCAGCGTCGCGAAGCTGAGCACGAAGATGCCCGCCACCGTGACGGCGGCGGCGCCGATCGTGCGCCATCGCCCGCCGGCAAGGAGCGCAATCGGAATCAGCACGCCGAATTGCGGCTTGTAGGCAAGAAGGCCGATCAGCACGCCGGCAAGCCACGGCCTGCGATCGAGAAGATGCAGCGCGCCGCCGAGCAGCGCGGTGGTGAGAAACCCGTTCTGGCCATGACCGATATTGACGAAGACGGCGGGGAAGGCGGCCGCGATCAACCACGTCTGCCTGCGCGGCAGGATCGCGTGCATCGCCGCCAGATAGGCGGCAAAACTCGTCACGAGCCAGATCGAAAGTCCCCACCCATAGGGAACGGCGGCCACGAGAAAGGCGATGCCCAAGAAGAACGGCGGATAATGCCAGCCGTAAAACGGCACGTCGCGGCCGGCGAACACGGCTCTTTCGGCGGCATGCTGCAGCGGTGGATCATAGGCGTCGGCGGGGCGGCCCTGCCAGGTCAGCCGGCCCGCGGCATAGACGTTGGAAAAATCGGTGCCGAGAGGTTTGCCGTTGCGATCGACAAGCCCATCCGACAAGGCGATCCAGCCGACGATCGCGATGGCGCAAAGACCAAGCAGGATCAGGCTGTAGCCGCGCGCACGCGCCGGTGTCAGCCAATCGCCGGATCGCACGCCTTGCCAGAAATGAGCCATTTCGCCGCTTAAATTTATGAATGTTGCGCGAATCTAGCGGCCGCCTTTTAACGATCTCTAAAGTTTCACCCTTTCCGGCCAAGCTTCTTGCGATGCCGCGACGCTCGCCTTAGGGTGCGGTCATTCCAGCAATAAAGAGTCGTGAGGCCTTTCGGATTCACGACGCCTGCAAGGAGATGATGATGCCGTTCCTGTCCGCTGCGCTCGACCGTGTGAAGCCGTCCGCGACAATCGCGGTGACGGATAAAGCACGCGAGCTGAAAGCGGCTGGCCGCAACGTCATCGGGCTCGGCGCAGGCGAGCCCGACTTCGACACGCCCGCCAACATCAAGCTGGCGGCGATCCACGCCATCGAGGCCGGCAAGACCAAGTACACCGCGGTGGACGGCATTCCCGAGCTGAAGGAGGCTATCATTGCCAAGTTTCAGCGCGAAAACAGCCTCACCTACAAGCCGAACCAGATCATCGTCGGCACCGGCGGCAAGCAGGTGCTGTACAATGCGCTGATGGCGACGATCAATCCGGGCGACGAGGTCATCATTCCCGCGCCCTATTGGGTCTCCTATCCGGAGATGGTGGCGCTCGCCGGCGGCGAGACGGTGCCGGTGGTCTGTACGGCGGCGCATGGTTTCAAGCTGCAGCCCGACGCGCTGGAAAAGGCAATCACAGCGAAGACCAAGTGGATCATTCTTAATTCTCCGTCGAATCCGACCGGCGCCGCCTATACGCGCGCCGAATTGAAGGCGATCACCGACGTGCTGGTGAAGCATCCGCAAGTCTGGGTGATGACCGACGATATGTACGAGCATCTGGTCTACGACGACTTCGTGTTCGCGACCCCGGCACAGGTCGAGCCGAAACTGTACGACCGGACGCTGACCGTGAACGGCGTCTCCAAGGCCTATTGCATGACCGGCTGGCGCATCGGCTATGCCGGCGGTCCGACGCAGCTGATCAAGGCGATGGCGACGATCCAGTCGCAATCGACCTCGAACCCGTGCTCGATCGCGCAATGGGCTTCGGTCGAGGCGCTCAACGGCTCGCAGGACTTCATTCCCGTGAACAACAAGGTGTTCAAGGAACGCCGCGATCTCGTGGTGTCGATGCTCAATCAGGCCAAAGGCATCGATTGTCCGCGGCCCGAGGGCGCCTTCTACGTCTATCCATCCTGCGCCGGCACCATCGGCAAGACCTCGCCGTCCGGCAGGGTGCTTGGCAACGACCAGGACTTCGTCACCGAACTCCTGGAAAACGAAGGCGTCGCGGTGGTGCAGGGGTCGGCGTTCGGGCTCGGGCCGGCATTCCGGATCTCCTATGCGACCAAGACGTCCGATCTCGAGGACGCCTGCAAGCGCATCCAGCGCTTTTGCGGCAATTTGCGTTAATCGAAGCCCGCCGCCTTCGTTACTCCCGACGCTTTGACCGTGATCTTTTTCGTCAAGTGCGGGTCCGCCGCTTCGGACCCGCAACAGGCGGGACCAACCGCAATCTGGAACGGCCGGACGAGTTGTGTCATAGAGATAACAAGTGCCCGGTTTTGGGGCCCTTTCCTGCTTCTCTGCTCGCATCACAACTTTCCAGCCGGAGATTTCTTCATGCGCCGTTTGACCATCCTTGCCGGTATAGCCGTCGCCGTGCAGGTGACATCCCTCGCCAGCGCTCTTGCGCAGCAGCCGGCGCGCGTACAGGTCGGCGTTCTCGAGTGCCGCGGCGGCGCGAGCATCGGCTTCATCGTTGGTTCGGTCACCAATCTCGGCTGTGTCCTTCGCATCAACGGCCTGCCGGAGGACCGCTATATCGCGACCATTCGCAAGGTGGGCGTCGATCTCGGCATCACCACAGAATTGGCGCTCGCCTGGGCTGTGTTCGCACCGACGGTTCAACTCGGGCCCGGCGATCTCACCGGCAACTATGCTGGCGCCCAGGGCAGCGCGACGATCGGTGTCGGCGCCGGTGGCAACGTGCTGGTCGGTGGCTCGAACAATTCGATCGCGCTGCAGCCGCTCAGCCTGCAGGGCCAGGTCGGCCTGAGCGTCGCGGCAGGGCTGGAGAGCCTGGAACTTCGGCCGGGCAGGTAAGGCAGGTTGGTTCCGCCGTCATTGCGAGGCGCGGAGGCGACGGAGCAATCCAATGATGCCTCCGCGACCTTGGGGCGCCTCGCGTGGCTTTCATCGGGACGCGCTCGCGCGGTCCGTCGGCTTGCGATGACGGTTGTGCACCGTAATCCCAAGGATGCACCGCAGCGACGTTTTTCCAGCTTGCCAAAACCTCGGTGTAGGGGGAGCATCAACTTTGCCGACCCAATCACGGGCCGAGCTCCACATGAGGAGGCGGCAATGGGACAAGACGTCAGAAGTCCCCGCGGTCCACGGTGCATCGCATTGGTGGGCCCTTTCCAAAGCGGTAAGACCACACTGTTAGAAGCGATACTGGCGCGCACGGGCGCGATCCCGCGTGTCGGAAGCGTCGATGCGGGAACTTCGACAGGCGATTCCAGCGCCGAGGCGCGCCGCCACAAGATGGGCGTCGGGCTTTCCGCCGTCACCACAAGCTTCATGGGCGACAGTTACACTTTTATCGATTGTCCTGGCTCGATCGAGTTCGTGCACGACATGCGCGCCGCGCTTCCCGCCGTCGATGCCGCGGTCGTGGTCTGCGAGGCCGACGAGCGCAAGCTACCGCAGCTTCAGATTATCCTGCGCGAGCTCGAGGATCTCGGCATTCCACGCTTTCTGTTTCTCAACAAGATCGACCGCGCCAACAAGCGCATCCGCGAGACGCTCGCCACCTTGCAGCCGGCATCGCGCATCCCGCTGGTGCTGCGCCAGATTCCAATCTGGAACGGCGATTTGATCGCGGGCTTTGTCGATCTGGCGCTGGAACGCGCCTTTGTCTATCGCGAGCACAAGGCATCCGAAGTGGTGACGCTGGAGGGCGGCGATCTCGATCGCGAGAAGGAAGCCCGGTTTTCGATGCTGGAGAAGCTCGCCGATCACGACGACGCGCTGATGGAGCAATTGCTCGAGGACATCCCGCCGCCGCGCGACGCCGTCTTCGACGATCTGGCGCGCGAATTGCGCGAAGGATTGATTTGTCCGGTGTTGCTCGGCTCGGCGATGCGCGAGAACGGTGTGCTGCGGTTGATGAAGGCGCTGCGCCACGAATTGCCCGGTGTGACCGAAACCGCCAAGCGTCTCGGCGCCTCCTCGGCCAAGGACGCGCTGGCCTATGTGTTCAAGACCGTGCATTTGCAGCACGGCGGCAAGCTGTCGCTGACGCGCATCTTGAGCGGTCATCTCGACGACGGCGCGACGCTGCATTCCTCATCGGGCGAAACAGCGCGCGTGTCGGGAGTTTCGGCGCTGGGCTGTGGCCACGACAACAAGCGCACGTCCGCCGAAGCCGGCGATACGGTCGCACTCGGCAAGCTCGATACCGTCAAGACCGGCGACACCGCGTCGAGCGGCAAGACCGCGCCGAAGGCACTGGTGAGCGTCGAGCCGTGGCCGCCGGTGCTGGCGATGGCGGTTGCGGCGGCCGACCGCAAGGACGACGTGAAGCTCGGCCAGGCGTTGCTGCGGCTGAACGAGGAAGACCCGTCGTTGACCATGGTGCAGAACCCGCGCACCCACGACACCGTGTTGTGGGGACAGGGCGAGATGCATCTGCGCGTGGCGCTGGAGCGGCTGCGCGATCGCTTCGGCGTCAACGTCAAGTCGCACCCGCCGGCGATTGGCTACCAGGAGACGATCCGCAAACCGATCACCCAGCGCGGCCGGCACAAGAAGCAGTCGGGCGGCCATGGCCAGTTCGGCGACGTCGTGCTGGATATCAAGCCGATGCCGCGCGGCACCGGCTTCGAATTTCACGAAAAAGTCGTCGGTGGCGCGGTGCCGCGGAATTATATTCCCGCGGTGGAAGAGGGCGTCGTCGATGGCCTCGTGCGCGGGCCACTCGGCTTTCCCGTCATCGACGTGCAGGTGACGCTGACCGACGGTTCCTATCACAGCGTGGATTCGTCCGACCTCGCGTTCCGGACCGCGGCCCGGATCGGGATGAGCGAGGCGCTGCCGCAGTGTCAGCCGGTGCTGCTGGAGCCGATTCATATCGTCGACATCGTCTGCCCGACGGAGGCGACCGCCAAGATCAACGCCATCCTGTCGGGACGGCGCGGACAAATTCTCGGCTTCGATACCCGTGAGGGGTGGCAGGGTTGGGATCGCGTGCGCGCCATGATGCCGGAAGCCGAAATCGGCGAACTGATCGTCGAATTGCGATCGGCGACCGCGGGCGCCGGCTCGTTCACGCGGCAGTTCGACCGCATGGCGGAGGTGACGGGACGCGCCGCCGACCAGATCATCGCCGCGCATCGCGACGCGGCCTGAGTGCAGCCGGCGATCATGCCCCTCGGCTCGACACTGGGATCGAGGGTCGTGATCATCGGCAACAGCGGATCAGGCAAGAGCACGCTTGCCGACGCGCTGGCGCGACGCATCGGCGCGCCGGCAATCGATCTCGATCCGATCCATTGGCAGGGCAAGGTCGGCATTCTGCGGGACGAAATTCTGGCAACCGGGATGGTCGTCGAGATCGCCGGCAAGCCGCAGTGGATCATCGAAGGCGTCTATGGATGGCTGGCCGCGGCCGCGCTGCCGTTCGCGACCTCGCTGATCTGGCTCGACCTGCCGTGGACTATGTGCAGCGAGGGTCTTTCCCGGCGCGGTCCCTTGAAGGACGCCGCTGCGGGCGAACACGAGGCCTTTCTGCAATGGGCCGAAGCCTATTGGCATCGCCAGACGCCGACGTCGTTCTCGGGTCATTTGGCACTGTTCGAGAATTTCGCCAGAACAAAAATCAAATTCGAGCAGCGATCGGAGATCGACGCGTTCCTTGCAGGCCTGCGTTGAAGCGGACGAGCGAAGTTGGATTAACCTGTCAGCTTTCTCGCGGCCTTTCGCAAGTCGGCATTGATGCGGGTTTGCCATCCACTGCCGGTCTTGCGATAGGCCGCGAGAACGTCGTGGTCGAGGCGAAGCTTCACCGCCTCCTTGGGATATTCCAGGGGTGGCCGGCCGCGCTTGATGACCCTGTCACCGTGGCGAATTTCCGCGCGGTCCAGCATCTCTTTAGTTAGTTCAGGCGCCTCTTCGTATTCGGTCTTGGTGATACGATGGGCGTCAACCTTGGCCAAATCGCTTTTGATAGATCGTTTTCTCACGGTCATTGCACTTTCTCATCGAGATAATGTGCCGGGCTTCGTCACGCGGCGTCCAAACAACCATCACCATTCGGCCGGCAAGAAACCCGATCGTCTGGAGGCGTGTTTCGCCATAATCGCGCCGTGTGTCCTGTACGGTAATCGTTGGGCCAGCAAAGACGATCGACGTATCGGCAAAATTCAAACCCCTTTCGCGGAGAGCGGCTTGATGTTTTGCTGGATCAAACGTGATTTTCACGCCATTAAATGTACCCCCATTTAATGCTTACGTCAACTTCCCTTCTAAGTGCAGACCGGTACTCACCGCTCTGACACGCTCTCACCGCGGATCGCTCCTACCCCGGTAAATCCAGGGTTGGGTCGAGCCGCTATGGTAGCGCTGGCTGCCGCCATGTTGGCTGGCGTCGCCTGGGCCAAACGCGACGGCAATTGGTGTGCAATTGACCGGCACGGTCATACTGTGTCGAGCATCCTTTGCGTCGGTTTCGATCCCGGGCGATCGTCGGGTGGCTCGTTCGAGTGCAAGGTCGAACCTTGTGCGACCGCGCATCGCGTCGCTGCCAGCTCCGCTCTTACCGTCCGCCATTTCCATTTTGCGTTCTGCTCCGATCCTCAATGATATCTAGCAATTTAAAATTGATGCTTGAAACCGGTGTTCATACGATATAAGCATATGTGGCAGGATTGAGAGAACCGACCTTCATGATCACCGCCAATCAGCTCAGGGCCGCGCGCGCTCTCCTGAATGTCGATCAGCGGCAAATTGCGGAACTGGCCGACCTTTCAGTTCCGACCATTCAGCGCATGGAGGCCAGCGACGGCGTCATCCGGGCCAACGTCGATTCGCTCATGAAGCTGGTTTCCGCTCTTGAGAACGCCGGGATCGAACTGATCAATCCGGGGGCTGCGAGTGCGTCTGGGGGCCGCGGCGTCCGGCTGCGTGAGCATGTGGCAAGCCCGAAGACCAGGAACGTGCGCCAGCCCAAGCAGATTTCTTCGCGCGCCATGGAGCGGACGCGATAAATATCCGCAGAGATCGCGACCACCTTCGCCCACGAATATCTCAAGGCGTGACGGCGCCATTGTCCACCCGCTCGAGCAGTGCAAGCAGGCCCTTGAGCATCGCCATTGGCGTCGGCGGGCAGCCGGGAATGTGGAGGTCGACCGGCACGACGTCGCCGACGCCTCCAACCACCGCGTAGCTGCCGGCGAAACAGCCGCCATCCTTGGCGCAATCTCCGATCGCGACGACCCATTTGGGATCGGGCGTGGCGTCATAAGTCCGCTCCAATGCCTCGCGCATGTTCTTGGTCACGGGACCCGTCACCATCAAGACATCGGCGTGGCGCGGCGAGGCGACGAAGCGCAGACCAAAGCGTTCGACATCGTAGTAGGCATTGTTGAGCGCGTGGATTTCCAGTTCGCAGCCGTTGCAGGATCCGGCGTCGACCTCACGTATCGAGAGACTGCGGCCAAGGCGTCGCCGCGCGGCGCGACCAACGGCGGTCGCGAGTTCGTTCAGCGCGGCGTCGTCCGGCATTGGTGCCGCTTCTGTGAAGGGCCGGCGGAACAGGCTTTGAAAAAGCAGCTTGCGCATCTTCTTCCGTCCTCTAAATGTCCTGGCCCGAATAGGAACAGTTGAACGACTTGTTGCAGAGTGGAAAATCCGCAACGATGTTGTTCTCGATCACCGCCTCAAGCAGCGGCCATTGAAACCAGGAGGGGTCGCGGAGGTGGCAGCGCTCGATCCGGCCATCGCGCATGCGCAGCCAGACCAGAACGTCGCCGCGAAATCCCTCGACGATCGCGATGCCTTCCCGAGCCTCACCCGAATGCTTCACTGTCGTCCTCGACGATCCTCCGGGAAGGCGGTCCAAAATCTGCTCGATCATCGAAAGCGATTGCTCGACCTCGCGCACCCTGATCCAGACGCGGGCGTTGACGTCGCCCTCGCTCAGGACCGGCACCTCAAAGCGCAAGCTGTCATAGGGCGGATAGGCGAGGGCTCGCCGTGCGTCGAACGAGCGGCCTGAGGCGCGGCCGATATAGCCGCCGGCGGCATATTGTCTGGCCAGGGCCGGTTTGAGCACGCCGGTATCGACGGTGCGGTCCTGGAGCGACGCCGTGTTGTCGTAGAGTTCGACGAGGGCTGGAAAGCGCGATCCGATATTGTCCAGCGTCGCCCGGATGATCTCTATCCCATCGTCGTCGAGGTCGCGGGTCACGCCTCCGGGCACGATAACGTCTCGCATCAATCGATGACCGAATGCACTGTTGGCGGCGCGCAGCACGTTTTCGCGCAACACGCTGCAATGCGCATGGATCAAGGTGAAGGATGCATCGTTGCAGATGGCGCCGATGTCGCCGAGATGATTGGCAAGCCGTTCAAGCTCGGCAAGCAGCGCACGGAGCCAAACCGCGCGGTCGGGCACGACGAGTTCGAGCGCCGCTTCGGCCGCCTTCGAAAATGCATAAGAGAACGCCACCGTGCTGTCGCCCGACACCCGTCCGGCGAGTTGGACGGCGCGGTCGAGATCTGCACCGGTCATGAGCCCCTCGATGCCCTTGTGGGTATATCCCAGCCGTTGCTCGAGCCGGGCCACGGTCTCGCCGCTTGCGGTGAACCGGAAATGTCCGGGCTCGATAATTCCTGCGTGCACGGGGCCGACTGCGATCTGGTGGAGGCCGTCGCCTTCGACCTGCAGGAAGCGATAGGGCACAGGCTTGGACAAGGCGCTGATGCGGTCGCCGAGCGGAAAGCGCACGCCCCAATTGTTGTGATCAAGCCATGGGCGGGTATCGGGCAAGCCTTCCGCAGCCAAGCCGAACAGATCGCTCGCCGTTCGCTCCAGCCGCAGCGCGGGCGGATGGCGCATGCCGACCGAAGGATAGGCGCGGCCGGGGCAATCCAGGCTCAGCACGGCTACTGCGGCTGCGGCTCGATCGATGATCGCCATGTGCACCGTCGATGGCTCTCCCCAGAGCGCAAGCAGGCTGCAATTTCCCTGAGCCAGTTCGTTGACCGCAACCTTCCACCAGGGAGCATCGACCATGACCCGCGGCCATGGACGATGTTGCGGTGCTCCTTGGCCCTGCTGCACGAGTTCTGTCAGCGACGGCATATCCAGATCATCCTATCCAAGAAGACGAGCCACGTGCTGGAACCAGGCGACGAGCGGCGCGGGAAGATAGATTCCCGCAATGAAAACGAGCGACAGATGCGCAAACATCGGCACGTAGGAGGCCTCGGCTGAGGCGGTGCTGCCGCGAGGTTCGCCGAAGGCGACGCTGGTCAGGCGCAAGGTCAACGCGCCGAAGGCGAGCAGAAGCCCGAACACCAGCATGATCGCGAGCAGCGGCGCGCGGGCGAAGGTCGAGCTGACGATCAGAAATTCGCTCATGAAGATGCCGAGCGGCGGCAATCCGGTAATCGCGACGACCCCGACAATCAAACCCCAGCCCAGCGCCGGATGAGTCACGGTCAGGCCGCGGATTTTAGAGATCCGCTGCGTGCCCTTGATCTGCGAGATATGGCCGACGGCGTAGAAGATCGCCGACTTGGTCAGGCTGTGCATCACCATGTGCAATAGCCCGGCGAAGTTCGCCAACGGGCCGCCCATGCCGAACGCGAAAACGATGATGCCCATATGTTCGATCGAGGAATAGGCGAACAGGCGTTTGATGTCGCGCCGGCGGTAGAGCATGAAGGCTGCGAAAATCACCGAAATCAGACCGATCGTCGCCATCAGCGGACCGGGCGCGATCGCCACCGGATTGGCGGCCAGCAATATCTTGAAGCGCAACAGCGCATAGAGCGCGACATTGAGCAGCAGCCCCGACAGCACCGCCGATATCGGCGTCGGGCCTTCGGCATGCGCGTCGGGCAGCCAGGCGTGCAGTGGCGCGAGGCCGACCTTGGTGCCGTAGCCGAGAAACAGGAAGATGAAAGCGACATTGAGCAGCTCAGGATCGAAATGCGCGGCATGTTCGATCAATATGGTCCAGACCATGCCATCCTGACCTTCGCCGACGATCGGGCGCGCCGCCATATAGACCAGGATGGTGCCGAACAGCGCGAACGCAATTCCGACGCTGCCGAGGATGAAATATTTCCATGCCGCCTCAAGCGCGGCATGCGTGCGATAGATGCCGACCATCAGCACCGTGGTGAGGGTTGCGATTTCCACCGCCACCCACATCAAGCCGATATTGTTCGACACGAACGCCAGGTTCATGCCGAACATCATGATCTGATACATCGCGTGATAGAAACGCAGATACACCGGCGTCAATCTGCCGGCTTCGAGCTCGTGGGCGATGTAGCTTGCGCTGAAGATGCTGGTCGTGAAGCCGACGAACGTGTTGAGCACGATAAAGACGATGTTCAAATCGTCGACCAGCACATACGGCCCCGGCAGCGGGCGCTCGACCACGAATAGCGAGAGCGCAGCGAGAAACGTCGCAAGGCTTGCGATCACGTTCAAACGCGCGGTCACGCGGTAGCCGGGCAGCGCGGCCAGCAAGGCCGCCGAGCTGATCGGAATCAAGAGGACGGCGGCCACCGGATCGAAGGAATATGCGCTCATCGCCGTTCCCCTCGGAAATCGTCGAGTGCGGATACATCCACCGAATCGAAGCGCTCGCGAATCCGGAACAGGAAGATGCCGATGACGATGAAGGCGATCAGGATCGAGAACGCCACGCTGATCTCGACGACCAGCGGCATGCCCTTGGCGCCGGTCGCCGCGAGCACCAGCCCGTTCTCCAGCGACATGAATCCCACGACCTGGCTTACGGCGTTGCGCCGCGTCACCATCACCAGAAGGCCGAGCAGTACCACCGACAGCGCGAAGGCGAGATCCTCGCGCGCCAGCGGATCGGCGTCGGCGGTGACGTGCAGCATCAGGACCATCGAGAGCGCAACCAGCGCCATCCCGGCCAGCATGGTCGGGCCGATACCGACGGCCGATTCGATATCGCGATGAATGCCGAGCTGCTTGACGATGCGATGCAGCGCCACCGGAATGACGATCGCCTTGAAGATGAGGGCAATGGCCGCCGTGATGTAGAGATGCGGCGCGTTCTGGATATAGGCTTGCCAGGCGACGGAAAGGGTGAGCACCAGCGCGTGGAATGCGAAGACGTTGAGCAGGGAATAGAGCCGGTCCTGATAAAGCATCATGAAACTGATCAGGACCAGTCCGCCGGCCAAGGTATGGGAGATGTCGAAGGCGAGGCTGTGCATCTGCATCAGAAACTCCTCGACACAAACAGCAGCAGCGTGCCGAGCAATCCCAGCATCAGCGCGGCTCCGAGAAATTGCGGCACGCGGAACACCCGCATTTTCGCGGTGGCAGTCTCGAACAGCGCGAGGAAGAAGCCGGCCACCGCAAGTTTGACGATATAGGCGGCGGCACCGATGGTGTAAGCGAGCGGGCCGGCTCCGAACACGGCGATCTTCACGGGCAGGAACACACAGGCGATCAGTGAAATATAGAGCAGGAGCTTGAGAAACGCGCCGAATTCGATCATCGCCAGATGGCGCCCCGAATATTCAAGAATCATGGCTTCATGCACCATGGTGAGTTCCAGATGCGTGGCCGGATTGTCGACCGGAATCCGCGCGTTCTCGGCGAGCGCCACCATGATCAGGGCGATGACCGCCATTCCCAGCGACACGCGCAATCCGACGTAGGACGACGCCATGAAATTGGCGACGGTGGAAAGCTGGGTCGAGCCGGCAACCAGCGCCATGCAAAACACGATCAGCAGCATCGCCGGTTCCGCGAGCGCCGCGATCATGACTTCGCGGCTGGAACCGATGCCGCCGAAGCTGGTGCCGACGTCCATTCCGGCCAGCGCCAGAAAGAAGCGTGCACTTCCGAGCAAGGCGACGATGGCGATCAGGTCGGCCGTCCAGTTGAACAGCAGGCCGGTGGCAAAGGTCGGCACCAGTGCCGCAGCAACCCAGATCGCTGCAAACGTGATATAGGGCGTCACGCGGAACAGCCACGAGGCGTTTTCGGCGAGCACCACTTCCTTGCGGAGCAGCCGCAACAGATCGCGATAGGGCTGGAAAATCGAAGCGCCCTGGCGGCGCACCAGCCGCGCCTTGATCTTGCGCACGAAGCCGGTCAACAGCGGCGCGAGCAAAAGCACCAGCAGCATCTGCACGGCCTGCACAAGGATGTCGGAGATCACGACCATATCGCGAGCACCAGGAGGAGCATGACAAGGGTGACGAAGACGAGACTGAGATACTGCCGGATGGTGAGGAACTGCAGGCGATTGAGTCGTTCGGAGGACCGGCTAACCACGCCTGCGATCGGCGCGTACATTCCCTCCCAGATCAGATCGTGCAGTTCGATTCGAAATCGCGCCGGCCTGATATCGCCGGGGGCCGGCATCTCGACATGATCGCGCGCGTGAAATGCGAGGTCGCCGAAAACGCGGCGGATCGGCTGGGCGAAGCTTGCTCCGGAATATTGCGCCGCCGGCACCGAATCGGAGAAGCCGCAGCCCCAGGCCGGTCCCCGCCGCAGCGCGTGCGAAGCGAAGCGATGAATGAAGAACACGGCGAGCGAAGCGGATATCGTGATGAACACCATCACCAGCAAGCCGTTGTAGGAGCTGCGGCTCTCGGCGATCGGCGCGATCGAAAGCCAGGCCTCGTCAGCCTGGATCGGCATGCGGCCGCCGAGAATTTCGATCGTGACGGGTGACAGCGCGTCGATCACCAATCCCGGCAGGATTCCGGCCAAGCAGACAAAGCGCGACGAGGATGAACATCGCGGCCAGAGAGAAGTGGTCGACTTCCTCGGCGGTTTCCGCCACCACGCTGCGTGGCCGTCCGAGAAAAGTGATGCCGAATACCTTGACGAAGCAGGCGGCGGCCAGCGCCGCGGCCAGCGCCAGCACGGCGCCCACAGCGGGCACCATGATCTTCAATGCCCATTGCGGCAGATCCGGACTCTGCAGCACGGCTTGGAACATCAACCATTCCGAGACGAAGCCGTTGAAGGGCGGCAGCGCGGATATCGCGACGCAGCCGACGAGGACGGCGAAGCTTGTGAGAGGCATGCGGTGAATGAGGCCGCCCAGCCTGTCCATGTCCCGCTCGCCGGTCGCGGTCAGCACGGCGCCGGCCCCGAAGAACAAGAGGCTCTTGAAGAAGGAATGGTTGAGCACGTGGAACAGCGCGGCGGTGAAGGCGAGCGCTGCGGCGAGCTTCAGCCCGTTGGCCTCAAACGCCAGTGCAAGCCCGAGGCTGGCGAAGATGACGCCGACATTCTCGATCGTGCTGTAAGCGAGCAACCGTTTGAGATCCTTCTCCATCATGGCATACAGAATCCCCATCACGGCGGTGAGGCCGCCAAGAAAAAGGATGACCACGCTCGCCGGCCATGTCGGCGGTCCCAACAGGTCGAACACGACGCGAATGAATCCGTAGATCGCGACCTTGGTCATGACGCCGCTCATCAGCGCCGAGACGTGGCTCGGAGCTGCCGGATGCGCAAGCGGCAGCCAGACATGCAAGGGCACGAGGCCGGCCTTTGAGCCGGCCCCGAGCAACATCAGAATCAAGACCAATGCCGCCGCGTAAGGCGTGTGTTGCGCCGCGCGGATGGCGGCAAATCCGTAATCTCCCGCTGGTCCCGCCAGCAGGCCGAAGGCCAGCAGAAGCGCGAGCGTGCCGAAACTTGCCATCACCAGATAGACATAGCCGGCCCTGGCGTTGCCGGCTTCGCGGTGGTGCGCCATGACCAGCGCCCAGGACACCAGCGACATGAATTCCCAGCAGAGCAGATAGGAGAACGCATCATCCGCCAGCACGACGAGATTCATGCCGGCGAGAAAAGCCGGAAAGAAGGGGAGCACGCGTTGCGGCGTCGGCTCGTGACGGCCGTAGCCGAGCCCGTAGAGGCTCGCCGCGGCCCCGCCGAGATTGACGACGACGAGGAAAAACGAGGTCAGCGCGTCGAGGCGGAAATGCGCGCCGAGCCACGGCAATCCGATCGGCAAGGTCAGGTCGGCGCCATCTGCATGATAGCCGAGAAGCCACCGCGCGGCTCCGATCAATGCAAGCGTGCAAGCGGCCAGCGTCGTGCCATAGATGACGGCGGTGGAATATCTTGAACGGGTCAGAACGATCGCCAGGACCGCCAGTCCGAGCATTCCGGCAACACACGCCATTTGAAAACCGACGGCTGACATTACGACCGCGCCCTCGTTCTGCTTGACGCTTTGGCTGTTGATCGCGCGCCGAGAAAGGACTTGGCCGAGCCCGCATCTGCTCTAAGTCGCACCCCGCGTCCTTGCGAATTGCTGACGGCTCCCTCGTCGATCATCTCGATCCCGGCCGCTTCGAATGCCGCGATGAGCTTGACCAGCGAATCGACATTGCCCCGGACCATGGTTTGCGAGGCCTCCATCCGCTGAATGGTTGGCACCGAGAGTCCTGACAATTCCGCGAGCCGGCGCTGATCAACGCCGAGAAGCACCCGGGCCGCTCGCAGTTGGGCCGCTGTGATCATTGGCTTGCCATGCTGCAGGGATCCCGGCCGAGAGACGTCATCTTTGCATGATAAGTTATGATGTTAAAATGTCAATAAATGATATTTCAGATATCTAATCTGAGGTGTTTAGACCCTTATTCTTACGATTATCATCGGCCGTAACGGTACGGCCGCGAAAGGCGCTGCGGGCAAATCGACCACTCCCCATGAACCCTATCGCTCGGGCCTCGGTTCTGATTTGAATCAAGACCGGGGGTCGAACTTTCCTGGCGCGTCTTTGAGGCCTGGCGCTGCGCCGCGCGTGATCGGGGCCCAGCGACGATTCACCGGCAGCATTGACAGCTAGCCTTGCTTGCCCGATTTGAACATTGACGGCGTCTGTCGAGGGACGCTGCAACAGGATTGGCGATGGCGGCCACAATCAAACCCCGCGCAGCATGCCTGATCGGATGGCCGGCGGCGCATTCACGCTCGCCGCTGATCCATCATTACTGGCTGCGGACGCTTGGAATCGAGGGCGGCTACAATATCGAGGCGGTGCCGCCCGAAGGTCTTTGCCGAATTCGTCATGCACCTGTCGGCCCATGGCTTTGTCGGCGCCAACGTCACCATTCCGCACAAGGAGCGCGTGCTGGCGCTGACGGTGCCCGACGCGCGGTCGCGCGCCGTCGGAGCGGCCAATACGCTGTGGTACGAGGGCAACGTTCTGCGCTCGACCAATACCGACGTCGAAGGCTTCATCAACAATCTCGACGCCAGCGCGCCAGGATGGGACGGAATCGACGACGCGCTGGTGCTGGGTGCCGGCGGCTCTTCGCGCGCGGTGGTGTTCGGACTTCTCGAGCGCGGCATCAAGCGCGTGCGACTGGCGAACCGAACCATCGGCCGGGCGCGGGCGCTTGCCGATCAACTCGGCGAAACCGTGCATCCCATTGCCTGGGAGGCGATCGGGGACGCGTTGCCGCATGCCGGACTTCTGGTCAACACCACCTCACTCGGCATGAAGGGTCAGCCGCCACTTGAACTCGACATCAACCGGCTCCCGCCGGATGCGGTCGTCGCCGACCTGGTTTATGTGCCACTGGAAACGCCGTTGCTTGCGGCGGCGCGGGGGCGCGGGCTGAGGACGGCCGACGGGCTCGGCATGCTGCTGCACCAGGCGGTGCGCGGATTTGAATTGTGGTTCGGCCGGCGTCCTGAGGTCACGCCCGAACTCCGCGCGCTGGTCGAGGCCGATCTTACGAAGCGCATGGTCAGCCAACGTGTGAGCGGCTTGGCTTGGCGACAAACGCGAACGCGTTTGCGGAAAGATCATGCGCTCTTTCAATAAGTTAGCACGCGATCGCTGGACCAAACCAAGCCGTTTGTCCGGTAAAACCGGCTTCCCCTTTGATCGCGCGCTTGTGAGCAGGAATGACATGGAAGCGTTGGTGGCCGCGGCTAAGGTGTGCCCGCCGGAGGATAGTACATGCCCATTTATAGTTTTAGGTTCGTTCGTCCGTTGATCGCCGCCGCGATGGTTGTTGCAACAACTCTGCTTGCGATCGCCCAACAGCCGCCCACGCCGACGCGGGTGCGCGGCACCATCGAGGGTGTTGACGGCGATGTGCTTGCGGTCAAGTCGCGCAGCGGCGAGAACGTCAAGCTGCACATGACCGGCGACATGCGCGTGGTCGGAATCATCAAGATCTCGCTTGCCGACATCAAGCTTGGCTCCTTCATCGGCACCACCACGGTGCCTGGACCGGACGGCCGCCAGAACGCGGTCGAGGTTCACGTCTTTCCGGAAGACATGCGCGGCACCGGAGAGGGATCGCGGCCTTACGATCTGCGTCCCAACTCGACCATGACCAACGCGACGGTTGCCGAGACGGTCGCGGGCAATGACGGCCAGACCCTGATGATCAAATACAAGGACGGCGAGAAGAAAGTCGTGGTCGGTCCCGAGACGCCGGTGGTGACCTATGTTCCGGCCGACAGATCCGATTTGAAGGCCGGCGCCAGGATCATCGCCTTCGTCAAGCAGTTGCCCGATGGGTCGTTCGAAACCAACCGCATCAGCGTTGGCCGCGACGGACTGACGCCGCCGATGTGAGGCGCTTTAAGGAATAACCCCGCCTTTGCCGGGGTATTTCCTTCTGACACCTTGCTCAACCAAACCTTTGAGGGAAAGACCATGTCGAAAATCTCTTGCTGGATGCCGCGCGCGCTCGTGGCCTCGTTCGCAGTCGTCTCCGTGCTTGCCTCCGTATCCGTGCTTGCCTCGGCGTCGTGGGCGCAGCAGCCGCCGACGGTCCGCATTCGCGGCACCATCGAAAGCGTCGATGGCCCAACGTTGATGATCAAGACGCGCGAAGGCACCGACATGAAGGTGCGCATGACCGACAACGTGGCGGTGTTCGGTGTCGCCAAGACCGAATTGTCGGAAATCAAGGAGGGGTCCTACATCGGGATATCGGCGATGCCGGAACCGGACGGCACCCAGAAGGCGCTTGCCGTTCACATCTTCCCGGAGAGCCAGCGCGGCGCGGCCGAAGGCTTCCGTCCCTGGGACCTCAAGCCGAACTCGACCATGACGAATGCCACCGTCGCGGAGACGGTCAAGGGCACCGACGGCCAGAACATCCTGGTGAAATACAAGGACGGCGAAAAGAAAGTCGTGGTGCCGCCGGGTACGCCGGTCGTCACCTTCGTCGCCGGCGACAAGTCCGAGGTGAAGGCGGGCGCCAAGATCATCATCTTCGGCGCGGTGAAGAAGGACGACGGCACGCTCGAAGCCAACCGCGTCAATATCGGCCGCGATGGAATTGCGCCGCCGATGTGAGGATGTGTTCTCCCTCCCCCCTTGCGGGGGAGGGTTGGGGAGGGGGTAGCCCCAAGCGAGCTCTCCCCGTGAAACCCCCACCCCCGCCCCGCAAGGGGGAGTGGAGCAGATGGAAATCCGCACAGTCGACAAACCAAATTGTTTATTAAAGGTCACACCGCCAGCACGTGGTCGTCGATCTCGGCGATGGTGTTGACGCCGCACAGGCCCATGGTCGTTGAGAGTTCGTTGCGGATGATGTCGATGGCCTTGGCGACGCCGGGGCCGCCGAAGGCGCCGAGGCCGTGGATGTAGGCGCGGCCGATCATGCAGGATTTTGCGCCGATCGCGAGCGCCCGCATCACGTCCTGGCCTGATCGGATGCCGCCGTCGAACATGATCTCCATCTTGTCGCCAAGCGCGTCGACGATCTCCGGCAGGGCCTCGATCGAGGACGGCGCGCCATCGAGCTGGCGGCCGCCATGGTTGGAGACCACCAGCGCCTGCGCGCCGCTCTTTGTGGCCTCGTTGGCGTCCTCGACGTCGAGAATGCCCTTCAGGACCAGCTTGCCGGGCCAGATGCTGCGGATCCAGTCGACATCCTTCCAACTCAGCGTGGTGTCGAACTGCGTCGCGATCCAGGTGCCGAGCGCCGTGATGTCGTCGGTGCCTTTGAGGTGACCGACGAGATTGCCGAAGGTGCGGCGCTTGCCGCGCATCACGCCGGCCACCCAGGCGGGCTTGGTGGCGAAATCGAACAGCTTTGACAGCGTCCATTCCGGCGGCACCGTCATGCCGTTCTTGATGTCGGCGTGGCGCTGCCCGATCACCTGCAAGTCGACGGTCAACACCAGCGCGCTGCATTTTGCGGCGATGGCGCGCTCGATCAGCGCCTTGATGAAGCCGCGGTCCTTCATCACGTACAACTGAAACCAGAACGGCTTGTCGACACTGGCGGCGACGTCCTCGATCGAACAGATCGACATCGTACTCAGCGTGTAGGGAATGCCTGCCGCCTGTGCGGCGCGGCAGGCGTGGATTTCGCCGTCGCCATATTGCATGCCGGTGAGGCCGACCGGCGCCAGAATCAACGGCAGCGCGGCGGGCTCGCCGAGAATGGTGGTCGAAAGATCGCGTTTCGACACATCGACCAGGATACGCTGGCGGAACTTGATCCGCTGAAGATCGTCACGGTTGGCGCGCAGCGTTTCCTCCGCATAGGAGCCGCGATCGGCATAGTCGAAAAATGCCTTCGGCACCTTTCGCATATGGCGCTGGCGCAGATCCTCGATGCAGGTGATGTGTTTCATGGACGTTCCAAGCCTTCTTGTATTTTGCCTTCTTGTATTTGCCGCTTTCTCTGTTCATCTAGCATGCTTGGGCCCTTGGCAAAATCGCCTCACGCGACAGCAAAGGAGTTCGCATGACCCGACCACGCTCCAAGCCCGCCGCCGTCAAAAATCAGGAAAAGCTCAAGCTCGATGAGGCCCTGGAGGAGGGGCTGGAGGAGACCTTCCCCGGATCGGACCCGGTCAACGTCACCCAGCCGGCGCCCTCGAAGGCCGACCACCACGTCAAGCGGAAGGACTGAGCGAAGCCTCGTTGCCGGACGAAATCAGAGTAATTTCTTTTATTTTCAATCGGTTAAATGCCGATCGCTGAAACTCGGGCCGAAATGATTCATCATATTTTTTGAAGCCATTTTAGGGCCGAAGGCATTATAACGGCCTGCAAGCTAGGATGGGCGGGCGTCCGGGCCTTCTCGCCGGGTGGCTGGAGAGGCCGGGACGCTGCTGGGGGTCATATGAGTCGCAAATATTTCGGTACGGATGGGATTCGAGGCCTCGCCAATGGTCTGATCACGCCGGAACTGGCGCTCAAGGTAGGCCAAGCGGCCGGATTGGTTTTCCAGCGCGGCGAGCATCGTCATCGTGTCGTCATCGGCAAGGATACGCGTCTGTCCGGCTACATGATCGAATACGCGATGGTGGCTGGCTTCACCTCGGTCGGCATGGATGTGCTGCTGCTCGGACCGATGCCGACGCCGGCGGTAGCGATGCTGACCAAGTCGATGCGCGCCGATCTCGGGGTGATGATTTCCGCCTCCCACAATCTTTTCGAAGACAACGGCATCAAACTGTTCGGCCCGGAGGGCTTCAAGCTGTCCGACGATGTCGAGAAGCAGATCGAATTGCTGCTGGACGAATCCCTCGACAGGCGTCTGGCGCAGAGTGCGAGCCTCGGGCGCGCCCGCCGCATCGACGGCGTTCATGATCGTTACATCGAATTCGCCAAGCGAACGCTGCCGCGCGAACTCAGCCTCGACGGGTTGCGCGTGGTGGTCGACTGCGCCAACGGCGCCGCCTACAAGGTCGTGCCGGAAGCGCTGTGGGAACTCGGTGCCGACGTCATTTCGATCGGCGTCGATCCCGACGGCTTCAATATCAACAAGGAATGCGGATCGACCTCGCCGGAGGCCTTGAGCCGCAAGGTGCGCGAAATGCGTGCCGACATCGGCATCGCGCTCGACGGCGATGCCGATCGGGTGATCCTCGTCGACGAACGCGGACATCTCGTCGATGGCGACCAGTTGCTCGCGGTGATCGCGCAAAGCTGGAAGGAAGACGGCCGCCTTGCCAAGCCGGGCATCGTCGCAACCGTCATGTCGAATCTCGGTCTGGAGCGCTTCCTCGAGCGGCAGGGCATTGAACTTCTCCGCACGCCGGTCGGCGACCGTTACGTGCTGGAACGGATGCTGAGCGGCGGCTACAATCTCGGCGGCGAGCCCTCCGGCCACATTATTCTGTCGGATTTCACCACCACGGGCGATGGCTTCGTCGCAGCCCTTCAGGTGCTTGCGGTCGTACAAAAGCTTCGCCGTCCGGTTTCCGAGGTCTGCCGCCGTTTCGATCCGCTGCCGCAGATCCTGAAGAATGTGCGCTATCGCAGTGGCAAGCCGCTCGACGACGCCGATGTCAAATCGGCCATCGATGCCGGCGAGAAGCGGCTCAACGGCCACGGCCGCTTGCTGGTGCGATCCTCCGGCACCGAGCCCGTGATCCGCGTGATGGGCGAGGGCGACGACCGCCTGCTGGTCGAAGAAGTGGTCGACCACATCGTCTCCGCGCTCGGCCAGGCCGCGGCCTAGATCTCGATTCGATTCGATCTGATCGGATCATGAACTCATCTCGGTGCTTGAGCATGATCTCCGCGCAAACGCGCTCCGCGTTCGTCGCGAGGGAAGACCGGTCTCTGCTTTGCGCTAACGCGGCCCTTCGGGTCCGGATCGTGCTCTAACGCCGGGCGCATCGCAGCCATTTTCTAATGGTGGTGGTCGGCGATACGCCGTCATCGTAGGAAGTGCGCATGGACGCGCTGATCCTGCCGGGAATGATCCGTTGAACAAGCCTGTCTCCGTCTCCGAACAAGCACTGGTCGCGCCGGTCGAGGTTGCGGGCCTCGCCCCGAGCCTGACGGCGAGGGGGGCGGGGCCGGCCTATATCGTGCTTGCCGGCATCAGCTTCTCGCATTTCCTCAACGACACCATGCAGTCGTTGATCGCATCGGTGTACCCGATCCTGAAGGACAATTACGCGCTGGACTTCGCGCAGATCGGGTTGATCACGCTGGCGTTCCAGTTCACCGCGTCGCTGCTGCAACCGCTCGTCGGTCATTTCACCGACAAGAAGGCGCAGCCCTTTTCGCTGGCGATTGGCATGTCCTCGACCTTTTTCGGTCTCTTGCTGCTGAGTGTCGCCCAGCAATATGTCGTCATCCTGATTGCCGCGGCGCTGGTAGGTCTTGGCTCGGCGGTGTTTCATCCGGAATCGGCCCGTATCGCGCGATTGGCGTCCGGCGGCCGTTACGGCTTTGCGCAATCGGTGTTCCAGCTCGGCGGCAGCTTCGGTAGCTCGATGGGCCCGGTGCTGGCGGCCTTGATCGTCGTGCCGTTCGGCCAGCCCAGCATTGCCTGGTTCTCGACCATCGCATTTCTGGCGATCGTCGTGCTGTGGCGGATCGGCAAGTGGTACAAGCCGCTGATCACGGCCCGGAAGTCAGCACCGGTCGATCGGCACCCGCAAGCCCCGAGCTCGCGTCGCGTCGTATTCGCGATCGCAGTGCTGATGGCACTGCTGTTCTCCAAGCAGCTCTATGTTTCGAGCCTGTCGAGCTATTACATCTTCTATCTGATCGATCGCTTCGGCGTCTCGACCCAGACGGCCCAGCTCTATCTTTTCATCTTCCTCGCAGCGAACGCGGTCGGCGCGTTCCTCGGCGGACCGCTCGGCGACCGCTTCGGCCGCAAGATCGTGATCTGGTTCTCCATCCTGGGCGCACTGCCTTTCACGCTGGCGCTGCCCTATGCGGGCCTCCACGCCAGCGCGGTGCTGAGCGTCCTCATCGGCCTCATCATCTCTTCGACGTCGGCCTCAATCATTGTGTTTGCGCAGGAACTGGTGCCGCACCGGTTCGGGATGATTTCCGGCGTCTTCTTCGGCGTCGCGTTCGGGATTGGCGGTCTTGGCGCAGCCGTTCTCGGCAAGCTTGCCGACCAAACGAGCATCGCCTTCGTCTACCAGATTTGTGCGTACCTGCCGGCGCTCGGGTTGCTCGCGGTGTTCCTGCCGAAGATGCCGAGAACAGCGCACTGAGGCGCACAATCATCTCGGGGTTATTTCAATCCTTTGTTAGCGATTGTGGCGATGCCGCCTGCCTTTTTCCACGATCACAAATTTTGTTTGCAGATTATCAACCTTAAAAATTAGGGTTAAGCGGCGCTTAAGCTTTTGGTGCCATCGTCCGGTCGTGAGTTTTTAGATGTGGGGCCTCCGTTGTCTGCCTCACCGGCCAAAAGGACGAAGCCAATGCGTAGCGTGAAGTCTCTCATTGCCGCCGGAGCGGCATCCCTGTTGTCGTCGATGGCTTTCGCCGCCGACATGGCCATCGCGCCCCCGATGCCCTATGCGCCGGTTGCCGAATTCGGTGGCTGGTACCTGCGCGGCGATATCGGCATGACCAACCAGCGGATCAAGTCGCTCAACAATCCCGATCCGAACGCCGTCCTCTTTACCCCGGTCGGAATGGGCTTCGACAGCTCCACGCTGTTCGACATCGGTGTCGGCTACCAATTCAACAACTGGTTTAGGGCGGATTTCACCGCACAGTGGCGCGGACGCGCAAATTTCCACGGTTCTCAATTCACTGACGTCTTTGTCGGTTCGGCTCTGGTCGACAATTACTCCGGTTCCAAGTCGGAAGCCGTATTCATGGCGCATGGCTACGTCGATCTCGGTACCTGGTGGTGTGTCACTCCGTTCATCGGAGCCGGCATCGGAACGTCCTACAATCGGATCTCGGGTTTCCGCGATGACGGTTTGAGGAATGACTTCGGCGTGCCGGGGCCCTCCAGTGTCGTGTACGCCGCGGACAACGCAAAGTGGAATTTTGCGTGGGCGCTGCACGCGGGTCTCGCCTACAGGGTCACGCCGGGCGTGACGCTCGAACTCGGCTACAGCTACATGAATCTTGGTGATGCCACCACCGGCGCCAATTCCAACTTCGGTGGCGGTGCGACGGCGCAATTCCCATGGACCATGAAGAGCATCACCTCGAATGACTTCATGCTGGGCGTGCGGTGGAATCTCAACAGCCCGGTCTACGCGCCACCGCTCGTCACCAAAGGCTGATCGAGCCGCCAACTTCTTAATCTTCGTTAACGGCGCGGGATCTTCCCGCGCCGTTTTTGTTGCGTGCGCGAGGCGACCCCCAGGAAGCAAGAACCTGTTTCGAACACGATCATGGCCAATTGCGATGCCGTGACAACGATTGGTTAAGGTTAACGAGCGATGATCAGCGAAAGTTCGGAAAGTGTCGGATGGGAGTTTTTTCGATGCGTAGGGCCCTGCTGGCGGCGGCGATGTTTGGAACGGTGACCTGCGCGCAGGCGGCCGACATGCCTGATTATCTTCGCGGCTCGCTGTCACCAGCGCCCGCCTCGATCGTCAACTGGCGCGGATTCTATCTCGGAGCCCAGGCCGGTTACGGATCGTCCGACGAGAATCTAAGCGGGTCGAACACGAGCATGCTGAATGCGTTGCTTGACCATGACGTCATTCAGCAGATGGATGTCGCGAATTGGAATCTCCAGCTCGGAAAGGATTCGGCACGCGCACCCGGTTACGGCGCCTTTGCCGGCTACAATTGGCAATGGGATGACGTCGTCGCTGGCCTCGAGATGTCCTATTTGCACGGCTCGTTTGGGGGCAAGTCAAGCGCAAGCAGGGCCCTCGTCAGTGGCTCGCCATTGTCCGACGGCTTCTATCATAGCGTTTCGGTGACGTCCTCGTCGGCGATCTCGATCACGGATATGGCCACGTTCCGCGCCCGGGCGGCCTACGCCTGGGGTTGCTTCCTGCCCTACGTGTTCGGCGGGTTCGCGCTCGGCAACGCCAACATCACCCGCTCCGTATTGGTCACGGATGCCGTGAGCCTGACGCCGCTTGGAAACTTTGTTCCGCTGCAGCCCTTGAGCGCAGACGACGCCGTGCACAATCACCTGATCTACGGCTACACGCTCGGTCTCGGAATCGACATCAACTTGATCGGTGGCCTGTTCCTGCGCGGGGAATGGGAGTATGTCCGCTTCACAGCCGTCATCGACACCAACATCAACACGGTGCGCGCCGGCCTCGCCTACAAGTTCTGAGCTGACCTTTTCACGTATCGTGCCTGCGGCTCGCGCTTATTGACATCATCGATCCCGCCTGTTGGTCTGTCGCGTCTCTTTGAGAGCGAGCGCGGGTGATGAAGATCTATGGCGATATTAATTCGGGCAATTGCCTGAAGGTGAAATGGGTCTGCGACCGGCTTGCGTTGCCCTATGACTGGATTCCGGTCGATATCATCAAGCTCGAGAGCCGCACCCCGCAATTCCTGAGGCTCAACAGCGCCGGGCAGGTGCCGGTGGTCGAATTCGACGATGGCCGCACGCTGGCGCAGTCGAACGCCATCATTCGCTACCTCGCCCGCGGCAGCGATCTTGTTCCGGCCGACGCTTTCGCTGCCGCCAAGATGGATGAGTGGCTGTTCTGGGAGCAGTACAGCCATGAGCCTTATATCGCGGGGTGCCGTTTTCAGATGGTTTATCTGGGCCGTCCGGCGTCCGCGCTCGATCCCGACAAGGTCAAGCGTGGCTACACGGCGCTGGCGCGGATGGAGAGCGAGCTTGCGACGAGGCGGTTTTTCATCGGCGATACGCCGTCGCTCGCCGATGTCGCGTTGCTGGCCTATACCAGGCTGGCGCATGAGGGCGGCTTCCACCTCGACGGCTATGCCTCGTTGCGGCGCTGGATCGGCGAGACCGAGAAATTCCTCGGTTTGCCGCCGGCACGCTAAAGCGAAATGACTTTTCTTCGAATCGTCATCGCGCTCTATCTTTTTGTTTGAGCATGATCTCCGCGCAAACGCTTTCGCGTTTGTCGCGAGGGAAAACCGGTATCCACTTTTCCGGATCATGCTTTAGAATATGCTATCGGACCTCTCATGACCGCGGCTTTCTCTATCTCCATTCGCCGGGCCCGACGCGACGACGTCGCGGCCATCGTGACGATGCTGGCGGACGATCCGCTCGGCAGCGGCCGCGAACGGATCGAGCAACCACTACCCCCGTGCTATTTTCAGGCGTTCGAGGCGGTCGACCGCGACCCACATGTCCAACTTGTGGTCGCTGAAGACGATGACGGCGCCATCGTCGGCTGCCTGGAACTCTGCATCCTGCCGGGATTGAGCTCGCAAGGCGCCTCGCGCGGCCTGATCGAGGACGTTCGCGTTGCCGCCCATTGCCGCAGCCGGGGCATCGGCGAGAAAATGGTGCAATGGGCGATTGCGGAGGCGCGCGCGAGGGGCTGCAAACTGGTCGAGTTGCTCACACATCACACGCGCGTCGATGCGCAACGCTTCTACAAGCGGCTCGGGTTTCAACCGAGCCATGTCGGAATGACGTTGCGATTTTGATACAGCCTCTTGCGCGGCCGTCGATCGGCGCCGCCTTGTGGCCATTGCGAAACCGGTTTTGCCGTTCGTTTCGATTAACGCGCGATAAACTAATCAGATCATCGGCAATTTATCGGCAGAACGATCCGTGACACTGCTGCGTCTCCGGTGGGGCTCGGGCAGCTTGGGGACTGCAGATGAAAGATTATTCGATTGTCCGCATCGGCGACGAGTACGTCGTTCGGGCGGGTGACGAGAGCGTCCTGAAGGTCGCAAGCAGGCGCCGCGCGGCTCAACTCGTCACCGATGCGTCCGAATTGCTGAATTCGCAGCCGCTGCCACAGGCCGATGCCGGGCCATCAATCGCTCCCGATCCCTGCGACATGGCTGATGCCGGGGTCATGCCAGATCTCGGGGTCATATCTGATCTCTCCAAAGTTCCTTGACGATTCCGGTCGATTCCCTTATGCACCGCGGCGGGACACCTCCCCCCAACGGGAGGCTTGCTATCTGGAAGGATAGATCATGATTGCAGCGAAGCCCGCGTCGCGGCCGAACGTGCCGCATTTCTCATCCGGCCCATGCGCCAAGCGCCCCGGTTGGAACCCCCAAAATCTCAGAGATGCCGCGCTTGGCCGTTCGCATCGCGCGAAAATCGGCAAGGCCAAGCTCAAACTCGCGATCGAATTGACGCGCGAGGTGCTTGAAGTTCCGGCTAATTACAAAATCGGCATCGTGCCTGCCTCCGATACCGGCGCGGTCGAGATGGCGCTGTGGTCGCTGCTCGGCGCGCGGCCGGTGACGACGATCGCCTGGGAATCCTTCGGCGAAGGCTGGGTCAGCGATATCGTCAAGGAATTGAAGCTCAAGGATGTGACCAGACTGCATGCCGGCTATGGCGATATCCCCGATCTGAGCAAGGCCGATCCGGCCGGCGATATCGTGTTCACCTGGAACGGCACCACCTCCGGCGTCCGCGTCCCCGATGCCGATTGGATCAGCGCGGACCGCGCCGGCCTTACCATCTGCGATGCGACCTCGGCAGCATTCGCGCAAGCGCTGGATTGGGCCAAGCTCGATGTGGTGACGTTCTCCTGGCAGAAGGCGCTGGGCGGCGAAGCCGCGCACGGCATGCTGGTGCTCTCGCCGCGCGCGGTCCAACGGCTTGAGACCTACAAGCCGGCATGGCCGCTGCCGAAAATCTTTCGCATGACCAAGGGCGGCAAGCTCAACGAAGGCATCTTCGAGGGCGAGACCATCAACACGCCGTCGATGTTGTGCGTCGAGGACTATCTCGACGCGCTGAACTGGGCAAAGTCGGTCGGCGGACTCAAGGCCCTGATTGCCCGCGCCGACGCCAATACCAAGGTGCTCGCCGACTGGAAGGCAAGAACGCCGTGGATCGATTTCCTTGCGAGGGATTCGGCGATCCGGTCCAACACGTCGGTATGCATGAAGGTGGTCGATCCCGCGATCACCGGATTGACGGCGGATGCTCAGGTCGATTTCGCCAAGAAGCTCGTCGCGCTCGTGGAGAAGGAGGGCGCCGGTTACGATTTCGCGCATTATCGCGATGCGCCGGCGGGCCTGCGGATCTGGTGCGGCGCCACGGTGGAAGCAAACGACGTCGCATTGCTGACGCAGTGGATCGATTGGGCGTTCGCCGAGACCAAGGCGCAGCTTCCGAAGGCAGCGTAATTTTCTCAATTGTCGTCCCGGGCATGCGGCCCTGCGCCGCGCGACCCGGGACCCATAACCACCGTCACGGAGTATGGGTCCCGGCTCTACGCGCAAAGCAGCGCTTCGGCCGAGATGACGCTTCGTTTTCCCGAAGGAAACACAAATGACAAAACCCAAAGTTCTCATTTCCGACGCGCTGTCGCCCGCTGCGGTGCAGATATTCAAGGACCGCGGCATCGAGGTGGATTTCCAGCCCAATCTCGGCAAGGACAAGGAAAAGCTTGCCGAGATCATCGGCAATTACGACGGCCTTGCGATACGCTCGGCCACCAAGGCAACGGCCAAGATCATCGAGAGGGCGAGCCGGCTGAAGGTGATCGGCCGCGCCGGGATCGGCGTCGACAATGTGGAGATTCCGGCCGCCACCGCCAAGGGCATCATCGTGATGAACACGCCGTTCGGCAACTCGATCACCACGGCCGAACACGCGATCACGCTGATGCTGGCGCTGGCGCGCGAGATTCCGCAGGCCGATGCCTCGACCCAGGCGGGCAAGTGGGAGAAGAACCGTTTCATGGGCGTCGAGATCACCGGCAAGACGCTGGGCGTGATCGGCTGCGGCAATATCGGCTCGATCGTCGCCGATCGCGCGCTTGGCTTGCGCATGAAGGTGGTTGCGTTCGATCCGTTCCTGTCGCCGGAGCGCGCCAAGGACATCGGGGTCGAGAAGGTCGATCTCGAAGAGTTGTTCAAGCGCGCCGATTTCATCACGCTGCATACGCCACTGACCGAGAAAACCCGAAACATCATCGACGCGGCGGCGTTTGCGAAGATGAAAAAGGGCGTGCGCATCATCAATTGCGCACGCGGCGGGCTGGTCGACGAGCAGGCGCTGGTCGCCGCGCTGAATTCCAAGCAAGTCGCAGGTGCCGCCTTCGACGTGTTCATCGAGGAGCCGGCGACGTCGAACGTGCTGTTCGGCCATCCCAACGTGATCTGCACGCCGCATCTCGGCGCGGCCACCACCGAGGCGCAGGAGAATGTCGCGCTTCAGGTCGCCGAGCAGATGTCGGACTATCTCTTGAGCGGCGCGATCTCGAACGCGGTCAACTTTCCCTCGATCACGGCGGAAGAGGCGCCCAAGCTGAGGCCGTTCATCGAACTTGCCGAAAAGCTCGGCTCCTTCGCAGGACAACTCACCGAGACCGGCATCACCAAGGTGCAGATCACCTATGAAGGTCACGTCGCCGAAATGAAGATCAAGGCGCTGACCTCGGCCGTGCTGTCGGGACTGTTGCGTCCGATGCTCGGCGACGTCAACGTCGTATCGGCACCCGTCGTCGCCAAGGAGCGCGGCATGGTGGTCGACGAAATCGCGCGCGCGGCGCAGAGCGACTATGAAAGCCTGATCACGGTCGCGGTCACCACCGAGCGGCAGGAGCGTTCGGTCTCCGGTACCGTCTATCACGACAGCAAGCCTCGGCTTGTCGATATCAAGGGCATCCGGGTCGATGCTGAGTTCGGCAAATCGATGATCTATGTCACCAACGAGGACAAGCCGGGATTCATCGGCCGTTTCGCCAGCCTGCTCGGCGATGCCAAGATCAATATCGCGACCTTCCATCTCGGCCGCAACAAGCAGGGTGGCGATGCCATCGCGCTGGTCGAAGTCGACGGTGCGGTGCCAGCCGACCTTCTCGCCAAGGTGCAGGCGTTGCCGCAGGTGAAACAAGCCAAGGCGCTGGCGTTCTAAACGCTTACGTCCCGGGTTGATCCGGGCCTGAGGGTTGAGCCCTCGAAAAAGACAGCCGCCGGAAGCGAACCTCCTCCGGCGGCTGTCTTTTGCAAGCGGGCTCGTCGTGCTTCCGCCTCGGAAGCGCCCCAAGGAAACTCGGCGGTTGACGAATTCCTGGTCAAGGTCCGCGCCGCGTAAGCCGATTGCGGCGTTTTCGAGCAAAGTCTGTCCCGCACCCGATCCGGCGCGGGATATCGGACGATTAGAAGGCCTCAGGCGTCGCCTCAAACAGAACCGGCCGTGCTCAGGACGATGCTCTGCGCGATGCGATCACGACACCGGCGAGCACCAGAACATATCCGACCAGATGAAACAGCCGCGGCTGTTCGCCGAGCAGAACGATCGCCATGGCCGAGCCGAACACCGGCACCAGATGAAAGAACGGCGCGGCGCGGTTCGGGCCGATCATCGCGATGCCGCGATTGAAAAACAGATAGGCGAGTGTCGAGGGAAAGATCACGACATAGATCAGAGTGACGATCGTTATCGTATCGAATTTCAGCATGACGCCGTTGGTGTATTCCCAGATCGAGAACGGCAGCAGCAACAGAGCGCCGCACGCCATGGTGAAGGCGATCAGCGAGAGCTGATGCATCACCGGCCGGCGCGGCATCAGCGCGGAATACAAGCCGAATGACAACAGCGCGCCGGCAAGCATGATGTCGCCGACGTTCAAGTGGATGCCGGCAAGTGCTGCGAGATTGCCGCGCAGAATGATGGTGAGAACGCCCGCGAGCGAAATGGCGATGCCGGCGAGCTGGGCCCAGGTCAGCCGCACACCGAACAGCATCAGCGACCACAGCGCTACGAACAGCGGACCGGACGACTGAATCAGCAGGGCGTTCAATGCCTGGGTAAATTGTAAGGCCCAGTAGGACAGCGCGTTGTTGATGGCAAAGCCTGTTGCCGACAGTCCGATCATGAGCGGGAGCCGCGTGCGCAACACCGGCCAGTCGCGCGCAAGGTACGGCCGCGCGAACGGCAGCAGCATGAAAAACGCACCGATCCATCTGAGGCAAGACAGGGTCATCGGCGGCATATGGCCGGCGACGTAGCGCCCGAGCACGATGTTGCCGGCCCAGAACAGCGCCGCCAGGCTCAGCAGCAGATAGGGCTGGTGATTGAGCCATCGGACCGGATCGAAAGAAGATGGCTGCGGCGCGGGAATCGTCATTGCTCGGGGCAAGGATGTGCCGGATTCTCGCCGCGCGACAAGTGCCGCGTCTGCAGGGCTACAATGTTCCAACTATCGGCCGGTTGTCATGAGGTTTTTGCTTGCGCCCTTTTGGCCCGCGCCCAGCCCCAGCTGCTCAGGCCGGCGATGTCCGTGGTTTCCGTGATGCGGCGAAGACGCCGGTGAGTACCAGAGCAAAGCCGATGAAGTGAAACAGCTGCGGTTGCTCCCCGAGAAAGACGATCGCCATGATCGATCCGAACACCGGGACGACATGAAAGAATGGCGCGGCGCGGTTGGCGCCGATCAACTGCACGCCGCGATTGAAGCACAGATAGGCCAGCGTCGAGGGAAATACCGCGACATAAAACAGCGACAGCAGATTGGCGGTATTGAGTTGCATCACGGGACGCGTGAAAAATTCGAATATCAACAGCGGAATAAGGCATGCCGCGCCGCAGCCGAAGGTAAAGGCCACAAACGAGAGACCGTGGATATTCGGGCGCTTCAGCGACATCACCGAATAGAGTCCGAAGATCGCCAGCGCCACCGTGAAGATGATGTCGCCAGTGTTGAAAGCGATCCCGGTCAGCGCCGTGAGGTCGCCATGCAGCAGGATCACGAGCACCCCGGTCATCGACACCGCGACGCCTGCGGCCTGCGCCAGCGTCAGTCGAACGCCGAGCAGGATCAACGACCAAACCGCGACGAACAACGGTCCGGCGGATTGCAACAGCAGCGTGTTCAGCGCGGTCGTATGCTCCAACGACCAATATTGCATCGAGGTGAAGATCGATATCCCGGTGACGGAGAGAAAGACCATGGTGCCGAGCTCAGCGCGAATAGCCGGCCAGTCGCGCGCAAGATGCTTCCAGGCGATCGGAACAAGAAGCAGAAATGCCAAACCCCAGCGCAGAAATGCCAGTGTCACCGGCGGAATATGGCCGGCCGCAAGCCGGCCAATGATGGCGTTGCCGGCCCAGCACAAGGCGGTAATCGTGAGCAGCAGATAAGGCTGATTGGCGAGCCAGCCGCCCCGCGAGACGGCTCCTGAGGGTTGATCGGAAGCGGACATGCGGCAGAGGGTCTCGGCCCGGGTTCATGACGCCGCGGCCCGGCCGGGTGTGAGAACCTGGCCGGCATCTTTTTGCCCGGCAGCTTCACAGACACGGTTTCCTACTCCGCATCAATGGTGCTGGATGCAACGCGACCATGCACCGGGCGTCTGTATCGGACCTCGATGCCGGTTTTGACGCAACGTCAACGAACGGCAGGAATCGCCGGTTAAGAAAGCAAGCGTCTTGCGAGGGCATCGCAGTGTCATCGGCAATGTTGGATCGGCTAATCGGATTGCACGATCACGGCAGGGCTTCTCTTGATCGCTTTCGCGATTCCGATCGGCTTCCCTCACACCGGTTGGAATTGGTCGGTTGGATCGGCATGGTGCCGTTGCTGACCGGAACCTTTGGCTCGGCTTACGCGGCGTCCGGCGTTTCCACCTGTTCCGCCAAACTGCAGAGCAGAGGAAGCCAAGCGGCGAAGCGTCGTGGCCACAAAAGCCGAAATTTTCAGCCCTACGGCTACCGCCTGATCGACGCGACACCGTCCCCCGGGGTTGCGTTCGCAGGCGGCGGTCGGCGCTTTTTGTGCCACAGAATCGATGTCCCGGGGGGCTCGCAATTGCTTGCCACCGCCGTCTCTCGCGTGGTTCCGGGCTCTGCCTTGGGTCGGCTCCGCCGTCCAGTGCCGAGTGAAACAAATTTTCCGGGGATATCAATGGGTTGAATGGGTCTCCTCGACCGGCCGAAGGCGCCTTCTGGCTTGCGTCGATTGCCGGCTTCCTTTATCCGGTTGTGTGCCTCGCATGCGACCGGCGCCTGGCCGTGAGGTTGGCTGGGCGCATGATCCGCAAAAAGTATGCCCGCGGATGTGATCCGCGGGGTGGGGAGCGGTTTTTCGAACAGATCATGCTCGAACAGAGATAGTTGCAGAGGGAATACCCGCGAAATGGCCAATGTTGTCGTCGTCGGCGCCCAGTGGGGCGACGAGGGGAAGGGCAAGATCGTCGACTGGTTGTCGGAGCAGGCCGATATCGTCGTGCGATTCCAGGGCGGCCACAATGCGGGGCATACGCTCGTCATCAATGGCGAGACCTATAAGCTGGCGCTGCTGCCGTCCGGCGTACTTCGGCCCTCGAAACTGGCGGTGATCGGCAACGGCGTGGTGTTCGACCCACAGGCCTTCCTCGACGAGGTGGCGAAATTGAAGGGGCAGGGCGTTGCGGTCAGCCCGAACAATCTTCGTGTCGCCGAGAACGTCACGCTGATCCTGCCTTTGCACCGGGAACTCGATGCGTTGAGAGAGTCTTCCAACGCCGCGACTGCGATCGGCACCACGCGGCGCGGCATTGGCCCGGCCTACGAAGACAAGGTCGGCCGCCGCGCGATCCGGCTGATGGATCTTGCCGATCTCGACACGCTGCCGCACAAGATCGATCGCCTGCTCGCGCACCACAACGCGCTGCGCCGCGGGCTCAGGCTCGAGGAAATCGACGGCGCGGCGATCTTGCGGGAATTGACGGCGCTGGCGCCGCAGCTGTTGCCTTACGCCGAAACGGTGTGGCGGCTGCTCGATCTCAAGCGTCGCGAGGGCAAGCGTATCCTGTTCGAGGGGGCGCAGGGCGCGCTGCTCGACGTCGATCACGGCACCTATCCTTATGTCACCTCGTCCAACACGGTTGCCGCGCAGGCCGCCACCGGCACGGGCATGGGCCCCGGCGCGGTCGGCTATGTCCTGGGGATATGCAAGGCTTATACGACCCGGGTCGGCCAGGGCCCGTTTCCGACCGAACTCCATGATGAGATCGGCGAGGAGATCGGCCGCCGCGGCAAGGAATTCGGCGTCAATACCGGGCGCAAGCGGCGCACTGGCTGGTTCGACGCGGCACTGGTGCGCCAGACCGTGCGGACCTGCGGCATCAACGGCCTGGCGCTGACCAAGCTCGATATTCTCGACGGTTTCGACACCATCAAGGTCTGCACCAGCTATATTCTGGACGGCAAGGAAATCGATCATCTGCCGGCCGGCGAGGGCGCCCAGGCCCGGGTGGTGCCGATTTACGAGACCATCGAAGGCTGGAAGGAGCCGACGGCCAACGCACGATCCTGGGCGGATTTGCCGGCACAGGCGATAAAATATGTCCGCCGGGTCGAAGAACTGGTGGGTTGCCCGATCGCCTTGCTTTCCACGAGCCCCGAACGCGAGGATACTATTTTGGTCCAGAACCCGTTCGAGGCTTAACGAGATGTTACCGGAAGGCCTGCATTGTTGAGTAAAGATGGCTGATTATTACCCGCTCATCGCCCGTGCCATCGCCGGACTGGACCCCAGTGCTCCCGGCGAGAGCCGCCGCGCGCTCTACGAGCGGGCGCGTGCCGCATTGATCGCGCAGCTGCGCAGTGTCGATCCGCCCTTAAGCGAATCCGAAATCACCCGCGAGCGGCTGTCGCTGGAAGAGGCCGTGCGCAAGGTGGAGTCCGAGGCCGCTCAGCGGGCCCGGGACGCTTCGCGCCCCTCGGATGCCTCGCGCACCGGGTCCCGGGCCGGCGATTCGTTCCGCGCCAACAACCGTCCTCCCAACCCGAAGACTGCCGAGCCGGCGCCACCCGCTCCGGCACAACCACCGCAGCGTCCACGACCGCCGGCGCCTCCGCAGCAGCGCAACGAGCGCCCACCGCTGGGGCAGGAAGACCGGCAGGCGCGCAACCTCCGTCCAGAGACGCCGCCCCGTCAACCGCCGGTGCCGATGCAGGATCCGGTTCTGCCGCCGACCCGCGAGCGAACCGGAGCGCCGCGCCGCGGTCCCGACAATAACGTCCCGCAGGCCCCGGGCATGCGCGGCTTCCGCGACATCACCGCCGATGCCGACGATCTCGGCCGTGCCGCCGCGCAAGCCAGCCGCGCCGCGCGAAAAACCTACGCCAATGTGCCTTCGCCCTCGCCGGAGTTCGATCGGCTCGAGCCGAGCATGGAAAATCACGGCGCCGACCCCGACGCGCCCTATTCGTATGATGAATCGATGGAGGAAGCCGAGCGCTACGCGCCGCCGCCCGTGCAACGTCCGCGGCCGGCACAGGAGCGAGGCCGCGAGCCAAAGACCGTGCGATCGGGAACCATGTTCCCGTTCAAGAGCGCGATCGCAGTCGGCATCGTTCTGATTCTGGTCGGCGCCGCCATCCTGTGGGGCAAGTCGGTTGTCACGAGCGTGAGCGGCCTGTTCAAGTCGTCGCCGACGCAGGTCGAGGCGCCCAGGGATACTGGCGCGCCACTGTCTAAGCCGAAGATCCCCGATCGAGTTCGGCCAGCCGTCGTCGAGCGACCAGGTCGCACCGGTGGCGCAGCGCGTCGTGCTTTACGACGAGGATCCCACCGATCCCAAGGGCAAGCAATATGTCGGTTCGGTGATCTGGCGCACCGAACAGATCAAGGCGTCGGGCAGCCAGAAGGCGGATCTCACCGTGCGTGCCGACATCGAGATCCCGGACCGCAAATTCAAGATGACGATGTCGTTCCGCCGCAACACCGACACGTCGCTGCCGGCGAGCCACACCGCGGAACTGACCTTCATCCTGCCGCCGGATTTCTCCGGCGGCGGCGTCAGCAACGTACCGGGCATCCTGATGAAATCCAACGAGCAGGCGCGTGGCACACCGCTGGCGGGTCTCGCCGTCAAGGTCACCGACGGCTTCTTCCTGGTGGGCCTGTCGAATGTCGACGCCGACCGCGCGCGCAACCTGCAGCTCCTGAAGGAACGCTCGTGGTTCGACGTGCCGCTGGTCTACGTCAACCAGCGCCGCGCCATCATCGCCATCGAGAAGGGCGCCCCCGGCGAGCGCGCCTTCAATGAGGCGTTCGCGGCCTGGGGCGAGTAGGGCGGAGCAGCTATGGGTTCGGCAGTCAACCTGCCGAACGGCTTGTATTTTTCACTTAGGCGAAAAAGATATGACGCTTAAATCCATCTCGCGCTAGCTGCTCTCTCAATAGAATCTTCAGCTTTGAAAGCGTCCTCGCGATTTGTTTGCATAAGACGCCGGACTTCAACCGCTTCCCAAAAATCCTTTCAACTTCTGGGCCACGGCTTTTGCTGTCGTCTTGTCGAGCCTCCCGGCGCGACGTTCGATCCGTGCAGGCTCTATGCAGGCGATCTTCGCTGCGCGCACAACGGACGGCGCAGGCAGACCAGCACGCGCGAGATCGACGATCGTGACATCGCACGACCATGGGGCGTTTTCGGAACTCGTAATCATCGCCACCCAGATCAGCCCGAAAGGCGCGAGCTTGCGATTCGAAACAACCAGGGCCGGGCGACGCTTTTCGGCAAGACGGTCGGCATAGGGAAATGGCACTACGACGATGTCGAAGGCGTCGAATTGAGAGTTGGTGGCGGGGAGCGCTCGTTTGCTCACCGCATCCCCTCACGCGGAAAGCAAGGCGCGGATGGCCGCCGGGTCAAGCCCAACCATGACGGGCCTAAGAAACCTCGGTTACAATCCACCATAGGCCTTTTCGTCGGCCTCGGACGTCCATTCGGAAAACGATACGAACGGGTCATCTCCTGCTTCGGTCGCCTTATCGAGCAGGATGCCATTGTTGGTGATTCGATACCGCAGGGTGTCGCCGGGTTTCAGCTTGAGTTGTTCGCGCACTTCGCGAGGAATTACGGTCTGACTCTTGACCGAAACCTTCGAGAACATGGCGGGCCGGCTGGAAATGCGGTTCATATTGTAAGCTATCTTACCGTCTTACCATTTTCAAGTTCCAAGGCCACCTGGCGGTCTTATTTTTCTTTTTCGCCGAAACAGGGCTGCTATAGCTAGATCAACACGTGCGGGGTGCGGGATGAAGCGGTATGCGATCTTTGCAGCGTTGGCGCCGCCACTCGGCGGGTTTTGGCTTCTGCTGACGACCACCGTGATGTCCGGCTACTGGAGCCATCCGCCGAGTCTGTCGGAGGCGGAAAAGCTGCTCGCAGTGTTCGCCAAGACGCTGCAATTCAGCTATCTGTTCGGCGTCATTCCGGCGCTGATGATCGGCGCGGTCGATGATATTCTCTTTCACGTCAAACGAATTGGCCCCGTCGTTCGTATGCTGATCGTGGGCGTGATTGCTTTTGTGATGGCGGAATTTGCCTACGGCTCGCGAGGGCCGGACAGCGGCGCGTTCCAATTCATCATGTACGGCCTGGTCGGCCTCATGCCCGCCATGGTGGCGTCGTGGGTGGCGCATCGGGCGATCGACGAGCCGGCGATGGCGTGACGGCCTGGGTTGCTCAATGCGACCCCATGACGCAACTTGCAGCCGCCTTGCGTGTTACCCATCTGATGGCGATGTCGAACGAAGAAATCCTTGCGCCCGACGATTGGCGTTTTCGCAGAGCTTCCGGCGGATCCTTCCGGGAGACGAGGGCGCGCGGCCCGGTGATCGATCAGGACGGGCGCGAGATTCCGCAGGAATTGTTGGGAGATCGGTTCCAGCGTTTGCGCTTTGATTTCGGCCATTCGGCCGCCAATCCGTTCGGCGATCTTACCCGCGAGCAGCGGCTGGCGCGGATCGAGGCGCTGGCGAAGCTTCTGGACATCGCCTTCATCCTGCCGGGCACCAAGATCCGCTACGGCGTCGACGGCATCATCCGGTTGATCCCGGTGATCGGCGATCTCGTTGCGACGGCGTTTTCGTTGTGGCTGGTGCGGGAAGCGCGCGCGCTTGGTGCGCCCTGGCACGTCACCACGCGGATGCTCGGCAATGTCGCGGTCGATGGTGTGGTTGGAATGGTGCCGCTCGCCGGCGACGCATTCGACGTGCTGTTTCGCGCCAACATGCGCAATGTGCGATTGTTGCGGCGCTGGCTGGACAAACAGCCGCGCTAGAGCACGATCCGGACCCGAAGGGCCGCGTTAGCGCAAAGTGGATCCCGGTTTTCCGAAAGGTCGTGCTCCAGTAAAAAAATAGAGCGCGATGACGATTCGAAGAAAAGTCATCTCGCTTTGGCACGAAACGCATGAAAGCGCCCTCGGATCGCTCAGAGGGCGGGTTTGGTCGACGCGTGAAGTTAAGCGGCCTCGGTGTCCGCCTTGTCGCTGGCGGGCGCAGGCTGCGGCGCGCGGGGCCGGCGCGGCAACGGAAAATCCTGGCTCTCATAGAGCGAGCGGATGCCGCTCTGGTCGAAGCGGGCCTCATCGACCTGCAGATAGGCGCCGTTCAGCGAATCCGCCGGCAATTCCTCGATCGCGAAGCGAACCGCTTCGGCAGCAGTACCAAAACGCCGATATGCGAAACCAGCCCGCTTCTTTTTGCGGATCGCGGCAGGAAACAATTCGGCAGCAGTGTTGAAGCTGAAGGAAGCCATGGTCGGGGACCTCTGTTCTTTTTAGTGAGAACGCGAACGACGTCGCGAACAGATCGCACGGGCGCGCACATCAAGCGAGTGCGCCGGTACACGTCATTTCAGGACAGACCTTAATATAGGCCTGTTTGCGAGAAATGCGACTCCTGACCGGCCTGATGATGAATCCCGGTTCCACAACACCAGGTCGGAAATAATCCCTGTACTTACAGATACTTGGGAGACTTACAGCTTGCCGAGCAAGAGCAGGACGATCAGCACGACCAAAATCACCCCGCCAAGGCCCATCCCGGAATGGCCCCGCCCATAGCCATAGCCGCCAAAGCGGCCGCTCCACCCGCCGAGCAGATAAAGAATGACGATGATGATGAGTATCGTTCCGAGCGACATGGCACTCTCCCCGAGAGGTGCACGGCCGGCCGATAAATCCGCCGCGCAGCCTTCGGAGAAAAGCACATCCCGCCCTTTGGTTCCAGCGATGGAACCCTGCAGGTTCTATTTTGGCTCAAGCTTCAGCGCCGCCGAATTGATGCAGTAGCGCAATCCGGTTGGCGCAGGCCCGTCCTCAAAAACGTGGCCGAGATGGCCGTTGCAGCGCGAGCAAAGCACTTCGGTGCGGATCATGCCGTGGCTGAAGTCGCGCTCTTCGTCGATTTGGCCCTCCGCCGCCGGCTGAGAAAAACTCGGCCAGCCGCAGCCGGAATCGAACTTGGCATCGGATTCAAACAGCCTTTGTCCGCAGCCGGCGCAGATATAGGTGCCCTTCCGCTGGTCATGCTCGTACTCGCCGGAGAACGGCCGTTCGGTCGCCTTCTCGCGCAGCACCGCATACTGCATCGGCGTCAGTTCCTTGCGCCACTCGGCCTCGCTCTTTTCGACCTTTGGCATCACCTTGGCGTCGGGCATGGAATCTCCTTTGGTCGGAATCGGCCTCAGTTGGTGACCTTTACACTGCTCACCAGCGTCGGCTTCTCGATATAATTCTCGGCGAAGATCTTCTTCAGGTTTTCGACCTTCGGAATGTCGTTATAGGCGATATAAGGCTGGTTCGGGTGCAGCGTCAGGTAATCCTGATGGTAGGCTTCCGCCGGAAAAAACCCTTCCAGCGGCCCGACCTTGGTCACGATCGGCTTCTTGTAGACCTTCGCCGCGTTGAGCTGCGCGATATAGGCCTCTGCGACCTGCTTCTGATCGTCATTGGTTGTGAAGATCGCCGAGCGATATTGCGTGCCGGTGTCCGGTCCCTGGCGGTTGAGTTGCGTAGGATCGTGCGCGACCGAGAAGAAGATCTGCAAAATCCTGCCGTAGCTGATCTTTTTCGGATCGTATTTGATCTCGACGGATTCCGCGTGCCCCGTCGTGCCGCTGGAGACCATGTTGTAGTCGGCGGTCATCTTGCTGCCGCCGGCATATCCGGACACCGCGTTGACGACGCCCGCGGTGTGCTGGAACACGCCCTGCACGCCCCAGAAGCATCCACCCGCAACCACGGCGGTCTGGATGCCGCTACCGGCCTGAACGTCCACGGCGGGCGGCGGTATGATCACGGCCTCTTCGGCGGCCAGCGACGGCGCGATCTTGAACGTGGCGAGCAGGCCGATGGCGGCGACGCAAAGCGAAAGACGGCTGAGTTGGCGAGGGGACATGGGCTTCCTCTTGGAGGCAGTGGATTGGATGGAGCGCAATTTAAGGCGGTAGTGGCGGTTCGCAATTGGCCCCGACTGGTCCCCAAGATACGGGACAAAGCCGTCTTTGTTACCGCCGAATCCACACGAGTTCGTGAGTTAGGCCGGGCATTTCGGGGCATTCCCGCCCGGCGAGACCGGCATCGGGAGGAGCCGGATTCCGGGTCAGGTGCTAACGCACATCCCGGAAATGACGCAGTCCAACGTTGTTGGCTCGCAATGCCCTAAAGAGCATAGCTACACCACCACGCTCAGCCGCTTGGCCGCCCGCGTGATGCCGGTGTAGAGCCAGCGGGCGCGGCTGTCCTGGAACGCAAAGCTCTCGTCGAACAGCACCACATCGTCCCATTGCGAGCCCTGCGACTTGTGCACCGTGAGCACGTAGCCATAATCGAACTCGTCATAGGGCTTGCGCTGCTCCCAGGGGATCGTCTCGATCCCGCCCTCGAAACAGTCGCCGCGCACCGAGACTTTCGTCACCTTGTGGCCGAATTCTTCGTCCGGTGCCAATCGCATGCTGATGATGCGCGACTTCGATCGTGACTGCGTACGCGACTTCACGCGCCACAATCCCCCATTGAACAGCCCCTTCTTGCGGTTATTGCGCAGGCAAACCAGCTTGTCGCCCGCGACCGGCAGGGGATCTTCGATGTTCTGCTTCTCGCGCACCCGCATGTTGTAGGCGCGGCGGGTGTTGTTGCGCCCGACCAGAACTTGATCGGCGCTCATCACCCGGTCCGGATCGAGCTCAGTGCGCGACACCACCTCGCTTTCGCCGTGGCGTCCGATCTCGAGCTCGCGGCCTTCGCGGACATCCATCGACATCCGCACGATCGGATCGTTCTGTGCCTGGCGATGCACCTCGGTCAGCATCGCGTCAGGCTCGCAATCGGTGAAGAAGCCGCCGCCCTGAATCGGCGGCAACTGCGCCGGATCGCCGAGCACCAACAGCGGGCAATCGAACGACATCAGGTCGCGGCCGAGTTCGGCGTCCACCATCGAGCATTCGTCGATCACGATCAGCTTGGCCTTTGAGGCCGGCGCATCGTCCCACAATTCGAAGCTTGGCTGTTCAACTCCCGATTCACGGGCGCGGTAGATCAGCGAATGAATCGTGGAGGCGTTGTCGCAACCCTTGTTGCGCATCACCAGCGCCGCCTTGCCGGTGAAGGCGGCGAATTTCACCTCGCCATCGACGTCGTCTGCGATGTGGCGTGCCAGCGTGGTCTTGCCGGTGCCGGCATAGCCGAACAGGCGGAACACCGGCGGGGTGCCGTTCCGGCCGGGCTTGGCCTTCAGCCAGTCGGCAACGGCCTTCAGCGCGGAATCCTGATGCGGCGTAAAGGTGGTCACGTAAGGATATGCTTGGGGTCTCGGGTGGGGGAGGGCCGTGCGCGAGGCCACGACTCACGAGACCTAAAACTAACCATTCGCATGATCGGTGCAAGTCGCCGATCAAGGTTCATGAGCCCGGGCGAAAGGCCTGACAGAGATCGGGATTCACCTCAATTGGGCGGGCACCTATCAGGTCAAGGCAGTAGGGGATCGCCGGGAAGACAGCGTTCAGACAGACATCGATCGCCGAGGGGCGTCCCGGCAGATTGACGATCAGGCAATGTCCGCGCGTTCCCGCGGTCTGGCGCGACAGAATGGCAGTCGGCACTTGTTTCAGGCTGATGCTGCGCATCAATTCGCCAAAGCCCGCCAATTCCCGCGTGATCACCTTGCGCGTTCCTTCCGGCGTCAGGTCGCGCGGCGACGGACCTGTGCCGCCGGTGGTCAACACGAGGTCGCAGTCCTCCCGGTCGGACATTTCGACCAATGCTTCGGCGACGCTGTCGACGCCATCGGGAACGATCTTCATCACCGCTATCCAGTTCGACCGCACCGTCCTGGTCAGGAAATCGTCGATCGCCTTGCCGCTCTCGTCGCTGTATTCGCCGCGGCTGGCGCGGTCCGAGATCACGAGGATGCCGATCCGGGCAAGGCCACGCGAGTCGACTGCCGTGTCTGCGTGGGCGGGCTCGCGATTCACGAGCAGCCCCCGTTCCCTCCACAGCTGCACCCCTGATGCGCGGGAACCGACGGCGCTTCATCGTGCTTCAGCGACCACTTGACCATGTAAGTCAGGCAGTCGATGCCGGGATCGTCGGCGCGCTCGATCACATTCATCAACCCGAGCCAGTCCTCGCTCACCGCGAGATTGGCAAAGCGCCGTACCGCGCCCGCCGCGTATTCGCCTGTCGTCTCCTCGTGGTGCTCCGCGGCGTCGCGAACCCGCGCGAACAGCACGATGTCGTTGCAGGCAAGCAGTGCCTCGTTTGCGGGCGCTTCCTCGCTGAAGCTCCTGATGATCTCGCCAAGCTGCATGTCAGCTCTCCTATTGCACCAGCGGCGACGCCGATGCCGCGAGCGTTATCCCGGTGATTTCAGCGCGGCCGGCCAGCACCGAGACGTATTGCGCCAGCGCACGGTGCTGGACGCTGGTTGCGAGATAGTCTGCGATGCGGTCGCGGGCGAGCTCGAACGGCAGCAGCTGGCCCGGCGCGTGGTGGTCGAGCCGGACTACGTGAAAGCCGTAGCGGGTTTCGGCGACGGCGAACTCGCCGGGCCGCATGCGCTCGAGCGCGGCATCGAATTCCGCCACCGTCTGGCCGCGCGTCAGCTGGCCGAGCCGACCGCCGTTTTCGGCCGAGGTCTTGCAGTCGGAATGACTGCGCGCGAACTCCGCAAATAGAGCGGGATCGGCCCGGACGGCCAATACGATCGCGTCCGCTGTCACCCGCGCGGCGGTTCGCGCGGCGGGATCGCTACGCGGCGCGGCGATCAGGATGTGGGCGGCCTCATAAAGATCGCCGGAACGGAAGCGCGCGCGGTTCTGCTCATAGAACCGCACGCATGCGGCCTCGTCGGGCTCAGGCGTGACGACTTCCTGCTCGATCAGCTCGCGCATCGCCGCCTCTTCCGAGGTTTCACTGCGCCCCTCGGGATCGCGCAGCGGCTCGGCCTCGATGCCAAGGCGTCTGGCTTCCTGCAGCAGCAGTTCACGCACGACCAGTGCCCGCGCCGCCGCCTGCCAGGCCAGGATCGGCTTTTCCGCGGGATGGTTCTGCACCTCGCGCGCGATGATTTCGCGCGCGATTACTGTGCCGTTGACGCTGATGGTCTTCGGCTTCGGCAGCGTGTTCGTGACCGAGCAATTCATGGGCTACTCCGCGGGCTGAAGTGGACGCGCGCGTCCGTCACGGCTGCGCACGACCTGATAGCCGCGGCGGCCGAGATACCAGACCGGCGCGCTCCAGACGTGAACCAGCCGTGTAAACGGGAAGACGAGAAAGATCGTCATGCCTAGCACCAAGTGCGCTTTGAAGATCGGATGCACGTCCAGAATGTTGGCGGCAACCCCAGGCTGCAGCGTCAGGATGCCCTGCGCCCAAGCCATGAATTTCACCATTTCATGGCCGTCGAGATGACCCATCGAAACCGGGATGGTCGCAAGACCGAGCAGCAATTGCGCGAACAACAGCAGCAGGATCGCGGTGTCGCCGAACGAGGAATTGGCGCGGATGCGCGGGTCGAACAGCCGCCGATGCGTCAATAGCGCAATTCCGACCAGACACATCAGGCCGGCCACGCCGCCGGCGACGATCGCCAGCACCTGCTTGAAGCCGTGCGACACGCCGAGCATGTCGAACACCCAGATCGGCGTCTCCAATCCGAACAAATGGCCGAAGAAGATGAAGAGAATGCCGACGTGGAAGAGGTTGGAACCCCAGACCAGTTGCCTGCGCCGCAACAGCTGGCTTGATCCGGTCCGCCAGGTGTATTGCTCACGATCGAAGCGGAACAGGCTGCCGAACAGGAATACGGTCAGGCAGAGATAGGGATACCAGCCGAACACGATTGAATTGAGCGTCTGCATGACTTCGCTCCTACTGCGGGGATGATGGCGGCGCGGGATCGACGGCGCGCCTGGCGTGGCGAAGTTTCGCGATCAGACCTTCATGGCCGCAGGCACCCTGGCCTTGCGAGCCGGGGCCGAACCGCACTTCTTCCTCTTCCCAGGCTGCATCAAGCGCCACGAGATCCATCGGATCGCTATCCGGAGCCTTCAGCAATTCGTCGACGATATCGCGCCTGGGCGTTTCGGCTGCGATTGCGACCAGCGCATCGAAGACCGCCTTGTAACTTGATTGACGGCGGCCAAGCCGCTCGGCCAGCGCAGCGAAGATATGCGCGGTCTGTCCGAGCAGTTCTCGCGCTTCCCCGACGGGCTGGGTCGACAGGAATTCGAGGAACAGCGGCACAAAATCCGGCAGTTCGTTGGCCGCGATCATGAGCCCGGCCGTTTCATACATCGCCTTGAGATCGACCATGGCCTGGCCGCGGTCGCGACTTTCGCCGTGAACGTGCTCGAACAAATGCAGCGCCAGGGTCTTGCTGCGGTCGAATAGCAGACCGTAACGCTCCTGGAGGTCGTAGAGATCGCCAATGGCGATCTCCTCGATCAGCGTATCGAGGTTGCGCCGGCATGCCGTGGGCGCAAGCCTTTCAGCGTCGAGCACGGTGAGAAATTCCGGAGCGGCTTCGATCAGCGTTGCGGTTGGATAGCTGAGCAGCGCCGACAGCACCTTGAACGTTCTCATCACGCGATCTCCATCGGGTTCTTGGCCTTGCGCGGCGAACCGAACAGGTTGGTCTCGCTCTCGCCGCCGGAGCAGCCATTGCCGAAGGTGAAGCCGCAGGAGCCGCGCATGTCGTAGGCGTCGGCGCCGAGTTCGCGATGCGCGGTCGGGATCACGAAGCGGTCTTCATAGTTGGCGATCGCCATGATCTGGTACATTTCGTCGATCTGGGCGGGCTCAAGCCCGACGCGCCTGGCGATGGCTGCATCCACAACGCCGTCGATGGTCTTTGCCCGCATATAGGCGCGCATCGCCAGCATGCGCTCCAGCGCCAGTGTCACTGGCTTCTCGTCGCCCGCCGTCAGCAGATTGGCGAGATACCGCATGGGAATGCGCAGCGATTTGACGTCGGGCATCTCGCCGTCCAGCCCGATCTTGCCAGCCGACGCCGCCGAGGTAATCGGCGACAGCGGCGGCACGTACCAGACCATCGGCAAGGTGCGGTATTCCGGGTGCAGGGGGAAGGCGACTTTCCACTCCATCGCCATCTTCCAGATCGGCGAGATCTTGGCGGCGTCCAGCCACGCGTGGGGGATGCCCTGCCTTTCGGCTTCAGCAATCACTTTCGGATCGTTCGGGTCGAGGAACACGTCGAGCTGGGCCTGATAGAGGTCGCGCTCGTCCGGCTTGCTGGCCGCCTCCGCGATCCGGTCGGCGTCATACAGCACCACGCCGAGATAGCGGATGCGGCCCACGCAGGTCTCCGAACACACGGTCGGCTGGCCGGCCTCGATGCGCGGATAGCAGAAGATGCACTTTTCCGATTTGCCCGACGACCAATTGTAATAGATTTTCTTGTAAGGACAGCCGGAGACGCACATGCGCCAGCCGCGGCACTTGTCCTGGTCGATCAGCACGATGCCGTCTTCCTCGCGCTTGTAGATCGCGCCGGACGGGCAAGCCGCGACGCAAGCCGGATTCAGGCAATGCTCGCACAGCCGCGGCAAATACATCATGAAAGTGTTTTCGAACTGGCCGTAGATGTCCTTCTGCACGCCTTCGAAATTGTAGTCCTGCGAGCGTTTGGCGAATTCGCCGCCGAGGATTTCCTCCCAATTCGGTCCCCACTCGATCTTCTCGATGCGCTCACCCGAAATCAGCGAACGCGGACGGGCGGTCGGCATCGCCTTCATTTCCGGCGCCTGCTGCAGATGCTGATAGTCGAACGTAAAGGGCTCGTAATAATCGTCGATCTCCGGCAAATCCGGATTGGCGAAGATGTTCGCCAACACCCGCCACTTGCCGCCGATCCGCGGCTCGATCGAACCATTTCGCTTGCGTTTCCAGCCGCCCTTCCAGCGCGCCTGGTTTTCCCAGTCCTTGGGGTAGCCGATGCCGGGCTTGGTCTCGACGTTGTTGAACCACGCGTATTCCATGCCTTCGCGGCTGGTCCACACGTTCTTGCAGGTGACGCTGCAGGTGTGACACCCGATGCACTTGTCGAGGTTCAGCACCATGGCGATTTGAGCGCGGATCTTCATTGTGCGGCCTCCAGACGGGGGGTACCAGGCTGGTCGGCTTCGGGCGTATCCAGCCAGTCGACCTTCGACATTTTTCGGACGATCACGAATTCGTCGCGGTTGGCGCCGACCGTGCCGTAATAATTGAAGCCGTAGGCTTGTTGCGCGTAGCCGCCGATCATGTGCGTCGGCTTGAGAACGACGCGGGTGACGGAATTGTGGATGCCACCGCGCTGGCCGGTCTGCTCTGAGCCCGGCACGTTCACGATCTTCTCCTGTGCATGATACATCATGCACATGCCCTGCTTGACGCGCTGCGAGACCACAGCACGCGCCACCAGCGCACCATTGGTGTTGAAAGCCTCGATCCAGTCGTTGTCGACGATCCCTGCGGCCTTGGCGTCGATCTCGCTTATCCACACGATTGGCCCGCCGCGCGACAGCGTCAGCATCAGGAGGTTGTCGGTGTAGGTGGAGTGGATGCCCCACTTCTGATGCGGCGTGATGAAGTTCAACACCACCGAGGCGTTGCCGTTCGGCTTGCGATCGATCACCGGCTTGACCGTCTTGGTGTCAATCGGCGGCCGATAGACGCAAAAGCCCTCGCCGAAGGCGCGCATCCACAGGTGATCCTGGTAGAGCTGCTGACGGCCGGTCAGCGTACGCCACGGGATCAGTTCGTGGACGTTGGTGTAGCCCGCGTTGTAACAGACCTTCTCCAACTCCAGGCCCGACCAGATTGGCGAGGAGATGATCTTGCGTGGCTGCGCGACCACGTCGCGGAACCTTATCTTCTCGTCTTCCTTCGGGATGGCGAGATGGGTGTGATTTCGCCCGGTGAAGTTTTCCAGCGACGCCCAGGCCTTGACCGCGACCTCGCCGTTGGTTTCCGGGGCAGAGACTCAAGATGACTTCGCAGGCGTCGATGGCGCTGTCGATGCGGGCGAGGCCTTTGGTCGCGCCGTCCTCGGTCACGGTACCATTGAGTTTCTTGAGCAGATCGACCTCGTGATCGGTATTCCAGCTCATGCCTTTGCCGCCATTGCCGAGCTTATTCATCAGCGGGCCCAGCGAGGTGAAGCGCTTGTAGAGGTTTGGATAATCGCGTTCGACCACGGTGACCGCCGGCATGGTCTTGCCAGGTATCGGATCGATCTCGCCCTTCTTCCAGTCCTTCACGTCGAAGGGTTGGGCGATTTCACCGGGGCTATCGTGCATGATCGGCGTGAGGACGACATCCTTCTCCACTCCGAGCACTTCCGGCGCGACCTTCGAGAAGGCTTCCGCAATGCCCTTGTAGATGTCCCAGTCGCTGCGCGATTCCCAGACCGGATCAATCGCCGCCGACAGCGGATGGATGAACGGATGCATGTCGGACGTGTTGAGATCGTCCTTCTCGTACCAGGTCGCGGTCGGCAGCACGATGTCCGAATACATGCAGGTCGTTGACATCCGGAAGTCGAGCGTCACCAGAAGGTCGAGTTTTCCCTCCGGCGCTTCGTCGTGCCACTTCACCTCGGCAGGCTTCTTCTTGCCGTCCTCGCCGAGATTCTTGCCCAACACGCCGTGCTTGGTGCCGAGCAGATGTTTCAGGAAATATTCGTGGCCCTTGCCGGAGGCGCCAAGGAGATTGGAGCGCCAGACGAACAGGTTGCGGGGCCAGTTCTTCGGATTGTCCGGGTCGTCGCACGATAGTTGCAGCTCGCCCGACTTCAGCGCCTTGGCGACGTAATCCTTCGGCTCAAGGCGCGAAGCGGCCGCGAGTTTGGCGACCTCGATCGGATTGGTTTGCAGCTGCGGCGCGGAAGGCAGCCAGCCCATCCGCTCGGCGCGCACATTGTAGTCGATCAGCGCGCCATCCCAAGGCCCGGCCGGCGCCGTCGGCGACAAGATCTCCTTGATGTCGAGCGTCTCGTAACGCCACTGATCGGTGTGGGCGTAGAATGCCGACGTCGAGTTCATCTGTCGGGGCGGTCGGCCCCAGTCGAGAGCGAAGGCAAGCGGCGTCCAGCCGGATTGCGGCCGCAATTTCTCCTGGCCGACATAGTGCGACCACCCGCCGCCGGACTGTCCAACACATCCGCACATCACCAGCATGTTGATGATGCCGCGGTAGTTCATGTCCATATGGTACCAGTGGTTCAACCCGGCACCGACGATCACCATCGAGCGGCCGCCGGTCTTTTCGGCATTGCCCGCGAATTCGCGCGCCACCGTAATGATCTGGTTGCGCGGCACGCCGGTGATCTTTTCCGCCCAGGCCGGGGTATAGGGCGCGACGTCGTCATAGCTCTTGCCGAGATGCTCGCCGCCGAAGCCGCGATCGACACCGTAATTGGCGACAAAAAGATCGTAGACCGACGCCACCAGCGTCTCGCCGTCCTTCAACGCGATGCGCTTGGCCGGCACCTTGCGCGTGAGAACGTCGGGGTGGTCGGTTCCCTGGAAATGATCGTGCTCGCGATTGCCAAAATAAGGGAAGGCGACATCGGCGAGTTCGTCCTTGACGTCGGCGAGCGAAAGCCGAAGCTTGGTCTCGCGGCTCTTGGAATCCCGTTCTTCCAGATTCCATTTGCCCTTGTCGCCCCAGCGGAAGCCGACGGAGCCGTTCGGCACCACGATCCCGCCGGTCGCCTCGTCAAAGGCGACCGTTTTCCATTCGGGATTGTTGGCCTCATCGAGGGAAGTGGCGAAATCCGAGGCGCGCACGAACCGCTCAGGCACGAGCCGACCTTCGGATTTCACCAGACGCACCAGAAATGGCATATCCGTATACTGGCGCGCGTAATCGTTGAAATATTTGGCCTGCCGATCGACGTGGAATTCCTTCAGGATGACGTGGCCCATCGCCATCGCCAATGCGGCGTCGGTACCTTGCTTCGGCGACACCCAGAGATCGGCGAATTTCGAGGCTTCCGAATAGTCCGGGCAGATCACGACGCTCTTGGCGCCCTTGTAGCGAACCTCGGTGTAGAAATGCGCGTCGGGGGTGCGGGTCTGCGGGACGTTCGAGCCCCACAGAATGAGAAAGCCCGAATTGTACCAGTCGGCACTTTCCGGCACGTCGGTCTGCTCGCCCCAGGTCTGCGGCGACGCCGGCGGCAGGTCGCAATACCAGTCGTAGAACGACATGCAGACGCCGCCGAGCAGCGACAAATAGCGCGCACCTGCGGCGTAACTCACCATCGACATCGCCGGGATCGGCGAGAAGCCGAACACGCGATCGGGACCGTAGGTCTTGGCGGTGTAGGCGTTTGCCGAAGCGACGATCTCATTGACCTCGGCCCAGCTGGCGCGGACGAAGCCGCCGAGGCCACGCTTCTGCACATAGGCCGCGCGCTTTTTCGGATCCTCGACGATCGACTTCCACGCCGCCACCGGCGTCATCAACACGCGCGCTTCGCGCCACAGCTTCAACAGACGCGAGCGCACCAGCGGGTATTTCACCCGATTGCCCGAATAAAGATACCAGCTGTAGCTGGCGCCTCGCGCGCAGCCGCGCGGCTCGTGATTTGGAAGATCAGGGCGCGTGCGCGGATAGTCGGTCTGCTGGGTTTCCCAAGTGACGATGCCGCCCTTGACGTAGACTTTCCACGAGCAGGAACCGGTGCAATTCACGCCGTGGGTCGAACGCACGATCTTGTCGTGCTGCCAGCGCTTGCGATAGCCGTCCTCCCAGGAGCGATCCTCCGTCGTCATCACGCCGAGACCATCGGCGAATTCCGCTTTGGCGCGGGTGAAAAACGACAGCCTGTCCAGAAAATGGCTCATCCGTACTCTCCTTATTGCGCAGGCTGAACGGCGGGCGAAATCCGTCCACCGCGTTCAATGTCGTGAAGCAGGCCGCCCTTGCGGGTGTAAACGGCCCAGGTGATCACGATGCAGATCACATAGAAGATGAAGAAGCCCCACAACGCGGCCTGCACGCCGCCGGTGAGATCGATCGACGTTCCGTAGGATTTCGGAATGAAGAACGCCCCGAAGGCGGCAATCGCGGACGTGAAGCCGGTGATCGCAGCCGATTCCTTTTCGGCCTGCCGCTGTCGGGTGATCGCGTCGGCGCCGGGCATCAGGCGGTCGATTTCCTTGCGCATGATGTTTGGGATCATCTGGAACGTGGAGGCGTTGCCGACCCCGGTCGCGAAGAACAGCACCAGGAACATGGCGAAGAAGCCCCAGAACGCGCCCGGTTGGTCCTTGATGCCGAGGAAATAGAGAATTCCGAGCACGCCGACCATCATCAGACCGAAAACCCAGAGCGTGACGCGTCCGCCGCCCCATCTGTCGGCGACCCAGCCCGTGGCCGAACGCGACAAGGCGCCGACCAAAGGTCCGATGAAGACGAATTGCAACGCATCAACGCTCGGAAACTGGGTCTTGGCCAGCAACGGGAAGCCGGCGGAGTAGCCGATGAACGAACCGAACGTGCCGGTGTAGAGCAGGCACATGATCCAGTTGTGCTTGCGCTGGAAGATCACGGCCTGATCCGAGAACGAGGCCTTCGCGGATGCGATGTCATTCATGCCGAACCAGGCGGCGAAAGCGCTGGCTGCGATGAACGGCACCCAGATGAAGCCCGCGTTCTGCAGCCACAGCGGCACCTGCTGCGTTCCGCTCGCAACCATCGCCGGATCGCCGCCGAACCAGCCGAATACGCCGGCCGTGATCACGAGCGGGACAACGAACTGCACGACGCTGACCCCGAGATTGCCGAGGCCGGCATTGAGCGCGAGCGCGTTGCCCTTTTCCGCGCGCGGGAAGAAGAAGGAGATGTTGGCCATCGAGGAGGCAAAATTGCCGCCGCCGAACCCGCACAGCAGTGCCAGCGCCAGAAACACCGGATAAGGCGTCGATGGCGTCTGCACGGCGTAACCGATGCCGACGGCGGGGATCATCAGCGACCAGGTTGCGAGCGTGGTCCACAACCGGCCACCGAAGATCGGCACCATGAACGAATAGAAGATGCGCAACACCGCGCCGGAGATGCCGGGCAAGGCCGCCAGCCAGAACAGCTCGGCCGTGGTGAACTTGAAGCCGACCGACGGCAGTTTCGCCACCACCACCGACCACACCTGCCAGATCGCGAACGACAGCAACAGCGCCGGTATCGATATCCAGAGATTGCGCCGCGCGATGGCGCGCCCCGAATTTTCCCAGAAGGTCTTGTCCTCCGGACGCCAGTCGGTGAGCACGGCGCCGGACAAGGCGCCAACGTGCTCGGGCTTGTGAATCTCCTCCATCTCGGGGAGTTCGGGAAGCTTCTTCAGCGCTTCGCCGACCACGCCGCGTTCCATCTGTCGGATCGAAACGTGCATCCAGATCAGCGCACCTGTCACCAGCAGGAACAAGAGCATGAAGCAGCTGGTCCAGAGGCCGGTGAGGTCGACAAGCGCACCGAATGCGATCGGGAGCACGAAGCCGCCAAGGCCGCCGATCATGCCGACCAGCCCGCCCACGGCGCCGACACTGTTCGGATAGTAAACCGGGATGTGCTTGTAGACCGCCGCCTTGCCCAGCGCCATGAAGAAGCCGAGCACGAATACCGTCACCGTGAAGGGCACCAACCCCATTTCCAGATGGAAGCCGATGGTGCCGTTGACCGTCTTCACCAGGTAATCGGTGGGTGGGTAAGACAGAACGAAAGTCGCGACCACTGCGACGAGAAATGTCCAGTACATCACCCGCCGCGCGCCGTAGCGGTCCGCGAGATGGCCGCCATAGGCGCGGAACACGCTGGCCGGGAACGAGAACATCGCCGCCATCATGCCGGCGGTCGTGATGTCTACGCCGTAGACCTTGATGAGATATTGCGGCAGCCACAGCGACAACGCGACAAATGCGCCGAACACGAAGAAGTAATACAGTGCGAAGCGCCACACCTGGACGTTCTTGAGCGGCTCCAGCTCCAGCCACGCGCTTTTCGGCTTCTCGTTCTTCTCTCGTCGCGCGCGAACGACCGGGTCTTCCTCGGAGAAGAGCCAGAAAATAATTCCCATCGCGGCAATGACGAGAGCCCAGACCTGGGCGACGGTCTGCCAGCCATAGGCAACCAGCACGAACGGTGCGAGGAATTTCGTCACGGCGGCGCCGACATTGCCGGCGCCAAAGATGCCAAGCGCCGTGCCCTGTTTGCCCGTCGGATAGAAGCGCGAGACGTAAGCGATGCCGACGGCGAACGAACCGCCGGCAATGCCGACAAAGAGCGCGGCGACAAGAAATTCAGGATAGGTGTGCGCCCACGTCAGCAGGTAGGTTGCCGCCGCGGCCGCCAGCATGACGACGGTGTAGACGCGACGCCCGCCATATTGATCGGTCCAGATTCCAAGGACGAGGCGGATCAGCGAGCCGCTCAGGATGGGTGTGCCGACCAAGAGGCCGAACTGGGTGTCGTTCAGCCCAAGCTCCTGCTTGATCCGGATGCCGATGATCGAAAAAATCGTCCAGACCGCGAAGCAAATCGTGAATGAAATGGTCGAAAGCCAGAGTGCCCGGCCTTGATGTACGGTTCCTGAGTCTGCGGTGGCCATGAGAATCCCCAAACGAGAGCGTGTTGGGGGAACAAATGACCAAATCCGGAGGAGCCTGTTTGTGATGGATCAAACGGGAGGTTCAGAGTTGCGTATTATGTCAAATGTTGCGGTGCAAATTGACGGATAGCTCGCCAAGGCTTGCTTTTTGTCACATCTGCATTTGATAAAAGTCAAAATCGTGTGTCGAACTCAAAGACCAGGAGCGAAGCCTGTTGCGCCCCCACGAAATGTCCCAGTTGCAGACCCTGCCGCTATTTTCCGCAATGAGGGAAGATAGTCTCACGAGCCTGCTCGATGCGGCGCTGCTCCAGCAGTTCCCGACCGGAATCATGCTGCTTCGTGAGGGCGATCGCGCCGACTTCCTGCATGTCCTTGTCGAGGGCCTGGCCGAGATCTTTACCGAACAGAACGGCGACGAGTGGGGGATCTCGCTGATCAGCCCGGTGTCGACGTTCATTCTCGCCGCCGTTGTCAGCGACCAGCCCTATCTAAACTCCGCCCGTACATTGGCCGACTCGCGCGTTCTGCTAATTCCGGCGCCGCGCGTCCGTGCCGTGTTCGATCAGGACGTAGCATTTGCGCGCATCGTGGCTCAGGAACTGGCGCTGGCCTATCGATCGTCAGTCAAAAAGCTCAAGGGCTATATGGCGCGGTCGAGTGTCGAGCGACTTGCCAACTGGATTCTGGCCGAGGCGCGCAAGGACACCGCTCACGCAAACATCGTAGTCCCGTTCGACCGCGGCACGCTGGCCTCGCATATCGGCACCACGCGGGAGAATTTGTCGCGGAGCCTCGCCCTGTTGACCGAACACGGCGTGCGCATCCGTGGCCGCGAGATTGTCATCGACAGCAAGGAACAACTTGAAGCCTTCGCGCACCCGCAGCGATTTATCGACGATCCGACCTCTTAGGTTTTCGCCGGCCAGCGCTTCGATCGTGGGCCTCCTTGAGGGGATCGTGCCCAGCCTGCCCGAGACCGGACTTGGCCCTTCCCTTGGTCTTTGGCGCGACTAAACTGCGCAAGACAACAAGCCGGTTGCGGGAGCGACGTCATGAAATTCGGCATCTTCTACGAGCTGCAATTGCCGCGTCCGTGGCAGGCCGGCGATGAGCTCAGGCTTTACCAGGATGCCCTGACACAACTCGAGACTGCCGACCGGCTCGGCTACGACTATGCCTGGGTGGTGGAACATCATTTCCTGGAGGAATATTCGCACTCGCCCTCGCCGGAATCCTTCCTCGCCGCCGCGAGCCAGCGTACCAAAAACATCCGGCTCGGCCACGGCATTTTCCAGCTCACCACCAATCACCCCGCGCGCGTTGCCGAGCGCATCGCGGTGCTCGATCTCTTGAGCCGCGGCCGCTGCGAATTCGGAATGGGCGAGAGCGCCTCCATTACCGAATTGACGCCGTTCGGTCGCGACATGGAAACCAAGAAGGAAGTGTTCGAGGAGGCCGTCCGCGCCATTTTCCCGATGTTCAAGGACGGCGGCTCCGAACATCATGGCAAGTATTTCGATATTCCCCTGCGCAACGTGGTGCCAAAACCGCTACAAAAGCCGCACCCGCCCTTGTGGATGGCATGCTCGCAGCTTCCGACCATCGAACGCGCCGGCCGCAACGGCTTTGGCGCGCTCGGCTTCCAGTTCGTCAGCGCGGACGCCGCGCATGCCTGGGTGCACGCCTATTACAACGCGATGACAAAGCGGCTGAACAAGCTCGCCGACTACGAGATCAATCCGAACATGGCGCTGGTGTCGTTCTTCATGTGCGCCAAGACCGATGAGGAGGCCCGTGCGCGCGCGGACGGCGCGACCTTCTTCCAGTTCGCCTTGCGCTACTACGGCGCCTCGCAAAACCGCCAGCGTCCGGCGCCCGGCACCGTCAACATGTGGGACGAATACAACAAATGGAAGCGTGAGAATCCGCAAGCCCAGGAAGCGGCGCTGCGCGGCGGCCTGATCGGTTCGCCGCAGACCATTCGTAATAAATTGCGCCGGTTCCGCACCTCCCACATCGACCAGGTCATCCTGCTCAACCAGGCCGGCAAGAACAGCCATGAGCACATCTGCGAGTCGCTCGAACTGTTCGCCAGCGAAGTGATGCCTGAATTCCGGCAAGATCCGGAACACGACGCCTGGAAGGCGGGCGTGATGAGCGGCGCGATCGAACTCGAGGAGATCGACACCGAGGCCTTCACGGATCGCTACGGCAAGCTCGCGGTCAATGTCACGCCGGCAAAGCCGGCTTCTGCGGCTGCCGAATAGTTGGGCTTTTTTCCAAGACCGGCCCGTCGTTCCGGGAAAAGAATTGAACTGCGTTTAATCGGATCGTTGGAAAAAACACTGCGTCCGCCACCGATGCGACAGGGCGGATATCGCTATTTTTCCGCGGTCCTCGACAGGGGGAGCAGCCGCCATCATCCTTTGGGTGGAACGAGAGCAGCGCGTGAGCGCTCCGTAAGGATCATTTTGGGGACGTGGAATGTCGGATATCGCGATCAAGGTCTCGCAGCCCGTGGCGCTGCAGGCTCGATTGAACGAGGACTGGCTTGCGGTCGTCATCGGCCTTTTGGTGTTCGGGTCGGCCCTTGTAAGCATCAGCGGGACCGACCTTCTGGGGTGGGCCGTCACCACCTCGGTTTATACCGATCTCTCCCAGGCGCTTAATCCTTTTGCCAAGGCCTATGCCTGGCTCGGCGGCGGCGGTGCCTTGCTCGCCACCTACGCCGCGCTGCTCGTGGTGTTGAGCGCCGGCGTGGTCACGCTTGGCGGCGATGTCAGGAAATTCGCGCTTGCGTTCACGGCGGTGTTCGCGATTGCCTATGCGAGCTGGATAGTCGGCAGTTACGCCTATGTGGCCGCGGTGACACCCGCCGAGCAGCAGAAATTCGCCATCGCCTGGTCGCTCAAGCTGACCAATGAAGGCGGCTTCATCGTGGCGCTGCTGTCGGGGCTCGTCATCGCCAATTTCTTTCCGCGCTTTGCGGACTGGCTCAAGGAGGCGATCCGGCCCGAGCTCTATATCAAGATCGCGATCGTGATTCTCGGCGCCACCGTCGCCGTGACGGCGGCGGGCCGGTTGAATCTCGCGTCCTCCTTGTTGTTGCGCGGCGCCGCCGCGATCATCGAGGCGTATCTGATCTACTGGGCCGTCATCTATTACGTCGCGCGCAAATGGTTCGGCTTTTCCCGTGAATGGTCGGTTCCGCTGGCGTCCGGCATTTCGATCTGCGGCGTGGCGGCCGCGATTGCCACGGGCGGGGCCATCAGGGCCCGGCCGGCGGTGCCTATCCTGGTGTCATCGCTGGTCGTCGTGTTCGCGGTCGTTGAAGTCCTGATCCTGCCGTTTCTGGCCCAGACTTTCCTGTGGCAGGAGCCGCTGGTGGCGGGCGCCTGGATCGGGCTTGCCATCAAGACCGACGGCGCGGCTGTCGCCGGCGGCGGCATCACCGAATCGCTGATCATGGCGAAGGCGGCGGCGGAAGGCATCAAGTACCAGCCGGGCTGGATTCTCGCGACCACGACCACGGTGAAGATCTTCATCGATATCTTCATCGGCATCTGGGCCTTCATCCTCGGCTACGTCTGGACCAACCATATCGACAAGGGGCCGGACAAGGCCAAGCCGGTCGAAATCTGGCAACGATTCCCGAAGTTCATCCTCGGCTTCATTCTGGTGTTTGCGGTCTCGCTCTGGCTTGCGCTCGGCTCGACGCCACAAATCGCCAAGGCGCTTCCCGCGGCGGCCGGTGAGGCGAATGTCTTCCGGGTGATTTTCTTTGTCCTGACCTTCTTCTCGATCGGCGTGCTGTCGGATTTCCGCAAGCTCTGGCAACAGGGTTTCGGCAAGCTCGCGGCGGTCTATTTCGTCAGCCTGTTCGGATTTGTGATCTGGGTCGGGCTTCTGATTTCGTGGCTGTTCTTCAGTGGCTTCAAGCCGCCGCTGATCAGCTAATTCAAAGGACAGCTCATGTCGCAACCTGATCTGAGGAATGAAATCCATGCTGCGGAAGTCGAGCCGCTGCTTCCGGTCGAGAAGAAGCTGATCGGCTGGAGCCTCGGTTTGGGCGTCGCGCTGCTGATCGTCCTGATCGCGGTGAACCATTTCGTGCCAATCAAGCTGTGACGGCAAAATTCGGGGCTGTCGGCACCAATTCCCTCCCTATCCGCGCCATAACGGTGGCGCCGGCTTGACAAGCGCAGCGGGAATTCATGAGCTATGGCCATTCGCAGGAATGGAAAAATCATGCCGCTACGTCATCTTTTGATCCCCGTCGCCGCTCTCGCGGTCATTGCTGGCGCGGCCGGCGCCGAAACGATCAAGGTCGGCGTCACCGCCGGCCCCCACGCTCAAATCCTCGACGCCGTGAAGCCGATCGCCGCGAAGAATGGCCTCGACATTCAAATCGTCGAATTCACCGACTACGCCATTCCCAATGCCGCGCTGGACGCCGGCGAGCTGCAGGCGAATTCGTTCCAAAATCAGCCCTATCTCGACAATCAAAAGGCGGACCGCGGTTACAAGATCGAACAGGTCGCCTTGACCGTCAATTTTCCGATGGGCGTCTACTCGAAGAAATACAGGAGCTGGAATGATGTGCCGCAAGGCGCCACGCTGTCGATCCCGAAGGATCCGACCAATGGTGGCCGCGTTCTGCTTCTGCTGCAGGACAAGGCCGTCCTGAAACTCAAGCAGGGTGTCGGATTCAAGCCGACGGTCGCCGACATCATCGACAATCCCAAGAACTTCAAGATCGTGGAAGTCGATGCGGCGCAGACGGCGCGGACGCTGGACGATGTCGATGCCGCCGGGATCAACACCAATTATGCCACGCAGGCAGGACTTGATCCGGTCAAGGATGCGATCCTGCGCGAAGATCCCAAGGGGCCTTACGCAAATATCATCGTGGTCCGAACCGCCGACAAGGACAAGCCCTGGGTCAAGCTTCTGGTTCAAAGCTATCAGTCGCCCGAGATCCGCGACTTCGTGCTGTCGAAGTTCAAGGGAGCCGTGCTGCCGGCGTGGTAGTTTCCGCCTGGTTTGCAGCCACGCGCGACCGGTCAGCCTTGCAGCGCCGCGAGCAGCTCGTCGGGCCGCTCGACCATCATCATGTGACCTGCGCCGCGCAACACGATTGTGCGTGAATTCGCCAGCGCGGCGGCAAGCGCCTTGCCGGCCTTCGCCGGGGTCATCATGTCGCGTTCGCCGAGAATGAGCGTTGTCGGCACCGTGATCGTCGCGGCGGCGGCCAGCGCATCCTGGTAGGCGTTGCACGCGGACAGGTCGTTGAACAGGACGCCCGGCCGGCTTTGCTCGAGCACGCGCTGGGCACCAAGGTGCATCCATAAACCCGGCGCGAGGCTGCCGCCCAGTTCCGCCTGATAGCCAAGACCCCAGATCGAGACCATGTCGACGGCGTCGTGATCGTTGGCCTCGGCGGCCTTCAGCAGGTCGGGTCCAACCGACATGATCGCCGCGGTTCCGATCAGGCTGAGCGCGGAGACCCTTGCCGGATGCCGCGCGGCGGTCTCGAGCGCAATCAAGGATCCCATGGAATGGCCGACAAGCCGCGCTTTTGCCACGCCGGCGGCGTCGAGCAGGGCGGCGGTCCAGTCGGCCATACCGGCAATCGTGGACAGCGGCGCGCCGGAGGATCGGCCATGGCCGGGCAAATCAGGAGCCAGCACATTGTGGCCGTGATGGGCGAACCACCGGCTGTGCAGGGCCCAAATGGTATGATCAAAGCCGGCGCCGTGCAGCAGGACGATGGTCGGTTGCGAGGAATTGAAATCCCGACCGCCAGTGGCGACGAAGGTTTCAATCCCGTTGACGGACAAATGCATGGCTCAAGCCTTTTGCGACATGCGGAGCGCCTGGCCGAGGTCTTCGATGATGTCGGCGGCCGATTCGATTCCGATCGAAAGCCGTACCAGCTCTTCGCCGATGCCCGCAGCCTGGAGCTGGGCGGCATCCATTTGCTGATGCGTCGTGCTGGCGGGATGAATGACCAGCGTCTTGGCATCGCCGACATTGGCCAGATGGCTGATCAACCGCAAGGACTCGATGAACTTCCGCCCCGCTGGCCGGCCGCCCTTGATGCCGAAGCTGACGATCGATCCGGCCCCGCGCGGCAGCAATCGTTTGGCAAGTTGGTGGTCGGGATGACTTTCCAGTGAGGGATGCAGAACCCACTCGACCGCCTTGTTCGCGGCGAGCGCCTCAAGCACCGCATGGGTATTGGCGATATGGCGCTCCATGCGAACGCCCAGCGTCTCGACGCCCTGCAGCAATTGAAAGGCGTTGGTAGGCGACAGGCACGCGCCAAAGTCGCGCAGACCTTCGGTGCGCGCCCGCATGATGAACGCGGCCTGGCCGAACTGCTCGTCGAAGACAATGCCGTGATATCCGGCATAGGGCTCGGTCAGAACCGGGAATTTTCCGGAAGCCCGCCAATCGAACCGGCCGCCGTCGACGATCACCCCGCCGATGGCGATGCCGTGGCCGCCGATCCACTTGGTGGCCGAATTCATCACGATGTCGGCGCCAAGTTCGATCGGCCGGCTGAGATAAGGGGTGGCGAACGTGTTGTCGATCAAGAGCGGGATTTTTGCGTCATGCGCGATTTTTGCGACAGCGGGGATATCGAGCACTTCCAGACCGGGATTGCCGATGGTTTCGCCGATCACGAAGTTCTTGTGTTGGGTCGGATCGCCGCGCGGAACTGATCCAGCGCCCGAGGTTTGACGAAAGTGGTCGTGATGCCGAAGCGCGGCAGCGTATGCGTGAGCAGATTGATACTGCCGCCATAGAGCGAGGACGAGGCGACGATGTGGTCGCCCGCATTCAAAAGCGTCGCGATCGCCAGATGCAGCGCCGCCATGCCGCTCGCCGTGCAAATCGCGCCGACGCCGCCCTCAAGCGCGGCAAGCCGCTCCTCGAGCACCGCCGTCGTCGGGTTGGAAATGCGGGTATAGATGTGCCCGGCACGCTCCAGATTGAACAGCGCGGCGGCATGTTCGGAATCCTGAAAGACGTAAGAGGTGGTCTGGTAAATCGGAACTGCGCGGGCGCCGGTTGCGGGATCCGGATGCTGGCCGGCATGCAGGCTTAAGGTTTCAAAGGCGGGCGGCTTGGGTGCGGGCATGTGGAACTCGAAACGCGATTGTGCTCTGCAGCCGTCACGGCTGCGGCACGGTGCCATAAAAGCCCTTCGAATGTTAGCCCCTGTGACCCTTGAGCGGACCGGTGGGCGTTCTTCGCCTTCGGGCCTTGCGCGCCGCAGCCGGCATCGCGAGTAGCCCTGGCCGGATGAGGTGGTCTTTTTTCCGCTCCCGGCCTAAAAGCTCACCTTGTGTCCTGCGACACAAAAGCCGGAAGAGGTCACGCCAGCTGATGAAACGTATCGCGGTCTGGGCATTTTACGGGATTGGCACGCTCGCGATTCTCTACCTCGCGCTTTATGCCTATGCGGTCGTCACGGGGCGTGGTGCGGACCCGGGCGATCCGATCCATATCTTCCGCAAACCCGACGCGCCGAATTATTCGGCGGCCGGCAGCTCACACCGTCGCGCTGGCGCGGTGAACGTCGTTGGCCCCGGCAGGGGTGATCGGCAAGCCGCCGTCGGCATATTCGTTCAGCTTGTTGCGCAGTGTACGGATCGAGATGCCGAGGATATTGGCCGCGTGGGTCCGATTGCCGAGGCAGTGCTTGAGCGTTTCCAGAATGAGATCGCGCTCGACATCGGCAACCGTGCGTCCGACCAGGGCGCGGGTCACCTGTTCGGCGGCGAAAGTGGCGTGCGCCACGGCCGGCACGGTTTTCGGGACGTCGAGACGGTCGCCGTCCGGCGTCAGAATGGCGTCGACGCCGATCTCATCGCCCTGCGCCATCAGCACCGAGCGATGAATGGTGTTTTCCAATTCGCGAACGTTGCCCTGCCAGCGGCTGGTGGTCAGCACGCGGCGGGCCTCAGTGGAGATCGTCCGCACCGGCACGCCGTTGGCGTCGGCATATTTCTTGGCGAAGTGCTGCGCCAGTTCGAGAATATCGGCCGGGCGTTCGCGTAACGGCGGAATCTTCAGATTCACGACGTTGAGCCGGAACAGGAGATCCTCGCGGAAGGAACCTTCGCGCACGGCGTCGGCCAGGTTGCGATTCGAAGTCGCGATAATGCGGATGTCGACCGGAACCGGACGGGTGCCGCCGACCCGATCGATGACGCGCTCCTGGATCGCCCGCAGCAATTTGGATTGCAGCCGCACGTCCATTTCGGAAATTTCGTCGAGCAGCAACGTGCCGCCGGTCGCCTCCTCGAATTTTCCGATACGCCGCGCGACGGCGCCGGTGAACGCGCCCTTCTCGTGGCCGAACAGCTCGGATTCAAGCAGATGCTCGGGGATCGCCGCGCAATTGATCGAGATGAAGGGCTTCTTGGCGCGGTTGGAGCGGCTGTGGACATAGCGCGCCAGCACTTCCTTGCCGGTGCCGGATTCGCCGGTGATCATCACGGAGGCGTCGGAGCCGGCGATTTGCTGGGCGAGCTTGATCACCTTGGCCATCGCCTCGTCGCGGTAGACCAGGTCGCGTGAGTCATTTGCGACCGCGGCGAGCACGGCGGCGATCAGTTCCGGTTCCGGCGGCAGCGGGATGTATTCCTTGGCGCCGGCGTGGATCGCGGCCACGGCCGCGCGGGCGTCGTTGGAGATGCCGCAGGCGACGATCGGGACGTGGATGTGTTCGGCTTCGAGCCGCATCACCAGATCGCGTATGTCAAGGGCAACGTCGACCAGCAACAGGTCGGCGCCCTTGCCGCCGCGCAACACGCGCATGGCCTGCTCGTGGTCCTCCGCGTGGGTGACCGAAGCGCCATTGTCCATGGCGATCTTGGTGGCTGTCGTGAGCTGGCCTTTCAGTGTGCCAACGATAAGAAGCCGCATGGTAATCTCCTGTTCGTCTATTCGCGCCCGTTATGCGCGTATCGTTAGAGAAAGCCTCAATTCCGTTCCGCCTTGACGATTTCCGTCATGGTCACGCCGAGCTTGTCTTCCACCAGAACCACCTCGCCGCGCGCCACCAGGCGGTTGTTGACGTAAATATCGATCGCCTCGCCGACGCGGCGGTCGAGTTCGAGGACGGTGCCCGGCCCGAGCTTCAGCAATTCGCCGACATCCATTTTGGAGCGGCCGAGCACCGCGGAAACCTGCACCGGCACGTCGAACACGGCCTCGAGGTCGGCGGCTATGCGGGCGGCATTCTCGTCCTCGTGATAGGCGATATCATCCGCCGCCGGCGGGTCCGCGGCATTGAGATCGGGGAGCGGAACCTGTCCATCGGTGTCACTCATGGTTCATTCCTCTTGGCCATCGGTTCAGGCCTGATTGCGGGACGCTATGTAGCGCCCGACAAGTTCGTTGATCTTTGCTTCGATCGCGGCGCGCTCCAGCACGACCCCGCCGTCCGCCCACTCGATCCTGCAATCGCCGCTCTCGATCTCCGGCTCGGCCAGAATGACAAGGCGACCGGCAAAGCCGCCTTGCTTCGCCAGCCTTTCGATCCGCTCGTGCGCCGCCTCGTAGAGGGTGTCGTTGATCCGGACCACGAGGTGCGGCGTCGAAACCAGTTGCGCAAAACAGTCGCTTACGAGTGCCGTGACCTCGCCGAGCGGCTCACGCGCGATCAACTCGCTGCACAATTTGCGCGCAACGGCGACCGCGACGTCGACGGCCTCGGTTTCCATGCGGGTCTCGACGCCGGAAAAGCGCGCTGCAATGGCCTTGATGGCAATTCCGATTTCCTCCAGCGCCAGTGCCACGCGGCGGTCGCTTTCCACCTTGGCTTCGCGCAGCGCGGCGTCGTAGCCGTCGCGATAGGCGCGCGCTTCCGCCGCGGCGATCATCTGGGCGATTTCCGAAGCCGTGGCGGCGCGCTCGCGCCGGTCGGGCGCCGAGAAATCCACGTCGAACAGGAATTTTGCGGGGGCGGCCATCAGTACACCAGCTCGTCGTCGGCGCGGTTTTTGGTCAAGGTGATTTCTCCCTTGGCCGCGAGATCCTTGGCGAGGTTGACCAGGAGCGCCTGCGCCTCGTCGACATCGCGCAGCCGCACCGGTCCCATCGCCGCCATGTCGTCGAGCAGCATCTTGCCAGCGCGCGACGACATGTTGCCGAGGAAGAAGCCGCGGACATCCTCGTTGGCACTCTTCAGAGCGATGCCGAGCTTGTCCTTGTCGACGTTGCGCATCAGGGTTTGTGCCGAGGCGGAGTCCAGCTTGACGAGATCGTCGAAGGTAAACATCAGCGCCTTGATGCGCTCGGCGGATTCGCGGTTCTCTTCTTCCAGCGAGGTGATGAAGCGGGTTTCGGTTTGGCGGTCGAAATTGTTGAAAATCTCGGCCATCACCTCATGGGCGTCGCGGCGCCTTGTCTGCGAAAGGTTCGACATGAATTCGACGCGAAGCGTTTGCTCGACGCGCTCGATCACCTCCTTCTGCACCGCCTCCATTTTCAGCATCCGGTTGACGACGTCGAGCGCCATTTCCTCGGGAAGGATCGCGAGCACCCGCGCGGAGTGTTCCGGCTTGAGCTTCGACAGCACCACCGCGATGGTCTGCGGATACTCGTTCTTGAGATAGTTCGCGAGCACCTCTTCCTGGACGTTGGAGAGTTTCTCCCACATGTTGCGGCCGGCGGGCCCGCGGATTTCGTCCATGATTCCGACGACCCGCTCCGGCGGCAGGTATTGCTGCAGCAGGCGCTCGGTCGCGTCGAAATTGCCCATCAATGCGCCGGACGCCGACATCCGCGACACGAATTCGATCAGCATATCCTCCACGACTTCGGCCTCGACGGTGCCGAGCGTCGACATCTGGATCGACAATTCCCGCACTTCGTCGTCGTCGAGCAGCGACCAGACCTTGCCGCCATATTGCTCGCCCAGCGCCAGCATCAGGATCGCCGCGCGTTTTGGACCGCTGATCGGCGCGCTTTGCGGCCGATTGCTCTGACGAGCCGCCAGCGAGGAAATGACGCTTGTAATGTCGTTTACGTTTGAGGTTTGCGGTAAGGCCATGTCAGGTCACGTAGCAGCGGGTTCGGACAGCCATTGACGAACAATGGCGACGGTTTCGTTCGGATTTCGGTCGGCGAGTTCGCCGACGCGATGCACGGATTGGGCATGGACCTGGCCCTGGACCTGGGCGACGTCGATCATCTGGGCGGTATTGTTGATGCCAGGCACGAGGTTCTGGCCGGTTGAGCCAGCTTGGGAGCTTCCGTCGGTCAGCGCCGGCATGGAGCTGTCGCCGGCGGGGACAGCGATCGCTTCTTCGGTGATAATGCGCTTGACCAGCGGCCGGATCACCATGAACAACACGACCAGGCCGAGCAGCATCATGACGCCGAGCTCGATGACGTACATCACGTCATCCTTGGTGAATTGGAACATTCCGAACACTCCGGCCGGCTCCGGGAGTGGAGCGACGGCCGGCCCTTCGGCAAATCGGAGGTTGACGACCTCGACCTGATCGCCGCGCTTCTGGTCGAAGCCGATCGCCGAGCGCACCAGCGTGGCAATACGATCCAGCTGCTCTTTGCTGCGGTCCTGATAGACCATCTCGCCTTTTTCATTCTTGGCGTAGCTGCCGTCGACCAGCACCGCGACCGAGATGCGGTTGACCCTTCCGGCTTCGGTGACTTCGGTTTTGGTGGTGCGGGAGATCTCGTAATTGTTGGTTTCCTCGGTCTTCTTGCTCTGGTCGCGCGCGGCCGGCGCATTGGCGCCCTGCTGCGCGCCAGGCAGCTCGTTGCCGACGGTGACCTGGCCGTTGTTCTCGGTCGTGGCGCTGGATTCTTCGCGGCTCTGGCTGGAGCGCAGCACCCGGCCCTCGGGATCGAAGCGGTCGGACGTCTGGGTGATCTTGTTGTAGTCGAAGTCCGCCGAGAGCTGGACGCGGGCACGGCCTGAGCCGACCACCGACGAGACGATTGCCTCGATCTCGTTGCGCATCCGCTTCTCGAAGCCGGCGCGCCGCTCGTCGCCGATGGCGTTGTCGGTCGCCCCGCTGGCGCCGTCGGCCAGCAATTGGCCAGCTTCGTCGACGATCGACACCCGTTGCGGCTTCAGGCCATTGACGGCGGAAGCGACCAAATGGCGGATCGCCCTGATCTGCTGCGGTTCAAGGGTGCCGCGCACGCGCACGACGATCGAGGCCGACGGTTCAGGCGTCTCGCGCGCAAATAGCGGGCGCTCCGGCAGCACCAGATGGACCCGCGCCGCCTGGACGCGGTCGATGGCGCGGATGGTGCGGGCAAGCTCGCCCTCAAGGGCGCGCAGATGATTGATGTTCTGGACGAAGCTCGTGGTGCCCAGCGCGTCGGACTTGTCGAAGATCTCGTAACCGACGCCACCGCCCTTCGGCAGGCCGCCTTCGGCGAGCTTCATTCGCAACCGTGTGACCTTGTCCTTTGGCACCATGATCACGGCGCCGTCGTTGCGGATTTCGAAGGGAATGGCCTGGCGTTCCAGGTCCTTGATGACAGCCGAAGAGTCCTCGATGCTGAGGTCGGTAAAGAGGGTGGTCATCTGTGGCGTCGTGACGCGCATGATGACGAACGCGAAGAAGCCGAGCAGCGCGGTTGTCACCGCGACCATCGCCATCAACCGCGAAGCACCAAGGCCCTTCAGGAAGCTTACGAGACTCTGCAAACCAACTGCCCCTCAGATTCGGCTCCAGGAGCCGACTGGGCAATTATTGCCTATGGGATGGTTTCGATATGGTTAACGAAGGTTAAGAGGCCGAACGAATGTTCGAAACGGAGAAAATCGGCTTCGCTGAACGAAGCCGATTTTCCTCAAATGCCGATCGCTTCGGACGAGCGCTTATTGGCGATACTGCTGGATCCGGGTGGTGCGCAGGCCGGCAAGGCCGTGCTGGTCGATGGAGAACTGCCAGGACAGGAATTCGTCGACAGTCAGCGTGTAACGGCTGCAGGCCTCCTCGAGGGAGAGCAGGCCGCCACGAACCGCAGCAACGACTTCCGCCTTGCGACGGATGACCCACCGTTTGGTTCCGGGTGCGGGCAGATCCGCAATCGTTAACGGACTGCCGTCAGGCCCGATGACGTATTTGACCCTCGGGCGGTGGGGCTCTGTCATGGCGTACTCACAAACTCTCAACCACTGAACTCACGCCAGTAACCTACGCCCGGTGACTTAAAATTTGCCTAAGCCCAAGGCTTCAATGCGAATCTCCTTGAAAATGCCCCGATCGCGGGCCCCCGGGCGCCGTTCTGAAGCCGAATTGGCCGCTCTTTGCGCCCCGGCGCCAGGCTAGGGGCCGCAAATCGGTGATATCTGACGATGACAGGCGGGAAGGGGTCAGTTCACGATGCTCTGGATCTGATTGACGGTAAAGGTCTGGCCGCCGATCGACAGCAGAGGCGGCGACTGGGTGAGATCGACCGAATCGACCACGCCCTCCACCTGCGTATTGACGGCAACCGTGTTGCCAGCGGCGTCCTTGGCGGTCGCCGTGAGCTTGTAGGTGCCGTCAGGGAACAAGGTGCCGTCGTTCCCCCTCCCGTTCCAGCTGAACGGCTGGTTCTTTCCGGCGTTGGCCGGGAAGTTACCGCTGAACACCGTCTGGCCGGTGCTGCTCGTGATCGTGATATTGACCGTCGAATTCGTGGGAACGTCGAGTTGCCAGGTCGCCTGGCTGTTGGTCATTGTCGCGGTACTGCCGTTGACCACCGCGGTTTTGCCGACAAATCCAAGCGCCTGGGTCGATTGGGTGGTCTGCTGCAGGGACACCAGCGTCGCCAGCGAGTCGTTGGTGTTGAGCTGCTGCTGAACGCCGGCGAATTCGACGAGCTGCTGGGTGAACTGGTTGGTGTCAAGCGGACTGAGCGGATTCTGGTTCTGCAATTGCGTCGTCAAGAGCTGCAGAAAGCTCTGAAAATTGCCGGCAATCTGGGAGGATGCCAACGCGTTGGCGGCCTTGGCCGAGGAGCCGGATGGAGTGGACGGTAGCGTTGTCGTTCCCGAAACGACCGGGCTGGATGTTGCTGCTGTCGCTGTCATGTCCGTCTCCTCAGACCCTGATATCCACGCCGCTGCTTGATCCAAGCGAGCGTCCATAGGTTCGTCCCGCGACCGCCGCGGGGATGGCATCTTCGTCGCTGATGATCAGCCGCTGCGCGTTTTGGCTGGAATCATTGCCGCTGCTGTTCTGTCCGTAGGAGGACTGGTCGCGCAGGCTGAATTGCAGACCGCCGTTGCCGGTCTTGAGCCCCGCATCGTCCAGCGCGCGCTGCAACTGCGGAGCGTCCTGACGCAACATCGACAGCGTTTCCGGTTTTTCAACCGTGAGATGCGATGTCACCTGGCCGTTGCGATCGATATCGATCCGGACATCGATGCGGCCGAGATCGGCCGGGTCGAGGCGGATTTCGAAGCGGCTCTTGCCGCTCTTGACCGAGGCCGCGATTTCGACGGCCAGCCCGCTCAAGGGCACCGGTCCATTCGTCGCCGCCGTGACGCTCAATGCTCCCGAAGGCGTGGTTGCCGTCGTGGAGTTGAGCTGCGGCTGGAACGTGCCGATCGTCTGAGTTCCCTGGTCGGGCGAATCGGCGAGCGGATGTCCGGCATTGACGGCCGGCGAATGCTCGTGGGCCGACAGGGCAGATGTCGAGGCGGCGGCCGCATCTGCGGTTGCCCCTTCAACGGCCACATTCGCCGCCTCACCCTTGCCGGCGGCCGGCTGCTGGGGGAGCCCGTTTTGGACAACACCTGCCGGTACATTGGATGCGGATGGATCGGTGGTGCCCGAATTCGTCGTTGCGCCGGTTGCCGCGGTCGCCGTCGCCGGTTTTGCTGGTGTCGCCTTGGGGATGACGGGCGCCGTGGCCGCCACGGCGCTCGTCAATGTGGCGGCGTTGATGGGGGCTGGATTGGTTTGCGTTGCCTGAATGGCGGGTGTGGCGCTTGCCGGTGCCGCAGTCGCCGAAACCGCGACCTTTGCCGTTGCAATGCCAGGCGTCGTTGTCGGGGCCGCATTCGGATCGGTCTTGACCTGAGAAGGTGATCCGGGTTGTTCCGGGAGCGGTTGTGAACTTGCGGCGATCGCAGCCGCTGCGATCGCCAGTGGCGCCGTCGAACCGGCGGAGGAAGGTGTTGCCGCCGGAACGCTTGTGGGTGGGGTGGCGACGGGAATTGCAACGGCGACCGGGTTCGGTGTCGTCGCGGTAAGAGCAACCTGCTGTGCCAGGATCGTCGAATCGACGGTGGATGTGTCTTGATTGGCCTGCTTGTCGCCCTCGGTCGACTTCGTGGATCCGGTCTTGGACGCGCCGGGTGTCGTCGCGGGCGGTTGGGTTGGGCTACCGACATTCGAGTTGCCGTTGGCGCTGACGCCGGCATTTGCGTTCGCGTTGGAAGGCGGTCCACCGTTCGCATTGCCGTTGAGATCGTTGCCCGCCGGCTGATCGGAAGCGTTGTTCGGCGGTCCCGCATTGTCGGCAGGTGGCGGAGTTTCGTCGGAGCGACGCAGCGGCGGGGACGGGGAAGGGGAAGGGTTGTCCGCGGCCTTGTTTTGGTTGACCAGCGCCCCGAAAAGGTCGTTTGCCGGCTGCGGGTCCGACCGCGTGGACCATTGCGGCGCGGCATGGAACGCTGCATTTGCCGCCGCTTCTGAAGTAACGCTAAGCACAGGACAGTCTCCGGCAGTGACACTGGCCCTTGGATCAGCAAGGACCGGGCCACCCGGTAGTCGAAAAAATATCAATATAATTCAGTGGTTTACGACAATACCGTGCCTGCAATGGCACGATTTCGGCGATCCCTTTTCTGCCCGGCGGCAAGATTTGCCGTCTGGCTTGCGCGCAAATGAGAGGTGACTGTGATTGCCTCGCGGGAATACGGCCTATATTAGAGAGTGGCTTTAAGCCGCTTCCAAGAGGCGAGCCAGCTTTGTAGGGAACGCTCCGAAGCCTCTGATCGCAAGGTGATTTTCCTGGTCGCGAAGCGCCGAGGCGCGCTCGTGAGCACATCAATGACGGCAACCATGCTCAACAGTCTGGATCTTGAAGGCCGTCCGCAGGACACACGCGTCGTCGTCGCCATGTCCGGTGGCGTCGATTCCTCGGTGACGGCTGCGCTGTTGAAGTCGCAAGGATACGATGTCGTCGGCATCACCCTGCAGCTTTACGATCATGGCGCGGCCACCCACCGCAAAGGCGCCTGCTGCGCGGGGCAGGATATCCATGACGCGCGCAATGTCGCCGAGCGGATCGGCATCCCGCATTACGTGCTCGATTACGAGAACCGTTTCCGTGAATCGGTGATCGACAATTTCGCGGAGAGCTATGCGCTGGGCGAGACGCCGGTGCCGTGCATCGAGTGCAATCGATCGATCAAGTTTCGCGATCTGCTGACGACGGCGCGCGAACTCGGCGCCTCGGCGCTCGCGACCGGACACTATGTCGCTTCCCGTCGCATGGCCGACGGATCGCGCGCGCTTGTTTGCGCGGCCGACGCCGACCGCGACCAGAGCTACTTCCTGTTCGCGACCACCCGCGAACAACTCGATTTCCTTCGCTTTCCGCTGGGCGACATGACCAAGCCCGAGGCGCGTGAGCTGGCGCGACGCTTCGGACTCGAGGTCGCCGACAAGCATGACAGCCAGGATATCTGCTTCGTGCCGACGGGGCGCTATACCGACATTATCGGCCGGCTGAAGCCCAACGCGATTGAGCCCGGCGAAATCGTCGACCTCGGCGGCCGCGTCATCGGCGCCCATCAGGGCATCGTTCACTTCACCGTCGGCCAAAGGCGGGGACTGGGGATTGCTTCGACCGCGCCGCTCTATGTGGTGCGGCTGGATGCGGCGAGCCGTCGTGTCGTGGTCGGTCCGCGCGAGGCGCTGCGGATGGATCGGATCGCGCTGCGTGACATCAACTGGATCGGCGACGGCCCGCTCGACCGCGCGGTTGGCGATGGTCTCGAGATTTTCGTGCGCGTGCGTTCGACGCGGGCGCCGCAGCCGGCGTGGCTGCGCGCGGCCGATGGTGGCGGCTATGAGGTCGAACTGGTCGCGGGCGAAGAGGGCGTCTCTCCCGGTCAGGCCTGCGTGTTCTACGATGCGCCCTCCGGCCGGGCCCGCGTGCTCGGCGGCGGATTTATCCAGAGCGCCAGCGCGAAGAACGCCTCGGAGAAGGGCGCGGCCAGGCGAACAGCACCGCCGCTCGTGGAAGCGATGCGCGGATAAGATTTCAGGGCGGGGGCATGGCGTCAGATATCGACCGCGCGGGGGTCGCAAAGGCTTATGGGCGCTGGGCGCCAATCTACGACCTGGTGTTCGGCAAGGTCTTCGATCAGGGCCGACAATCGACGATTGCGGAAGCTGACAGGATTGGCGGGCGGATTCTCGACGTCGGCGTCGGCACGGGTCTGTCATTGTCGGATTATTCGCCGGCCACGAAATTGTGCGGCGTCGATATTTCAGAGCCGATGCTGCGCAAGGCCCAGAGCCGGGTGCGGGCGCTGGGTCTGAAGAATGTCGAGACGCTCGCGGTGATGGACGCCAAGAACCTGGCATTCGCGGATTCGTCGTTTGACGCGGTGGTGGCGCAGTATGTCATCACCGCGGTGCCGGATCCCGAAGCCACGCTCGATGATTTCATTCGCGTGTTGAAACCCGGCGGCGAACTCATTCTCGTCAATCACATCGGCGCTGAAAGCGGCCCCCGTCGTGTCTTCGAACTGGCCTTCGCGCCGCTCGCCCGCCGGCTCGGCTGGCGACCCGAATTTCCCTGGGCACGTCTGGTGAACTGGGCCGCCAGGCATGGCGGCGTCAGCCTGACGGAACGTCGGCCGATGCCGCCGATGGGCCATTTTTCGCTGATCCGTTACCGTAAAGCCTGAAAACCGTGATCGGCTCGCGCGGAACCCAGGTCCGCACCCGGTCGTTTTCTCCGCATGAAGAAACTTGCGATCCTGCTTTATTGTTTGCTGACGGCGACGACCGAGGTGGCGAGCGCGCAAGCCCCGCCGCTGCCGGCGACGCCACCGGGAGAAACCGCGCCACCGGCCTCGGCCAACAATTGCGTGCCGATGCCGCGCAGCGCGATTGCGCCCGAGGGCACGACGACTGGACAAGTGACTGAGCCGCTCGGCGACAAGCTCGCAAAATCCGATGGCGTGCTGTGTCCGCCGGCAGGTGTCGACCCGGAAATCCGGGCTCCGACGCCCGAAACCGGCAACACGCCGGTGATCCCGCCGCCCGGCAGCCCCGGTGGCAATCCCAAGCTGCGGCCGAAATAACCTTGCAACGCCGGCACTTGGCGGGACAACCGGCTTTGCTTGACAGGGCCAAGACCTGCTTCTTATATGCCGCGCGTTCGCGACTGCGGCAAAGCAAGCCGCGTTGACCAACGCCGTGGCGGGGTAGCTCAGCTGGTTAGAGCACGGGAATCATAATCCTGGGGTCGGGGGTTCGAGTCCCTCCCCCGCTACCAGCAAAATCAAGTACTTAGACCCATAATTTGAACCTCACGAGACCGTACTTTCAAGCTAGGGTGCACAATAGGGTGCACAGCCGAAGGCACCTATTCCGGAGCCAAGCGCGCCCTTCTTTTTTGCCAAGGTTCTAAGAGGCCCTCTGCGGCGGGACCCACAAGCCTTGGGCAGGGCTTTGCATGCAGTTATAGTGGGGGATGGTGGGCAGATTTAGTGTTGGAGTTGCGTCATGCCCCGTTCAGCTTCCCTCGTACCTGACGACACAAACCACGACGTCTATCTCGTGTTAGACGACTTCGGCCGTCTCGGGAGGGCATGGCGTGAGACCGACGAGGCGGGAGCTGACCGCACGACGCTGGTCCGGAACTTGCTCGACGGGCAATACGAAGAGCCGGTTCGGATCGTCGCCTTCAACACCGCCCAAGGCTGGTCGCGTGATGTGACCGTGGACATCGCGGACGAACTGCGCCGACGCTACGTTGAGTTCGATGAGGTGCCGGAATCGGTTCTCGCGTTCTTGGACGCGGCGAACCGGCGATGAGTAGTTTGGCCTATCCATGATCGATCAACCTGATCGCTGGAAAGAAGGTCAAGGCATCCTGCTCGAATGCAATGGCGAGAAGTGGCTGGCCGAAATCGTGATGACCTCAAAGAATGGCGGGTCGCTGATGATCGGCTTCAACGGCACGATCCGCGGTCACCTGAACTACATGCCGGTGATGTATGAAGGCAAGGGCATCTACCGATCGATCATCGACGGCACCGAAGCACGCCTAAAGCCGCTGCCGAAAGACATTTTCAAATGACGATGACATCAAGACCTGCACGCCCAACGCACGGGCGACCTTCATCAAAAGTCTTGCAGACAACACCATAATCCGGACGTATCGTACCCATGGGCCTTGGGGGGACTCCCATGGACATCGTCGAGCGATTTTACATCGCTGCCGCAGCTATGGGCTTTTTGCTCATCGCCGCGATGGCCTTGCTTGGATGAGCTAGGTCGTCTGCAGCATCGCGATTTTAGTTTGCGTGACCGACACCGGCCCAGCGCCAGGATGGATTGTGCCGTGGACGGTGGACCGCCCGGACCTTCTGCCTCCTTGATCCACCCGCCCGCTGGATCGGCGTTCGACCAAGACCAGCACCAGCGCCGTTCCTAGTGCACTAACGCGTGGACCGGCCCACTGGCAACTGGCGGGAGCGACCCGCTCTGGCACTGCTGGCGTGGGACACCTGATCGCGATCCACTGACAACTATTCCAGGTCCACTGAGGCGTTTTGATCTATAGCGAACACTAGCGCATGCGCCATTCATGGCATGTCGCCATAGCCTCGGTGTGAGCTTGTCGTCGCGACTAGCGGCGAACTCTTTTTATTTTAGCCGTGCGCTTCAGCGCCGGTCGCGTTTCGCGCTCGAGCGCAAGTTGCGTGATACGGACCGGCTGACGTTGCGTATTGCGGACCGCCACGGCCAGCATCGCATACAGGTCAGTTTTGGTCTTGATTGCTTTATCGCCCATAAGATCGCCTCCGTGACCGTTAGACGACGGTAGCGCGGCAATGGTTACCCGGCAAGAAGCACCCGCAGATTAAGCTTGCTGATTAAGTTTAATAGTCTGGTGTAGGACGGGGGTGTGCCGCCTCAGGCAGCGGTACCGAGCTTCTCGAATGCAGAGCTCTTGAGACGGTCGGCTTCAGCCAGCATCTCGCGTAGCTCAGCCTTGGTCTTTGCGGGTTCGCGCTTGGGTAGTTGCCATTGGGTCATATACAGTATGTGGGGATGCAGCAGGAGGAATTAAACTCCGTTCGTCGCCGCATCAGTGCCCCTGCTTGTCGTCGGACTTCGTCGCTTCCCTAGCCAAGCGCTCAGCCTTCAATCGTTCGTAATTTTTTCGGAAGGCTTCTCTGCGCCTTTTCGTATTCCGTTGCTGCGTTCGGTTTACCGGCGCGCTGAAAAGTCCGTCCCGCCTCTCGTTGCGCAAAGTTCTTGATTGTTTTATCTCGCATAGATCACCTCGAATAATTAGTGACCAGTGAGATGACGATAGCGCAGCAACGGTGCGCCGCAACGAAACCCGCAAATTAAGTTTAATGACGGCGACTTGTAGCAATCTTTGCTGCCACGCGTTTCCTTCCGATCACGTGGCAGCAACTTCCTTTGCGCATAGCCCGTTGTTCCGCCGAATACGCGGCCTGCACGGTCGCCGCCAAGCCGCAAAGCCCCCGCTGGCGAGGGGCGGGACCGTGCTTTTGGGATCGGAAGGGTCCACAAATGGAAAGACCGGCGAATGCCCAATATCGTTCCGGTGGATGCGGATGTGATGGCCTTAAGCTATTGAAATATTAGCCTTGGCGGTCGCAGCCGAACCCGCATTCCAGCCGTAGGCCCCGGATCGCTCCGAGGCCTACAGCCCGCCGGGATACATTCGCCCGACAGCCTATTCTCAATTCTTGGCACCGCTGCCGCTATTGTCAAAATCTATGATCTTTGGATGCCTGGCCCAGCCTTGGAACATGTCCCGCGGAAGACTAGTTAAACGATACGAAGTTCATTCGAAAGGGAATGAGCATGCGAAGCCTCATTGCGGCGGTAGTCGTCGCGTCGATGACCGAATTCGCATTTGCTCAGACGCAGCCCACGCCGCCGTCTGCCTATGCGACCTTCCCGACAATGCCCTCTGCTTTCGCGACAGCCCCTCTCAGTCCTTGCTACCGGTGGTCGCGCGGACACCACTTCGCATTTTTCAATGATTACCCGCATTACGGCCGCAGTCAGCGCTGGTCGTCATTCAATCCCACCAGCCCCTGTTACACCGGTACCCCATATCCGTCTTACTCTGCGATTGAGCCGTCCGAATTTCTCAACCCGACAAATCGACCGGCTTTGCCGGGCTCCGAAAGCCTCGACGAAGATCAAGCGAAGTTACGAATTGAAACCAAAGGGTATTTAAGCGTCTCTGGTTTGGAAAAGGACAGGCGCGGAATTTGGCGGGGCAAGGCAACAATGAAAGATGGCAGGCCCGTAGACGTGATCCTCGATCTAGAGGGCAATATTTATTCCGAGTTGAGTCGGCTCTACATCCGAATTGAGCCGCCACCTTCGAACAGATGATCGCTCGAAAGAGCAAATGCGCCTCTGGCTGGCTCCGGCGCATATCACCTCCCTTGGACGCGGCCGCTCGACTTTGATCCTTGAATAGCGCTTGAGCGACCGCCGGGGTACATCCGCCCGACCGCACTTTGATACATGTCAAGGAGTTTTCGCTGCTTCGCGTTCTTAATGCGAATTGGAAATGCAACCATCCTGGAGAGTTATTGTGGCGCGGACAACAATTGCCTACTTGGAACGGCGATATTTGACTCTCGAAAAAGAAATAGAGAATGCGTTGCATAATAGCCCGACTGACGATTTGGCAATTGCCGACCTTAAGTACCGCAAGCTAATCATCGCCGATGAGATTCAACATAATCGTCGTCTTGCGGAACGTTTTGGGAAAATCGCGAGCAATGTTCACTAAGCGCAGTTCAACGGCGCAGCAGAAGGCTTCGCCGCCAGACGAACGGGATCGGACCCCGACGTCCAGTCGGTTCTGTCAGCGTTGCTGTCTTGTATCCTTGTCAAAGACCGGCTGATGATGCGGCCGTCGTCCTCATGGACCGACACTAAGGCGACAGCGTCGCCAGACAGGTCACCGCGTGTGCATCGTAAGCGATCACAACGCAATCGACCCAGTGAGAGCCGTCAGGGGCAACCTTGGCGGCTTCCTTGTGTGTGGGTGTGAACGCAAAAAAGAAAGGCCGCCCGAAGGCGGCTTTCAATATGGCGGACCGTTACCTCGTCACTCACTTCTCAATTCGTCACTTACTTTTCAAGTCTGCTTCGCAAGCGACGTCAAAATCGTCGCTCTCATTTGCAAGTAATAGTCTTCGCGTTCCCGCGTCATTCTTTGCTGATGAGTTTTGAAGTTGGCCACTCGCTGCTGAATTGCGTCGCGTTCCGACACCGGCCAGGCCATCGGCGAAAAAACTGTGCGCGGCTCGACGACCTTCATCAAGGTGTCCAAAATCGTTTGTTCGGTTGCGCTGCCGTGGCTCGGGGTGCCTGGCGTGGGATGATCATGCCGAGCATCCCTTGCAAACGCCATCGTGGTTTGAATTAATTCGTCGAGTTCTTGTTGCCAGCTCATTTTACGCCCCCCACTATCCAATGATTCAGCAATTTGCGGGGCGAAGCGTCAAGGTGCTGAGCGGTTTTATCCCCTGCACGAAACCGGGAACCGTTCCAAAAGCCGCGGCGGGCGGTACGGACAATTCAAAAGCCAACGCCGCGCGAGCGGAGTGTGCTCGCTCGGCGGCGTTGGTTAGTCGCAACGCATTAATGCACTCGGTTGACCGCCTTCGGGCGTTTGATTGTTTCTTGAAGCCCCGGTCTGTTACAATCCGAAGAACCTTCAGAATCCGAACGGAAACATCCCGGAAAAAAGCAAGGGAAAGATGATTAAGTGCGCACCATTTTGCCAGCTCGCTCTGCTAAAGGTCGAATGAGAATCTTCCAAACTTGGCCGACGGCGACAGAGGGATACGACCGCCCCCTCCAAATTACGGCAGATCGTGTCGATTGCTGGTTCGTTTCACTAGCGACTTTCCCGGCAGACGCCGAAAGTCTCGCGGTCGCGATCCTCTCGAAAGACGAGAGAAAACGTGCGGCAGGGTTCTATTTCGAGCGTCAAAGGCAATGCTACATACGCAGTCACGCCGCATTGCGTCTCTTGCTTGGACGTTATCTGATGGCCGCGCCGGACGCCATTGCCATCGTCGGCGATATCTACGGCCGACCTATGCTGAAGGCCGGCGACTTGGAATTCAACCTCAGTCACTCCGGTGACGCGGTGCTGGTGGGCGTCTCGCTCCATTCTCCCCTCGGAGTTGATATTGAATTGGTTCGAGATTTTCCGGACTTTCTCACAATTGCCAAACGTCATTTCGCGCCGAGCGAGGTCGAGGAATTGCTTCGATTGGCTCCCGAGCAAAGGCGCTGAACCGTCGCAATATTCCGCGCGGCGGTTCCTACGTTTCGCACCAGGACCCACAGACCATTCCAACCGGTAAGGTTGTTTGGTTAGCTTAATTCTCAGCTTTAGTTGAGCCGTTGCCGCATCATCCTATGGTGTGCGCTCGAACCCTGTTGTTCCCAATCCCGACTAAGTAATCAAGCGAAGCCCAGGGGAACAAGGCCGTGCAGAGCGTTTTATCCGGTTCAATGAATATCGAGTTGAAATTGCCTACCGAGCCTGCACCTGCAACGAGCTTGCGGACGCGCGGGGCCATTTGGCCACGGGTATGGCTAACCCTGGTAGCTGTCGCCACGGTTGGTTGGTTGCTCGCGATAGGCTGGGCCGCCGTCACATTCGTTCGATGGCTTTGGGGCTAGTAGAGCTCGAACTGTTGAGCAACCTGCACCGCTGCGCAAAGGATCATGCCCCATAGGGCAAAATTGACTTCGAGAGCCACCCGCATTGTTACGTCCCCCGCTCTTCAACCGGGTGACGAGATCATTATCCCTTTGATATTGAGTCCCGCCCCACCGACAAGCTCGAACGCCATTGTGTGTAAAATGTGGTTCGCAGATGCGAACGACGGTCTCGTGCCGGATATTGCCGGCTGGTTGCATCGGCCAATTTGAGAGCTGCCGGCCGAGTCCGTTACAGAAGCGCTGGTCCAGGTGCAGCACGCGAGCGCGTCAACTCACGCGCACAGCAAATGCATTTGTACTTTTCGCCTTGTCGATGATCCCCACTACGCAACGCGCCGCGGTAGTCGTGAACGCCAGCGCCAAAACCCGATGAGTCTACCGGTTGCGCCGCCAGTTACGTTCATCGACGGCACTTCGATACTTATCTCGTTTGGCGAGAACGGATTGAGCGGAGCTTTTGGCTGAATGACGGAAGAGCGACGCTTGGCCGCTACTTTTCCCAGGTCTTCGGCAGCAGCCACCAAATCGCTGCATATGGGGGCACGAGCATCACGGGCGCGCTTCGCGGCTTCTTCTTCGACTCTGCGCACGGCTTCTTCTAAGGCCAGTCGCTCGCGCGTGATTTCAGCTGCGGTAAACGGTGGCGTTATGGTGCGCAGCTGCGCTAACAGCGCAGCGCGGGCTCGCTCATAAAGAACCCGCCTGCTTTCGCCGGGCGCATCGGGATCGAGAGCCGCAACGGCTTTACTGATCAGCGGGTAAAAGTCAGCCATTTTCCGACATCATATTTGTCGTAGAGCCTTCGGTGTTCGAATTTCTTTGTAACCAACAGGATGATTTTGACTGCGGACCGTGGCGAGATAGCGCCCAGATTTTGGCAAGACTTCAGGCGCGCCATCCATTGCTGGTTGTCCGACGAAAGACGATGAAGCCAAGACCTTCAAAACCAAGGATCCGGGGACTTGCGCAACCACGCTTGCCAGTCACAGCGCCGGTACCTCCGCCTGGCCCAATGCCAATACCTCCTCATTTGCGTCGAGAATCGTCAAAACCCCTGCAATCGTCAAATCCAGTGGGCTGGGTTGAGGATTTCTCCCGCCAATGCCCAGAATCGGGGGCGGACGAACTGTCACTCGCCCTAATTGGCGATCTTTTTGCCAAAAAGCTCCCCTATGGCGTATAGCCATTACCGGGGGTATCCGAAGCTGGCAAGGTCGGGCTCGGCGCTTGTGGCCCGGCAACGTGGAGCTTCGGGCCGCCCTACGAGGCATCGCATCAAAAAGCGAGCGGTGCTGGTACAACCAAGCTAGGTTTCTATTAATTTCAGCGTTCCATGAGCGTGGAGTTTGTCATGGAAAGAACCAGCCCGAGACTGTCGACGTCGATCGTGGACGTCAAAGTCGTGCGGCTGCAGCCCAAAAACAGCGCTGCAATCGGCGGTAGCTCCCTCATCAGCATCGACGAAACGGCTCTACCCAATCTGATGAAGCGTGCTTCTGACGCTGGTAGGCAAATGAGATACTTTGGGCTGGCCGCCCGGAAGTCATCTTTCAACGAGTTACTGACGATCCGCGCAACGTGCCGGGTTCATTCCACTGAACGAGGATATGCAACGGAAAGAAGCGACCTTTCAATGGTCGACGGGAGAACCAGACTTTATTTTTTCCGTGTCATTTAATGATGTCGCCAGAGCTTCGGTAATTGCGGAGTCGTGCGGGGACATCTTCGGCCTGATCTTAACAAGCTATTCGCACGCCCCGAGCGTTTCGGTCGAAACAAATCCGTCGCTCGGGAATAGAGAGCTTGGCCGCAATGCTCTGCTGTTCCGTGATGTATTGCTGATGTTTCCTGATTTTGACGATGACCCTGCATGGACAAAATACCTGGAACCGCATGCGTCAGACGTGGGCGGCGGTTTTCATTGGGAGATGATATTTGACTTCGCGCAAATCCAGCGCCGTGGCGTGACCGCCGTATCCGCCATCATCTCCCGGACTTGGAGGTCGATCTCAACGCAGCTATCGACTACCTGGGGCATTGTCCAAGATCGATGGCATCGTTTGCGGTAAGAATTCTTAAAGCGCAATGCGGCAGTCACCAAATCATCTGACAATATCCCCGATGCTCATTTGGTCGCGGCAATTGCTTCGACCATGACACGCCGAAAACGCGAGTCTAACAAACTGGACCCGGGACTAGAACGGGTGGACGGCGTTGCCCGGGAATCTTGCACCTTTGGGCCTATTTTGGTCACCCAGCGGTCTAATTTCGGAACCAAATACCGCTTGTACTGTTTCCTTGCATCAACCTCAAGGGAGCGGTGCCATGCGAGAATATCGGGCCTATATCGTCGGTATTATCGACGACCATCGTTTTGTTAGGGTCAAGGAATTCTTGAGCGATCACCCGGATGATGCCGCCGCCCTGAACGCGGCTAAACAGCTTACCGATAAACACGACGTCGAGGTTTGGGACTGCGGTAGATTGGTTGCCCGATTATCACCCGAGGGAGAAGTGATGTCGCCTGAGTTGGCGCCGTCCTTGGTTATCGCTGCGCAATCCCGTAGCGAAGACAAATCTATCCTGCCGACGAAGCTCAGCGTGGGAATAATCGACTGAACGCGTTGCCAGGCGCTGTCTTCTGCCTGGCCTGTTGATACAGACAGTTGAGGTGCTGGCGCTGATGGAGCCCGCGAGCCGGGTTCCGTTCTATTGATAAGGCTATTACGCCTCGTACTCGGCTGGGTTGTCCCTGCGCCCGGTCTGATCGGACCCCCATCACATCGCATTGTCGCTCGCATCGCCGTGGGGCTGATCTCCTCTTCAGCCAAGCGGCGAAATCGTCTTTTCTGCCGGTACACCCGGCAATGGTAACGAACGTATTTCGCATTCATGAAAATTTGAATCGTCTGTGAGGTAACTCGAGCCAGCTATTTTCACCCGTCGCTGGCAGGAATGATCACGACGCTCTTTATCCTTCGAACGCAAGAATGTCTGAAAGAAACGCAACAATGTCCGACGAGCCGACTGCCATGACAACGTTCTATTCGCTAATTAGCGAAATTCAGGATACGCCAGTGTCCGGGTCGACGATGAGGCAGTTAAGGGCATTAACGCGCATCACCGATTTGTTTGTCGCGGGGTCCGCTGGTTATTCGAAGCAACAGATCGAACTGTTCGACGAAGTATTTAAAACGCTTGTTGCCGTGATTGAATTGAAAACGCGGGTTAAGCTCGCCCGCCACCTCGCAATCAATACGGATGCACCTGCGACGCTGGTTCGGGCATTTGCCTTCGACGACGATATCGCTGTGGCGGGTCCGGTTCTAAGTCAATCGGCTGCGCTCAGCGATTCCGATCTCGCCGTAAGCGCTAGCACCCAGAGCCAGAGCCACCTTTATGCCATCGCGCAGCGTCAGACCATCAGCGAGGCGATTTGCGAAATACTCATCGGCCGCGGTGAACGTGATGTGATCCATGCCGTTGCAAAGAACGCAGGGGCACGTATCTCGGATCGCAGCTTTCGAGACCTCGTCCTGCGAGCTGGTGATGATTCTCAGCTTGCGCTGCACGTCGGGTCGCGGCGTGACATTCCTCGACATCATTTCTTGAAGCTTCTTGAAACTGCGTCTGCTGAAGTATGCAGCAAAATAGTCGCAGCAAGCCCGCAATTTGCTGAAGCCGTGCAGGGTGCGGTAACGGAGGTGGTTGACGAAATAAATCTGGAGGTCCGCGACAAGTCTTCGGATCACGCTAAGGCCAAGACAAAAGTAAGGCGGCTCAAATACTGGAAAGAGCTTGGGGAAGCCAAGGTTCATGCTGCCGCCCGTGCACAGGACTTTGAGCAAGCGGCCCTGGCTTTATCGATTCTCGCGCGTTGTCCCATAGAGGTGGCGGAACGGGCAGTTCTCAATGAGAATCCTGGCGCGGTGCAGGTCGTCGCAAAAGCTGCCGGCTGCTCTTGGGCAACCGTCAAATCCCTCTTGCTAATGAGGGCAGCGGATCGACGGCTCTCTAAAGTGGATCTTGATCACGCACGCGAAAACTTCGAGCGGCTTGAAACTCGAACGGCAAAGCGTGTGCTTGAATTTCACGATGCGCGCCGCAACGCGCCTACCGTTGCGAGCCCGCCAATTGCTCCAAAGCCGACCACGAACTCGGCAGCTCTCGCTGCGAATGAATGGTCGGACGCAGTGAAATGGATCAATCCCGTCCTGACCGGCTCTGAAGACGCATGCTTAGCGGAGTAAGTGGCAACTCATCGACAGGCGGAATCGGGACGCAGTTAGATCCCGCACGTTGGCTGCTGACTGATGCTTTTGTAAATCCAATGGCGACCGTCGTGACGCCGCCAGACTTTTCCAAAAACAAGACGGCCGGTAATCGATCGCCGCGGAATAATCACGGTCCACAGGTGCCATGTCTGAGCCCAAGCGGGTTTCGCGCTTAAGCCCAACATCTGCCAATTTCCCGAACTGTTCGTCGTCATTTCCGGTTTCCCGTGGGGTCCGCCTGGTCGTCGCCCGCACCCTGCTGGATTTCGCCCGAAAAGCGTTTTTCGAGTTCATAAACTTTCTTGCGTAAACGCTGCAGCTCGAGGAATTGCTCGGCAAGGTCGCTCGGCGACGTGCGTGACTTTGGCGTCCGAATCTTCGATCCACGCCGGAAATTAGAAGAAGTCATTTGTGATTCAATTTCGTCGAACAAGCCACCAAACGGAAGATGATCGCATGACGGCTTTGGCTTGGGCCTTCGAGCCTTTGGAGGCAACATGCAATGCGGCTATTGATAGCGCACGTGAATGACGCCGCAACGAAACTTGCTTGTTAAGCTTGACGCCGTTCCTCGAGGATTAATTCCGGAACCAGCGGCTCGTTCGCGGGATAATCGCGATCGTAATGGCACGAGACCTCGGCTTTAACTCGAACGGTCTCGACCAGCCTGAGCACGCTCTCTGTCTGATAAGGCCTTCAGGACGGCGCGGCGTAACCTCAATAATTCCTCGTAGCGAACGCTGAGTGGCTTTCCCTTGGGCTGATCGGAAATCTTCACTGCTATTGAGTTTTTGGCGTTTCACGCTAGCTCCACGCGGCATTTAGAAAAGCAATATTACGTCAGGAACGGACAATTCTTGCTTTCGTGAAAATACCTTAGATATTTTCCGTGCAGGAGCAACACGTCCCGCTCGTTAAGCTTGATATGCGCGCAGAAGGTTAAATCGGGAACTACAATCGCTTGCGAACGCACAGGCCGCCGAAAATATCCATTTCGTTCCAATTTTCGAATTCAGGTGGCTCTTCGAATACGTGATCCGCGCAAGATCAAGACCTAAGGCACAGCTCCAGTGAAGTGCTAACGTTTTGCAGCGAGACAATCTACCGAGTTTTTCGGTACGAAAATGCAGGTGCGATAGCGGTAATTATACGCCCTATCGACGCCGCCGAAGTAATCTGCTCTCCCCTGAGAACGTCGCGGCTGATCAGCTAACGCCCGCAAGCGCGGTGGCTCAATCTGCCCCTCGCGCGCACGCGCTTAATCGTCTCGAAACTCCGCCGCAGCGTCTCAGGTGGTTCGCTCGCTACAGCGCAGCCGCTTCGCTCAACGCAACGCGTAAAGCCGAGACCTTAGACGATGCAAACGCGCAGCCTGCTGATCTCGGGGCGACGCGGTCAAGGGTTCGGAAACCATTCGGGCTTTCTGCAAAGCCCGCTAACGAAATCGAAAATCATCTTGGCCAACAGTCGCAGTGAGCAAGGGGAAAAATAGGGGAGAATAAGCTCATGCATACCAGTAGGAACGCTGTCCTGGAAAACGTGCGCCGATATCGCGCTATAGCATCCTTGTACCGTCAAACTGCGGCCTTCCGTCCGCTGCAACGCGCCACGCTTCTCGGCCAAGCCAAGGAATGGGAATATCGCGCGCTGACGGAACTCGAATCCTACTTCATGGCTGGTACAGGGGATTGCGGCAAACAACTGCCAGTCGCCCCATACGCCCACGCAGGATGGGAGACAATGGCTGCCGCATAGGCGCTAAACGAGGCTCGCGCTCGACCGTTGGCAGTCGAGCGAGACCTCAAACTAAGGTTCGTGGTTCACATTTTTCTCAAATGACCAGAGATGGGCTGCGATAAGGCAGCGGCTCGTGTCGGCGACAAACGTATGGAACTTTGTTCATAGTGAGAGCACTATCCGGCCACGCTTGGAACACAGCCCGCGCAAGTCTACTTAATACGTTATGAAGGGCGTTCGAACGGGAATGAGCAATGCGAACCCTCATTACGGCGGTACTCGTCGCATCGATGACCGGGCCAGGGTCCGCGCAGACGCAGCCCACGCGACCGTCTGCCTATCCGACCCTCCCGACGATGCGCTCCGCTTTCCCGACCGCCCCTTTGAGTCCTTGCCCTAGAGATTCGTCATTCAATCCCACCAGCCCTTGTTACAGCGGTACCCCATATCCGGATTACTCTGCCGTCGCGCCGTTCGAATTTCCTAACCCGACAAATCGGCCTGCTTTGCCGGGCTCCGCGAGCCTCGACGAAGATCAGGCAATGTTACGAATTGAAGCCAAAGGATATTTAAACGTTTCTAAATTGGAAAAGGACCGGCGCGGAATTTGGCGTGGCAAGGCTACAATGAAAGATGGCAGGCCCGTAGACGTCACCCTCGACTTAGAGGGCAATATTTATTCCGAGTTAAGTCGGCTCTACATCCGGATTGAGCCCCCACCTTCGAGCAGATGACCGCCGAAAGCAAATTCGCCCTTCCGAGCGGAGCAGGACGCGGATGCACGGATGGAGAATTGTGACGGATCAAAAGCACGGCCCCGATTGTGAGATCAGTGGAGGGTGACGGGGCCGCGCATCGGGCCGCTTGTTGCGTGGAGCGGCGGTCCGATACGTGTCAGTCGACTGGCACGAGGGTTTGTCCCACCGCGCCGCAAGGTTCTTTGCTCTAAATTCAGGATCGCTGGATCGCTCTCGCGAAGACAGGTGAGGTTTGAGAGTTCTGAGTTGAAGACGCTTCAATGGCGGAATGCCCTCCGCACCGCCGCCAAAAGATCACCTTTGGCGAAATCCGCACCGGTAGCGTCCGCGGTCTCTTGATCGATTGTTCCGACCATTACTGCAGCTATTGGACGGCGATCAGCGGTGACTGATGCGCGACCGAACTTCCGTTGCGAAGCAGATGCCCGGTGCGCCTACTTGAACCGGTGGCACAACCGGTACGCAGTGCGGCAAGTGACTAGGCTGCTGCGATAGCCGCTGCCAACCTTCCGCTTCCTCCACAAACCAAGCAGTGCGAGCGCACCGAGGCCTGTGGCAAGCAATGGAAGTGATTGGGGGATCGGCGTTGCGCTAACAGCCGAAATGCTGCCAACGGAAAGGATTCCACTGTCATTGAAGGCATAGCCACCTAAGCTGCCCAGGCTGATGGTAAAAAGCTTGTCGGTTCCGATTTGCCCGCTATAGCCGATGCTCGCCAAAACCAAATTCGATCCTTGATAGAAGTACGTAACCTCGGACGTATTGTTCAATGTGAAATCTAATCCGTCGATCTTAAAGTCCAAGGCGGTGAGGCCATTCCCTTGCGTCAAAATCCCGCTGCTGCCAACTGGCGGCGCGACAATAGTGAGCGAGCCTGTCCCACCTTCCGTCCCGATAATAGGATTTAGGGAAAGGTTATAGGTAAGGGTCGATGCTTTCGCAGCTCCAGGAATTAGTGCAGCGAATAGAGTTGCAGCAATCACCGCTACAAATGCTCGCCTGTTCATTTTCGACTCCTCAGCCCGAAACACAATGGAATCTGCTTTAAAAACGATCAAAGGTCAACAAATGAATTAAAAAGTGAGAAGGTTCCAAAACTCTGCGCCTTTTGATTGGAACCATTTAATCCTGCGGTTCTGATGGAACCATTTAAATGTGAGAGCGGCAAAGGTCGGTCAATCCATCTCCTGCCAACCACTTGAAATCGCCGCTGCGCCTTTTTGGCGTTGATTGCTCCGAGCTTCGCGGCGAGGTCCCAATTGCCGCGCAATTCAATTGGCCGCTTATATTTGCGGTCGTGGCATCGCGCTTGAAAGTGGCCGCGAAACGGGACGCGGCTTCCTCGAGTGCAGCAAGCTCCGCTTTCCGCTTCGAATGCGAGGTACCTGGCGCGGTTTTGGTGAGCGATCCTGCAATTTTCTTTTCTCGAATCTGGCAAGAGCCGCCAAGCGGAATAAGACCGCCTGGATGTCTTCAGTGCATCCGAGAGATCAGCAGATCGTCTACCTTCTTTCCGGACTTTAGTTGTGCCCTTACCCAGCGCGGTTGTTTTCCTCGTCCGGACCAGGTTTCAGAGGGTCTCTCCGGATTGCGGTATTTTGGATTGACCTTCGGGTAAGGTCGACGAGCCATTTTTTGGCGCTGAATACGCCCGTTGAGTTGAGCTATGCGATGTTCTAGCTCTCGCTTTTCGGCGTGCAATTTCGCTGACAGCGTCGCACAGAGTTCCTCGTGCAGACTCCAAAGTTCGTCGACGGACATCATCTTGAGGTTTTTATTTTCCACGTTCGCCTCCAAAAATAAATCTCAGTTTTCTGACCCGCCGATGACGATTATGGTTTGAGTTGGGGTTGGCAAAACCGCGACGATATTGCGGCGCGCCCTTGAATTTTTCAGTTTCGAGACACCTATGTTCAGGGTCGCAACGGTATTCAAGTAAGGCCGCCTCAGCGGGAACTAAGACCGCGTCGAGACCCGGCTTGGGTTTAATTCGCAACCATCGGGTTTGTTCAAAACCGAGGTTCCGAATAAAATGATCTTTAAACTCGAAATTAAGCCTCCGGGTGCGCGTCCTATGGCATCCAAGGACCTCGGAGCAATCCGGAGCCCTGCTTTGAGCGGCACCCGTTATCTGTCCCGCTGCACCCTCCGCCCCGTCTGCCTCTTTTGGCTACGGGTGGTCGCTGTACGCGGGTTTGAACTACCGCAAGATGTGGTAGCTTTAAGAAGAAAGCGAGAGTGAGACTAACAAAATGGCATTCGTTGTGCGGGCAATTCCTGGCACGTCGGGAGAAGGCGCGTTCATCGTCCATATGGCGACGCCAAAAGATGCCCTGGAAACGGCCGTCGGACTACCGAAACTAGGAATGTCTGACGTCACCATCGTCGACGACAATGGTCGCGCTTACACGACGTCCGAATTTGCCAAAGCTTTTGTTAAGGACGCCTGATGTCACGGATCGACGATCCTCAAAACAGTGTATGATGTCGCATTGGTCTCGCGCTGATCTCGTTCGCTCATCGTTTTATAGGTGCGTCGGATAGTGCGCGGGTTTGCTGAAACCAGACGGAAAATGGAATCTTTCAATGACGGACACCGACCTCTCGGGAGGCTCTTCGTAAACGTCCCACTCGGAAAGAACTTAACGGATCCGGTCGCAACAAACCTGAAACGATCCTCGATGCACCAGCCCACACCAAGCCGAACCGCCGCCGCAGCCTTGGTCGAGCAGCTTCGGATCAACGGCGTCGAACATGTGTTCTGCGTTCCCGGCGAGAGCTTTCTCCCCGTACTGGACGCGCTTCGCGATAGCGGCATCACCGTCACCGTCTGCCGTCATGAGGGCGGCGCGGCGATGATGGCGGAAGCCGTCGGCAAGACCACCGGACGGCCGGGCATTTGCTTTGTCACGCGCGGCCCGGGCGCAACCAACGCGTCGTCCGGCATCCATATTGCCCAGCAGGATTCCTCGCCGATGATCATGTTCGTTGGCCAGGTCGAGACTTCAGTACGCGAGCGCGAGGCATTCCAGGAACTCGATTATCGCGCGGTCTTTGGCAGCATGACGAAATGGACCGTCGAGATCGACGACGCCAACCGCATCACCGAATTCGTTTCGCGCGCGTTCTACACCGCCTGCAGCGGCCGGCCCGGACCTGTGGTCGTGGCGCTGCCGAAGGACATGTTGAGCGAACGGGTCAATATCGCCAATGCGCCGCCCTACGAGCCGGTCGAGACCTCGCCCGGTGAAGAGGAAATGGCCAGGCTCGGTGAACTTCTGCGCGAAGCCAGGAATCCATTATTCGTGCTCGGCGGCAGCCGCTGGACCGAGACCGCGCGACGTCAAATCCACGAATTCGCCGAGCGAACCGGATTGCCGATCGCAACCAGCTATCGCCGCTCGACGTTATTCGACCCTCTGCACCCGCTCTATGCGGGCGATCTCGGGCTCGGTCCAAATCCCAAACTGGTGGCACGCGCCAAGGCGGCCGATTTGCTGGTGCTGGTCGGCGGACGCCTCGGCGAGATCCCCTCGCAAGGCTACTCGCTGCTTTCGAGCCCCTCGCCACAGATCAAACTCGTCCACATTCATCCCGGCGCGGAAGAGATTGGCCGGGTGTATCGGCCGCATCTTGCCATCCACGCCTCGCCGACCCGTTTTGTCGCCGCACTCCAGCGCTTGACGATCGCTGCAAACACCGTATGGCGCGAAAATGCCACCGCCGCGCATGAAGATTTTCTTGCCTGGACCTCTACCGCGACGCCGCAGCCCGGCAATGTCAATCTCGGCGAGATCATGATCTGGCTTCGCGATCATGTCCCGACCGATACGATCCTGTGCAACGGCGCCGGCAATTATGCGTCGTGGATTCACCGCTTCTATCGCTTCCGCGAATACATGACCCATGTCGCGCCGACCTCCGCGTCCATGGGGTATGGAATGCCCGCGGCGATCGCGATGCAGCGGCTACATCCCGGCAGACTCGTGCTGTCCGTCAACGGCGACGGCGACTTCCTGATGAGCGGTCAGGAATTCGCGCTTGCCGTTCAATATCGTCTGCCGATCATCGTCGTGGTCTGCGACAACGGCATGTATGGAACGATCCGCATGCATCAGGAGCGCGAGTTCCCGGGCCGTGTCAGCGCCACGGAATTGCTCAACCCGGATTTTGACGCCTACGCGCGCGCCTTCGGCGGCTTTGGCGCGGTGGTGAACGAGACATCGGAATTTCCGGCAGCCTTTAAGGCCGCGCGTGAATCGGGCCTGCCTTCGATCATTCATCTGAAGATCGACCCCGATGCGATCCTGCCTGCCGCAACGCTTTCCGGCATCCGCGAGCGCGCGCTGCAACAGGGGCAGGGAGCCCCCTAAGGACTACGACTGTTCCACTGTTCGTCATCGGGATGGGTTGCGTTAGCACCACACCCGGAACGACGTGGGCTCAAGCGTGGGCAAAATCCCAATAGAGCTTGCGGGCGCGGCTATAGAACGGTCCGGGCTGCAGCGAGCGGTCGTCGATCCGGATGATCGGCGCGACCTTGGCGAAATTGCCGCTTGAGAAGATTTCGTCCGCGCCCTGGAAATCCTGATACTTGAGAGTCTTCTCGACGACGGTGACGCCGTCGGCGCGCAAGCAGATTGATCACGCGCTGCCGCGTGATGCCGTTCAGGAAGGTGCCGTTCGGCGCCGGCGTATAAACCACACCATCCTTCGCCATGAAGACGTTCGAGTTGCCGAACTCGGCGACATTACCGAGCATGTCGAGCATCAGCGCGTTGTTGAAGCCCCGCGCCTGCGCCTCGATCAGCGCGCGCGAACTATTGGGATAGAGACAGCCGGCCTTGCAATCGACCGGCGCGTTTTCCATCGTCGGCCGGCGGAACGGCGACAGCGTGATCGCCGAACCTGACGTCGGCGGCATCGGCGCGACGTAGATGCACAGGCACCAGTTGGTCGTCTCGGGATCGAACAGTACGCCGCCACCGCTGCCGGTCTGGGCCCAATACATCGGCCGAATGTAGAGTTCCGCTTTGGCATCGAAACGCGCGATGCCCTCGCGCGCCAGCGCGATCCAGCTTTCGGTGTCGACCACGGGCTTGAGCTTGAAATTGATCGCGGACTGATTGACCCGCGCGCAGTGCGCCTCGAGATCGGGCGCCACGCCCTCGAATGCGCGCGCGCCGTCGAAGACGGTCGATGCCAGCCACGCCCCATGCGTGCGCGGACCCATGATCGGCACATTGCCCTCGTGCCAGTCGCCGTCAAAGAAGGTCCAGGTTTGGGAAAAGCTGACTGGTTTTATCGTCTGGACCATAATTGCCATCCACGCTGCGGACGGGCAGTACCGTACTCAGCTGATAAGTGCGAATAGTATCCGTTTCGACATAGCGTGCAAGGTGGGAACTTCCGCCCGACGTCATTAGTCGCAACTCAAATATTACCAATGCGGATAAATGAGAAATGTCCGTTCCGGCAGCTCGGCTATTCGATTATCTCGTGGGCGTTCCAAAGACAAAATTTCAACGTCGCGGAATTGATCGGCTGTCGTGAATGATAATGCCAAACCGAAGGCGCTCCGTGCCTCATTCCATCAATCGCCCGGAAACGCCGGTTATGCCGTCAGCGCCGGCGCAAAGCCTTCGCGGTTGGCGCGCCAGGCCCGCTGATATTCCATGATGCGCGCGGTCTCATCGGCGACGCGTTCGCCGAGCATGCTCGAAAGAAGATGAAGCGTGGTGTCGATACAGAGCGTCACCCCGCCGCCGGTCACCACCCCTTCCGGTCGCTCCACCAGCATCGCCTCGCGCACGTCGATTTGCGGATAGAGCGCGCGCATCACCTCAAGCGGCGATGTCTCCGGCGGCACCACTTCGCGCTTGGTGGTGGCGGGCCCGCCATCGAGCACGCCGCTCGCGGCCAGGATCATGCCGCCGGTGCAGACCGATGCAACGCGTCGCGATGCGTGGACCCGGCGAATGTAATCGAGCGTCGCGGGCGCCTTTGCCTGCGCGGCCCAGCCGGGACCGCCGGTGACGATGACGAGATCACAAACCGGCGCGTCGTCGATGCCGAAATCGGCTGACACCTTCAATCCGTTGGCGAGCGCCACCGGTCCTGCGCGCGGCGCGATCGTGCAGATCGCTATCTCGGGCGCGATCCGACGCGCCATCGACAGCACGCCGTAGGTGGCAAGATCGATCGGCTCGACGCCGTCATAGATGAAAATGCCGAACTGCACGACGCCGCACCTAGATCATGATCCGATCGAATCGGATCATGATCTCATCTGTTTGTTTGAGCATGATCTTCTCGGAAAACCGGTTCCCACTTTTCCGGATCATGCTCTAGTCCGCCAGCGAGCCTCCCCGTGTCTCGCGCGCCGCAAGTGCTGCGGCAAGCGTAATCAGCGCGAGGATGATCATCATGACCGACACGCCTGCCGTGCCGCCGAAATATCCGGCCATTGCGGTCGCGATGAGCGGGGCGAAGCCGCCGCCGATCGCCGCCGATGCCTGAAAGCCGAAGGACGCGCCGCTGTAGCGAACGCGGGAGCCGAACAGTTCGGGGAAGTAGGCGGATTCGGGTCCGAACATCATGCCGTGGCCGAAATTCATCGCGATCATCACGGCGGCGAAGATCATAACCGTGCTCTTGCTCTCCACCATCCAGAACAGCGGAAACGCAAAGGCGATCGTGAACAGCGCGCCGAGAATGTAGAGCGGCCGCCGGCCGATCTTGTCGGAGAGCAAGCCGAACAGCGGCAGGCTCACCAGTTCGAGGAGCGCGGCATACATCACGGCGTCGAGCATCATCGGTTTCGGCAGGCCGAGCTTGCCGGTGGCGTAACCCACGACGAATACCGTGAGCATGTAGACCCATGACACCTCGGAGAGCTTCAGGCCGACGGCGATCAGGAATGTCCGCGTGTTCTTGCCGACCGCTTCACCAACCGGATTTTTCGACAGGCCGTCGCGCTTCTTGAGCCGCTCGAACACCGGCGTCTCCGGCACCCGCGATCGAACGAAGGTGCCGACCCCGAGCAATACAATGCTGATGAGGAACGGAATGCGCCAGCCGTAACTCGCGAAATCGGCGTCGGGCAATTTGGTGACAAGCGCAAACACCAGTGAGGCCAGCACGAGCCCGATCGGAAAACCGATCTGCACGAAGCTTGCGTAGAAGCCGCGCCGGTCGCTTGGCGCGTGCTCGAGCACCATCAGCGAGGCGCCGCCCCATTCGCCGCCAAGCCCGATGCCCTGGACGATGCGCAGCACGATCAGGAGGATCGGCGCCAACACCCCGATCGAGGCATAGGTCGGCAACAGGCCGATGCAGAAGGTGGAAAGCCCCATGATGAACAGCGTCAGAACCAGCATGGATTTGCGGCCGAGCCGATCGCCGAAATGGCCGAACAGTGCGCCACCGAGCGGGCGCGCCAGGAATCCGACGGCATAGGTGCCGAGCGCGGCCAGGTTACTCGCGAGCGGATCGAAGGTCGGAAAAAACGCCTTGTTGAAGACGAGCGTCGCGGCCGTGGCGTAAATCAGGAAGTCATACCATTCGATGATCGTTCCAAAACAGCTTGCAAACACGATGGAATTCATTTTCGAGCGCTCGATGCCGGCCATCGGCGCCGCGGTCGTAATCGTCATTGGGCCTCCTGGTCCTGAAAGAGGATCCACCCTAACCCATCGCAACGCTCCCTAAACGCAATCCATGTCTTAACCTAATTTTTTATGCTTACCGCGCCGAGGATTAGTTTTCGACTTCCCATCTCCGTTGGGGAGAGAGCATTGATTGAGATCAAATTGGTGGAAATAATAACCGCGTGATTATCGTCTATCATCAGATCTGAATTGAGAGGCGGCGGCTCGGGTTGGCGGTTGTTGCCAATCTCACACGCAGATTCGAGCTTTGGGTCGCGGGATCTCTGGTTTGCGGGTTGAAAATACGGCTTCGAAGATTTCGCGCATCGGACCGGCGTTTGTCCTATGACGTCGATCGGGTCCGTTGGCCTTGAACTTGCGGTTCGGGCCTCGGGCAACAAGGCTCGCTGCGAACATCGGGCCGTCAAAGCCGAATAGCTTCCCGGTTCGGAGATAGACAGTCCAACCTGCGTAGCGGACCGTTTCGTGGCCCAGCTAGGGAACGCTCACTGCACGCGGTGAATGAAACGACGCAGCTTGGTTGCTCAGTGCTGTTGCGTATTCGATATCGTCAATGGATATGAAAATAGAAAACCCAATTAGCAACCAAAATTAGACCTGCCGACGCACGGCCGCAGCAAATACTAAATCTTCTCAGCCAGAACTCATAAGGCTGTCGGCTCTGGTTTTCCGAGCCGGCATGAGCGATCTCTTGATCTTGGACAACACCCGCAACACGAGGCCGAGCAGAACCGGCGTGGTCCTCCGGCAAAACGCAAGCTTTCGGACGTAGCCCTCGACATGCCATGTGGCATGCGCACCCTTCTTGAAGAAGATGACGTCGCCAGCGCTGTACCGCGTCGGACGCATCCCATCAGTTTCAAGTAGAATTGAGCCTTCGAGGATCAGCACGGTCTCGTCGAGATCATAGTACCAATTGAACTTGCCTTCACTGCATTGCCAGACCACGGTCCATGCCTGCCCGTCCGCGCTTTTCGAAAGAAGGGACGATTGCGCAACCGGATTGCCTTCTATGATCCAGGACGGCTCAATCGGACTTGGCGTTAAATTCGAGGCGGTGTTGGCAATTTCAATAAGCCCGCTGGAAATCAATGGCATTCTCTCACTTCCACTTCCAAGAAATGATTCGTGAATTTTATGATAACTCGATAACGTCATATTAGAAACAACATCGCGTCTAATGCGACATGGTGTCACTGAGCCGCTTTGTACGAATGCTCGGAACCGATATCGGGTTCCTTAGGACTTTCGGCCCCAGAAGAGCACGCTCATCAGTGAATAGCGCGAGGATTCGAAAAAATTCCCTAAACCGAATTCTGCCAAGTTTAATCAAGTTCGGCGATAGGGCCCATCAAGGGGGAGGGCAGAACGCATGAGTGATTTTAATTGAAGCCCACAGCGCCACTGAAAACTTCGTGCCGCTGTCTTGGGGCGCTCGCTGAATTATGTCCGCGATTTGCTGTGGTAATCCGACATTCAGACTTTTCGAATTTGGCTTTGTTGTCCGCTTCACTCACACCGCGAGGCTGAGGGGCGGTGGTAGTGGCCAAGAAGCGCACAGCGCATCGACCGCTCACAGCGCATCTTTAAATTTCCCGTGGTGATCGATCTGCGTCGGTGTGGCGGCCACTCCTACACGGCGAGTTTCAAACCGCTTGGCGTATGTGTAGGCGAGTGCATAAAGGGCCTCATTTACCCACCATCGGCGACGGTATGGGCGTCCCTCCGCCCCGTGACGATAGCCGAGCTTCCAACTTAATTTCTGATGCCATTTTAGTAGGATCATAATCATTTTAGTAGGATCATAATCATTGGGCAGAAACCACTATAGTAATGATCTGGAAGGCAATAAAATTAAATAAGAATAAGAAGCTACCAATGCGTGCTTACACCAACCTTACATGTCTCACCAAATGAGCGACGGCACCGGTATTTGAGCACGAGACCGGGGGATCGTCTGGTCTAAAAAGTGAAGTCCCGAGGCGCCGCGGCGGGGAACGTCCGGCGCATCGATGACCGTCTCCGGCGGTCCGGCGTGACGCGATTCTGCTGTTTTGAGAACGGTTTCGCGAAATGCCTAAAGAATCTGGAGTTGAGTTGACACCTGACATCCCTTTGTCGCACGTCGAGCCTTTTGAATATGGTACTTAATTTCCTGCAAAAATCCTGCCGCCGAGCGATGATTAGTTCCGGCTTGGAAGCCCTCTAAAGTGGCGTTGGGGCCGAAGGAGGGTGCTCTCGGCTAAGCCGGACCCTCGGGAAAGAGCCGCCGCAAGTAAGGTTGACTGGTTACCCTAAGGCGCGAGTTTCATTGCGAATCCATCTAGACCAGTTATCGTCATCCCGGATCCGAATAGAGGAGTTTAGCCGTGACCTGGCTATTCGCACTGCTCTCTCTCCTGCTTTTTGTCGTAGTTGCGGGGCGAGCCCATAGTAGACATCTCGATAGGATAGAAGCGCGGTTTAAGAGTTACTCCGCAGCCCACTAGTCTCCCGCCGCCGTCTTGTACCGACCTGCTTTGCAAAAGCCTTCGTCTAAAAATTCAAATGGAAGAGCCGCGTCGGAAGCAAAAACGCGGTTATGGCTCTTCTTAACTCACTGCAGGACTACCTGCCCAGGTGTGGGTATTGCGATAACATTGAATGAAGGGTAGTTTACGCAAATCGAGCCTGAAAGGGGGGCTAGATGTTTGAGAAATTTTGCGCCTGGATTGTCTTCCTAGTGGTGGTGACCGCCGTTGCTTTGGGTAGCAGCGCGGAGGCTAACACCTTGTCGAACGTTTCGGCGCGAATCATTCCAAATTGGAACAACAGTGGGACTGACGTTTGCATTGTGAATAATTCGAACAATGTCCCGGTCTCGGCTATAGTTTCCGTGTTCCCAACGGGCACCGCAGTTTTTGGAATTGATAGCTGGACCTTCCCGGTGCGCCTAAGCGCCTTTGGCGGAACGAAGGTATTTAGCTGGACGCCGCCCAGGCATGCGGGGTCTTGCAAGGTCCTTTCGGTTCAGTGAACGGAAATCTGAAGTTCGCCACGATGCAGGCAGGCTAAGGCTCTAGCTTGACCACCATTAGCAAAGTATCGAACACCGTTCCGCGCCTTGCCGCTGGAGCATCAGCGCGTTGTTAAAGCCCCGCGCTTGCGTTCGATCGGCGCGCGCGAATTATTGGGATAGAGAAGGCCTTGCAATAGACCGGCGCGTTTTTCATCGTCAGCCGGCGTCGGCATAGATTATCATTTCTCGCGCTACACCATTGCGTGCTTTGCGGTCGGCGAGTCGGCAGCTTCGCGAATTCAAATCAAATCTTGAGGCAGAAGTTCGACTTTTACAGCCTTCGCCCTCCCGAGCTTTGCAACCAACGCTGTTCGCAATCGATCCACTATTTCCCGGCGATCCCGATTTATTTCCCGCGTAATTAGGTCGCAGAAAATTGGAATAGAATCGATAGTAGCTCGTGGAATCTTGCATTCAATGCGATGCTGCTTGGTCAAGGCCCAAACAGTTATGCATTCGCCGTCAAACTGAATATCGTCTTCGAACTGAATTGAGGTACCGTCGATCAAAATTTATTCACTCCCGTAGTTACGGCCCATTTGCATGCCGATCAGCGCATCGTTCCCGGTTTGAGCTGATTGACGATCACCAACTGCAGCGTTTTGACCGACTGGAAATTCTCTGGCGTGATCTCGGATTGCGGAATAGTGAGATCGAACTCAGCTTCCACACCGAGCATTAAATTAACCATGTCCATCGACGTCAATCCGACATCCACCAACAGCAATTCCGGAGTGACCTCGGCGGCGATCGCGTTCTGTTCGAGAATCGACTTGACGAGAGCGAGGATTCGCTCCTGAACATCGGCGTTCAAGGTTTGCATCTTCAACTTCTACCCATTGTGTCGATCCGCCATCCGTTAACCTAGCCGTGCCGAGATCCGCCTTCCCGACGCATTCTTACACGCCAATTCTTGGGAATGTGATCCCATTTAACTCGAACCCCCATTTCGCTCAATTGCCAAAAAATCGGGCATCGAAATGATGCCGATTATCCCTCGACATGGAAACGGTTGGCGTTTAAAATTACTCAACAGAGTTGAATTTTCAAAGGGAAATTAAATACCAAATTAAATAGATTTTGGGGCGATTGCAAATCGTCGAAACGTGGGCATTGCTCGATTTCTCGCGCGCCGGTGCCTTCTGACAAACCTGTAAGGCGTATCGGCCATGGACGTTCAGGAAGCCAATTTCCGCTGCGGCGTTTCGGACAAGACCGGCGAACAATTCATCCTCGATCGTAGTTCCTTCCCGCAGCGAACGGCTCTCGTTGCCGCCGCCGCTGCCTCGGAAGCCGAGGACGTCGATCGAGAGGCTCGCTTCCCGCAAAAGGCCATCGACGCCGCGCGCGAGCAAAGGCTGCTCGGCGTGCAGATCCCGCAAGCCTTCGGCGGCGACGGCGCGTCGATCTTCGACATCACCGACATGTGCTACGCGCTCGGTCGCGCCTGCTCCTCCACGGCGATGATCTTCGCGATGCATCAGACCAAGGTCGCCTGCCTGATCCGGCACGGCGCGGGCAGCGCCTACCACGAGGCCTTGATGCGCCGCGTGGCGTCCGAACAACTGCTGCTGGCTTCCTCGACGACCGAGGGACAGAACGGCGGCAATATCCGCTTCTCGGCCGCCGCCGTCGAGCGCACCGATACCGAGATCTCGCTGGTTCGCAACGCGACCGTGATTTCCTACGGCGCGCAGGCCGACGGCATCGTCACCATCGCCCGCCGCGCCAACGATGCCGCGGGCTCCGACCAGGTGTTGCTGGCGATGACCAAGAACGATTACACGCTGGAACGCAGCCTCGAATGGGAAACGCTGGGCATGCGCGGCACCTGCAGCGCCGGCTTCGAACTGAAGTTCAAAGGCTCGAGCGACCAGATATTCCCGGAAGGCTATGACAGGATTCACGCGCAGACCATGACGCCGGTGGCGCATCTGTGCTGGTCGTCGGTCTGGGCCGGGATCGCGGCCGCGGCCGTCGAGCGCGCGCAACTCTTTATCCGCAAGGCGGCCCGTGGCGCCGGCGGCCAGATGCCGCCCGGGGCCGCACATTATACCGTGGCCAAGATGAACCTCGCCAAGCTGCGCGCCGTGATTACAGCGAATCTCGACACTTACGCGGCCCACGAGCACGAAGAACGCGCGCTCTCTTCGCTCGACTTCCAATCATCGATCAACCTGCTCAAGGTGGAGGCATCCGAGCTTGCGGTTGCAACCGTCATGAGCGCGATGCGCGCCTGCGGGTTAGCCGGCTATCGCAACGACGGCGACTTCAGCGTCGGCCGTCTTCTGCGCGACGTGCTTTCGGCGCCGATCATGATCAACAACGACCGCATCCTCACCAACATCGCGACTGCCAGCTTGATGAGCGGCGTACCCGCCACCTTGCGCGATTGAGCACCCGATTTTCAACTGAACTCGAGGGAAGGTCGAACATGAATGTCGTCGTCCGAACCGCCTCACCGGAGACCGCACCGCAGCCGGTCGATCCGCTGGACCATCTCGCCGACGTGTTGTTTCACAAAATGGGCACGCGATGGCGTTTACGCGCGGACCGCGCTCTACGAGGACATGATCGAGCGGCTCGCCGCCCTGATCACGCGGAATCGCGAACCGGACACCGAAGTGATGCGCTTCCCGCCGGTGATGAACCGCGGACAGCTGGAGAAATCCGGCTATCTGAAGAGCTTCCCCAATCTGCTCGGCTGCGTCTGCGGCCTGCATGGAACCGAGCGGGAAATCCATTCCGCGGTCAGCCGCTTCGACGCCGGTGGCGACTGGACCACCTCGCTCTCGCCCGCCGATCTCGTGCTCTCGCCGGCGGCGTGCTATCCGGTCTATCCGATCGCGGCCGCCAGAGGCCCGCTGCCGTCGGGCGGCCTGCGCTTCGACGTCGCCGCCGACTGCTTCCGCCGCGAGCCGTCGCGCCATCTCGACCGGCTGCAATCGTTCCGGATGCGCGAATATGTCTGCATCGGCAGTCCCGAAGACGTCTCCGATTTTCGCGAGCGCTGGATGGTGCGCGCGCAAGATATCGCGCGCGACCTCGGCCTGACCTTCAGGGTCGACTACGCCAGCGATCCGTTCTTCGGCCGCGTCGGCCAGATGAAGGCGGTCAGCCAGAAGCAGCAATCGCTGAAATTCGAGCTGCTGGTTCCGTTGCGCTCCGAAGAGCAGCCGACCGCCTGCATGAGCTTCAACTATCACCGCGACCATTTCGGCACGACCTGGGACATCAAGGATGTCAACGGCGAGCCGGCCCATACCGGCTGCGTGGCGTTCGGAATGGACCGCCTGGCGGTCGCGATGTTCCACACCCATGGCACGGACGCTCGCGAAGTGGCCGGCCAAGGTGCGGGAATTGCTCGGCCTCCACTATCAGACCGATCGGTAGCCCGCTCCTATGCCCGTTTTGATCAATTTGGACTCCCATGACCACCACCTCTTTAGAAGGGCGGGTAACGATGGTGCTAAAGCGCTATCGGAAAACCACGCGGCGTTTGTCAATTGCGTCGATATCGGACTCATCAACAATATGCCGGATTCGGCCCTGGTATCCACCGAGCGCCAATTGTTTGACTTGCTGAGTGCAGCAGCTGGAGAAGCTTGTCGTCAGACTGCATCTCTACACGATGGAGACAACTCCACGTACCGACTGGGGGCGCGATTATGTGCGCCGTTTCTATCTAGGTATCAACGATCTGATGAACAGTAGCCTTGACGGGCTAATCGTAACTGGCGCTGAACCAAAGGCCGCCACTCTGATGGAAGAGCCGTATTGGGCTTCGTTCGCGCAAGTTATCGATTGGGCCAAAGAGAATACACTGTCTTCCGTTTGCTCTTGTTTGGCGGTTCATGGGGCCGTCTTGCACTTGGACGGAGTTGAGCGCCATCCGCTGCCTGAGAAATGCATTGGCGTCTTTACTCAAAGTAAAGCAACGGACCACCCCTTGATGCTGGACGTTCCGTCGAGCTTCAGAATCCCGCATTCCCGGTGGAATGACGTGCATGAAGATTCTCTTGCAGAAAACGGCTATACCATTCTTGCCAAATCGGCCGATGTGGGCGTTGACAGCTTTCTCAAGCAGCACAAAAAAAGCCTTTTTGTCTATTTTCAGGGTCATCCGGAGTATGAGGCTCAAACCCTGCTGGGTGAATACAGGAGGGACATAGGCCGTTTCCTCCGCCGAGAGAGCGAAAACTACCCCACTATGCCGAGGGGCTATTTCAATGGAGATGCCGAAGAAATATTAATCACGTTTAAGCGTGAAGCACTTTCGGACAGACGCCCGGAGTTCTTCGCTAGTTTCCCTGTCGATCGACTGGCACAGGATTTGAGGAACACCTGGCATCCGGCGGCCAAGCGCATATATCGCAATTGGATTCTATATCTGTCGTCACAGAAGACGCGACGATCCAAGTCATTGGTCGTCGGCAATTTGGTTTGATTTTGCTTATGACGGTGAATGCGCGCTGACCGTCGGATTTGTCCCAGGGCGCCGCGAGTGCGCGCGATCAAGCGCTTGATCAAGATCCGCAATGATATCGTCGATGTGCTCGATACCGATCGATAATCGGATTGTCTCCGGAAGGATGCCCGCTTGGCGCTGCTCCTCCGGAGACATCTGACGATGGGTGGTCGATGCCGGGTGGCAGGCGAGTGATTTGGCATCCCCGATATTAACGAGCCGGGTAACCAAGTTCAGAGAATCATAGAATTCTTTGCCAGCATCGAGGCCACCCTTGATGCCGAAAGGTGAAGAGTGACGGCGCTCGTCCCCTGAGATATTTCCGAACAAGATCGAAATATGGACTTTCGGTAAATCCCGCATAGTTGATCCAGTCGACCCGCGGATCGTCTTTGAGAAAGGCTGCGACCTTCTGCGCGTTTTCCACGTGACGTTCCATTCGAAGCCCGACCGTTTCAATCCCCTGCAGCAAAAGAAATGCATTGAAGGGCGAGAGAACGGAGCCCATCGTACGCTGATAGACGCTGCGCGCGCGTTCGATAAAGGCGCGGGCTCCGAAGTGCTGCGCATAGATCATGCCGTGATAGGATTTGTCAGGCTCATTGAACGCTCGAAAACGCTTTGGTTGTTCCGACCAAGGGAAGCGACCACTGTCGACGATAACGCCACCGAGAGTGGTGCCATGACCACCGAGAAATTTTGTCAATGAATGGATCACAATGTCGGCGCCGTATTCGAAAGGCTTGAGAAGAACCGGAGTGGCGACCGTATTGTCCACTATTAATGGGACACCGTGTCGATGCGCCGCTTTGGCTAACGCCTCAATATCGCAGACGTTGCCGGCCGGATTGCCGACCGATTCGCAGAAAACGGCCTTCGTATTTTCGTCAATCAGCCGCTCGATCGAACTCGCTTTGTCGTTTTCCGCGAACCGGCCGACGATGCCTTGCCTTGGCAAGATGTGTGCTAGCAGTGTGTGGGTCGTTCCATATAGTTGCGGTACCGAGACAATATTGCCACCGGTGTCAGCCAGATTTACGAGAGAGAAGTGCAGGGCGGCCTGGCCGCTGCTAACTGCGAGCGCTCCGACACCGCCCTCAAGTTCGGCGATCCGCCTTTCAAGGACAGCACTTGTCGGGTTGGCGATCCGGCTGTAGCGAAAACCCTCAACCTCCAAATTAAACAGAGCGGCACCGTGATCGGCGCTGTCGAATGCATATGATACGGTTTGATATATTGGAACGGCTACAGCTTTCGTGGTTGGATCGGGCTGATAGCCGCCATGTATTGCAATAGTTTCATCACGCATTCAAACACCAAGCCAGGTTGGCCTCTAATCTAATAGACTATTGGCAAGGTTATCCTAGAAATCTGATCTGTGCCACGAGTTTCGATACCGTTGGAGGCGCGTTCGGACACGGGCGATCGGCATTCCAACGGCCTCTCTTTTTTTACGATCATAGCGTCCCAAAAATGTTGCTGAAAGTCCAGCCGCAGTCCTCGCGCAGTGTCGCTGGAAGCTGTCAGCCCTTCTGGCAAACGATTTCATGCGGAGGCCAGCGAGTTGCGATTATATGGTCACGCTTCGCGTAAATGGTGATTGGTCCTGGAATTGGAGTGCGATCCGCGGCGCAGCCTTTTGCGTCTCTGACTAGTCTGGTCCGCCGGCAGGTTCTATAAGGTCTCTGCAAATGAGTGGTCGACCATGAACAACTTCAGTGACCAGACGAATGGCAATAAGCAGTTAACCGCCAAGCCATCCGCCGCCAAGAGCTGGC
>CAVUHE010000023.1:0-420997 GCA_963741185.1 uncultured Alphaproteobacteria bacterium | reverse complement strand
CAACTGGGCCCATCATGCGGATTCGATGGCCGCACATGCTGCTGGCCGCCTTCTTGACCACCGGCATGTGTGTGGCGGCCACCGGCGCCTGGTACCTGCTGCGTGGCAAGGGCGTGCTGGAGTCGCGCGCCATGCTGCGCTGGGGGCTCGGGCTCGTCGCCGTCATGATCCCGATCCAACTGTTCTTCGGCCACTTGACGGGCCTCTACGTGCTTGAGCATCAGCCTGCGAAGTTCGCTGCGATCGAGGCGCGCTGGAAGACCCAGCAGCCGGCAAGCGAGGTACTGATCGCTTTGCCCGATCCATTCGAGGAGCGGAATCTCTTCGCGATCGAAATCCCCAAGCTCGGCAGCTTCATCGCCTCCGGCAATTGGACCGCGCGCGAGAATGGATTGGAGACCTTCCCGCCCGAAGACCGCCCACCGGTGATCATTCCCTTTTTCGCGTTCCGCATCATGGTGGGAATGGGCCTGATAATGCTCGCGGTATCTTGGTTTGGAATCTTTCTGCGCTGGCGCGGCCGGCTGGAGAGCACTCGCTGGTTTCTGTGGGTGGCGTTCCTATCCTTCCCGAGCGGCTTCATCGCCGTGCTGGCGGGTTGGTTTACCGCCGAAGTCGGCCGCCAGCCCTGGGTCGTCTACGGCCTTCTGCGCACGAAGGATGCTGTAACGCCGTCTCTGAAGACGGGTGACGTGCTGATTTCGCTGGCGTGCTACGTCATCACCTACGCGATCATATTCGGCTTTGGTCTATTTTTCATTCACCGACTTTTGCGGGATGGCCCTGGGCGCGATGCGTCGGACCGGGCGAAAATGACTCCGGCTCGGCCGCTGGCCGTCGCGATGCAAGCCTCCACGGAGGACCTGCGATGAGTGCGACGGACCCCTCAGCGCTAGCCCTGTTCTGGCTTGCCGTGATCGGCGTGGCAATTCTCGCCTATGTCGTCCTGGACGGCTTTGACCTAGGCGTCGGGATCCTTTTTGGCGCCACCAAAGACGAGGCGCTGCGCGATGAAATGATCGCCTCGATTTCTCCATTTTGGGACGGCAACGAGACCTGGCTGATCGTGGTGGGCGCAACGTTGTTCGCGGCCTTCCCCGCCGTCTACGCAGTGTTCCTGGGGGCCTTTTACATCCCGGTGCTGCTGCTGCTCTTGGGACTGATATTCCGCGGCGTCGCGTTCGAATTCCGCGCTCGGGGCGCTGCACAAGGATTCTGGGATCGCAGCTTCGCTACCGGCTCACTCGTTGCGGCCTTTGTCCAAGGCGCTGCGGTCGGAGCCATGATCCGCGGAATTCCGGTCGAGAACGGCCAGTTTTCCGGAGGCTCGTTCGATTGGGTCTCAGGGCTTCCGTTCGTGTGCGGGATCGGCCTCGTGCTTGGTTATGCCCTGCTGGGCGCCGGCTGGTTGGTCCTTAAGTCCGAAGATCCGTTACGCAGCTGGGCGCGCAGTCGCATACCGGTGCTTGCCGGTGCGGTTGTTGCGGTCCTGTGCGTTGCCGTCGTGCTGGCGTTCATCGATCGGGCCCGCATGACTGGAAGCCTTTTCCTCGACCGTTCCTGGGGCTTTGTCTTTCCGCTGATCGGCATCCTCGCGATCGTGGGTATTTTTGCGGGTGTGCGTCAGCGTCGCGACTCGTGGCCGTTCGCCATGACGGTCGTGCTCTTCGTCGCCGCCTTTCTCTCGCTCGCCGTGATGTTCTGGCCGTACATGATCCCCTACAGCATCACGGTGGCCGCGGCGGCAGCGCCTCAGGCTTCCTTATCTTTCCTGTTTTGGGGTGCCGGACTGTTCGTGCTGCCGGTGATCGGCGCCTACACGGCAGTCGTCTACTGGATGTTTCGTGGCAAGCAGCGCAAAGGCTACACCCCGACGAGTGTACCACCCTCTACCGCAAAGCGATCGTAATGCACGAAGTCACTACACCTGAACTACGCCTGAACTTGCAACGCCAACAAGAGGAGATTTGAAATGGCCAAGACTGATAAACCGAACATCCTCATTCTTTGGGGCGATGACATCGGCTGGTGGAATATCAGCTACAACAATCGAGGCCAGATGGGGTATCGGACCCCCAACATCGACCGAATTGGCAACGAAGGGGCGACGTTCACCGACTACTATGGTCAGCAAAGCTGCACCGCTGGGCGGGCCGCCTTCATCACCGGCCAGAACCCGATCCGCACCGGACTCACCAAGGTTGGGATGCCCGGGGCCGATGTCGGTCTCCACGCAGAAGACCCGACGATCGCCGAGTTGCTAAAGCCGCTCGGCTACGCCACTGGTCAGTTTGGCAAGAATCATCTCGGGGACAAGGACCAATTCCTTCCGACGCTGCATGGTTTCGATGAGTTCTTCGGCAATCTCTACCATCTCAATGCCGAGGAGGAACCCGAGGATCCGGACTATCCCAAGGACCCGAAATTCAAGCAGCAGTTTGGTCCGCGCGGCGTGCTTCACTGCTTGGCCGATGGCAAGGGCGGACAGAAGATTGAGGATACCGGTCCCCTGACGAAGAAACGCATGGAGACGATCGACGACGAGGTGACCGAACGTGCCCTGGGCTTTATCGACAAGGCACACAAGAATGGCACGCCGTTCTTCATGTGGTACAACACCACCGGGATGCATTTCCGCACACACAGCGCGGCGAAGCACAAGGGCAAGAGCGGTGGCCAGGGTGAATATAACGACGTGATGGTCGCGCATGACGAGCACATTGGCATGATGCTCGCGAAGCTCGACGAGCTAGGCATCGCGGACAATACGATCGTCATGTACTCCACCGACAACGGTCCCCATTACAACACCTGGCCAGATGGCGGCATCACGCCATACCGTAGCGAAAAGAACACCAATTGGGAGGGTGGATGGCGCGTGCCGGTGTTCGTCCGTTGGCCAGGCAAGATCAAGGCAGGCTCGGTGTTCAACGACGTCGCCTCGCACCAGGACTGGCTACCTACGCTGCTGGCAGCCGCGGGAGACCCGGAAATTGCGTCGAAGCTCTTGCAAGGTCACAAGGTAGGAGACAAGACGTTCAAAGTGCATATCGATGGCTACAATCTGCTGCCGTATATGACGGGGGCAGCGAAGGAGGGACCGCGAAAGTTTTTCTTCTACATAAGTGACGACGGCGACATCCTGTCGATCCGGATGGGCGACTGGAAAGTCGTGCTCATGGAACAAAGGGCCAAACAGCTGATGTGCTGGTTCGAACCATTCGTGAAATTGCGGGCTCCAAAGATGTTCAACCTCCGGCGTGACCCATTTGAGCGGGCCGACGAGAACTCCAATACATACTGGGACTGGCTTATTTCGCACGCGTATATCCTCTACGAAATGCAGGGGTTAGTTGCTCAACAAATCCCGGAGTTCGTGAAATTCCCGCCGCGGCAGAAACCTGCAGCATTCAACCTGGACGAAGTACTCCGGCATCTCCAGGAGGCTTCCTCAAGCGCTAACCGCTAGCCCAACTTCGCCGACTGGAGGGGCGCAAGACCCCAAGTGATTGATTTGTCGGGAGCGGCCCGAGGGGTCTTCACTACGTCGGGGATCCAGACCCAGCCGCCGAGCCGGTAATTTTCGGCGGCGGCTGGGCAAGCGCCAGCGGGGTGGGATCGTGCTCTGTGAGATTGGTGCGCATCGGAATGCAAATGACCCCCGGGCAGAACCTTGAGAGCGACCGAGATGGCGACCATGGCGGCATCCTGGTACTTGCTGCTCTGGCGCTTGTCGTTGGCGCGGTTTCAGGTTTCGTAGGAGCGCTGTTCCTGCTCCTGCTTGAACGGGCGGACAGGTTTCGCGATGCCCTCATCGTCTGGGCGCATTCGAAAGCCTTCGCCGGCTTTTTGGTCGTCAGCATCGCTTGTGCCGCCGGGGCGGCGGTAGCGGCTTGGCTGGTTCGCCGCTACTCGCCTCACGCGTCAGGGAGCGGCATCCCGCATGTCGAGGCGGTGCTGAACGAGGAAGTGCCGCAGGCGCCGTTTCGCATCATACCGGTGAAATTTATTGCAGGGGTGCTGGCGATCGGTTCGGGGCTGGCGCTCGGCCGTGAAGGCCCGACCGTTCAGATGGCGGCGACCATTGGGCATCTGGTCGGCAAGGAATTTCGACGCGGCTGGCCCGACTGCAGAGTGTTGCTTGCCGCAGGCGCCGGAGCAGGCCTGGCCACGGCTTTCAACGCTCCGATCGCCGGAGCCATTTTCGTCCTGGAGGAATTGGTGCGGCGTTTCGAGCTACGCGTTGCGATAGCGGCGCTTGGCGCCTCGGCGACCGCCATCTCCGTGTCACGTGTGCTCCTCGGCGACGCCGCGGACTTCCATGTTGGAGCGTTGGCCTATGCTGATGCCGCAACGAGGCCGCTCTACTTTGTCCTTGGAGCGGTCGCCGGGCTTACGGCGATTGTCTATAATCGGTTGCTGCTCGGAACCATAGCGACGATCCGTCAACTCGACCGGTGGCCCGTCGAGCTCCGTGCGGGTCTTATCGGCGGGGCAGTCGGGATGCTCGCTTGGTTCGCGCCCGATCTTGTAGGCGGCGGCGATCCGATTACGCAGCGCACTCTGGTCGGGGTGGGTACGCTCGGCCTGCTTCCGCTCGTTTTCCTACTCAGGCTCGGGCTCGGCGCCATCTCGTATGCGGCGGCGACACCGGGGGGCCTGTTTGCCCCCATGCTTGTACTGGGGGCCCAACTCGGATTGTTCTTCGGCCAGCTCTGCCAGCTTGTATTTCCAGATCTGAACATTCAACCTGAAGGATTCGCCGTTGTCGGGATGGCCGCCTTTTTCGTCGGTGTCGTCCGCGCCCCGCTGACTGGCATCGTCCTTGTCGTCGAGATGACGGCAAACGTCACAATGCTTCTTGCCGATGTTGGGGGCCTGTTTCATGGCCATGCTGGTGCCAACGCTGATGCGCGATGCGCCAATCTACGATTCGTTGCGGGAGCTCACTCTGGAGCGCGAAAGAACACGCCTCAAGCAGGCGGAAACCTAGAGATGGGTCGTTGTTGTGGTTGCAACAATGATCAGGAAGCCAGTTCAGAACCGGAGTAGCCGGGATGACGCCGTTGGATGTTATGTGGGTCGGTCTGGGCGGTGGCCTGGGATCAGTGTTGCGCTGGTTGACCGGGTGTGTGATTGGCGGACACTAATCATGGCGATTGGCACGTTAGTAATCAGCGGGTCGGGCGCCTTTGCTATCGGCTACCTTTCCATCCTATTCCAAGTCGACTGGCGCGATCGCTATCTTGGTCACATACCGCATCTGCAACGATATGACGGTATCATAGGCTGCTCTGTCGTGACGTTTCTATCACAGGCATCGGCGAAACGTCACGCTGCCGGGAATTGGCAACAGTCGATCTCGATACGCTTGCTAGACTTGCCCGCGTCACAATTCGCGTCTCGCTGTGTGGTTAGCCCCGAGGTGTCACCATGTTGACCAAGAAGACGTTTGCCGCGATTGCGCTTGCCGCATTGACGCCGGAAGTGGCTGCTGCCGATGAGGGCGGCGTGAGCTTCTGGCTTCCCGGCATTTACGGCAGCCTTGCCGCGACGCCGATGCAGCCCGGCTGGTCGGGTGCGGTGATCTATTATCACGACTCGGTGTCGGCCGGCGGCAACGTCGCACTCGCGCGCGAGATCGAGATCGGCCGCGTCCCACTGAATGCCACCGCGAGCGTGAATGCCAATCTCAACGCCAACCTAAATCTTGGAATTTTCAACGCGACGTATGTTTTCGCGACGCCGGTATTTGGCGGGCAGGTTTCCGCCGGCCTGATGGGAATCTACGGAAGCAATTCCACTTCGCTCGCGGGATTGGTGACCGGAACGCTGACAGCCCCCGGCGGTGGCTCAGCGGCTTTCTCGCGCTTCGACGAAATCACCAGCTCGTTGACGGCCTTTGGCGATTTGTACCCGCAGTTTTCGTTGCGCTGGAATGCGGGAGTTAACAATTACATGACCTACATCACCGGCGATATTCCGGTCGGTGCCTACGATTCCATGCGCCTCGCCAACCTCGGCATCGGACACGGCGCGATCGATGCGGGCGGCGGTTATACCTATTTCAATCCGCAGACCGGACACGAATTTTCGGGCGTGCTCGGCTTCACCTACAATTTAATCAACAATGCAACGCAATACCAGAACGGCGTCGACATGCACTTCGACTGGGGCGCTTCGCAATTTCTCACTAAGCAAGTGCAAGTCGGGCTGGTAGGTTACGTTTACAAGGAGATCGGATGCGACAGCGGCTCCGGCGATCGCGTCGGCTGTTTTCAGTCGCAGGTTGTAGGCATCGGCCCTCAGATCGGCTTCATCATTCCGCTCGGCAACAACATGCAGGGATATCTCAATGTGAAGGGGTATAAGGAGTTCGCCGCAGAAAACCGGCCATCCGGCTGGAACACCTGGGTGACCTTTGCAATCTCTCCCGCCGGTCCGCCTCCGGCCCCGGTCAAGCCGATGATCGTTAAATAGTCCTTCCGTCGTACGGTCGGCGAAACGCAGGACTATTGGATCAATGGTCGGAACTGCCCAGGGTGCCGACGTGCCGATGAAAGCGCTGATGCAGGCTCCAGCGCCGTCCTGCTTTGCCAACCCATCAGCATGAACGCCTAGCGGTGGGGCCGTTTACCGTTGCTGTATCACTTCAGCGGTTGAAAGCCGATCCCAATCGTGAACGGGTTTGCACTGGACCAGCAACTTCACTAGCGGGAGTTACATATGTCACTCATCAAGGATCTTCTTGAGCGACCGTTCGATCAGGCGATCACATCAAAATACACGGCAATGAACGGCCTAATCTATTTGGGGAGCGGAGCCCTGGTACTCCTTTGGCCCGGAATGGTGCAGACCATCTTCAGGGATGCCTCATTCGTTGGAAACGAGGCCGCACTCGTCCGCGTAATAGGTATGGCCGTGATGGTGATTGGCTGGCTCTATTTATTCGGCGGCCTCTCCGGTGGCAGACGGATCGTGGCCGCGAGCGTATTGGACAGAGTGGTGCTCGTTCCCTTGGTGCTCGTTCCCTTAGCCATCGCGGGAGTGTTTCCCCATTTTCTGCTGACGTTTGCGGTTCTCGACCCGACGCTCGGCATTGGCGCTTGGCTGCTTCTCAGTCGATCGGACCGTGCTTGATTTCCCTCGACCGCCCGGGGCTGGACGGGCAGACAAATCAGTGGATGGCGTTCCAAAAACGAGGTTGGCGCGTGCATAAGGTCGGTAATCCTTGGCGCCGAGGGACTACTGAGGAAGTGTAATATCAAACAGGGGCTGAATAAGTGCGGCAGTGTTGTTTGCCATGCCCCATGGAGTGGTCAGCCTGATTTCCCGTCCCGCGAAATACAAGCTCGGTTGGGTTACGAAACTGCTTGCTACGGCTGCCACATTGCCCTCGCAGTCGACGATGGGGGCTCCGGACGCGCCATGGTCGAGCACATAACGGTCGTTGTTGCGCTCTTCGAGATCCCACATCTCGAACAGACCCGATCCCGGTTGCACTTTGGCAAAGGGATGATCGCGAGGGATGTCGCTACCAGCGGCAATTTCCGCGAACCTGCCCTTTGCAAAGCGGAGTCCGTCGAGATAGGCAATGCTGCGTACTGGCTCGTTTCTTGACAGCGGCTTCCCGCGAAGTTTGAGAGTCTGCGCGTCAGGAAATGGCTCCCGCAACTCAAAGATCGCGAACCCCTCGGGAAGTGCCCTTACGACGGCAAGCAACCGGGCACTCACCTTTACGGTAACATCCCGCTGCCGCACGTCGACCTTCCTCCACTCGCCTCTCGGCAGTACGGGAGGATCATCGACGAAGTGCGCTATTGAGACTAAATACCGCGTACTGCCGTAAAACCAAGCTGTCGCGCGATATCCGTCAAGCGATGGTGGTGGTTTCTCCTCAGCGGTGAAGTATCGGGTGATGCTGACCGTTGTGGCCGCGAGTGTTGAAGGGTCGATACAGGTGTCCTCCGCGCGAGCACATTGCGCAATCACCATCATGAACACCAAAATCATTGGTCCGGAGGTCAGGCGGGCGACCAGCCCGGCGCTGGCCAGTTCCGGTCGCGTTAGGATGGCGCCCCGGCGACCAGTAATTCGGCCCAGCAGGAGCATCCCAGTCGCGGACGCGGGGCTGTCTCGTGTGGCGCTCCAATCCTCCTCTCCGGCAGAGCGACCGAATACAATTCGTATGCCCACTGCCCGCAGGCTCGCCAGCATCCCCATATGGCGCCTCGATTCGGCCGGTCCCAATGGATCAAAAGTCGATTTCGGGCGAACGGTCAATTCGGACAACGCTTGGTCGTCAATTTTCCCCGCTATTTTGGTCGGGCTAGGTCGAATATCGCCGGCGCTGTCTGGCCGAACGGGCCGGCGCCGCAGCGATGGGAGCGCCACTCCACATGTTCGCGTCGCCCCTCGCGTTGGCGAAATTAAAATTTGGTAAGCGGGTTGCTTTGCAGGATTAAACTTTCCAAATCGCAGTTCGACGGTAGCGGAGCGTCAAGATCACAAGAGTGACCAAGGCGTTTCGATATTTTTCGGGAAGGTCGCGACAATGCTGGGATCGATGAAGAACCTGCTCTCGTATCTGGCTGGAGGGGCGGGGCCACAATCCGATGGCTACACGCGCTGGCTCGTGACCGCAGCATTGCTCACGCGCGTGGCCACCGTTCAACGTGAAATGTCAGACGCGCGGCAAACGGCGCTTCGTTTGGCATTGCAATCCGGTCTCGGCCTCGACGACCACACTACGGCTCGCGTGATTGGCGAATTTGCCGTGATCAATCGTAACGCCATCGATCTCTATCATTTCACTCGCCAGCTCAATGAAACCGTCGACGACGAGGGTCGTCTTCAGATGGTTCGAATGATGTGGGAAATCGCCTACGCTGACGGCGACGCGGACGAATTTGATGCAAATGTCATTTGGCGAGCAGCCGACCTGCTAGGGGTGTCTTCGCGGCAACGTGTCGAGCTTCGCCAACAAGTATCCACCGGCAGAGCCGCGTTTGCGTGCGTCGGTTTCGACCGAGCGCAGTCTCCCGCATTGATAACTGTTGCCGCTAAATAGCCAGCGGCTCCAGACAACAAGAGTAGTAAATCCGGGTGCGTCGAGAAGCCGCAACGCATGGCGAATTCGCGAAAGCCTGGTCTGCGACAGATAAGCCTCCCAGTTACAATGAAGGAGAAAGTGGTCGACGTCGACAGCAAGACCAACAACAGCTCGGACTCGCCAATGGAGCGTTTCTTTCGTCGGTTCGGTGGTCCGGAGGACATGCCGCAAAATCCCGGCCGTGAGGAGCGGCATGGCGAAATGATGGGCCAGGGATCCGGCTTCTTTATCTCGTCCGACGGTTATCCGGTCACCAACAATCACATCGTCGACGGCGCCGACAAGGTGGAAGTTACGACGGACGCCGGAAAAACTTTCGCAGCGAAAGTGATAGGCACGGATCCGCGTACGGACATCGCGCTTGTCAAGGTCGAGGGCGGTTCTGACTTTCCGTTCGTAAAACTCTCCGAAGGTAAAGCCCGGATTGGCGATTGGGTGGTTGCGGTGGGCAACCCCTTTGGCCTTGGTGGCACAGTAACCGCCGGTATCGTTTCAGCGAGCGGTCGCGACATCGGGAGCGGTCCGTATGATGACTATATCCAGATCGACGCGCCTGTTAATAACCGCTAAAGGGTCACCCAATTTGCAGGAGCACAATCAAATGACCGGCAAATCTCAGCAGACCAAGGAGGCGAAAATCACCGAAGTCGCCAATGATTTGACGCAAGAGCAATTGGACAAGTTTTCGGCGGGTGCAATCAAGATTGGGGATATCGAGGGCGAAAGCCAGAGCAGCAGTTCTCGCAACATGGCGGAGGTTCTTAGTTACAATCACCAAACTTCATAGGCCACGCCCGCTCCTAGCCCCTGTGCGTTGGTTGTTGGTTGTGACTGACAGCTACATCGTGCCTGCGAAGATAAGGCCATTCAGCGGCGCCCATGCGTTGGTCGTAACCGGGAGCTACATCGTTATGGTCGGCGGGCGGACGCACGGGTGGGCTTCTCTAGAGAGGCCAGCATCAGCTTATGCAAAAGGCCCGGCGTACCCGCTATCAGCGCGGAGCGTTCGGCCACGTTGAGACAAACGGATCGTTCCCTATATTCCGGCGACAGCGTCCGTTGCGCCAGATGAAGCCGACCGCGCAGACGTGGCTCGCCGGTGGCACGACTTGATAGAACTGGCATCGGCCATAGGGGTCGAGATACAAACCGGCACCGCATCCACCTGCGGCGTTTGCGTCAGGCCCCGCGAGCAGGGAAGACAGCAAAAGCGCAGTGACAACAAGCCCACGTTTCGTCATTACGGGATCTCCGGTCGTGGCACGCAATACTAATGCTGAATGCCACCCGTGACGGAAGGTCCTCTGTGGATGGCTCACCCCTTCAGACGAACGACGCAACCTTGAGCGCCTTCTGCTCAACGTAATCGCATTTCTATGACCCTGACAGCAAGGATATCAATATACTTACGTTCCAACGTATCAAGATATTCCTCTGTAAAACTGGCGCTTTCAACCTGTTTGATAGCATCCAAAGTTGCCTTCTTCTCGGCCGAGCAAGACACGATTGCTAACCGTGCAACCACCGGAGCACTCTCTGTACTCTTTGCGTACCGTACCGCTGCCGCATCCGCACAGGCTCGCCATTTATCAAGGGCCGGCTTCCACTCCTGTGCGCACGCAATACTCGATATTAGGCACACTACAACAACTAGGCAGTGTTTCCGCATATTGTCGCTCCGATTAGGTTTTATCAATTTGGTCAATCAATCAGCGAACGTCGTTGGGCAGTATTGATGTAGATCAAGGGTTTTCGACGCACCGTCAGCCGCCCGTGCCGTAGCCGCGGAGCTACGTCGCCGTGGCTAACGGATGGACGCGTCAGCGGCTTCTCTACATCATTCCCGCCGATGCTTTTTCGAGCGGTTCGATGAGCGACTTTGCCGAGAACGGCTTTGTGAGATAGGCGAGGCACCCGGATCGAAGCGCAGCGGCGCGAACGGCGGCGCTGTCGTTTCCAGTCATGTAAATGACCGGCACGGAAATCCCGGCAGCTTTGAGACGATGCCCCAACTCAATGCCTGACCCATCGTTCAAGTTGATATCCAGAATGACGCAAAGCGCCTCTTCGAAATCTTTCTGGTTCTGAAAATCCCTGGCAGATGCAAACAGGACGCTGTCGTAGCCGAACTGCCGCAGCATTCGAGCCACACCGCGTAGCATTCCGGGGTCGTCATCGACGACAAAGACGAGGTTCCGGCGCGGCAAAAGATAACCCCTTGCCTGTCACGTAACTTTCACAATACGACCACTGAATACGCGGATTCGCTATTGTCCCGTGGGACAATAGCGGCTCAAAGCCATTGACTTGAAGGGCTAGGCCGTCTGTCCGTTATCGGACGCACCGTTTAAGACCCCAGCCCGCTCGGCAAGGGAGACAAGTTCTGCCAGAGACTGGACCTGCATTTTTTCCATCACACGTTCGCGGTGGGCTTTCACCGTGCGTGCCGACGTTCCCAATTGAGTTGCGATTTGTTTGTTCATCTTGCCGCGAACGACCAGCTCGAAGACTTGCCGCTCGCGCGGCGTCAGTGTTGCGATACGAGAGCGAACGGCGTCCAGCTTGCTCGTCAGGCTACGCGTCATTTCGTGATGCGCCATAGCCCGCTCAACAGCTCGAAGAAGATCATCCGACGATACGGGCTTTGTCAGAAAATCCTGCGCACCGGCTTTGATTGTTTGGACGGTGGTTTGAGTGTCAGCGTGGCCGGTCAGAAAAACTATCGGCAGGGTCGAACCAAGTTCGCTCAAGCGACCCTGAAGCTCCGGGCCGCTCAATTCCGGCATCCGCACGTCGAGGAGGACGCAGCCAAGTTCAACTTCGCTCGGCAAGCGCATCCAGCAAATGCTGGGCCGACGGATAGGTCACGACCTCGTAACCAGCTTGCTTTAGGAGACGTTCGATTGCCGTTCGGAACAGAGCGTCGTCATCAACGACATGCACGAACCCCGGCACAATCACAGCCCCCAACAATCTAAGCTCTTTACGGCGGCCTGAACGATTCACGCAACCACGCTGCTCGCTTGAGCATCGTGTCTATAAACAACGGCAGCCTGTTGCACCACTTCCAAATCGGCATGGTGGGCTTGCATCGCGAACGCACTGCGGTTCGCAACACGTACACAAAGGTTCTTAAATGACTCCAGAGCAAAAAATAGCGCAACAAAATATGCGGGTAGTAGGCGAGCTATTGCTTGCCCATCCCGACATGACCCGCGACGAAGCCAACGCAATTTACGAAGCCGCGCTTGCGCGGTTGCGGAACGCTCACGCTTGTTGAGACTCGTTTACTTCATCGTGCGCATCACCTGCACACACTACACAGCGGCACGTCGCCGGTTACGGCTGGCGGCTATCGTTGCACGCGTGACTACTTAGACAATCCTGCCGTTGCGACAGTCCCACGTTAGAAAGGCCAGTAAACTGGGCGAAACATAGCTTTGGGGTGTGGCTCACGGCTGCGGCGCAACGCTTACATCATAATGTCCTGGCAACTGCGCTCGCCAATAAGCTGGCGCGGATCGCTTGGACAGTGTTGGCACAAGGTCGCAGCTACGAAGCGCGCGTCGAGCCAAAAGTCGCATAAGATACAGCGTATTCGGACCCGCCGAGGCGATGTCCAAGGCTGATCCCTAACGCAATCAAAGAATACACGATACCTGCCGAGGTCTGCGAGTTGGATTGAGGAGATGGAGAAACGGTCTCGCCGTCGCATCCGTGATCTGGTGGCACTAGCGGCCTCTCAGGGCCTCTCTCAGAATGAGATCGGATGCGCGCGGATATCCATGATGGCCAGGGGCACAAACGCTCCATGCAAGGGCCGGATACAGAAGCGCAAGACCATCCTCCATTTGTTCAAATCCGGCTTGCAACGCACGGCCGGTTGCCAATTCCGGCCTTAGACGCTTTACTCAATCACCTCGTCGGCAAGAGAGAGGAGATCGTCGGAGACTTTCAGGCCAAGGGCATTGGCGGTTTTCAGGTTGATCACCAACTCAAATTTAGTTGGCTGCAACACCGGCATCTCCGCCGGGTTTGCGCCATTGAGAACCTTTCCGACACAAACGCCCATCTGACGATACATTTCAGAATTGCTGGTTCCATAGCTCATAAGCCCACCTGCCGCGACTGGATCACGGACCGAGTACATCACTGGGACCGCATCGCGGGCAGCAAGCGACACGATCCGCCTGTTGTTGACAAGAAAGGCGTCGGCTTGAACAAGCATCGCGCCCGCACGCACTTCGCGCAGTTTGTCGAAGGCGGCGTCAATCTCGGCTTCGCTGCTCGCATACACGATTTCCATACTCCGCTCAAACTTGCGTGCTGCGTCGAGTGCATCCCGCACAGTAGTCTCAGTGATCGGATTGCGCGGGTTCACCAGAAAGACGATCAACGTCGAGGTAGGGACCAAATCCCGCAATAACCCGACCTGCTTGGCCGCAAGCCCACCAAACATCGAAGTCACGCCGGTGGCATTTCCGCCGGGTCGGTTGAGGCTCGTGACAAGCCCGCTCGCCACCGGATCTTCGCCGGTAAAGAAAACAACTGGGATATTACCCGCGGCACGTTTCGCACTTCGCGCTGCCGGGGTATTCGCCGCGATTACAGCGACGTGACGGAGCACGAGATCATTCGCCATCTCCGGGATTCGTTCGTAGTGACCATCGGCCCAGCGATATTCTATCGCGACGTTTTCACCGACTTTATAGCCCGTTTCCGCAAGTCCGCGAATGAAGGCTTGGACGTTTGCGGCATAAGCGGTTGCAGAGGACCCATTGAGGAAGCCGATTGTAGGTCTCTCGGTCTTCTGAGCACGCGCCGCGAGCGGCCAAGTTGCCGCGCCGCCGACGAGCGTGATGAATTCCCGCCGCTTCATTGCCCCTCCCAAACCCATGGCATCGCAGCGGCTCAAACTAGCACACTCGAAGGTGACTGCCGATGTCGCAGTTGGGTCAAAGTGAGACCTCAGCTAGCGAATGATCGATGTCCGTTCGTCCCCCAACAGCAGACGTTGATCAGAGCAACGGCTTGGTCCGCTTCGTGCCGATATTGTTGATTTAGTCTGCGGTTGATCGGCGTTAGCGGGCGTGATTCCCTCCTCATGTTGGTTTGCCGAGGAGCGGAACGATGATGGGGATGCAGACAGCGCCGGCGCAGCTGTTTTACGATTTCTGCCTGGATGACCACGTCCCCGAAGATCATCTGCTCCGACGCATTGACCGATTCCTTGATCTCGAGAAGGTGCGCACGGAGCTGAAGCCGTTCTACAGCAACATCGGCCGCCCCTCGATTGATCCCGAGTTGATGATGCGGATGCTGATTGTCGGGTACTGCATGGGCATCCGATCCGAACGGCAGCTGTGCGATGAAATCCATCTCAATCTGGCCTATCGCTGGTTTTGTCGCCTGGGACTTGACGGCAGGGTGCCGGACCACTCCACCTTCTCGCGCAACCGTCATGGCCGGTTCCGGCAGAGCGATATCCTGCGGCATTTGTTCGAGACGGTGGTGCAGCGGTGCCTGCGCGAAGGTCTTGTCGGTGGCGAAGGCTTCGCGGTGGATGCGAGCCTGATCGCGGCCGACGCCAACAAGCAGCGGTCTATCCCCGGCGACCAGTGGCGGATCAGTGGCCTCGGCGCCGATGCTCGACGAGCCGTTCGCGAGTATCTGGCAACGCTGGACGATGCTGCCTTCGGTGCGGCCAGCGAGGTGAAGCCGAAGTTCGTCTCACCGTCGGATCCGGCGGCGCAGTGGACCGGCGCCCACAAGGGGCACGCCTTCTTCGCCTACGCCACCAACTATCTGATCGATACTGAGAATGCTGTCATTCTCGACGTCGAAGCCAGCCGAGCCATCCGCCAGGCTGAGGTCGGCGCCTCGCGCACCATGATCGACCGAACCGCCAGACGCTTTGGCATCACGCCCCGGCACCTTGCCGCTGACAGCGCCTACGGCTCGGCCGCGAACCTGGCGTGGCTGGTAAAGGAACGTCAGATCGAGCCGCACATCCCTGTGTTCGACAAGTCTAACCGGACCGACGGCACCTTCTCGCGATCCGACTTCGTGTTCGACGCCGACCGCAACCACTACACCTGCCCGCAGGGCAAGCTGCTGGTGCAGTTCCGGCGGGCCTACGCGACGCCACGCTCGGGCATCACCAAGGACGGGACGCGGTTATACCGGTCGAGCAAGTCGGATTGCCAGCCGTGCGTCTTCAAGGCGAAGTGCTGCCCGAACACGCCGCAGCGTAAAGTGCCGCGTGACCTCGACGAAGATGCGCGCGATGTCGCCCGAAGCCTGGCAAACACGCTGGCCTATGAGCGTTCGCGTCATCGCCGGAAGAAGATCGAGATGTTGTTCGCCCATCTAAAACGCATCCTCAGACTCGGTCGCCTTAGACTACGCGGTCCGAGCGGCGCGCGAGACGAGTTCCTACTCGCGGCCACCGCCCAGAATTTGAGGAAGCTCGCAAAGCTTCGAGCGATGCCGGCCGCCTGCCCCGTGCTGGCATGACGGCTCCAAAGAAATCGGCGCCGATGCCCGGCTCGATCCTGAGACAACACCCCAATAAATAGACTATGGCCTGAAAACGGAGGAGCCCGGAACAAAGTGGCGACTAAATCAACAATATCTGCCAGAAGCGGTCGCCAGTGCACCAGGAATACCGCACCATAGCCTTGCCGGCGCGGCCCCTCATGCAATCGCGGGCAGTATCATCCGCAAGCGCTGTTGCAGCAGCCGATTGAGCCGGCTCGCTGGTTTCTGTGCTGCTCGCTCCGCCACCAGCGCGCGGGCCAAGCGCGCGTTCCGTGTGCGCAACGCCGCCTCGGTGAACGTGAGATGGATGAGATCGCATTGTGCGAGGCTGCCGCCGCAGCGATGCGCGATGTGACACACCCGTGTCAACCATTCGACGCACCCTGCATAGTCACTGCGGACGAAGGCGAGCAGCGCTTCGCAGAACGGAGGCGCCAGCGCAAGCTCGGGAAGTGATAACGAGGCGCCGCCCGTGTCGGTGTGCGGCAACGCGTCGAACACGCGCGCCGCTGCGGCTGTGCGTCCCGCCGCAGCGAAGGCCATCATGGCGTGCACGACATAGAAGGGTCGCGCGCCGGCTAGCATCTGCATCTCCCAGCGATCGGCCAACAGGCGCCATCGCCCGCCCACCTCGATGTTTCGGAGTTGGAGCCGCCAAAGCAACGCCGAAGCATCGGCGAGCACGGACATGCCCGGAGCGCGCTCATTCGCGATCTGCGCGTCGTAGGCCGCGAGCGCGGCGTTCGGATTGTCCGCGTCGAGATGAAACAACGCGCGATGCCACGCCAAATGGACTGAAAATCCGGTGCCTTCGGACCATGCTGGTTCTGTTGCGGCAAGGAATGCGAGACCTTCACGAAAGCGCCCCTGCATCTCCATCACATGTGCAACGACATGAATGGCGCCCGGATGGCGTGGGTCGATGGTGAGCGCGCGGCGAGCCGTTCTTTCGGCACGACGGTACTGGCCGTTCTCCTCAAGGCCGAAGGCGTACATCGCAAGGACGCTCGCGTAGCCGGGCGTCGCGGTCTCCCATTCGGGCAGAACCTGGGCCACACGTTCGCGCAGCATGTGCCGCCGGCCGAGGCGGAAGTCGAGCGCATGTGCGACCTGGAGAGCGAGAATATCGCGTGGCCAGTCGATCACGATGGCGCCGTAACGCTCAACCGCAAGGGTGGCACCGCCTTCGAGCCAAGCGCGCGCCGCGGCTGCGTGACGGCGCGCGGGATCGTGCATGTCCGGGCACGTCGCCTCGACGGCGGCAACACTCGCAGCAAGTGAGGATCGCGAGGCGATGTCGTCCGCGCAAACGATGAGCGCAGCGTACAGACAGTGAGCGAACACGCATTGGGGATCGTCGGCCAGCACACGGTGAACCTCCGCCAAAGGATTTCCGCGATGCGTGAGCAAGAGTTCGAGCGCATGCTCCCATCGTGGCGGCGTTTGCGTATCGGCTTCGGAGCTCGCAGGCTCGGCGGCATTAAATCTAACTGCATCTTCCATGGTGCCCTCCTTCTTCGAGCCGGCGCGAAAGGTCCATAGAGAAGGGAATAAACTTGCTCACAAGACCACCTCCCTGAGGTGGGGTTGATTTGGCTCGCGTCGAGGGAGAGGACTTTGACAGGTGCTTGATTTCCTTTTGAGATATGCTTGACCATCGCCTGAGATACGTTGGATTTCGCTCGGTCGATCCAATTTCACCACGAATATCGTGTGCTTGACCTAGATATTGCGGCCCAAGCGTGAAAGCTATGTCGGCCAGTTCCTGCAACTTGGTTTTGCTTTTCACTGTCGATTTGCATGCCGCCCGTCTACCTTTGCTGACATGATGCTGACACAGCTTCCAGGACGACTTTCCTACCGCGCTACCATCGACTTAAGTTCTTGAATTAATTGGTGGGGGAGGAAGGACTCGAACCTTCGAAGCCATGAGGCGGCTGATTTACAGTCAGCTCCCTTTGCCACTCGGGACACTCCCCCGCTCAACAGCATCGCTACCGTCCCGCCAAATGGCGGAGATCAGGCCGTCGATGACGCTGAAAACCCAAGGGCCTCCTCAAAGGCTCCGGGTCGGGCGGTTTATGGGCGAAGGGCCATGGCAAAGTCAACCAAGGCCGGCGCCTAAAATCAGGCCCAGGGGGCTCAAATTGCCATTATTCGGAACCCATGACACAAGCTGGCCCATGAGCGATCGCGAGCGAAAGCCGAAGTACCGCCGCGCCGGAGGCAAAGGCCCCGACCGCGGCCGCGAATCCGGCCGGCGGCCCCCGTGGCGCGGCCGCGACGGGGGCGCGGACGATGTCGTCATTTTATACGGCTGGCACACGGTGGCAGCCGCCCTGGCCAATCCGAAGCGGCGGATCCGCAAGCTGCTTTTGACCGAAAACGCCGCTCGGCGCCTTGCAGACGACCATATCGATACCCGCGTGACGCCCGAGATCGTGCGGCCGAACCTGATCGACCAACGCCTCGGCCCCGATGCCGTGCATCAGGGCCTCTTGGCGGAAGCCGATCCCCTGCCCTCACCGGACATCGATACGCTGGCGCAAGAGGGCATCGTGCTGGTGCTCGACCAGATCACCGATCCGCACAATGTCGGAGCTATCATGCGCTCGGCGGCGGCGTTCGCGGTCAAGGCCATCGTTACGACCGCCCGCCACAGCCCTGAAGCAACCGGCGTACTGGCGAAATCCGCCTCCGGCGCGCTCGAACTGGTGCCGCTCGTCACCGTGCAAAATCTCGCGCGCGCACTGACCGAGATGAATGAGCGCGGCTTCATGACGGTCGGCCTCGACAGCCAGGGCAGCGAAAATCTCGGTGCGGTCAGTTTACGGCAGCCTTTGGCGCTGGTGCTGGGGGCCGAGGGCAAGGGCCTGCGCCAGTTGACGCGCGACACCTGCAACGTGGTGGCGCGGCTCGACATGCCCGGGGAAATCAAGAGCCTCAACGTGTCGAACGCCGCAGTGCTCGCGCTTTATATCGGGGCCAGCAGACTCGGCCTGATGGGTTGATCGTCTCGAAATAGACGATGCCCGCTCGCGCACTCGCGAACGGGCGTCGGTTTCTCAAGCTATAAAATCGGCGATCAGTAGTAGCGGCGCAGGACGGGCCCGTTGCCATAGTGCGCGCGATGATAGCCGTATTGGCGATGGCCAGTCCACACGCCGCCTTCCCGATAGACCGGATACGGTGCGAAGTTGCCGGGGCCGGTGTAGGTTGGGCCCTGATCGACATAATAATACTGCGGCGGAGCCGTCGGGGCCGCGTGATACTGCGCGACGGGATCCGGAAGCCGCTCAAAGCCCCAGCCGCCGCAACCTGTATTGCAGCCGCCATAAGTGTAGGCCGGCACGTAGGTCTGCGCGCATGGACTGACGTAACCGCAGCCCCCGCAGCTATCGAAAAGTCCACCGCATGCCATCGCGGGCGCCGAACTCGCCGCCATAACGGCAATCGCTGCCACTAATCCTGAAATCGTCTGACGCATTACTGTCTCCTTTGGGTATGTCCATTGTCGGCTTGCGGGTTTACTGCCGAGGCTTCCCGGGCTTTCGATCCCTGAAATCCTGCGGTGGGTCGGCGAAATTCTGGAATCCGCCGCCGCCAAGGTTTGGCGGCGCGGTGATCACCGGCGGCGGATAGAGCGGCACCTCGGGTTGCTGCGGCGTCGACTGGGAGGACCAGGATTGATGATAGCTCTCGGCGGGTTTTGGCTTGCCCGGCGGTTCGATTTCCATGCGCCCATAACCGGGCAGTTTGCCGGAACTCGGATAGTAGTGGCCGACATTCGGCTCCGGATCGAAGGCGCGACCACCGTACACGGTAGGCTGCACATGGATGCCCTTGCCCAGGCCCCAGTCGCCTTCGACCACGGAATAGGATGCATCGACGCCGTTGATGATGATGGGGACGCCCGGGCGGCCCGGAATCACGATATAAGGACCGTTGCTGCCAGCCAAAGCTGTCCATGTCGTTCCGACCAAAACAGCCAGTGCAAACGCTGCGCGCATTACCTTGAAATCCAAATACTCGAGCGACCCTAATCGAACGGCCGAGCCCAAGGGTTAAGGCCATCGGCGCAATTGCCGGTAAGCCTAACATCTAAGCCTTCACGCTCCGTCAATTGCGAGCGATGGCGATATGAAATGGTTAACGGACGTAAACCCGCGCCCCATCACGACAGTACGGTTTCGACGATCGTCTTGGCACCGATCGCGACGGTAATGGCGCCTATGGCCCCCTGAAGACCCGAATTGGCCAAAGTCAGCCAGCGCGCGGACAGCGCGAGCGGCACGGCGATGACCGTCGACAGCACGCCCATTCCGATCATCGAACCGACCCCGAACAGGGCGACATAGCCAAGCCCGGCCGTGACGCTGGAGGCCTGCGATACCGTCAACACCAGGAGCGCGGCCGAACCGGCCATGCCGTGCATCAATCCCACCAGCAGGGTGCGCCAGCGGACGCCGTGTGCATGGGCGTGGGGCGCGTGGGCGTGCGCGACCGTCTCGCCGGCATGGCTGTGCGCATGAACATGTACCGTGCCGTCGCCGTGACTATGCTTGTGGAAATGCACCCGGTCACGCCAAAGCCGCCACAACACATGGGCGCCGAGGCCGATCAGCATGATGCCGACGGCGATCTCGATCGGGCGCGCCAGATCTTCGGGGATGGCCTGACCGAGCGCCAGCGCAGCGCCCGCAAAGGCAAACAAGGTCAGCGTGTGACCGACCCCCCATGTCAGGCCATGCTTGACGATATCGGCGACTTCGCTGCGCCGCGCGGCGATGCTGGAGACCGCCGCGATGTGATCGGCCTCGAGTGCGTGTTGCATACCCAGCAGAAACCCGAGCCCGAGAATTCCAAACATGCCTTGGCCCGCCCCGGCTTGCGCTTCGCGCAGTCACAACTTCCATATGGCGCCTGGCTCGTGTTAGCGCGGCCGCCACAGCCATTTGAACTGGCCGCGCGGTAAAAGGGAATGAAAATCGTAGTGTTTGTGTTCGCCCCCGAACTCAAAACCCGGTCAGAGCAGAGACTCGCCCATCCTAATCTGCAGGTGAGCCGTTGAGGACTCCAACGCCGTGTTACGCAAGCATAGCATCACAGCTAGTTGAGCCCCTTTTGGAACCAAAATCGGAACCACCATTCGCGTTCCGCATTCCCCATTTCCTTGGCCTAACCAATCTTGGCCCAACCAAATGGAGAAAAGAATGTCCAAACTTGCATTGATGGGGAGTGCTGCAATCCTTGCTTCGGTGCTGGCCGCCCCCGCGATCGCCCAGCATGCCGTCGTCCACCCGAGCTATCAGGCTCAATACGGCGCTTGTCCGGGCCACGAGCCGGGGAATCCCTACACCAAGGAAGAAGACTACATGGCTTGGAGCGGCTGGCGCGCCAGGGGTGGGTGGGATGACCGTAACGACTTCAATTGCGTGCGCGCGAGCCATCCGCGCCATCGCGGCGTGGTATACTAACAAATCGACGCCCCGGTTGGGCTAAACGCTGCGCATCAGAAACGAAAACAGGCGGCCTTGCGGCCGCCTTTTTCGGTTTGGCGCACCGGGGCGACGGGACGCGGCATCCCGGAGGCCCTCCCAACGGAAAAGCCCTTTCGCCAGTAGCCCTTGGGAGGCAACTCTGATATTTGACGGCGCCCTGCCCCATCCGGCCGCCGGTTGCGGCGGGCTCTCACGATGAGTTACAATTTTGCGCCTCCATCGTTCGCCGGTTTAGCTCAGCGGTAGAGCAGCGGTTTTGTAAACCGAAGGTCGGGAGTTCAATCCTCTCAACCGGCACCAATGGCGTTTCTGGTACCCACAAAAACTGAATTGGGTACCATATGGGTACCAGCGGAAAAACGCCCGCCCCGCCACTCTTTATGCGTAACGCGTACGGGTGATGCCGCCTCGCGGTGACTGACCAACGCTGCTCCGGCGGCGTTGCGCCTTTGAGGCTGTAACTAAGTAAAATTCCCAAGGGCTTAGTTGGCGTCCTCTTTGACAATCCGGGCAAAACCGACGCCAACTGGTGGCGATTTGCGTGCTATGCGAACTAGCTTCCGGACCGACGATGAAGAGTGGGAAGCGCAGCAGGGATCGGGTGTCATACGCGCCATCGGGGGAGTTGATGCGTGGTCGGTAAGCGGCGTTGGGTTTGGCGTCTCGGATTAAATAGGCCCTGCTATTGTTTGCCGTCCGAGCCTTAGCAAGTTTTCCAGCCGCTTAATCTGCATTGAAAGTTTGACCTCTTCGAACTTCAGGTCAGCGATGCCTTGCTGCGAACCCGTGCGTTTCAGTTCCGCCAACTCTAATCGAACGCACTGAACCTCCTCCGAATTGATGGACACCTGTAGTAGGCTCGGAGAGCCAGGAGGTGTCGGATGGAAGGACGTCAACGTCGGTCGTTTACGGACGACTATAAGCGGCAAGCGGTCGATCTGGTGACTTCGAGCGGGCGCTCGATCGGATCGGTGGCCAAGGAACTTGGCCTGCGCGATTCCGTGTTGCGGCGCTGGGTGGAGCAACGTGGGGCCGGTCGAGAGCCGACGGCGGCGGCGCGGCGCCCCACAACGCAGGCGACGCTGCCGTCGGCGGATCATGCGGCTGAGGTCGCCCGTTTGCAACGAGAGAACGAGCGTCTGCGCATGGAGCGCGACATTTTAAAAAAATCGATCGCGATCTTTGCTGGAGTTCGGACATGAGATTCCGTTTCATCGAAGATCGCCGCGCCGACTATCCGGTGACGATCCTGTGCGACGTTCTCGGTGTTTCGTCGGCTGGCTATTACGCCTGGCGCTCGCGCCCGGAGAGCCGGCGATCCGCCGCCAATCGTGAGCTCGTCGATGACATCAAACGGGTCCATCGGGACACAAGCGGACGCTACGGCAGCCCGCGTATCCATGCCGAGCTGAAAGCTCAAGGCCGCGGGGTGAGCCGCGGTCGTATCGAAAGATTGATGCGCCATCACGGTATCAGGGCCATCATGGCGCGGCCACGGCGGGTGAGGACCACCGACAGCCGTCATGATTTCCCGATCGCCCCGAACCTGCTCGACCGCAACTTCACCGCCAATGCGCCGAACCGGATCTGGCTTGCCGATATCACCTATGTCGAGACCGATCAGGGCTGGCTCTATCTGGCCACGGTCCTGGATCTCTACAGTCGAAAGATCGTCGGCTGGGCAATGTGCGATCATTTGCGCGCCGACCTGCCGTTGGCAGCTTTGGCGATGGCCATCTCGGCGCAGCGGCCCGGTGCAGGCCTGATCCACCATTCCGATCGCGGCGTTCAATATGCCTCGGCAGACTATCGCAAAGTGATGCAGTCCGCCGGCTTCAGAGCCTCGATGAGCCGCAAGGCCGATTGCTATGACAATGCCCCGATGGAGAGCTTCTTTCACACGCTGAAAACAGAACTCGTCCATCACCGCCAATATGCAACACGGGAGGAAGCCAAACGTGATATTTTTACTTACATCGAAGGATTCTACAATCGAACGCGTCGTCATTCCGCCATCGGCTATATCAGCCCGATCGAGATGGAGCTAAAAGCAGCTTAACCCTGTCCATTTTTTCGGGGGAAGATCAATTCCTCCCTCAGACTACTGGACTTGATCATCATGCCAAGCACAGCGCCTTTGCTCAATTTAACCCCTACGGGGCCTGTCGTCTAGGCTCGTTCCCGTTAGTGGAATAGGTACGAGATGTCGTTTGAGTAAGCCCACTCGGGGTCATTCGCGTCGATGCGTGGACCATTTATCCCGCACTGCGCTCCCTCCGCGCATGATAGCTTAGCTGTAGTGGATATCGGCAACTTTCCGATCTTGATGCAACACCTGCAGCACCGGAAAAACGTCTTGGCTCAGTACAATTGCTTCGAAGTTAGCTAGCGGAAAGCTGTCGACGATCAACTTTTTCAAGAGCCAGTTTTTGCGTTTCAAATCCCGTCTCCTATTGTTGAATTCGTTCACGCTCTTCTTGCCCATCGACCGAAGTAAGCAGCAGATCACAGCCTGCCCTAAGACCATCGCCCCAATGCGGTTCGAGGCAGCGCGAGTTTCAAACGCAGACGTGCTGTGGACGTCTGACGACGTGGTCGTGCCCATTTCTGAGCATACGTCAGCATAACTTACTTTGTCGTGCAGCCAGCTATCGCTGGAGGCACTGCGGTTGCGCAATTAGGGTGCTCAAAGTATAAAAAAGCCGTCATCAGCCGCACAAAGCAAAACGCGACTCCATCGCTAAAATTGGCGGTATTCCCGCCGAAGCCCTCAAAATGTCTTACTGCCGACAATAGCGAGTTGGTGACGCGGGTCGTTGCAGATGCAAAGCCGTTGAGTTCTATCGGAAATATCAGGTCCGCCGGGCGGTTTGCAGCGCGCCACCCCCGCAACTTGACGCAACCGCCAACCTCATCGAATATCCATCGGCTGGGTTGGGCAGGCCATGAGTGAAGAGCAGTTTTCGAGAAATCGAAACGAGGCCAATATTCCGGGCGATTCCGGGACGCCGAATCTTTGGCGGCGGCATGTACCCTACCTGTTGATTTTGGTGTTGGCGCTCGGCGGCGTGGCCTATTCGAACGTGTCACAAAGCCCCCTCGCCGGTTATTGGGAATTGGTCGCCCTGATAACCGGAGGCGTGTGCATCTTCACCGAATGGGACAAGAACGAGGACAGGCAGGCGCGAATTCGGCTGATCTGGACCCAGGCCGTTCACTGGATTGCTGTCCTTGTTGCCATGAACATCATGTTGTTGGCCGGTGTTCAGCAACTCCTTCCTGCGCCGGCCACCAGTCTTGTCCTTCTGATGCTGCTGGCGCTCGGCTCCTTTCTGGCCGGGCTCAATCTTGCTTCGTTCGAACTGTGTTTTCTCGGGCTGGTCTTGGCTCTCGCCGTTCCGACGGTGTCATGGGTAAAGCAATCCGTGCTCTTCATCATTCTCGGCGCTGCGCTGGTGGTTGGCATTGGTATGACTTTCTGGTCAAACCGGAAAGAAAGTTGACCGACTCCATCGGATAACCGCTTCTCGGCCGGCCTTAGCGGTGACGCAGCCAACTTACCGCGGCGAGAGTCAGACAATCCACGGCCAGCACTCTGTGGAGCTAGCTAGTCTCCGATAATAGTTGCGCCGGTGCCGAGCCGCAGCGACGCCAATTGGCGGCGGGACCTATGGGCGAGAGATCGTTGGCAGCGACGCCCGAATTCGTTCCGAGAAATCAGTTGCGCCATCGGCCGCCCGCGCCGCCTCATTGATCAGGGAGCGTCGCCGTAGTTCGTCAAACGGCAACGTTGTGTCGATACGGCCCGAGTCATAGAGGTAGCCATCGACCAGACCGTTGAGCAGATGACGCAGCTCGAACCCGCCGCCCCGGCCGGCGGCGTTCGCGTAGCGCACGATGTTGATGGTGCAACTGTTGGTCAGCAAATGATAGAATTCGGGGTGATCGGCGAGTTCATTGATCCGCGTCAGGTAGACCAGGAGCAGCCGTCGCGCATCGGCAGCCGAGGTATTGAGACGATAGAGATACACCGGCTCGCCTCGGTGATTGGCGCGAACGCCCACGATGTCGCGTTCGTCGCCCACCACGTAGATCAGTTCAAACTGCTTGAAGAGGGAAGCGACCGGCGCGAAACCCTCGCCGACTTCGGGCCGGGTCTCGATGGAGATGCTCAGCGGCGGCGCATTGTCGAAGATGAAGCTCACAAAAGTATGTCCGACCGGCCCCTCGGTAAAATACGACACGTAGAAATCGAGCGCGACCAGATGCGACAGTAGCACGTCGCGCTCCTGGTAGCCCACCGTGAAGTCGTTGCGGGAACGGTACTGGAAATTGCGGACGCCGGTCAGGTGCACGTGGTCACCATCGATCGTGGCGCGCGGCATGACCGCGACTTCCGGTCGCCAATTGCGGTCGTGCGAGGGACGGATGGAGACCCACCAGGCTACAACTCCGAAAAACAGCGCGACGGCCAACACGAACATGCGACGTTGGCGGGAGAACCAGAGCGCCCAGATTGCGAACGCCGCGAAGGCCCCCGCCAACCCAATGCGCCCGCCGGCCCATGGCAAATTCGAATAGTAGATGGCGAGGGTGGCCCAAACGAGAGGCACCGCCAGGCACAAGAAGCCGCCGAACGCGATCAGCCAGCCGAAAAGTCTGGACGGGAATCTGCGGAACAAACCCATTGCTTCTCCGGCTATCTGAACAAGCGAACGCTGGCCGGCGTCGCAGCTCGCGACGGCGCCAAGGCCTGTGCTATGTCACGACGGACGGCGTAGCGGGAAAGGTATACCGACCATACTTCTTTCGTTATGGGCATTGGGATAGATCTGGGCTCGTTCATGTCCATCCGGGATAAGTTTTGAGCCCCTGGGATCGCTCGGTATGACAACATTCGCGAAGATCTCCCGCCGTCCGTTGGTTCGAAGGCGCGATCTTAGAAGGCAAATCAACAAATGACCATCGGAAGCATCGTCCGAACCCGTCCCGTCCCAGTTCTGTACGGATTGATGATTGCCTCGCTCGTGGCATTGCTGCCGCTTCCACCGCTATTGCAGGATCAGGCCTACCATCAGTTCGCCGACCAGCGCGAATTTTTCGGTATCCCGAACTTCTGGAATGTTGTCTCAAATCTGCCGTTCGTCGTTGTGGGCGCAGTCGGACTGCTGCGATTTCATCGCGACGCGACGACTACCGTACTTTTCATCGGAATATTTCTGACTGGCTTTGGCTCGTCATACTACCATCTAGATCCGAACGATAGCACCCTGTTTTGGGATCGGCTGCCTATGACCATCTGCTTCGCCGCCATTCTTTCGACCGTCGTCGAGGAACGCGTCGATGCGAGAGCGGGCGTGATGCTGTTGCGACCGCTACTGGCCATTGGCATTTTCAGCCTCTTGCTATGGCGCTGGACCGACGATTTGCGGCTTTATGCCTGGGCACAGTTCTTTCCTTTTCTCGCCCTGGTCCTGATCCTTCGGCTGTTTCCGCCAAAATATACCGGCACGCGCTATTGGGTGATCGCCGCGGCGCTGTATGCGCTCGCCAAATTACTCGAATTCCTCGACGCGAAAATCTATTCGCTCGGCTCGATTGTGAGCGGGCATACGCTCAAGCACCTCGCCGCGGCCGCGGCCAGCCTTGCAATCCTGCGAACTCTTGCAGACCCGCCGGCCCATCACACCATAATTTCGCGGCTGGAGTAGCTTATCTGAAATATGAGGTTTGGGTCGGCCCCTTCGGTTTTGCTGCTTGGCGACACGGCCGCAGCGCGGACGGTCATGGAACCATCTGGCAGAACCGCTATGCTTGGCAAAACCTCGAGGGGTCTGCCAACAACAAGAAGTCTGCAACGCAGGACCGGGAGGAGTAGCAAATGAACAAGATGTCCCGAAGGATGTTCGTCGCGGCGCTGTCAGTAGCCGGCATCGGGCTGGATGCGGCCGTCCTGGCGCAGAATGCTGCGCCTGCGACTACCGGCGCGACGTTGTTCCAGAATGTGCGGATTTTCGACGGCAAGAACGCCACTCTCTCCGCGCCGTCCAACGTGCTGGTCAGGGGCAACATCATCGAACGGATCTCGACGACGCCGATTGCGGCCGAGCCTGGCGTGAGCGTGATCGCTGGTGGCGGACGAACCCTGATGCCCGGCCTGATCGACGCACACTGGCATGCGATGCTGATACGGCCCAATCCTGCTCAAGCGATCACTGGTGACGCCGGATACAACAATATCGCGGCGGGCGTCGAGGCGACGGACACGCTTATGCGCGGCTTCACTACGATCCGCGACGTGGGTGGCCCCGTATTCGGACTGAAGAGCGCTATTGACTCAGGGATCATCGCGGGACCCCGTATTTATCCGTCAGGGGCTCTCATCACAGTAACCAGCGGACACGGGGATTTCCGCCAGTTGTCCGAACTGCCGCGGACGATCGGCGGCATGCTCAGCCGCATGGAACAGCTTGGCGGCAGTATGGTCGCCGACAGCCCCGACGAGGTGCGCGTCCGTGTCCGCGAGCAACTCATGCAGGGCGCCTCCCAGATCAAACTGACGGCCGGCGGCGGTGTTTCCTCACCGTTCAGCCCGATCGACGTATTGACTTTCACGGATGCGGAACTGCGGGCGGCTGTCGAGGCGGCCGAGAATTGGGGTACTTATGTCACCGTACACGCCTTTACGCCGGCGGCTATCCAGCGGGCCATTGCCGCTGGTGTGAGGTGTATCGAACATGGCTTCCTGATGGACGAGACAACCGCCAAACTGATTGCCGAGAAGGGCGTGTGGTTGAGTCTGCAGCCCCTCCCCGAGGAGTTGAGACAGGGCTTTCCGGTAGGCTCAGTTCAACGAGCCAAAGCTGATGAAGTTTGGCCCGGCATAGCCGCGACATACGAACTGGCGAAGAAGTACAAGATCAAGACGGCGTGGGGCACTGATGTCCTGTTCTCACAAGCGCTGGCGCAGCAACAGGGGGCAATTCTAGCCTCGCTTGTCCGCTGGTACAGTCCAGCCGAAGCGCTCGCGATGGCGACCGGAACCAACGCCGAATTGCTGGCATTGTCTGGCAAACGCAGTCCGTATCCTGGTAAACTCGGCATCGTTGAACAGGGCGCGCTTGCCGATCTGCTGTTGGTCGACGGCAATCCACTCGAGAATCTCAACCTGATCGCCGACCCCGCCAAGAACTTCAAGGTTATCATGAAAGACGGTAAGGTCTACAAGAACATCCTGGGAAATTAACCCAGCGGCGACGGTGACTCCCTACTTCTTCCTCTCTTGCACAATGCATCTAGACCTCACGTGGCTCGTGGAAGTCCCGATCGGCTCCGCATGTCGCGCGGCCGGTCGATGGCGCCGGCAATAGTTCGGCGCAACCGCCTTTGCGGACCTTCGGCTCGAAAATCAAAGAGCTCCACAACTCGCGGGCGGCACCAATCCCACTTGTGATGCTGCGCTGCAGCCAGCGGACGCGATCTCTCCTCGCGCGGCTCTGGACAATCTGATAGTTTGATCGGGTTTTTATTTGGTCGATTTTCAAGTGTTCAAAGTTGACAGTGGGTCCACCCGCAAGCAGCATTTCAAGATCGGAGGTTCATGTCATGGCTACCTTAGCATTGCCCGAACGGTCGAACGTTTGGTGGATTTTCCTGCTCCAAGGAATTGCCGGAATTTTCTTGGGACTGATGTTGATCACTGCGCCCGGAGCAACGCTGGTTTCGCTTGTGACCTTTCTTGGCGTCTTCTTTCTGATGAACGGCATGCTTTCGCTTGTGCAGATGTTTGTGGATCGTTCGGTCCCGTGGATTTGGTCCCTACTCATCGGCATCATTGGTATTGCCGCGGGGGTCTTGATCATAAGACACCCATTGGTAGCCGCATTGACGCTCCCGACGATGATTGTCGTCATCTTTGGCGTGGAAGGGCTGGTGATGGGGATACTCGAAATCATCGGCGGATTCGCGGGTGGCGGTATCGCATCGTTTATTCGCGGCGCCTTCAATCTCGTCATCGGACTGCTATTACTCAGTGCGCCCATGGCCGCGGCGCTAGCGGTTCCGCTCGTATTCGGTGTGCTTCTGCTCGTGGAGGGAGTCGCACTCATTGTATTGGCATTTCGCGTCCGGACTTGAGAGCTGCGCCCGGCCGGTCTGAAGACAACGACGACGGGTGAAAATTGTAGCCAGACATATCGCAAGATATCGTCTCACCCAGCCGCGCCCGGTGAGAGGGATTTGCGATTGTGTCACCGCTACCGTTTTTTCCCGTTTGCGGCGCGAGCTCTCTTCAGGAGAATGACGCCCCTATCCGGAGATTGGCACCGACCCCATCTAATAAATTTTAGGTCAGCACAAACGACGTTTGCATAAATGCTCTGTAACCAAGGGATCCGGAAAGCTGTCGACGTTCCTGTTTGAGCTTGCTCACGTAAGCAGTGCCCAGACCGAGGAGGATCACACCCAAGAACAGGACCATGACGAATATGATCATGGTTCGCCAGCTGAACTTCTGCATCTAATGCTCACTCCTGGACTCGGCCCCCGGCGATCCATAACGGGCTGTTTGCAACACTTCCCTAATCAGGCTCAAATGTCAGTTGAATCCAGTTTCGCCGCACTCGCATCGCGGCAAGGCAGAACGGATATCTTCACGGCCATCGATCCTGCATGCAATGTGCGTAAGCCTTGTTGAAGAGTGCAGACTTTTGCAAACGCCTCGACCTGTCGGCAGCCATCGCACTACCGGAAGGCCGTCCACGGACGCGGAAAACGTCGTCCCAAATGCTGCCTGCCGAATAGCGGACAGAGTAGTCTTCCGCATAAGCGCGGCAGTTGGCTGAATTGTCGGCGAGAGAGGTTGTGACCGCCGGCACCGATCCCAGTGTCGCTAAACCGAACGCGACGAGCACCTTTTTCCAGAGCGAGGTTCGGCGTTTCATGTTTCATCCCCTGTTTTTTAATTCGCGCGCGCTCGTCCTGCCCATCGACCAGTAGCATGTCGAAACCTAACCTGAAACTCCACCTTCGGTGGTCCGAAGCCGTGCGAGTTTCCAACGTAGAGGCGTCGTTGACAATGAACGCCGTGATCGTGCCAGTTCTAAGCATAAGTCAGTGTAGCTTACCCAATCCCGCCGCTGGCTATCTTGGACGCATGGCGGCGCAAGATTGGCGCGCGCTCGAAGTACAAAAAGCGACATTATTGGCCGAAAACCGCAAAGCGCTACTTCGTCGCCAAAATTTCTGGAGCCAGAATTGCTGGAGATTGATTGCCGACAGTCCTTGCGGCCGCCGGCGAACCGGACCCCAAGGAAAATTCTCATGGCAGCACAAACGGCCACAAGACCCACAGGTTCATATCAATGTCAAAACATGCCACAGCAGAGTCCGCCGGCCGTCATCCGCAGCAATTGCGTTCGTCTATCACGGCTAGTCCGGTTCGCGTCAGTCACGGAAGTGACATGAACTGATTGGCTAGCCTCAACCGGAATAATCAGTTGGAAATGTCAGAACAGGGCAAGGATCTGCATTGCCGGTTTTTGGCCTGGGACGGACTATCGCCTTGGTGCCGTGTCGCATCCTGGCGAAGCGTGTGGACGCGCTGAGTTCTCGTGGTGCTGCGCGTCACGCGCTGTGTGCGAACGCCCCGGCGAACAACGCAGGGCTCCTCTGATGACACGTCCGTTCAAAACGGCTAGCCTCAAGCTGGATGCAGCTATGCGAAGACGGCGAAGTCGATATCCGGTTCGGAGTTGCCAGAATGAGTTCAGCAGTTGGCGATGCAGCGGTAGCGGAGCGCCGGCCGCTTCTTGTCGACCTCGCCTTACAGGGCGGCGGCTCGCATGGCGCGTTCACCTGGGGAGTCCTCGACCGCCTGCTGGAAGAGCCGTGGATCAAGATCGAGGCGATCTCCGGGACATCGGCCGGAGCCATGAATGCGGCCGTTCTGGTGGACGGATGGTCACGGGACGGGGCCGACGGTGCGCGGACCGCGCTTGATGCCTATTGGCGGCGTGTCTCGCGTGCTGCCGCCTTCAGTCCTCTGCAACGCTCTCCCCTGGAGCGGCTGACTGGCCGCTGGACGCTCGACACATCGCCCGCCTATCTCGCCTTCGATCTGATGTCGCGCATATTCTCGCCCTACGACCTCAACCCCATGGGCTTGAACCCGCTTCGGCAGGTGCTGGCGGAAAGCATCGATTTCGAGCGCCTCGTAACCTCTCCGATCAAGCTGTTTATCACCGCCACAAATGTGCACACCGGCCGCGGACGAATCTTTCGCAATAGCCAAATCACTCCCGACGTTCTTCTGGCCTCGGCGTGCCTCCCCACAATGTTCCAGGCTGTCGAGATCGAGGGCGAGCCTTATTGGGACGGCGGCTTCGCAGGGAACCCAACCATCACGCCTCTGATCCGAGAGAGCGACGCGCGCGATACCATCCTGGTCCAGATCAATCCGCAGGAGAGCCGGAAGACACCGAGGACGGCGGGCGATATCCTCGATCGTCTCAACGAAATTTCCTTCAACTCGCCGCTCATGAAGGAACTGCGCATGATCGCGCTGCTGCGCCAGGCCGCGGATCCCGGACAAGGTGAAGGCGCGCGCTGGGCGAGCATGCGAACGCACCGGATCATGACCGACAGGCTGGCCGAATTCGGCGCGTCGTCAAAGCTCAACGCCGAATGGGAATTCCTCACGATGCTGAAGGCGGAGGGCCGAAAGAGCGCCACCGATTTCCTGACAAATCACGGCGCAGATCTCGGCAGCAAGTCGAGCGCCGATCTCGATGTTCTGCTGGCGGAGTGCTGAGTATGAGTTTTTTGTGAGGCTTGCTCACCACGTCCGTGAGGCACGATGAGCGTCGTCGGAATCCTGATCGCTCTTGGTCTGCTGGTCTGGCTTGCCTATCGCGGCTGGAGCATTCTCCTTCTCGCGCCGCTATGTGCCCTGATTGCTGCGCTCCTGGCAGGCCAGCCGCTGCTGGCAAACTGGACGCAGACCTTCATGAGCAACGCAGCCGGCTTTGTCGCGCAGTTTTTCCCGATCTTTCTTCTTGGCGCGCTGTTCGGCAAGCTGATGGAAGCGAGCGGTTCGGTCGAGGCCATCGCCAAATATTTGACCGAGCGCTTGGGTACGAAGCGAGCCATTCTTGCCATCGTGCTGGCGGGAGCATTCGTCACCTATGGCGGCGTCAGCCTGTTTGTCGCATTCTTCGTGCTGGCGCCCATGGGCCACGCCCTGTTCAAGGCTGCCAACATACCGCATCGCCTGATGCCCGCCGCCATCGCGCTTGGCACCTCGACCTTCACGATGTCGGCGATGCCCGGCACTCCTGCGATCCAGAACGCTATACCGATGCCGTTTTTCGGTACCAACCCATTCGCTGCGCCCGGCCTCGGCCTGACGGCATCGGCGATCATGCTCGGTTTCGGCCTGTGGTGGCTGGCGCGGGCGGAAGCCAGCGCGCGGCGCGCCGGCGAGGCCTATAACTACGCCGATCCGACCGATCCCACCGCTGCCGCGGCCGATGGGATCGTCCGCGAGCGCGCCACCACGGCGTGCGAATTCGATCCCGAGGAAATTGCCAGAGGCTCTCGCGCCGCGGCGTTGCCGCCGTTTGTGCTTGCCGCGCTTCCCCTCCTCACTGTCGTATCGGTCAATTTGATCATGTCCTTCGGGGTTCTCCCGAATATCGACGCCTCCTTCCTTAAAGAGACGCAGTGGGGCGCGACGTCGCTCGCTGCAGTCGGCGGCGTCTGGTCCGTCATCGTCGCGCTGGCGGTGGCGATCGTGGTGTTGATCGCGACTAATTTCAAACGCTTGCCGACCCCAAGGGCGACGATGGACGCCGGGGCGAACGCCGCGGTGCTGCCGATCATCAGTGTGGCAAGCCTGGTCGGTTTCGGCGCGGTGGTGGCGTCACTGCCTGCCTTCGAAGCAGTGAAGGCATGGGTGCTCGGCATCGAGGGCGGGCCGCTGGTCTCGCTTGCGGTGGCGACCAATATTCTCGCCGCGCTCACGGGCTCTGCATCGGGTGGCCTGACCATTGCCCTCGACGCACTCGGGCCGACCTACATGCAGACCGGCCTCGATCCCGGCCTGATGCACCGCGTGGCCGTGATCGGCGCGGGCACACTCGACAGTCTGCCGCACAACGGTGCAGTGGTCACGCTGCTTGCTGTTTGTGGATCGAAACACCGCGAGAGTTATCGCGATATCGTCATGGCGGCGATCGTTGGCCCGATCGTCGCACTAGCCGCCGTGATCGCGCTGGGGTCCACGCTCGGCTCGTTTTAATCTACTGCAAGCCCATTTTTGGACGAGCCGACGTCGGCCAGCTCGTGAGGCGGCTAAATCAACGCATTTCGCTAGGTTCGGCGCCAGGATTTATCTATTCTCGACGAAACATCTTTCGAGACTCCTGCTTTCGAGGCTCCCGAATGACAGCAGATGGTGCCCCGAGGATTTCGACCGGCATCGCTGCAGCCGTGCTGCTGCTGGTAGCGGTGTATTACGGGAGCAGTGTCCTAGCGCCTTTGACGCTCGCCCTCTTCATCATCGCCATCGTCTGGCCGTTGCAGCAACGGCTACAGTCGAGATTGCCGGCGCTGGTCGCCCTTGCCATCACGATCATTGTTACCGCCGTGGTGTGCCTTGGCGTTGCGTCACTGGCTGCCCTGGCTTTTGGCCGGGTCGGACGTTCGCTAGCCGCCGACGCCTCGCGCTATCAATCGCTTTACGAGGCAATGGTGGTGTGGCTCGAAGATCGGGGTGTTTCCGTCGCAGGTTTGTGGGCCGAGCATTTCAATACCGGATGGCTGTTAAGTGCCGCTCGGCAGATTACCGGACGCGTCAACACGACTCTGAGTTTCTGGCTGGTGACACTGGTGTACATCATGCTGGGATTGCTCGAAGTCGATGATGTTCGACGAAAGGTCCAGGCGCTGGGCAACCAGGAAGTCGCACGCATGCTGATTGACGCGACCGCCGCAACCGCGGTCAAGTTTCGAAAATACATGCTGGTCAGGACGCAGATGAGTGTCGTCACGGGCTTGCTCGTGTGGGCACTTGCCTGGATCACCGGACTTCAGTTTGCAGCCGAGTGGGGGATTATTGCGTTCGTTCTCAATTATATTCCCTTTATCGGCCCTCTCATCGCGACGTTATTTCCAACGCTGCTTGAGATGGCGCAGTTTTCCACCTGGCAGGCGGTACTGGGCATATTCGCCGGCATGAATCTGATCCAGTTCGTCGTCGGCAGCTACGTCGAGCCGCGTGTCTCCGGCGATGTGCTGTCGATCTCACCCTTCGTCGTGCTGTTTGCCGTGTTTTTCTGGGCGTTCATGTGGGGATTGTTCGGCGCCTTCATTGGAGTACCGATCGTTATCGCAATCCTGACATTTTGCAGCTATCATCCAGCCAATCGGTTCATTGCGGATCTTTTCGGCGGGCCGGTGCGGACCACGGAAGTTCGCTCCTCACCCAAAAACTCCTGACGCTACGTGAAACGCGTGGGCAGGCCGATCTAGTCTCGCTGAGACCTTTGCGGAGTGCCGCCGCGTCAAAGGTACCATTGCTGGGGGGCTTGAGTGATTGTGTTGATCGGCAGGGCTCGACTGTGGAGTGCAGCGGCTATGGCGTCCGCGTTTTTTTGTTGCGGGTGCAGTGGTCGACTGGCGCAGGGTGCATTAGCACCGGTCGCGCAGGCCGACACGGAAGGGACATCGCTTGTCCCGGTGCTCGTTGCTACAAAACGAAGCCGCTCAGCAGCCAACGCTGGTGAAATGTTCGACAGCAGGCTCGCAGAAGAGGTGTCGTATGCCTCGGTCACTGTTTCGATTCCTCCCGACGTAGCGCGAAGGACTGGCGAGGTGCAGTGGCCTACCACCTTGCCGGGCGATCCTCGGCAAAATTTTGTGACTGTTTCGGCGAACTTCCTGGATAAACGATCCTTTGTCTCCGACCTTTCGGCAGCCACCAAACGAAACGCACGTGGCAAAGTGCTGCTCTTTGTTCATGGTTTCAACAATCGGTTCGATCAGGCCGTCTTTCGGTTTGCTCAAATCACTCATGATTCCAGAGCGCCCGCTATTCCGGTCTTATTCTCCTGGCCTTCGCGTGGCGTTGTTGGGCTGCGCGCCTACCAGGATGACCTTGAAAGCGCAAACGATTCTCGCGACGCTCTCGAGCAGTTGCTCGACACGATTGAAGGAAATGTAAATGTGCGGGAGCTAACAATCCTATGTCATTCGATGGGGTGTCTTCCGACGCTGGAAGCGCTCCACTCGAAGGCGTTGCACGCCGGTAGAATCGGAAACAAGGTGAAGAACGTGATGCTTGTAGCGCCCGACGTAGACATCAATCTCTTTCGTACACAAATGCGAGAAATGGGGATTGCTCGACCTCGTTTTGCGTTGTTCGTGTCTCGGGACGACTTCGCTCTCAAGTTGTCCAGCTCGATTTGGGGTGGGGCAACACGGCTTGGCCAGGTCGATCCCTATCGGGAGCCGTACAAGGCCGAGTTTCGACGCGAGGGCATTATGGTCTTCGATTTGACGGACCTGCGCGGCCGTGCTCACTCGCGAGCGTTTCGAGAGGTTACTTCAGTCATGGGCATGATCGAACAACGGTTCGCCGAAGGCCAACAGATGACGGACACCGGCTCCGAGTCGAGTCCGAAACCGCCAGTCAATGATATTCTGAAAATGCCATGGCTCAGGGAAGCTCGGGTGTGGGTTTGCCGTTTTTGGGCTGGTACGGGCCGTTGATCGGCCCGCGCAGTCGCGCCCTTGTTCTCAGTGGGCTTTAGTGATCGAATTTAGCATTCTGACAGATACAGGGGGAGTGCCGTGCTCGCAAACCTTATCCGCGCCGTCGTAGCTGTTACAACGACCTGCGTGATCACATGGGGCGGAAATGCGCGTGCAGAAATACTTATCACGACTGCCACCATAACGCGCGGCGAGTTAACAATCGTCGGAAGGGTTAGGCGACCGCGCGAGCACAGCGTGAGTATTAAAATCAGCCCAAGCAAAACAGTGCGAGTCGAGAGCAGTTCGACTGGAGGGTTTCGCTGGATCGGACCTGAGTTCCCCTCCACTTGCATAATCGAAATTACCTCCGGGGAAGATAAGAGAGAAGTGGTGATAGAAAACTGCGGCCTTCCCGGGCCGCCCGGACCGGCAGGTCCTCCGGGACCCGCGGGCGCGATGGGGCCGGCCGGACCCAAGGGCGACCCCGGCGAAGGCCGCTAGGCAATAGATCAGACCACAAAGGCGGAGGCCGCGCCCAGTTGGCGGCCTCTTTGAATTGCCAAGCTGCCGCGGCCTGAACACATCCTCGGACCCACCGCGCTCCATGGTGCGCCGACGCGGCGAAGGCCCGACATCCGGCGGCTTCACCCGAAGGCAACGGTGTCTTTGCAGATCTCACCACCTACGACACCCAGCGAATAAAGGCGATGCATGATTGCAGCGACGATGCGACTTCCGCAGGCCGCACTTTATCTCGCCCCACCCTCTGAACATCGGCAACGCCATCGAAGCCGACCGGAACAGCGCTTCGCTGTAGCGTCAGAATGAGCTGGCCAAGGTACTACTCGGTGGCTCGCCTGCTGGGGAGCTTATCGATCGACCAAGGCCCCGGTCCCGCTACGAAAAAAAGCAGAAAAACCAAACAATACAAAATTTCGGCCTCACCTCCATTTAAGAGAGGAAAGAAGCTTTTAGGTGCATATTCCACGAAGTAGGCGACTCCCATGACGCCCGCTAAAACAAAAGCAACCAGCCGTGTGAACAAGCCGGTAGTAAGTAACAAGCCGCCAACGAACTCGATCACACCCTGGGCCCATAGCCACGTCCCCATTGCGGGCATTGGATTGGGTGGAGGCGGATATCCCAATAGTTTTGTGGTGCCATGATCAAGGAAGATCAGCCCGATTAGAATGCGGAGGATGCTTAGAGTTTGAGGCCAATATTTGCCAACACGATCCAAAGACATTGATTCCCGCCACTGATTGTTTCCGATTGAGTGATGAAGCCGAACCGGGCAAGGTTTGCGTTGGACCGAAAGAGGTCCTGCGTGTCGGCCTGCTCGACAGCAACGAAAATACCGTAGTGCAGTGCGGCAGAACCTTGGGAGGTGTAGTAGTATTCCAGTCGTTCGTCGTGCGACCAGTTCTGATCGAGGAATTTCTCGCCGTCAGCGTAGCTCCCGGTATCGACCGTGTCTGAGCCAGGCAATCCGGAGACTTCTGAACATGGCGCCCTCCGAGACTGTGGGACGACAAACTCTATAGATTAATTGTGACCGCACAAGAACGTTGCGACGCTGAACCGGCTACTTCTAATTTAACTCACTTGGCAGGAATTTGGTGCCATTGAATACCGCCCAGAAGATCGCTCGCCCCGGTCCAAATAATCTGAATGCCAAGACAAAATAGAATGAATGCGGAGAGCCGAACGGCGATATTCGTTCCGTTGCGCCCCAACAGCCGCTCAACCTGATCTGAATACGCAAAGCAGACGTAGATGGCCGCCGCCATCACGACTGTCGCTAGCAAGCTTGCTACAAAAAACCGGAAATCTTCCGCGAAGTCGGAATAGGCTGATCGAGAGAGTCCGAGACTGATCATGACTGCGACTGTTCCAGGTCCGGTCGTCAGCGGTAACGTCAACGGATAGAAAGCCTGGCTTGTATAGTCCGTCCGCTGGCCCTCGGTCAGTGATGCGTCGGCCTCATTTTGTGTGCCTTCATTAAGTAACTTCCAGCCGGCTGCGGCCACGATGATTCCGCCGGCGACGCGAAGCACCGGGACCGAGATGCCGTAGACTCTCAGGATGAGTGCGCCAAGCAGCAGCGATCCTGTCATTACAAAGAAAGCGTTCCTTGCTACCCGCCGGGCAAGTGACCTCCGTTCGGCGGTAGAGGCATATTTTGTCATGCTCAGAAATACGAGGGCCGTCCCCGGCGGATTGACCACCGAAAACAACGCGGCAAGCACAATCAGGAAGGTCTCCATAATTCCCCGTCAATCTCTCTGATACTCGGTCTGCCAGCATATCAACCTGGCGCCAAGTACTAAGCAAGGGGCGCATTCCTCGTTTCCAGCCTAGCGAATTCAGCGGCAGCCAAATGCTAAACGTCAAAAACAGTGAGTTTGCCGAAGAGAGCAAGGTTCAGAACCAACATTTTCAACCATGTCGGCCGAGGATTAAACAACTTCCCGGTCCAACACCTCGGTCTCAATCACCCGCCGCACCATCAGAAGCGCCAGTAAAGCGGAACAATGAACAACGCGACGATCAACCACCAAATGGTGAGAAGTATCCCGAATTTCGGATAGTCTGAAAACTTGTATCCGCCCGGTCCCATCACCATGAGGTTCACAGGGGTAGCGATTGGGGTAAGCAGCGCGGCGTGCGAAGCGATGGCGATGCCAACGATGAATGGCAGGGGCGAAACGCCCAGCTCATGCGCCATTGCGATGCTGATCGGAAAGAATAGCAGGGCTGTAGCGGTGTTGCTGATCACGCAGCCGGTCAGCGCGGCGACAACAAACAGTCCGGCCATAAACGCACGCGGGCCCGCGTTACCAAGGAGTCCTATCAGGGTGTCGGCGATCAAATCCGCGGCGCCGGTCTTGGTCATTGCCGCGCTCAATGGAATCATGCCGCCAATCAAAAAACAGGTATTCCAGTCGATACCCTTGTAGGCCTGCGGAATGGTGATAACACCCACAAGAACCATCAGGATCGCGCAAACCAATCCAGCCACCGCACTGGGTAACAGGCCGGTAGCGAGCAGGATCACAAGCAACGCGAGAATGGCAAGCGCTTCCACCGCGCCAAGGCCCAGCGGTACGGCCTGACGGCGTACGACCTCGGGCGAGTCGACGACCAGCATCTGAGGATCCGTCAAGTGTCTGTCGAGCGCTCCCCAGCTGCCCTGCAAGAGCAAATGGTCGCCTACGGCCAGGGTATGCGCACCGGCACCAATGTCCTCGCCGCCGCGCTGCACCGCGAGCACCAACAGCTCTCCGTCACGCGCGGTCATACCCGCAAAAACCGCTTCTCCTATGAGCTTCGAACGAGGCGGGATGACGATCTCCGCCAAACCAGACCTCCGATTAAACAGCGCTTCGGCTATAGATGCCGGATCCTCTTCGGAACTGAATGCAAGATGCTTCTCTGCTGCCAACTGACCAGCGGCTTGTGCATCCCCACGAACGATCAATACGTCACCCTCCGCGAGATTCTCGCGTGTCAGCAACTTTCCGCCTTCAGCCTCCTGAATTGCCACGAGCGAGAGACCCGCATATTGCGCAATATCCATTTTCTCTCGCGGAGCGCCGACAAGTGAGGAGGTCGATCGCACGCGCAGCCGATGTAACCCATCCTCGATCTTGTATTGTTCAACCAGCGTGCGGGCATGCTGACTGAAGTCAGCTGGCAACGATGCTCCATTTGTATGCGGCAGCAGCCATTTTGCGGTCAGCAGGATAATCGCCATGGTGCCCAGCAACATCGGTATTCCGGCCACGGCAAACTCGAAAAATCCAATCGGCCGAAGACCGGCATCCACGGCCGCGCTTGATGCGATCACGTTCAACGGAGCGCCAATCAGCGTCAACATGGTCGAGCCGTGCGTCGCAAAGACCATAGGAAGGAGCAACTGCGATGTGGGAATACGAAGGCGGACAGCAAGCGTCACGCACAATGGGAGTAAGGCTGCGACCGTGCCATTGACGCTTATGGTGCAGGTGAAAAGCGCCGCCATCAGCATAAGAAAGATCATGAGCCGCGTGCGGCTTTCGCCGGCCTGCTTGATCAACCACTGACCGGCCCAGGTCGTTATCCCTGACACTTCCAGTCCGGTTGCAACCACGAACAGAGATGCAATGAGCACTACGGTGAGGTCGCCAAACCCGCCCAGCGCTTGTTCGACCGGAAGGATGCCGGAGAAGAAGAGCGCAAGAGAAACTCCGATAGCTACGATCACCGGAGGCACGCGCCCCCAAATGAAAAGTATGAGCGCCACGAAGATCAGAAGAAATACAATGATGATGCCACTCATTGCGGATCCCCAGTCAAATTGCCACCGCTCCCTAGTACGTAGCCGAACTCGGATTGATGCGAGTTTGATGAAGCCATAGTTTGCTTCAAGTCATCTCAAGGGCCTCCGGAACGTCCGCAACATTGTGGTTCGATCCTTGACGCCCGTCACATATCTGCGGCGACCAACAGGATCGAAGGTCGTTGTCCTTCGCCAATATAGTCTGGTGTCAGAACCGCACAGTGACGGAGCCGAGGACGCGGTTGGCGGTGGCAAAGCCGGCGCCAGCCGGGACCGTTGCTGCCGTGCCGCCAAAGATGTTCCCGTGTGAGTAGACGTATTCGAGGCCGACGTCGAGCCATCCGGTCCCCACCGTAGTGCCGCGAAGCTCCGCGAACGGGCTCCAGATCAAGTTGACGATCGCCTGCTCCATGTTGCTGTTCAGCGACGTGGCCGAGACCGATCCCGGCGCGAAGAACAGCGCATAGGATGGGTATTGCTGCCACGCGTAGGAATAGACGAAGTTGCTTCGCAACTCCGGCATCCAAAAGTGGCGGTAGGCCGCACTCGCGCCATACGTCGGCAGCGCGTCGAGAGTGAAATCGAGAGCCGTGCCCGGCAAGCCGATGTTCGACAGCGCATCCTGGCCGAAGGTGTTGCCACCGAAGTAGCGCCCGATGCCTTGGCCGTAGTAGGCCATGCCAATCAGCTCATCCGGACCGAACGCGGTCGACAGCCAACGCATCGGAAATCGAGCAGTACCCGCCACACCCCAGCCGGCAGCATTGCGCGTGAGCGAGGGCGGCGCGGCCGCGGTGCCCTCGGTACGGACCGTGAGATCACGCAACAAGCCACGCAGGTCGAGAACCAGGCCATCGTAACGGTATTCCAGCCGGCCGAGCAGATCTGGCAATAACGTGAATGCGGGGCTGAGACCCGAAAAACCGGTCGGGGTGCTGTTCTGGGTGAAAACGCCAGCGACGGAAGTGTACTGCGTGTCCGGCATTTCAAGTGAGACTTGGCCGGTCAATCCCGGCGCCAGCGTCGCGATCGCGCGAATCTGTGGCTGACGCACAAAGGACTGGTTGAGATTCGTGGCGAAGTTCACGGTTTCATAGACGCCTTCGTTCCACAAGCTGTTCGCCTGACCAACCAGCACCCGGAACTGATCTGAACCGAGTTCGGCCCACCCCTGACGGAGCCGAAAGACCGCATTGGTTGAGGTCGGCGCGCCGCCCCCGAAGTCGCCCTCCACGCGGGTTTCCAGAGTGCCCCAGGCGGTCGCCGTGCGTGTATCCATGCCAAGGCGGCTAAACCGCGCGGACATTCCGAAATCGCCTCCTTGCATGTCGGCCGGACTACCGGCGAGAGGTATATTTTGCACTGTCGGCGCATCGGTCTGGTTACGGCCATTTAAGTCGCGATAGCCGTGGACATTCGCAAAGCCGTAAAATCGCACCTCGGATTGGCTGGCGGGAATACGTATTGCGAGGCCCGGGAGATCGGAACGCAAAGCGTCCTGGCCCTCCCCGTCGTACTGACTTCCCATCGGTTCGGGCGGACGCAAAGCCGGAATAGCCGCGGCCGGAGTTCGAAGTGGCGCCGCAACGTTCGTGCTCAACGGCGGCTGCGTCAACGCGACCGCGCCCGGCAACGGCTTTTGCTCGGGGCGTGGCTTTAAGGTTTCATGACGCGCGGCAGTGGCCAAAGACTTCGGGTGCTTTTCACGTGCCTCGAGTTCGTCGACGCGACGTTGTAGCGACCCTATCAGCTTGTCGCCGTCTGTCGCACGGCGTTGCAGCGCGTCAATGCGCTGCAGCAACTCTTCCATGGAAGGCTTTTGCTCCTGCGGAGCGGGCGTCTGCGCTCGAACCGGACTCGCGAGCATCGCGATGGACACTACGCCGCAAAACGCACGGGATACTTGCATCTGCCAGCCTCCGGCCGCACCTGAGCGCAGATGAAATCTTGCCCGTGATTGCACCAACCGCAAGGCGGCTTGATCTACGGGCCGACAATTCCAAGTGAAGTGTGCCATTTCGGCCGCACACGCCTTGTCGCCGCTTACACGTTTTCTGCAATTCGTCTCTCGTCATCGCGGCTCGAAGGAGAGAAGGCGTCATGCCGGGCTGGTCGCTCGCGGACGAACGACTCTTGCGAATCCAAGTTGGCTGCGCGTTGTGGCTGTATTACACTGAAAAGTCTGACTGTCGGTTTCCTCTGGAGCGAGCACGAGTGTCCACGACGATCTCAGTCCTCGGTGGCGTCGGCCTGTTCCTGCTTGGCATGAGCGTCATGACCGCCGGCCTCAAGGCACTCGCCGGATCGGAGCTCCGGACGATACTGAGCAAGGCGGCTGCAACCCCGCTCTCCGGCGCTTTCTGGGGTGCCATTGTCACGCTGATCGTTCAATCCTCAAGCGCAACGACCATGACGACTATCGGTCTGGTGAGCGCGGGTGTGCTGACTTTTCCGCAAGGGTTGGCCCTCGTATTTGGGGCGAACGTCGGCACGACGGGAACGGGCTGGCTGGTCGCGCTCCTCGGTGTCCGCGTTTCGCTCACCGCCGCCGCATTGCCGATGATCTTCTTCGGCGCGTTGATCAAATTGCTGGGCCACGGACGAGTATCTGCAGCGGGCGCCGCACTCGCGGGGTTTGCGCTTGTGCTGTTTGGACTGACAACTCTGCAACAGGGTATGGGAGGATTGGCCGAATGGCTGCACCCGGCGGACTTGCCGGCCGTTCTCGGTACCAGCTGGTGGTCCGCCTTGTACGGCGTGCTGGCGCTGGTCGTGGCGGGACTGTTGATGACCACCGTGATGCAATCATCGACCGCCGCTATCGCGGTCACGCTGTCCGCGCACTATGCGGGGGCCATCGGGCTGGACCAGGCTTGTGCGCTGATCATTGGGCAGAACATCGGAACGGCGACCAGCTCCGCCATGGCCGCAATTGGCGCGAGCAGTACCGCCAAGCGATTGGCCCTCGCGTATATCCTGTTCAAAATGGTCGCAGCCTTGATCGCGTTGGTGCTGTTTCCTTTCACCGTTACTCTGATAATGCGCGCCTCGAACACCATCGATGGCGTGACGCTGCTGGCAGGCTATCACACCGCTTACAACGTTGTCGGCGTCCTTGTGCTGCTGCCGCTGATCGACAGGTTTACGCGACTGGTCGAGCGCATTCTTCCCGACCGTGGCTCGCCCCTTGTGCGATGCCTCGACCCGGCAGCGCTTGTAACACCGATAGCAACCGTGGAAGCGGTAAGGCGGACCGTTGCTCGCGCGATTGGAGCGATGTGCGGATCCCTTGCGACGGCCCTGGCTGCAGCAAACCAGGCCGGATCTGTCCGCCCCGAGAAAGGTACCGTGCCGGTTGCGGAGATCGCCGATGCCTTGCGGCAGGCTCAAGAATTCATGTCGGAGGCACCCGGCCCTCCCGAATCGGACGACGAGCAACGGCGACTCACAAACACATTGCATGCGCTTGACCACGCATCCCGCCTCGTCGAAACTGCGGGCGAGATAGTCGATTTCGAGGCGCCACCCGACGGACCTGAAGATTTGCGTGCGGCAGAGGTGTGCGCCGAGGCGATGCGTAACGCAGCTACGCTCGCCGCTGAAGTCGCTCTGCCGGCTCCCGCCGATCGCCCAACCCCGACCAGGCCGGCAGGCAAGCGGAAAGGATCACCTGAATCAGGAAAAGAGATTCCTGCCATAGGGGAGTCGTCCGAGCAGGTCCTTGCCCAACTGGCGCACTGCGCCGAAGCGCTTGGGGAACTACGGAGGGATCATCGCCGTGCGACGCTCAGTTCGGTTGCGAATGGAGAGGTGACCGCGGACGAGGCGATCGCTCGCGTCGACACCGTGCGACGCCTGGAGGTGCTTGCACATCACGCCTGGCGGTCTGCGGCGCATCTCATGGGTCGCGGCACCTAGCTAGAGGCCCGCGGCTTGGTTGGGAGCAGCCTATACCTCTTACGGCCATCGACCATGCATGCAGCGTGCGTAGGCGTTGTCGATGAGCGTGGATCAGCGTTTAACGCCTTGAGGCAGATCAAAGTGCGACGCGTTTGGCTAAGCCAACTTGCGAGAGGCAACCGGCAATCTCACTTCGGTTTGCCAACAAGCAGTTAGGAGAAAAGAATGTCGACACGGCGCGAGTTCATTCAATCTCTTCCAGCGGTTGGAACGGCCTTTGCGGTTGCCGGGCAATTGGTCCTCGATGACAGCCCGGCGAGCGCTCAAACGCAATCACAGGCATCAGCCCCCTTGAAGGGCCATTTTCACCCCAAGGGCAAAGCGCCTTCTACATACACGCTCGATGTGCTCAAACAGGCTCGAACCGGTCTGCCGTTTGCCGACAAGAGGGACTTGGACGAACAAAAGCGGGGCCTGATCGCTCCCATGAGCGACCTTAAGATCATGGCAGATGCCGGCCATGTTGCTTGGGACATGGAGCGGTTTCAGTTCCTGGACAAGCAAGAGGATTTCGACAGCATTCATCCCTCGCTGCTGCGTCAGTCCAAACTGAACAACAATTACGGGCTCTACGAGGTCATTCCCGGCATCTATCAGGTTCGTGGCTTCGATCTGTCCGATATCTCGTTCGTGCGCGGCAAGACGGGCTGGATCGTTTTCGACCCCCTGGTGACAAAGGAAACGGCTCGCGCGGCCTGGAAGTTATTTCAGCAACACGTCGGTCAGGGCTTACCGGTGTCGGCTGTGATCTATTCGCACACCCATGGCGATCACTGGGGTGGCGTGCGAGGCATTGTTGATGAAGCAGATGTGAGGTCCGGCAAGGTTCCGGTTATCGCTCCTATCGACTTCCTGGACTTCACGGTTTCTGAGAACGTCTACGCCGGCAACGCAATGAACCGGCGATTGTTTTACCAATACGGCCTGCTGCTACCCGCAAGCCCGCACGGCTATGTCGGTCAAGGTCTCGGACAGGCGGTATCGGCCGGTGCGACGGGTCTCATCGCGCCCACCCGATATGTCGAAAAGCCCATCGAAGAATTCGAGGTCGATGGCGTCAAGATGATCTTCCAGAACACGCCAAACACAGAAGCGCCTCGGGAGATGAACACGTACATTCCTGACATGAAGGCATTGTGGATGGCGGAAAATGTCATTGCATCCTTGCACAACATCTACACTTTGCGCGGCGCGCAAGTGCGCGATCCGTTGAATTGGTCGAAGTACATCGGTGAGGCGCTGTTTCGCTTCGGCCTGGAGGCCGAGGTGATGTTTGCCTCGCATCATTGGCCGCGCTGGGGCAACGAGAGGATTCAGGAAGTTCTCCGCGGACAGCGCGATCTGTACGCTCACATGAACAACCAGGTACTGCATTTCGCCAATCAAGGCGTAACCATCAACGAAATTCACAATGTATATGAAGTACCGAAGGGATTGCAGAGCAAGTGGTTCTGCCGCGGCTATCACGGTTCCCCTCAACACAACAGCCGTGGCGTCATCCAGCGCTATCTTGGCTTCTGGGATTGTAATCCAACGACACTTATTCCGCTTTCACCCGGTGACTCCGCACCTCTGTATGTCGAGATGATGGGCGGCGCACAGAGGATCATGGCCAAGGGTCGGCAATTGCATGACGAAGGGCGGTATCAGCACGCCCAGGAAATCGTGAACAAGCTGGTACTGGCCGAGCCGCAGAACCAGGAAGCCAAGGATTTGCTCGCGGACATCTTTGAACAACTCGGTTACCAGCAGGAAAACCCTGGGCTGCGAAACAGCTACCTCGCCGCCGCTTATGAACTCCGGACCGGAATTCCGCAGGGGGAAACCGCCAATTCAAGCAGCCCCGACGTAATCCGGGCGATGTCTACCGAGTTGTTTCTCAATTTTCTGGGTATCCGTATGGACAGCCGTAAGGCTGAAGGTATGCGGTTCACGATCAACCTCATCACGCCGGACAACGGCGAGAAATTCATCGTGGAACTGGAGAACGCCACCCTCACCAATATCAAGGGATATCAAGCTCAAAGGCCCAACCTGACGCTTACGATAAACCGCTCTGACTTGGAGCAGACCATGATGGGTGCAAAAACCCTCGAGGCCCAGATTGCCGACGGCACTGCGAAGGTGCAGGGTGACCCGAGCGTACTGAATCAACTTGCTGGCACCATGGTCGACTTCGACCCCCGCTTTGAGATCATGCCGGGGACGAAGGCCAAGGATGTGAAGCTGGCCCATGCCAAGGATTACGAGGCAGTTCCGCGCCAGACGATTGCAGAATAGAAATCTGCTTCAAAACGAAAGCGTCCTCGGCCGCGCCGCCATCGTTGAGATGTAGCAGGGAAGCAGAGGGCCCGCCATGCGGTCCCTTGATCCGCCATATAGGCTCATGCGGCGGATTTACCTCGCCGTCTTAAATCCCCCAGGGAAGGCCCAACAGGTACCACGCAACGAACAGCAGTGTCCAAATGATGGCCATCCAGAGTGCGTAGGGCAACATCAGCGCGACGACCGTCCCGACGCCAGCCTTCTTGTCGTAATTCTGGGCAAATCCGACCACCAGGGCAAAGTAGGCGTTGAGCGGGGTAATCGAATTGGTTGGCGAGTCGCCGACCCGATAAGCCGCGAGCACGGCTGCGGGATCGACGGCAAGCTGAACGAACAACGGCACGAAGACCGGCGCAAAGATAGCCCATTTGGCGATCGCGGGTGTGAAAATGAAGTTCAGGATGGTCACCACCACGATGAATCCCACCAGCAACCAGAGTGCGCCGATATGCGCGCTCTTCAGCGCATCGGCCATCGTCAGGGCCATGAGGGTCGGAATGTTGCTGTAGTTGAAGTAGTCGACGAACTGGCTGATGACTACGAACAACAGGATGGTACCGCCCAATGAGGCTACCGCCTTTGTCATGGCCGCGATGACGGCCGCAGAGCTGTTCATCGTCTTCGCGCCGATGCCGTATGCGATCCCCGTCGCGAGGAACAGCACCATGATGACGCCGATCAGGCCGTTCATGAATGGCGAGTTTCCGATCAGGACGCCCGTCGTGGGATTGCGCAGCGGCGCGCCCGATGGAACCGTCAACAGGACGAAGAGGATCACGACCCCCAGGAGCGCAAGGCCGGCGTATCTCAGCCCGCGCAACTCGTCGCCGGAAAGCTGTTTTTTGTCCTGCCCGGGCTGAGCAACGGTAGCGTCCTCGGCGTGGTACTCGCCCAGCCGAGGTTCGATGACTCGGTTGTTGACAAGCGCAATGACGACCGTCAGGAGGAGAACGGACGCGATCGAAAACGAGAGATTGGCCGTCAGATCCAGCGAGATGGTGGGATTGACCATGTGGATGGCGTCGTTCGTGAGCTCGGTAAGGACGGCGTCGAGCGGCTTGATGATCATGTTCACGTTGAATGCACCAGCGACGGCGGCAAATCCAACGGCCAAGCCGGCGAGCGGGTTGCGGCCGACGCTCTGGAAGGCAGCTCCTGCCAACGGGATCAACACCACGTAGCCGGCATCGGCGGCTATGCTCGACAGAATGCCGACGAATGCGATGATGTAAACCAGCGCCCAGCTCGGAGAAGCGGCCACAAGTTTCCTGATCAACGCGTTCACGAGGCCGGCTTCCTCGGCGACGCCCACGCCCATCATGGCGACGACCAAGAGGCCGACCGCCGTGAAACCCATGAGGTTCGGCACGAGCCGGGTGTAGATGTGGCGAATTCCGTCCGCCGTCAGCAGGCTATTGGCAACGGTGGTTGCGGTCTCGATCTTGTGGGTGTCCGGATCGATGACTTGGTAGGTAACCGTTGCCCCCAGCATGTACAGAATGTGAGAGAGCACCAGCACGAGTGCAATAAGGATCAGAAATATCACGACCGGGTGTGGGACGCTGTTTCCAACGCGTTCGACGGTGTCGAGAATTCCTTGCATCACCGTCTTGGTTGACGCGGTGTTCTGGGCCTTGCTCGGCTGGGTCATGGTTTTGGTCCTTTGCTAGGCGTGTCTGGTAGCCTCCCGCCGACGGATCATGGCGGCAGCAGCCATGGCACCAGGATGACGCAGACGATTAGAACGACGATGGAAAAAGGTACGCCAACGCGCACGAAATCTCCGAACGTGTAGCGCCCCGGCGCAACCACCAGCGTGTTCACAGGCGAAGAAACCGGCGTCATGAAAGCCGTCGAAGCCGCCAACGCCACGATCATCGCGAACGGATACGGCGAGGCATTCAGATCGCTCGCCACGGCAAGCGCGACCGGAGCCATCAGAATCGCGGTTGCGGTATTGGAAATGAACATTCCAAGCAGTGCGGTAATGACAAAAAGCGTTGCGAGGACGAAACGAACATCGGCGCCCGCGGTAAGGGTTTTCAAACCGTCAGCCGCCAGTTCGACTCCGCCCGTCCGCTCTAGGGCGATTGAAAATGGCAACATGCCGACAATCAATACGATTGTTTTCCAGTCGATGGAGCGGTAACCGCTGGCAAAATCAATGCAGCCGAGTAAGCCCATCAAGAGACATCCGATGAGAGCGGCCTGCACGTTCGGGACGATGCCGCCTACCATCAGCGCGATGACGATTGCCAGACTGACGAGCGCATACAATCCGCGGCCCGGGGCTGGAAGTCTTTCGTCGATCTCGGCTGGCAGGTTGATGATGGCCATATTCCTGGTGTCGTCACGTAGTCTCTCGATGTCCTTCCAGGGTCCGATCAACAGCAGGGTGTCTCCAGTCCGAAGCTTTTCCATCAGGAGGTCGTCGGTGTGCGCGCCGTCGCCGCGCCGCAGGCCGATCGCTGTCAGCCCATACTGAGTTCGGAACCGTGCCTCGACAAGCGTGCTGCCCGCAAGTTCAGAGGTCGGCGGTATGATAACCTCGGCCATGCCGATCTCCTGCGATCGGTCGGAGAAGTATGCGCCGCTGAGCGGCAACTGCTCGAGTAGATTTTTCTCCCGTAGCGCCTCGATATTGTTAGCTGGCTCCGACAAATCGATCAGCAATACATCACCAGCCTCCAGCACAGTCCTTGCCGTCGGCCTGAGAATTTCGTTAGAAAGTTTCCGGCTGCGCTCTATCGCAAGGATGTTGGCGCCAGAGGTGCCCCTCAGGTTCAGGTCGTCGAGGCTTTTTCCGACGAGGGGCGAAGAGTCCGCAATACGGAAACGCCTCTCGCGGTCCGCGAGTTTGTATTCGTTTATCCAGTCCGCGAAGCTGGCGCGGTTGGACTTCCCCTGATCGCCAGTCGCTGGCAGCCAGCGCCGTGCGAAAACCATGTAAAGGATACCAAGAAGGAGGACCGGAACGCCGAACGGCGTAAAGCTGAAGAAGCGAAAGCCCTCCACACCGTGGCGCTCGAGCTCGGCATTTACCACCAGGTTCGGAGCGGTCGCGACGAGCGTCATCATGCCGCTGATCAGTGCGGCGGCGCTGATCGGCATCATGAGCTTTCCGGGGCCGATGCCAGTGCTTCGCGAAATGCGCAGTGCTACCGGAACGAAGATTGCGGTCACCGCTGTAGAGCTCATAGTCGCGCCAAGTCCGCAGACAACCGCCATGAGCAGGACCATGAGGCGGACCTCGTTGTTTCCGGCCTTGACGACCAGCCAGTCGCCAAGCTGCTGGACCACCCCCGTTCGCACCAGGCCATCGCCGATGACGAAAAGCGCCGCGATCAAGACTATGTTCGGATCACTGAAGCCGGAGAGCGCCTCATTCACGGTAAGCACGCCCGTAAACGGCAGCGCGACGAGCATGATCAGCGCGACGGCGTCCAGGCGAGGCTTGTTGATCGCGAACATGACGATCGCGGAAGCCAGCAGGACCAGGACAACTACGAGACTCGCGCTCATTCCAATTCACCCGGCGCAGCACCCTCGCGGGTGGATTACGCGTTCTTTTTTTCATGCCCCGCTGGCGAACGAACCGGTCCATCGCCCGGAATGTAATTCGGGAGCCGCTGGGCCGGAAAGATCGCCAGCATCGCGATGCCCGCCATGATGAGAAGTCCAATTTTCAACGCGCGCAAACGCGCGTCGGTATTGACGCGCACGGCTTCGGCTACCTGAGCGGGCGACGCCGTGGTGCTTTCCATTGTTCGCTGCAGCCTGTCGTTGCTGATAAAGTTGATACTGTCGAGATCGACTTGCGACTGCAGCTCGAGCGGCAATTTCGGATTCGCGGCGACGCTGGCAAGAACGGCCGCGCTCAGCAGGCCAACAAGGAGCGCGCCAGCGACCGCGGTGCCGACCGCAGCCGCAAGATTTTGCGTGGTTCCTCGCAACGACCCAACATCACCAGCGAGTTCTTTCGCTGAAGCGGTGACCAGAACGTTAAACAGTAGCGTGACCAACGATCCCTGCCCGATGCCGAATACGACAAGCCCGAGTAGGACCGGGACTTCGCTCCAGTCGTTATGCACAACGAAGGCAAGCCAGAGAAGCGCAAGGGTGCAAAGTATGAAGCCATAGCGCCCGATCTCTCGGGGAGTGAACTTGTCGTAAAACCGGACAATCAACATCGCCGTGAAAAAAACCGTGAGGTTAAACGGCATCATGGCCACGGCCGTAGCGATCGGTGAGCGGCCCTGCACGATCTGGATATACAGGGGCACTGAGAAATTGAGAGCGGCCTCCAGTGCCACGACACAGAACAACGCGTAGACCGCAGCGCGCTCTTGGGGAGAATCGATCACCTCGAGAGCGAGCAATGGTGTCTTCCCCGCGGCTTGGCGCCGGTGTGTCCACATCAGAAACGCCTGACCCAGCACGATGCCCACCACGATAAAGACCGGCGCCGGGGAAAGGCCAAGGAGGTCGAAAGGCGCATTCGGTCCCGCCAGTCCCAGGCCCCAGCGATTGAGGTTGTTAAAGCCGAAACTTATGAGAATGATGGCGCTCGCTGCCAGGAGAACTCCGACGATGTCGATCTTCACTTCCGGGCGTCCAGGAGAGGACCCGAGACGGAAGCTCAAGAAGAACACAATGGCCGAAACTGCGATCAGGATTCCGAATGCGGGGCGCCATCCGATGAATGTGCCCAGTACTCCACCAACTATGAACGCAAGTACGCCGGCGGCGGCACGTGCCGAACCCAGCGCTCCCACCGCTGTCGCCTGCTGACGCCCACTGTAGTTTTCGGCGATGAGCGCCACCAGCGATGGCACGATTACAGCGCCGGCCGCTCCGCAGAGGGCTTGGGCCGTGATCATCAGTGTCGCGGTCGGACTCAATGTCATCAATAATTGTGAAGCGCAGAACAGAACAACGGCGGCGCGGAACACACGTGCCGCGCCGTAGCGCTGGACGAGTTTCGCGCCGAGCATGACAAAGCCAGCGACCAGCATCGAATATGAAACGATCCCGGTGGCGATGGTGGTTGGCGGCACACCGAAGCTTTTCACCATCCCTCCAAGCGCGACGGGCAGCGAGGCGACGTTGAAAGACATGATCATCTGGCCGAGGGCTATCGCAATCATTGGTATCCATGATTGCCGCGCCTCAGCCGCGGGATGGCTCGCGGTAGCAGAGAATGTTGTCATGTCGTGACGTTCCCTCTTCCGATGATTTTTTATTGATTGGATGACGACCCGCGTAGCGTACGAATGCGTAACTTGTCTCCTCTGCGGTCAGGCTTCCGGCTTTGACACAAACAAGTCCATGCCAAGTCGCTGCGACAAATATTTCGCTACAAGTTGTCCCTTGACGCTGTTGCCGGCAGCATCAAGCGGGGGCGCGAACGTTCCAAGGCCGCCTTTGCCTGGAGACACTGTGACAATACCGCCGCCAATCCCGCTTTTCCCCGGTAGCCCGATATCGTAAAGCCAATCGCCGGACGTCTCGTATAGTCCAGCGGTCGTCATGACAGCCAAGGCATAATGACAGACGGTTGGATCGACGACCCGCCGTTTGGTAATGGGATTCACCCCGCCATCGGCCAACGTGGCCCCCATCACGGCCAGGTCTTTGGCGCTGACATTCAGCGCGCACTGCCGTGTGTACAGGTCGGTTGCCTGGGCGGGGTCGCAATAAATTCGGTCGAAGCTTTGCAGGAGGCGCGCGATGCTTTGATTGCGAAAATTGGTCTCCGTTGCGGACGCATAGACCTCTTCGTTGAGCGGAAGCGGCCTGCCCGCAAACTCAGATAACGCTTCGTAGATAAACTCCCACTTGGCATCGGCGGTTGCGCCTGGAACGAGGCTCGTCGTTGCGATGGCGCCCGCATTCACCATTGGGTTGGTGCGTCCGTCGCCACTTCGTTCAATTGCGGCAAGCGAGTTGAAAGGAAGACCGGTGGCATTTGCCCCGAGTTTCTGACGAGCCTGCTCTGGGCCTATAGCCTGGCAAACCGCGGCGAAGATGAAGGGTTTCGACACGCTCATGATCGAAAACTCGTATTCGGCGGCGCCCACGGCGTAAACTTCACCCTTTGTTCCGACGACGCAAACACCAAACAGGTCGCTCGGCACCTCAGCAAGCGCAGGATAGACTTGCGAATTCCTTCCTTCCGTATTTGACTTGTAACGCTCGTAAACCTCGTCCACGAGCCTGACGACATCTTCCGCTGGGGGTAGATGTCCGGTCGATACGTACTGATAGCCGACGAGATCTTCTTTGGCCGCTTGTGCACTCATGAACTCGCACCTCTATTTTCCGCGCAACGGACCTCTCACCGTCCGTCTAACGCGATCTCGGCCTCAAAGTCTGCGAATACGGAAATGTGTTGTCGGCTGGCGTGCGGAAACTCGTGAGTGCACCACATGGCCGCCTTGAGGTACGAGCGAGTACGTCGCTTCATCAACTTACCTCCGGCATCTCTTAGACCGAAGGTGCAAAGCGCTGCGGTCTACCAACTTTTTCTTAAATCGAATAACCCGGATCAGCTCTCGGCTTGCGCACACACCGGATGAAAGCTTTTCAACAACCTAACGAGAAAGCTACCACCGTTGTGGATTTCTTTGCAAGCATAACAGCACCACTGGTTGAGAAGCCAGCGTATCCTATTCCCGACTCGTCATTTCGAACGCACTGCACAAGCGCGCGACCAACGACACTCCAGTTTCACCGGGATGACATACGCAGCCAAGCACGGAGAGATTGGCGAGTGATGATTTGCGCCAGCGCAACGCGGCAAGACATGCTGCCACCCGGGCTAATCCTCTCTACACAGTCTCTCGACATCACGCTGGTGCCGGCACCACTTGAACCGAAACGTTCAACTGGCTGAAGGCGTCCGCCGGACCTTCCCAAGAACCGGAAAGCGGGGAAGCCTTCTCTTGTTCGCGCGCGACAGCTACGGAAATATGTTCGCTGCCAACAAGCTTGTTATTTGTTGGATCGAAGCCGCGCCAGCCGGCACCCGGGAGGTAAATTTCCGTCCAGGCGTGAGTTGCGCCATGCTGTCCTTCGGCCATCTGGATATACCCGGTGACAAATCGCGCCCCCAGCCCCCAGTACCGGGCAGCCTCCATCATGAGCACCGCGAAGTCGCGGCACGACCCACTACCCCGCTGCAGCGTCTCGTTAGGCAGCTGCACGCCAGCCTCCTCGCGATGGACGTACTTGAGCGACTTGAAGATATGAGTATTCAGCCTGTCCAAAAGATCGAACGTTCCGATAACCTGGCCAGGCTCGTGAAGAGCGCGCAGCCAGTTCAAGAGCATTGGTCCGTCATAGGGATAGCTCGGAAGACGATAGGCCATCAGATCGATGTGTTCTTCAGGGGGATATTGAAAGGGGAAATAGCGGGCGAATGGCGCGATAGGCCATTCGACAGGGTTGTCATAATAGAGATCGACATCTACCTCGCTCGATATCAGGAGCTTGTCGGAGAGTTCTTCGAAGGAGAGAATTGCGATGGAGTTGTCATAGGTGTCTCGCAACCATCGCACCGTCGCCGTTGGGACAATACTAACGCGCGCTCTCGCAATATGAAGGTCATGCCCTTCCCGAGGTCGCATCAGCGCTCGGTGAGGGCCAAATTTCACGGGCTGACGATACTGATATTCCGTCGTATGCAAAATGCGGATACGCCTCATGCGGCTACTCCTTCCCGGTGGGCAGGGACCAGACTGAGTTCTGGTCGCTGCGCAGTGAACCCGCAAAATTGAATAACTTCCACCCACTACCCGTCCGATTCAAACACGCGTAAAACTGTTACCGACGCTAGCTGTGTTCTTGAAGCCAAGCTGCTTCGAACCATCGTTGAAGATCGTCGATCCGGCTGTTGCGTCGCTCGCGCAAATTCTGTCAGCACGGTTGACCTACCAAGTTCGTTCGAAACGCAAGCTAAGTATTCGACGCTGTCACACCTGCTTGTCTCGCGCTTGTCACGCAAGCCATGTCCTCTTTGTATACCCCGCGAGCGGAATGATGCGCTTGAGGATAATTTTGCTGCGTCATATGATTGGAATAACGACGCTCCAACGAAAATGCGTCTGGGAGGCTTGCATGTCGGACCTCGAAGCTGTCCTCGCCAATATCGAATTGAATCTCGACGCCTCCTACGAACGACTGTTTGCGCTTTTGCGTATTCGCTCAATTTCGACCGATCCCGCCTACGCCGAGGAATGTCGCGCATGCGCTGATTGGCACGTCAAGGATCTTCGCAGCATCGGCTTCGAGGCCGATGCCCGGCAGACGCAGGGCCATCCTATCGTCGTCGCCCACGCCCGGAACTCACCAGGCCGTTCGGTTCTGTTCTATGGGCATTACGACGTGCAGCCAGTCGATCCTGTCGAGCTTTGGGATCATGATCCTTTCGAACCTTTCATTGAGACGCGTCCTGATGGGTCGCGCGCAATTCGCGCGCGTGGCGCCTCTGATGACAAGGGACAGGTCATGACATTTATCGAGGCTTGTCGAGCATGGAAGGCCGTCGCCGGCAAACTTCCTGTGGCGACCTCGATCCTGCTGGAAGGCGAGGAAGAATCCGGTGGCGCCAATCTGCCGCCTTTCCTCGAAACTCATGCCGACGAATTGCGTGCCGATATCGGTCTCATCTGCGACACCAATATGTGGGATCCCAAAACGCCCGCGATTCAAACCATGCTGCGCGGCCTTTGTGGGGAAGAGCTAACGATCCGAGCGGCTGACCGCGATCTGCATTCCGGGTTCTACGGGTCGGCAGCGGCGAATCCGAATCGCATCCTCGCGCGCATTCTTTCCGATTTGCATGACTCGAACGGCCGCGTGACCATACCGGGCTTCTACGACGGCGTTCCTGAGCTGCCGGATAACTTACGTGCGCAGTGGGACACTTTAAACTTTGACCCCGCCGCCTTTTTGGGTGCGATCGGGCTCTCTGTGCCCGCCGGTGAAAAAGGGCGCTCTGTTCTGGAAATGGTCTGGTCTCGTCCGACGTGCGAGATCAACGGCATGGGCGGAGGTTATCAGGGAGCAGGCTTCAAGACGGTCATCCCATCCACGGCGTCGGCCAAGGTATCCTTCCGTCTGGTCTTCGACCAGGATCCGCATGCGATCCGCACCGCATTTCGAGACTTCGTGCGAAAGCGCGTTCCAGCCGACTGCAAGGTGGAATTTGCCGAGCATGGTGCCGGGCGCGCTATCCGCTTCCCGATTGAAGCGGAGGCGTTTTCCAGGACTCGCGATGCACTCACCGAAGAGTGGGGGCATCCGGCCGTTTTCATCGGTGGTGGCGGATCGATTCCTGTAACGGCAGAACTAAAGCAGAAGCTGGGTATGGATGTGGTCCTGGCAGGTTTTGCGCTGGACGATGACCGCATCCACAGCCCAAATGAAAAATACGAATTGGAAAGCTTTCGGCGCGGCGTTCGCTCCTGGGCACGGATCCTGCACGCATTAGGACAGAAGTAGCAGTACGCAAAAACGCGGCCGTAAATAAAATAGGCTCAGCGCACGTTCGCCGCACTAAGAGGCTTCCGAACGCGAGTGCTCGGAGTGTGATAACAAACGAGAGGCTTCGGCATGGCGGCGTATGGAGGTGAAATTCTCTTACTCAAGAAATCGGCCGCCGTCTTTTTTCTGCTTCCAGGCATTCTCTTGGTTGTCGGCGGTCAAAACGAGCAATCTTCGCAGGTTATCGCGTTCGGAATTCTTCTTTGCTCGGCGGTGTTTTACTCTTCGTTCTTAGGATTGTCCGACGCAACCAAGGCAATCAGCCCTAACATCAGTCTGAGCGCTTGCCAGATGGACGTGGCCGCTCCATCACAAGAGGACGAGCCGTACTCTATATTACGTTTGGTGACGTGGGTTACAGTTTATGGCGATTGTCGCGGGTGTTCACGGCGGGATCGCTGATATCAAGAAGGATACCAGCCATGTCAAACTATGATCAAACTACAACGGCTTCTAACTCCACCGGCACCGTCACCACGATCGACGCGGGCCTGCGCGCCCACATGCTGCTCGTCTACAACCACATGGCGGCCGGAGTTGGCCTGACTGCAGTTGTCGCGTGGCTGACCTATCAGGTTACAGGCCCCGAACTCTTGACGAACCCGTTGATGTGGGTGTTCATTTTTGCACCCCTGATCCTGGTTTTCTTCATCAGCGCGCGTATCAATACGCTCTCGGTAAACACTGCGCGGTGGCTATTTTTCACCTATGCAGCGTTGGTCGGCGTGTCGCTCTCGACCCTATTCCACATCTACACCAACTCGTCGATCACACGTGTGTTCTTCATCGCGGCCGCGACATTCGGGGCTCTCAGTATTCTGGGATATACCACGCGGCGCGATCTGTCGGGACTCAGGACCTTCTTGTTCATGGGGCTCGTCGGCGTCATCATCGCAAGCCTGGTCAACATTTTCCTTCGGTCGACTGAACTTGACTGGCTGGTCTCGATCGTGGGCGTCGGTGTCTTTGCGGGTCTAACTGCTTACGATACTCAACGTATCAAGGCGATGTACAGCAACGACGACGATGTAACTTCAGCGGGCCGCAAGGCCGTGATCGGTGCGCTGTCGCTTTACCTCAACTTCATCAACCTGTTCATGATGATGCTGCGCCTTGCCGGCGGCCGGCGCTAGGCACTAGTCATCGGCGCAGGCGCGAACCATGATGCGCGACTATGTCCGCGCCAATCAGCCGCCAATTCTGTAACTATGGAGATCACTGGCTGTCTCGTTGGTCCATTCCAAAAGGGCTCCGCATCGCGCTCTCGTTCACCACCCGCGTTTATTGCATCCCGTCAAGCTGGCAAGAAGGTGCCAAGTCATTCAAGGGGCTTACTTCAGAACGAGCTCAAGGGCTCCAAGCGGTTGCCGCTCATGTGCGAGGGTGTTAGTCTGTTCCTGCATCGTGAGAATGAACCATTCGATGTCTCTTCGGAGACCGTTTATGATGATGAGCTTGGCTGCTCGTTACATGTTCTTTCTGAGCGTTTGGCTCATGATCGCGAATTGGAACGACAAGGATATTCTTGTCGGCCTCCTGGCTTCCGCGCTCGCGCTGTGGATCAGCCTGGTGCTCTTGCCACCTACCACAGCCCATCTTCGTCTTGTCCCACTTGCCAAGCTAAGCCTTCGCTTCCTGACCTGCTCGATCATCGCGGGTATTGACGTCGCCCGACGCGCGCTTCTTCCGCGCCTCGATTTGCGTCCGGGTTTCCTCGCCGTCCCCCTGACGTTGCAGCCGGGCGACGCCCGCAACGCCTTTCTCCTTCTTCAGAGCCTTCAGCCCGGAACCTTGCCCACAAGCGCGGAAGGCGAAAAGCTGCAGATACACTGCCTCGACGTTGGCCTGCCGATAGCGGCGGCCATTGCGGCCGATGAGGCCTTATTTAAGGAGGCGATCGGCGATGAATGAACTGCTTCTCCTGGCGGCGGGCCTGATCCTCTTCACGGTCGCCATTGGCCTCGCCCGAATTTTACGCGGGCCGAATGAGGTGGAACGGCTCATGGCGGTGCAACTACTCGGCACAGGCGGCATCGCGGCGCTGCTGCTGATTGCCAATGCGACAAATGTCCCGGGGGTGGACGATGTCGCGCTCGGTCTCGCTTTGCTCGCCCCGTTCGCCACCATCGCTTTCGTCAATCTGGTCGATGCTGACGAAGGAGAAGCTGAAACGTGATCTCGCTCCTCGATCTTTTCAGTGTCGCTGTAATCGGTACCGGCGCGTTCTTTTTTTTCGCGGGGACGGTTGGCCTGCTGCGCTTTCCGGACTCGCTCACTCGCCTGCATGCTTTGGCCAAGGCCGATAATCTCGGCCTTGGCCTGGTTGCGCTTGGTCTGATCCCGCGCGCCGATAGCCCGCTGGCCGCGCTCAAGCTGATCGTCATTTGGGCTTTGGTTCTGCTGTCCAGCGCTTCAACTGGGCAATTGATAGGTCGCTCGCTAAGCAAAGGCCGCAAATGAGTGTTCTGTCCTTTCTTGACATCGGTCTTGCCCTTCTGGTCGTCCTCGTCGCCGTCTGGACCATCGCTGCAGAGGACCTGTTCGCTTCTGTGGTCGGCTATGTCGCCTACGGGTTACTCCTCGCCTTCGTCTGGATACGCCTTTACGCGCCGGACGTCGCTTTGACCGAAGCCGCTGTTGGCAGCGGAGTCACCGGAGTCTTGTTGATTACCGCAAGCAAAAGGCTCGGCGCGCTCAAGATTGCTGCGCCCGAGGCGCCGCCAAGCCTCTTCCTCAAACTCCTAACCGGCGTGCTCGCTTTGCTCGTCGCCAGTGCATTGGCCGCCGCCATCGTGATGCTGCCTGATCCGCCACCCTCGCTTGCGCCCGAAGCGGCTGATGCCGCCGAAGGTCCCGGCGCAGGTCTCGGTAACCCGATCACCGCCGTGCTGATTTCCTATCGCTCCTTCGACACGATGCTCGAAAAGATCGTGCTGATCCTGGCGGTCTTGGGGGTCTGGTCGGTAGGCACAGACCAGGCGTGGGGCGGTGCGCCGGCACCGCTTCGCCGACCCAAGCCCTATCCTGCGATGGTCTTTCTCGCCCAGATGCTGGCGCCTATCGGTACCCTCATTGGAATTCATATTTTCTGGGTCGGCGCTGACGCACCCGGCGGCGCCTTTCAAGGCGGCGCCCTGCTCGCGGCCATGTGGATGGTCGCCATGATGGCACGCCTGCATGATCCTCCTCGCATCGATGCGCAATGGCTTCGGCTGGCTTTGGTCGCCGGACCTGCCGTATTCCTCGTCACGGGCCTTGCGGGAGAGGTGATGGCCGGCAGCTTCTTCGCCTATCCGCCCGGCCTCGCCAAGCCAATTATCCTTTTTATCGAAGCGTTCATGGTGCTGTCCATTGCAGTGGCCTTGCCGACGCTGGTCGCCGGTCCACCGATCGGGATATCCGAACAATGACTCCCTCAATTCTCGCGGGGCTGGTTGGCGCGGCTCTGGTCGGTCTCGGGCTCTACGGTCTCATTCTCCATCCACATCCGCTGCGCAAATTGCTGGCCTTCAACCTGATCGGTAGCGGTGTTTTCCTGGTTTTCGGCATTGTTGCGCGACGCGGCGCCGCCGCCGGATTTCCCTTCGACCCGATCCCCCAAGCCATGATCATTACCGGAATAGTGGTCGCCTTCGCCGCCAGCGCGCTCGCCGTGGCACTCATCTTGCGCCTTTCCGCGGAGAGCGGCCGCGTCACGCTCGATCCCGATGCCTGGCCCAAGCAGAACGGTGCGGACGAAAAGTGATGGCGCAACTGGGGACGACCACGTCCGGCGGTTACCTCCTCGTTCTCGCGATTCTGCTGCCGGCGGCTGGCATCATCCTCTCCTTCGTGGCCGGCGGACGTCATGCCGAGCGCATCGCCCTATCCCTGACGCCGTTCGGATTCGCGCTGGCCGCTGCTATCGCATTCCAAGTCGGGCGGCAGGGCAAGCCGGTCATCTACGCGATCGGCGGGTTGCCGCCACCGCTCGGCATCGCCTTGCGCGCCGACGGTATTTCGGCAGTCATGCTGGTCACCGCGGCCGTGATCGTGACGGCCGCCGCATTCTACGCCCGTACAAAGTTCGTCACGCCTGACGGTGTTCGCGAAAGCCGAGGCGCGCTGACCTTCTGGATCATGCTTCAGGCGATCTGGGCCGCGCTGACCATCATTTTCGTGGGCGGCGATCTGTTCAATCTCTACGTCGCGTTAGAACTGCTGACCTTCTCCGCGGTGCCCCTCGTTTGCATCGATGGCCGTCCGGAGACGCTCGCTGCCGCGTTACGCTATCTACTTTTCGCGCTGTTCGGATCGATTTGTTATCTGCTTGGCGTTGCCTTGCTCTACGGCGCCTGCGGAACGCTGGACATTCCGCTTCTCGCACAACGGGTTCAGGCCGAGCCGGCCGTGTGGACGGCGGCCGCGCTTATGACAGTTGGCCTGCTCGCCAAGACGGCTCTTTTTCCGTTGCACCTCTGGCTGCCACCCGCTCACGCCAACGCGCCGGCGGCAGCGAGCGCCGTACTCTCCGGTCTCGTCGTCAAAGGCTCGTTCTTCCTTACGCTGCGGCTTTGGTTTTATGTGCTTCCGGGCCTTCCTGCGAAGGAGGTAGCCTCAGTTCTCGGAGGACTCGGCTCAGCGGCGATTATCGTGGGTAGCATCCTTGCTTTGCGTCAAGCGCGACTGAAATTGCTGATCGCCTATTCGACCGTTGCCCAGATCGGTTACCTATTTTTGGTATTCCCACTCGCTGCAGGCTCGCAAAACTGGAGCATGATCGGCTGGAGCGGTGGCCTGATGCAGGTTCTCGCCCATGCATTCGCAAAGGCAGCAATGTTTTTCTCGGCGGGCCTGCTCGCCGAAGCGCTCGGCCACGACCAGATCGCAAAGCTCGGCGGGGCTGCGCGTGTATTACCCCTGACGTTTCTGACCATCGCTCTCGGCGGATTGTCGCTCGTAGGCCTGCCGCCGAGCGGGGGCTTCAGCGCCAAATGGCTGATGCTGCAGGCTTCCGTCGCATCCGGCCAATGGCTCTGGTCGCTTCCCATCCTCGCCGGCGGGCTTCTGGCCGCAGGCTATGTCTATCGCATTCTTATGCCCGCACTCTCAGGCGGCGAAGTCTCCTTGAAATCGCCGCCAAAACGCAGCCAGGAGGTGATTGCCCTCGCTCTTGTAATGATTGCCCTTGCGCTTGGCTTCGCACCGCAGACTTTCTTTGATTTTCTTGAAATCGGCCGTCCACTGGTGGCAGCGGGGTTGCCATGACAGATCCTCCCTCCACCTTGCTCGTCGCGAGTTTGGCCGCGCCTCTGGCGCTCCTCGGCGCCTGTTTCGTCAAAGGCTGGCGGCAACGCGCCCTCGCCCTGCAATGGCTCGCGCCGGCGCCTGCTCTCGCGGCTGGGCTTCTCGGTCTGACCGGCGCTCCGCTTACCTGCGACTTGCCCGTCGTGGGCTTCACCCTCTACCGCGATAAGCCTGGCGCATTGCTTCTCGCCGTCGCGGCCTTGCTTTGGATCGTCGTTAGCGCCGCGCTTTGGCACGACCGCCGGCCGGATAATCGTTTCGGCCTTTCTTGGCTTCTCACCATGATCGGCAATATCGGCGTCTTCATCGCAGGCGACCTCATCTCCTTCTACCTCTTTTACGCGCTCGTCAGCATTCCCGCATATGGCCTCTTTGCCTTTTCCGACAATACCGAACAGAAACGCGCGGGCGCGATCTATATGGCTTTCGCCATTCTCGGAGAGGCGCTTCTGCTGCTCGCCTTTGCAATGCTCGTGGCCGGCGAGCCGCAAGGAAGCGCGCGCATCTCAGATGTGATGGCCGCCTTGCCTACTTCACAGTGGCGCGGCACCATTTTGGCGCTGATCGTTGCCGGATTTGGCATGAAAATGGGCTTGATCCCCTTCAATGGATGGATGCCGCTCACCTATAGCGCCGCACCAATCCCTGCCGCTGCCCTGCTGAGCGGCGCGGGCGTAAAGGCCGGCGTGATCGGGTTGATCCGTTTTCTGCCGCTTGGTGTTCCGTTGGAAGGTTGGGGGGATGCGTTGGTGGCCTTGGGCTTCCTTTCCGCCTTTTACGGCGTCGCTTTCGGCCTGACCCAGCAAAACCCCAAGAGCATTTTAGCTTACTCAAGTATCAGCCAGATGGGAGTTATCGCAGCGGCGCTTGGCATTGCGCTCGTCAAGGGACAAGCTGACGCTTCACTCGACGTCGCCTTTTATGCGGCAAACCATCTGCTGGTCAAAGCTGCCCTGTTCATAACGATTGGCGCGTTGGCCACACGGGGCATAAGGCATTCCCATACGACGTTTATCCTTGCCGCCCTGCTTGCCCTCAGTCTTGCGGGTTTGCCGTTGACAGGCGGCGCATTGGCCAAACTTTCAACAAAGGCGCAATTCGCCAGCGGATCGGTGGCAATCCTCTCCACCCTTTCTTCAATCGCCACTGCGCTGTTGATGACACATTTCCTGAACTGCCTCGCCGTGCCGCCGCCGGGTGCCGCTCAGGAATGTCCATCCAGCCTCGTCCGGTTCTGGCCCGCTGTCGCGCTGGGCGCGATCCTGTTGCCCTGGCTTTTCTATCCAGTAGTGGGTGACGTCTCGAATGCTTTGGAGCTCGATAAGATGCTTGATGGGCTCTGGCCTGTGGTGATTGGCGTTGGCCTCGCCCTCGGACTCCGACGAATCGGGTGGTCTCTGCCCCGCGTTCCAGTCGGCGATAGCATCGTTCTTGGCGAAGGTGCGTTCCACCGTCTCCTAACTCTTGGGCCATACATTGAAACGCTCGACGCCCGTCTGCGGCAATGGCCGGCGGCTGGCGTTTCGCTACTTTTGGTCGTCCTCGCCCTGCTGACGGCGTTCGTCTCAGGAAGCTAGTCGTTTTTCAGGTTCGCTGACGCGCAAGAAAATCACATAGAGGGCCGGCAGGACGAGCAAGGTCAGGAGGGTCGCTACGAACAGGCCACCCATGATGGCAAAGGCCATCGGCCCCCAGAACACGGTGGGTGCAATCGGAATAAAGCCCAGGACGGTCGAGATTGCGGTCAGCATGATAGGCCGGAAGCGTGAGACGGCGCCTTCTACAACCGCATCCCACATCGCGCGGCCCTGCCCGCGCTCAGCCTCAATCTGCTCGATAAGAATGACCGCATTACGCGCGATCATGCCCATCAAAGCCAGAATTCCGAGAATGGCCACGAAGCCGAGCGGCCGGCCGGAAATCAGAAGGGCTGCGACAATCCCAATCAGACCCATCGGCACCAGGCTGAGCACCATGGCAAGTCGGCTGAAACTGTGCAGTTGTGCCATAAGGAACAGCAGCATTAAGAATAGCATTGCCGGGACCATGGCATAGACCGAGGCCTGCGAATTGGCACTTTCCTCGACGGTGCCGCCGACGTTGATGCTATAGCCCGTTGGCAACTTGGCGCGCAGTTCTTTCACCGCGGGGGCCAAGGAGGCCACCGCCTCCTCCGGGGTCGAGCCGGAGACAACATCCGCCTGGACGGTCAGGGTCGGCACGCGGTCACGCCGCCAGACCAGCGGATATTCCTGGTCAAAATCAAAACGCGCAATCTGGCTGAGGGGCACCGTGCGGCCGCTCGGCAACGGCACCTGCAACGATTGCACGGTGTCAAGCGAGACGCGTTGCTCATCCTCGGCACGGGCAACAACATCCACGAGATAGATGTCGTCGCGTACCTGGGTGATCGGGGCGCCTGTCACCACCGTATTGAGATAGGACGAGAGTGCCTGCGAGCTCAGCCCAAGCAGGCGGGCTTGGTCCTGGTCGATTGCGACCCGCACCTTACGCGCCGGCTCGATCCAGTCGAAATTCACCCGTCGCAGATGGTTGTTGGAGCCGAGAAGCTGACCGAGCTGCAGGGCGATGGCCCGCACCTGGCTCAAATCCGGTCCGCTGACGCGATATTGCACCGGCCATCCCACCGGTGGCCCAAGCTCTAGCGCCGAGACCCGAGAAACAACGTTTGGTAACTCCTCAGCCAGCTTCTTCTCCAACGTCGCGTGCAGCCTTTCACGCGCTGCAACATCCTTGGCGATGATCACGGCCTGCGAAAAAAAGTCGTTATTGAGCTGCACGTTCAGTGGCAGATAGAACCTGATCGCGCCGCGACCGACATAAGTGCTCCAGCTAGCGACGTCAGGATCGTCCTTCAGCATGGAGTCGAGCTTGGCTGCCGTACGGTCGCTCGCGAAAATCGACGCGTTTTGCGGCAAGGTCAGATCGACCAATAGTTCGGGACGATCCGAGGCCGGGAAGAATTGCCGGGGCACCAGCGACAAAGCCAAAAGTGACGCAACAAAACATCCGAGCGTGATTGCAACGGTCGCCCAACGATGGCGCATGGCCGTCAGCAGAAGCGCGCGGAATGCGGTGATGATGCGGCTGGGCTTCTCGTCTTCTTTCTGTTCCGGGACCTTGAGCAGCCAGACTCCAAGCAACGGTGCAAACAACACCGCCACGAACCAGGACACGATCAGCGCGATCGACACCACGGCGAAGATCGAAAATGTATATTCGCCGGCCGAAGACCGAGCAAAGCCGATTGGGACGAAGCCCGCAGCCGTGACGAAAGAGCCGGTAAGCATGGGAAAGGCCAGCGTGTCATAGGCAAACGTCGCCGCCTTCTCTTTGCTGTCACCCGCCGCCATGCGCGAGGTCATCACATCGACCGTTGTCATCGCGTCGTCGACCAGCAGGCCCAAAGCAATAATCAGCGCGCCGAGCGAAATGCGCTGCAGATCGATCGAGATGAATTCCATGATCGGGAAGATAATCGCCACCGTAAGGGGGATAGACAAGGCGACTACCGCGCCAGGGCGGAAGCCAAGGCTGACGATGCTGCAGGCCATGATGATAGCGATTGCCTGCCAGAGCGACACCATGAATTCGCCGATAGCGTTTTTCACCACCACCGGCTGGTTCGACACCAGGGTCATGTCGATGCCAAGCGGCAGATCGGCCATGCTGGAATCGAGCTGCTTTTTCACATTCTCGCCGAGCACCAAAATATCGCCGCCGTCGCGCATGGCGATTGCCAGGCCGATCGCTGGCTTACCATTCACTCGGAACATCGGTTGCGGCGGATTGGACAGCGAGCGGTGCACCATGGCGATGTCGCGTAGACGTATCAAACGCCCGTTCGACGGAAAATTGACGTCGAGGAGATCTTTCTCGGAATTGAAGGCACCGGTCACGCGGATCGACAACTTCTCATCGCCTGTCTGAAGCGAGCCTGCCGGAATTACAGCGTTCTGCGCCTGGAGTGCAGCAACCAGCGCGGCGCGGTCGATCCCGAGGCCCGCTAGTTGGCGGATCGAGAACTCGACATAAATCTGCTCATCCTGCGCGCCAAGAATCTCGATCTTGGAGACGTCCGGAACCTGCAACAGCTTTGAGCGCATGTCCTCAACATAGTCGCGCAACTCGCGATGGCTGAAGCCATCCGAGGTGAATGCGTAAATAAGGCCGTAAGTATCGCCGAAATCATCGTTGAAGCCGGGGCCGACAACTCCTTGAGGCAACGTCCGGCGCATATCGCCAATTTTTTTTCGTACCTGATACCAGATGTCCGGCACTTCCCTGGCGGAAACCGATCCTTTGAGGTTGACGAAAATCGTCGTAAGACCCGGACTGCTATAGGAGCGTAGAAAATCCAGGCCTTTGGTTTCCTGTAATTTGCGCTCAAGCCGCTCGGTCAGCTGGGTCAAGGTGTCATCGAGCGTTGCCCCTGGCCAGGCCGCTTGCACGACCATTGAGCGGAAAGTGAAGGCAGGATCTTCGCTGCGCCCAAGACGGAAATAGGAAGACAGGCCGGCGACCACGATGGCTATCATCGCAAATACGATGAATGATCGATGTTTCAGCGCCCAATCAGAAAGATTGGGGCCGATCATGACCTCACTCCGAGCGGCCTGACCTTCTGGCCCGGGTGAAGCGCATGCACGCCTGCGGTGACAACGATCTCGCCGCCGTCGAGGCCCCCCGAAAGCACCACCGTTCCGGGATCGAAGCGCAATATTTCGACCGGCTTGAGGGCGACGGTCAAATTGTTCGGATCGACCACCCAAACCGCCGGATTTTTGTCGGTGGCCGTCAACGCGCTCGCCGGGAGGAAAATTCCATGGCCGTGGTCAACTTCCACCCGGCCCGACACAGTCGCGCCAAGCCGCATGGCCGGTGGCGGGTCATTGACCGCGACGCGGACTTTGAACGTGCGGGTGACCGGATCAGCCTGCGGATCAATCTGACGCACACGGCCCTTCGCAGTCACACTGGGATCGTCGGTGAGAGCAATGAACACATCGCCGTCGGCTGGAACAGCGCGCAACACTTGAGCCGAAACGTCGAAGACGGCGTCCCAGCCGGAATTGCGTGCAACCACGAACACCGTCTGACCCGCCTGCACCACCTCGCCTGATTCCGCGGCGCGGCGGGTGATCGTCCCGATCACGCCGGCCTTGAGTTGCGTATAGCCGACGCGGTCTTCGGCGACATCTAATTGAGCCTTGGCGTCATCCACCGCCGCCTGTGCCGTGCGAAGTGCTTTCTGCGCCTGGTCGAAATTGGCGCGGGTTGTCCAGCCTTGCTGCAGCAGTGTCTGTTGGCGATCGAAATGATTAGAATCCTGTTCCAGCCGAGCCTTGGCCGCCGAAAGCGCGGCGCGCGCAGAGCGAAGCCCGTTCAACTCGTTTTGCGGATCGAGCTTTGCCACCACTTGGTCCGTCGTGACGCTATCGCCCGCATCCACCGAACGCTCAATGATTCGCCCGCCGATACGAAAGGCGAGAGCGACTTCCTTTTCGGCCTGAATCTGCCCGGTTAGGGCGACTGTTTCGCCCAAGCCGCCTTTCTCGACGACGACTGTGCGAACGGGACGTGGCGGCGGCGCTTCGTTGGCTGTCTCCTGCTTGCAGCCCGAGAGCACAACGACGAGCGCGGGGGCCGCCACGAGCAGCAGGCGGGCCCGGCGCCGGGTAAACAAACGGAGACGGAATGACGACGACATTTGAACCTCACGTTAGCCGGAAGTAGCAGCGAGAACGTTCAGGACGAACCTATGATAGCATCAAGCACGATCACGACGACAGAGGCGATTGTCGCGCCGGTACTGCATTAATGCTGCATGCCGCTGGCAGGATTCGGCTGCCCGTACCCTCCGCAATGATCTCAAATCTTCTGCTCCCTTGCATGCGTGGGAGGGAAGGAGCACGGCTGGACTATCCAACACGAGCTGCGAACCGAAACAGCGGGCGCCCGAAATATTTCGAACTCTTCGCAGTGAAAGTTCGGGCACATACCCGCGCGTCGCGCCGGCGATCGCCAAAATAATCATCCGCGGGATGCGCCTGGCGACATGATTCAGCACTTCAGGACTTCGATATTCTCGCCTGCTGGATCGCGCTCCATCGAAGTCGGCGCGGTGTCGTTGGTGCAGACGCCGTGTTGTTTGCCCATAAAACCGCAGTGCTATTCACTCAGCAGTGAGTCTCAGCGCGCATACCGCGGGGGGCAACCCCGTGGCACATACTGAGGGTTGCGGCGGCAAGCATTATCGAGCCGACTGTCCCAACGGCCTCGCCGCCGCCATTCGCGCCAAGCACTGGCGTTGCAATACCTGCTGAACGGATTTCCCGCTTGCCTGGTCGCACAATAGATGCTCTGAGAGGCGCTTGACGCCTGCGTGACAAGAGCAGTGTCTGCAATCAATGCAAGAACCACGGCCGCGCCGAGAATTTTGAGTTTCATCGTTCGTCCCTCAGTGGGCGTCGGAAGTTGTCGCACGTCGGCCCTTTTCTTCCCAGCGAAAATTCGGACGAACGTCAGAGCCGCGCCGACGGGTTTGTGAGGATCTGAACGATCGCCTTCCTTACGCCGCGACGCCTGGCAATTTGCATGGCCCAGGCCCTGAGCCAGGACAACTTCGCCTGGGGCCACTCGCATGGTCGAGGATATGGTCGTTCAAGGGCCTGTTCGTTTCAGCTCGATGACGCATTGTCCGCCCGGAAGCAGGCGGAGTAGATCGGCAACTGTATCCAGCTCTCTCGCGGCCGCGACCTGAAACCTTGCGCCATGACGCCGACGAAAAAATCACACCCGTATCCGGACATCGATGGCACAAATTGCATATAACGCCGAGGGGGCTCGACAGGACGAGCGCTCTTTTCCCTCAAATGGCATTCAAAGCATTGACGGTCTTTCGCAAACCCTGATTGGAAACATCAATATGAAAGGCTACAAGGAATTCTCGGCGCAAGAACTGGCCGAGGGCTGGAATGCCTGCCTCACGTTCGCGATTACCGCATAATGGGAGGAAGCTATTGCGAGGCTTTCATGGCAGTGCCGAGTTCATCGAATGCTTCCGAGGTGGTACTGTTCGCGCAGCAACCCGCCCTGCAGCTGATCTATGACACCGCGCCGATCGGGCTCGCCTGCCTGTCCCCCGACTGCCGGTATCTGCAGATCAACCATCGCCTCACCGAGATTTGCGGGATTTCGGTGGAAGATCATCTTGGCCGCTTCGTCAGGGATTGCGTGCCGGCGCTGGCGGATTCCGTCGAAGCGATCGTACGTTCGATCATGGAAACCGGCGAGCCTGTGATCGGGGTCGAGGTGGCCGGCCAACGCGCCGACCAGGTCGAGGAGCGGCACTGGGTGACATATTGGCATCCGCTGCGCGCGCCAAGCGGCAAGATCGTTGCGGTCAACGTCGCCGCTGAAGAGATCACCGAACGCAAGCGCGCCGAGCGGGAGGTTCGGGACGCCCGCGACGCAGCGGAGACAGCCTTGCGGCATCTGCGGGAGACCCAGGAATCGCTGATCGAGGCCGAAAAACTCGCAGCCCTCGGCCGGATGGTGGCTGGTATCGCGCATGAGGTGAACGGCCCCGTCGGTAACAGCCTGACGGTTGCCTCCACGCTACAGCACAAGGCCGCGCAATTCGCGGCAGAAGCCGCGAGCGGCGATCTCAGGCGTTCGAGTCTGAATGCGTTCCTGGATCTCGTGCTGGGTGCGACCGCCCAACTGGTGAACAATCTGGGCCGGTCAGCCGAACGGATTCAATCCTTCAAGCAGGTGGCGGTCGATCAAAGTCAGTCGAATCAGCGCAGTTTCGACGCGAGCGCACTGGCTGAACAGGTCCTGTCGCATCTCGCGCGGGATTTGAAGCAGCACGCCATTACCCTCAACTTTCACTGCGAGCGCGGTCTCACGATGGACAGCTACCCTGGCCCGTTCGGACAGGCGCTGACGCATCTCGTCGTCAATGCCATGACGCATGCATTCCCGGACGGACTCGACGGAACCATCGATATCAGCATGACCTCGTCAGGGTCCGAACATGTCGAACTGCAGGTAGCCGACAATGGCTGCGGCATGGCCCCAGAGATCAAGCGGTTGGCGTTCGATCCGTTCTTCACCACCCGCCGCCATTACGGCGCAACCGGTCTTGGTCTGCACATCGTTTATACCATCGTCGCGGAACGGCTGGGCGGCCGGCTCAGCCTCGAGAGCGAGCCCGGCGGGGGGACCACCGTTTCGCTCATCCTGCCGCGGGCAGTGCCACGGCCGGACTGAAAAGAAAATCGCTCTACGTCGCCTTTGGTCCGCGGCTGGTCGGACTTTCCGATCGAGACTTCCGGCATTGGCAGGCGCCGGTCACTGGCCGCTGCCGCCGCGTGCGTTCCAGCTGCCCCAGCTCACGCTGGACAGGCTTTGAAGGTCGGTCGCGACCGGCCGCCGGGATTGCCTCTCATGGGTTGCGATGCATCGCTCGGACTCCGCGATCTTCTGCTTCAGTCTGGCGAGGCCGCTCTGGGTACGGCCATCCCGCGCGATCTGGCCAATGGTAAACCGGGCAGTTTCCAGAGCCTTCACGGCATCGCGATTCTTTTTCAGCTGAACTCTATGCCAAGCGATTCTGCTGTCGCTGTCACCACTCATGGGCGCCTCACTGATTCGTCGCGCGCATATCATTGCATGAGGGGATGTGCGTGTGGAGGCGCGGCTGTCGATGCGACCCCTGCGCTTGGACAAGATATGACCCTCAAGGGAAGCGGGCTGGCGGCCGTCTCGGGGGTTGCCCTTCCAGCCACCCCGCCCGCCCCGGGTGTGGCACGCTGCACGTTAAGGAGAAGAAAAATCCGCCCTTTGCGAGGCCAGCATGCTGCATCCGCACCTATCTCAGATTTTCATCAGGACACTAGTTTCCGGAAGGGTTGAGCGACGGGTCCTTGCCGCCGACCCAGGATGGGTCCCTTCCTCCGAAGCCAAAGCCATCCGCATCCACGCGATCAAGCGCCTGCGGGGCGACATCGATCGGCCCGTTCGCCTGATTGTAGGCTCGCCGAAGAACCGACGGACCATGGTCTCGGCCGAAATACGCTTTGTGCCCGTAATATTCGGACGCCGTGGCCACCTGAACCGCCATTCCTGAAATCAGCAGCGCGCCGAAAATGGTGAGAGCTGTTTTCTGCATGGTCGTCTCCATTGGTTGCACGTTCGAGGCGACAAAACCCCGCCTCATCAAACGCTGCCCACCATGGCCTGGATGCGTCCGAGCACTTGTGGCCCGTCTCACATTTCACGAAGTCTTGACGGCCGTCGCGGCGGCGCATCCCTAGGCTTGCCCATCCTCAAGGCCGTACTCTCGATAAACGGCGCCTCGATCGAGGTCGGGAAACAACCGGCACTTTGCCTGGGCGAGATGCAGGTTGACGGTTCCCGTTTGGCAGGCGGCGGCCAGAAGCTTTCTGACATCCTCCATATGGGCGGACGGTTGGTGCTTTGACGGAAGCTGCTCCAGCGCGATGAGCGCCGTCGCCAATGCTTCCGTGATGACCCAATCGTCGTGGCCGGTGATTCCCTTTCTCGGCATTCGGACCGTCCTTTCGTCTTGCCCGCGATCGTCGGGATAATCACAACAGACGGAAATATCGAGATGAATGGGACAGGTTCAAGGCCGTGCCGCGCCGCTCCCACCAGGTCTTTGCCGCCAAACGTCGATTAATTTGCAGCTCACGTCATTCTGCAGAGTACCGATGAGCCGCGCAAGCGGCACGCCGCCAACGGCGATCATCAAGCGCCAGGGGACGCGCTCTGCATGTTCTTGAGCAACAGTTCGGCGAAGGTCGCGGCCGCCACCGGAAGGCTGCGGCCGCGCAACTGGCACAGCACGAGGTCTGCGGTCGGAAGATCGCGCGTATCGACTGGCCGGGCGGTCAGTCCCATCCCAAGGTCGTCGCCGGACGGCGCGCCAATCTCGATCTGGAACGAGATCATGTTGCAGCGAAACACCAGGGCGCGGAGCATTTCGAACGAGTTCGATTCCGCAAGCGCATTGAAGCGCAGGTCGCGCCGCGTGGTGACCTCGTCGAGAACCTGACGGCCGCCCAACGTTCGATCCGGCAATGCCGCCGGATAGTCCGCGCATTCCGACAGCCGGACCGTTTTCCTGGCGGCGAGCGGGTGATCGGCGCGCATAACGACGAACAAGCGCTGCGGAATGCTCGCGATCACGCGAAGCGACGGCCACATCGCCGGGCGATAAACCAGTGCAAGATCGACCTCATAGGCTGCAAGCGAGGCAAGCGCGCGCTCGTGGTCCATCACCTTGAGATCGAACAGAACCTTGGGATGCTGTTTCTGGAAGTCCGCAATGCGTGACGGCAGGAAATCGAGCGCGAGCGCCTGGCTGCAGGCGATCTGAATCGGGCCGCGCCGCAGCCCTCGCAAGTCCTCGACCTGTGACAGCATCCGCTCAGCCTCGGCAATCTGGCTGCGCGCATAGCGCACGAACATCTCCCCCGCGGTCGTCAACCGCACACCGCGCGGACGGCGCTCGAACAACGGCGTTCCGACCTCGGCCTCCAGGTCCTGAATGCGCCGGTTCATCGCCGATGGCGTCAAATTGAGGCGCTCGGCCGCTTTTCGGATCGAACCCGTGCGCGCGACCTCGACCACATTGGCCAGCAGCTTCAAATGTCGCATGGCGCCCCCTGTGATGCTTTTTTTGCATCGCTCATAACAAAAGTTAGCAGCAGATTAGGTCACTTGAAAGCGCTAGCTTAGGGGCAACAAGCCCGGTGTGCCTGGCCGACGGTCAGAGACGACCGGGAAGAATCCCAGACCTGACAGGAAAACCGACATGATCGGACACCACGCGTTTTGTGGAATGAAGGCGCTTGCGTTCGCAATGGCCTTCATCGCCCCCGTCACAGCCGCGCAGGCGGACACCAAAATCAAGCTTGTCCTGAACTGGAAGTACGAGGGGCCGCAGGGAATGTTCTTCCTTGCCCAGGACCGCGGATACTTCAAGCAGGCGGGCGTCGATGTCACCTTTGATCAGGGCAGCGGCTCCGGCGCGGCCGTACCGCAGGTCGCCAATGGCGCCTACGACATGGGCTTCGGCGACATCAACGCGCTGGTCGAACTCGCGGCGAAGAAACCGGATGACGCGCCAATCGGTGTCTTCATGCTCTACAACCGCCCGCCCTTCACGGTGGCGGTCAAGACGGACAGCCCGATCAAGACGCCTGCCGATTTCGTCGGCCGCAAGCTCGGGGGAGCCGCCAATGATGGCGCGCTGAAGCTGTTTCCCGCGCTATGCGCGACTGCCAAGATCGATTGCAGCAAAGTCGAGATTGTCAACATGCAGCCCAGCCTGCGCGAGCAGATGCTGATGCAGGGCCAGGTCGACGGCGTGTTCGGCTACGTCACCACCATTCGCTTCAGCGCAAGACTAACGGGCGTTGATCCCGACAAGGAGCTGCGTTTCATCAAGTTCGGCGACTACGGCATGGACCTCTATTCCAATGCGATCATCGTCTCGCGCAAGTTTGCCAAGGAGCATCCCGAGGCCGTCAAAGGTTTTCTTGCCGCGCTCAACCACGGTATCAAGGATGCGATCGCCGATCCCCAAGCCGCGATCGAGGCGGTTGCCGCACGCGAACCGCTGATCAAGCCTGCGATCGAACGGGCGCGGCTGGACGCGACGCTGACCGACGAGATGACCCATCCGGAGATCGCCAAGATCGGCATCGGCGACGTCAGCGACGAGCGGATGGCGAAGGCAATCGACATCCTGGTCAAGGCCAAGGAATTGCCGCGCACTCCCACGGTTGCCGAAATCTTCGACCGCAGCTTCCTGCCACCGGCAAGCGAGCGCCCGACGGCGATCCGACCGGCGATGTAACGCAGAACCTGCACTCGCAGCCTGCCCAAACACACCTCGGATGAACTTCATGAAGCTTTCGCTCGAAGATCGCGTCGCCCTCATCACCGGACCCGCCAAGGGCATGGGCGCTTCCATCACCCATGCATTCGCGGCGGAAGGCTGCAAGCTGGCCTTGGTGGGACGGGATACCGCGGCCATCGAACCGGTCGCCAAAGAGGTGAAGGCCGCCGGCGGCATGGCGATCGTCGTCCCCTGCGATCTCACCGATGCTAAACAGTGTGAAGACGCCGTTGAGGAGACCAAGGCCCAATTCGGCGGCCGCCTCGACATCCTCGTCAACGTCGCTGGCGGCTCCGGACCGATCGGCAAGACCGGCGTGCAAACGACGCCGGAAGAATTCGACGAGATCGTCACCCTCAACATGAATGGCTGCTTCCACACCATGCGCGCGGCGCTGCCGGCCATGATCGCGCAACGCTATGGCAAGATCGTCAATGTCGGCGGCACGTTCGGCATGCGCGGGCGCGCCGGCCGCATGGCCTATTCGGCTTCCAAATGGGGCCTGCGCGGCATCACCAAGAGTTTCGCGCTGGAAGTCGGACAATACAACATCAACGTCAATTGCGTCGCGCCAGGGATGGTCGATGGCCCGCGCTTCCGGGAAAAAGTTTGCCGCGATATGGCGCAAAAGCTCGGTATCACGGAGGCGGAAGCTGCCGAGCGCCACGCCGCCGACTACGCCCTGAAAAGGGTGACCGTCGATGCCGACGTCGCCAATGCCTGCCTTTTTCTGGCCAGCGACGTATCCCGCCAGATCACCGGCGTCGATCTGCCGGTCGACGGCGGCTGGGCGATGTTGTGACGGGGGATGCGGGCATGTCCGAAAAGGTAGATCTGGTCATAGCCGGCGGCACGATCGTATCACCTGACGCCAGCTATCGCGCCAGCGTTGCGATCAAGGATGGCCTGATCCACGCCATCGGGCTGCCTGCGGCAATGCCGCCAAGCCGAGAGACGCTGGATGCGACCGGGCTCCATGTCCTGCCCGGCGCGATCGACGTTCACGTGCATTTTCGCGACCCCGGCTATCCCCAGAAGGAGGACTTCGCCAGTGGTACGGCGGCGGCGGCCTTTGGCGGGGTCACAACCGTGTTCGATATGCCGAACACGCTACCGACCGTCGGCAACCCCGAAGCCCTTGCCGAGAAGCACAAGATCGCAGCCGCCAAGGCTTACGTCGATTACGGTCTCTATGCCGTGCTCGGCGAGGACAGCATTCAACATGTCGGCGCGCTGATCGAGACCGGGATCATCGGCTTCAAGCTCTATATGGGCAACACCTTTGGCCGCATTCCCTCCCCTTCGACCGGTGCGATGCTGGAAGCCTTCGAGGTCGTCGCCCCCACCGGCAAGCGCATCTCGTTGCATGCCGAGACCAATTCGATCATGGAGCGCCGCGAATCCCGGCTGCGCGCCGCCGGCCGCACCGAAGCAATCGCGCATCTGGACGCACGGCCCGCTGTCGTGGCCGTTGAAGCCGTGGCGCGCGCGGCGATTCTTGCGGAATGGACCGGTGCTCGCATTCACGTGCTGCACATCTCCTCGGCCGCCGAACTTCGGCCGCTTGCCGAGGCCAAGGCGCGCGGCGTCGACATCACCGGCGAAACCTGCCCGCATTATCTGCTGCTCTCCGAGAAGGATTATCAAAAATTCGGCGGTGTGGTCCGGGTCAATCCGCCGGTGCGCGAGGCCGCCAACCAGGTGCCGCTGTGGAGCGCGCTGATGGACGGCACCATCGACATCATCGCGACCGACCATGCGCCGCATGCGCCGGACGAAAAAACCCGCGCCGATATCTGGACGGTCGATTGCGGGTTTCCGGGCGTCGAGACGCAGATGCCCTTGATGCTGACGGAGGTCAATCGCGGCCGCGCAACCATCCAGGACTACGTGCGGTGGAGCGCGGAGGGTCCGGCAAAAATCTGGGGTCTCTATCCGCGGAAGGGAACGCTGACGGTGGGCTCGGACGCCGACATCGCAATCGTTGACCTCAACCGCGAATGGACGATCGACGACGCCAAAATTCAATCGCGTTCCAAGATTTCGCCGTGGCACGGCCGCAAAGCCACGGCCTTGCCGATTTATACCATCTTGCGCGGACGCTTCGTGATGAAAGACCGCACCCTGCAGGAAAGCGCGCGCGGCGGCGGCCGCTCGGTTCATGCGATCCAGAGTATGCCGCCCGCCACGCCCCGCAATACCGCCACCACGATGGCCGCCATCACCTCCCCGAGAAAGGGCTAGGCCGATGGAAGCTTCGCCAGCAAAAACGGCGTTGCCGGCGGGAAATGTGATCGACCTGGAAAAGGTCGGTGTCACGTTCGGCGGCGCCAAGAACCAAGTCACGGCGCTGGCCGAGACGTCCTTGCGGATCACACATGGCGAGTTCGTGGCCCTCGTTGGTCCTTCCGGCTGCGGCAAATCGACTATTCTCAAGCTGGTCGCGGGAACGCTGACGGCCTCGCAAGGCAACGTGTTCGTGGCCGGGCGCGAGGTCGGTGCGAACCATGTGCGGATCGGCATGGCGTTCCAGAATCCCACCCTGCTGCCCTGGTTGAACATCTGCGACAACGTCATGCTGCCGCTCAAGATCGTGCCGCCCTTCAAGCAGGCGTTTGCGGAAAAACGAAAGTCCGAATATCGCGATCGCGTCGAGGCCTCGCTCAAGCGCGTCGGCCTTGCCGGGTTTGGTGCGAAGTTTCCCTGGCAATTGTCGGGCGGCATGCAGCAGCGGGCTTCGCTTTGCCGGGCGCTCATTCACGACCCCACATTGCTGCTACTCGATGAGCCGTTCGGTGCGCTCGATCAGTTCACGCGCGAGGAACTGTGGGAGATCATGCAGAACCTCTGGATCGAAAAGCAGCCCACCGTGCTGCTTGTCACCCACGACCTCAAGGAAGCGGCGTATCTCGCCTCGCGGATCTGCGTCATGCAGGCGCGCCCGGGCCGCATCGTCGACGACAGCGCGGTTCCGTTCGCCCGGCCCCGCACCATTGAAGTGAGTTTCGAGCCGGACTTCGTATCGCTGACCCAACGCCTGCGCGAGCGAATCGTTGCCGCCCGTGCCGTCCAGGAGGCAGCATCATGAACGAGCAGCTCCGGCGCCGCCTGATGTCGATGACCTGCATCATCGCTTTTTTTGTCGCCTGGGAGCTGTTGTGTCTAGCCTTCCACGTCCCCGATATCGTGTTGCCGCGGCCAAGCCAGATTCTCGCAACGCTGTGGGGACGATTTCCAGCGATCTGGCCGCACGCGCTTCAGACGCTCTATACCACCCTGGTCGGATTTGGCCTCGGCATCGTGATCGGTATCCTGCTCGGCATGCTGATCGGATCGTCGCGGCTCGCTTATGACGTGGCCTATCCGATGCTGGTGGGCTTCTCGTCCATACCGAAAGTCGCGGTGGTACCGATCTTCGTGCTGTGGTTCGGCGCCGGCACCGTGCCGGCCGTGTTGACGGCCATGATCATGTGCATCTTTCCGATCGTCGTGAATGTCGCCACGGGTCTGGCTGCGACCGAGCCCGAACTTCAGGACGTCATGAAGACGCTGCGAGCGACCAAACTGGAAATTCTTTGGAACGTCGGATTGCCGAGGACGATGCCGTATTTCTTCGCGTCCTTGAAGGTCGCAGCGACACTTGCCTTCGTCGGCACGGTGATTTCCGAAACCGTCGCCTCCAACCGTGGCATCGGCAATTTGATGATGATTGCCAGCTCGAGCTTCGACGTGCCGCTGGTGTTTGCTGGCCTGTTCATCCTTGCAGCTCTCGGCGTCGCACTCTATGCCATCTTTTCGCTGATCGAGAGCCGCGTCACAGGCTGGGCGGTGCGCAGCGACAGTTTTGCGGCGGGCGGCTAGATCATGATCCGATTGAATTGAATCGGATCATGATCTCATCTCTTTGTTTGAGCATGATCTTTCCGGAAAAACCGGCATCCACTTTTCCGGATCATGCTCCAGAGGTAACCAGCGCTAACGGGAAGCCGAAATCTTCTCCAGCATAGGCAACAGATATTGCAGGAAAACTTCAGGGTTTTCGCTCATCGGGAAATGGCCGAGACCTTTCATGATGGTCGCCTCGCAACCTCCAACACTTCGGGCCACTGCCAGCGTCTCCTCCGGCGTGCAGGAATAATCGTATTCGCCGGAAAGAAGATAGAGCGGACAACGGCGCGTATCGATCTGGGCGACGCGGCCCCTGATATCGCCGTCGAGCTTGTAGAAATAGAGGTCGCCCTTGAACACGCCGGGCCCGCTTTGCATGTAATGCCAAAGCGTTTCCCAGCGCGCTTCGTCGGGCGCATCTGGTCCGACCAGCCCTGAGACGATCGCAGCGCAGACCTCGCCGCCGTGAACGTCCGGCCGGTGCAGGAAGTTGAGGTCGTAATAGGGATCGACGTGAGCGCCGGCCTGCAGCCCGATGATGGCGCGGAAGCATTCCGGATGCTCGAGCGCCAGATGCAACGCGATGCGGCCACCGATCGAACACCCGATCAGAATTGGCCGGTCCAGATCGAGCGCGGCCATCACCTCAAGGATCATGGTGGTGTATTGCGCCGAGGTGAGCTGATATTCCTCGTTGTGCCAGCCTGACGGCGGCGAGGACTTGCCGTGCCAGGGCATGTCGAAGGCGATGACGCGGTGGCCTCGGGTGATGCGTTCGTCGTTCATCAGCGCTCGATATTGACGGCTGTCGGCGCCGGCGGTGTGCAGGCACAAGAGCGGTGCGCCGCGGCCGGCTTCCTCGACATAGACGCGGTGTTTCCGTCCGACCAGATCAAGATGCATATAGCGGCCGACGATCGGTTCGAACTGCACGGTCATGGCTTAAGCCCCCGTTTGGCGCAGCTTGGCGAGCGCCTCCTTGAAGTAGCGAAGATTGGCCATGAAGACGTACAGGTCACCCTCGGCCTTGAGAACGCGCCGCTTGATCAGCGCCATCAGATCGTTCGAGCCGGGCGGCGGCCGCTCGCTCCAAAACTTCTGCCATTCCTCTTCGCTCGCGCGCAGCGCAAAGGATGAGGATGGCATGACAAAGGGCCCGGGCGTCACCGATGCGATCCGTCCCTCGAAAATCGAAATCAGCCAGGCGGACTGGCCGGATTCGAGAAGGAACGTGGTGGTGAGAAATCGGCCGCGCCGGACCAGCGCTTCATCGCCATTGACCCGCGTCATTAGCGCTTCGATCATCTCCGGCCCTCCCCCCTGCAAACCCGGCAATACCGCTATTTGCGACGGTCTTTGCCGCCGTTCGGCATGATGGGGGGAACGGAGGCGGCGTCAATCGCTTCCTCTATCGGCGCATGCGATCACCTTGCCAAACCCTTGTATGATTTGGCCAATCGTCCGCTAGAGCCAAGCGCATACCAACGCCAGATTGGCGACGCAGGCCGCCAATAATGCCACCGACAGCGTCAAATGCACGCGCTCACATGAGGTTTGCAGGATCGTTCCCATGACGGGCGGAACATCGGGCGATTCTAGCCAGCGAGTCTCGCGCGATATTTTTCGCCTGATTCAGGTCTCGTTTACGACTCAGGGCCCCGCGCCGAGCCACCCGTCGGCCGCCAAACCGCCCTCGGCCTGCCCTGAAACCCTGATTGATCTGCCGCGTTAGGGTTTTTTGGGAGCCGCAACGATGCCCTACGCGCTGTTTTGCAACGACGTGAAAATCAGCAACGCCTACCCGACCGAGGCGGACGTCTGGAAACTCGCCCGAAAGAGCGGGCTCGTCATCGACGCGGCATCCGAGGCAGGCGAGCCGGCGCCGCGACCCATGCTGGACAATGACTACGAGGTCAGGCCCTGCCGGGCGGACCCGCTGGAGGATCCAGACAAGAATCAGGCCGATGCCGAACGCGAAGCCGAGCTTGAATTGGAATGGAGTTCTTAAGCGCTAAACCCTTCAAAACGTGCGCGAACTCGCTCTACGGCGCGCCACGGCCCCGCCAACTCTTGCCAAGGTCCCGCCAGCTCTTAAGGCGTCGCTATCGAAAGCGAAGCCCGCTCAGTGGCGAACACCACGCAGACTTTCCGGCGATGCAGCCCCCTGATCGCTCCGGTGACCTTGAGAACCTTCCCGCTCGGACATGAGGCATCCTGCACCAAGGCGACCTCGTAGGGTGCCAATACCAGCGGTTCGGATTTCAGCACGGTCTGGGCCAGGCACGGCGATCCGATCGCGGAAACGACCAACGCTAAGGTAAAAACACGCATGTTTGCTGTCCAACGGCCGGCAACGACATCATAACCGATCGCAGGCAAAAATTTCACGACGTACGGAAATTATTTTTTGAACCGCTGCCAAGCGCGCCTCGCCGCAAACCTTGGGCTGAAATAACAGCCAAGGCCATCTCAACGGGCTCTGCAGGTCGGGTGCCCGAGAGCTCATTTTTGCGGGAAGAGGTTTCCCTCGATCTTTCCGACCAAGAACTTCGAGCCGGCGTCCGACAAATGCACGATATCGGTCGTTACCACGTCGTCCGCCGCTGGCCCGACCCGCGTCAGGCAGCCTTCGTCGTCGCATAGGGCGCGCCATGCCGAGATGTATTCGACGTCATCGGCCTGACTGAACGCCCGCATCTGTTCGTCGGCTCCCGCCCCGGTCACGCCGGCCGCAATCCTGTCGAGGATCACGTGCCGAAGCCGATAGGCGTTCACCAGCGCGTTCGGAAGTGTGCGCTTCCAGAGTGGCACCGGGCCCAGGATCACGATCCGCGGGATACCGAGGGCCTTCAATTGCCGGACCGTTTCGGCGAGCTTGCCGAGATCGTGGGTCCGGTCCCACATCGCATGCAGCAAGACGATATCGGGATGTGACGACTTCACGAAGGCGAAGATCAGATCGTTCTTGGCATCGCAACCGACGCCGGCCGCCAGGATGGGCGCGCATCCGGGAACCGCAAAGCGCGCGAGCCGAAACGGAATCGTGTCCTCGGCCTTCCTCAATCCGGGATAGAGCGCCGCCGCGGTGGAATCCCCCCACAAGAACAGAAGCGGCTTGTCACCCGGCTCGATGCAGTTCCCGTCAAGTCGGGCGCCCGGCGCCTCGAGAAAGCATTTGTCGCGGAACCCGGCGTTGTTCTGCGGCGCGAGCATCGCGATATCGCGAATTTCGGCCGGAAAACGAAAACCGAATCCGGAGTTCGCGGCTGTCGCTATTCCCGCGATGCCGATCGCAAGCAACGCCAACGACAGTCGCGGTACGGCGCTTGGCTTTCTGCGCAGCGGAATTTCGACGAAGCGGAACGTCAGCCAGGCCAGCCCGAAGGCGACAATGACAGCCGCCCAGACCTCCACGACGTTCGGCACGCCATTTCGCACGATCGCAAGATAGGACAACAGCGGCCAGTGCCAGAGGTACAACGGATAGCTGATCAATCCGATCCAGACCATCGCCCGGCTCGACAGCAAAATCCGGTTCACCGCCGCATTGGGCGAGCTGATGATCAGCACCGCGCCCAGCACCGGCAACAACGCGTAAGCGCCCGGGAACAGGCTCTCCCTGTTGAGTGCGATCGCGCTGCCCACGATTGCCAACATGCCGATCGCGGCCACAACATTGTCATGCAGCGAAAGCGGCCGCCTGTCGGGGCTCTCGACCAGGCGGTTGGCGAGGATGCCGCCAGCCAATAATTCCCACGCGCGCGAGATCGGCGAGTAGAACGACCACTCCTTGTAGCCGAAGAAGACCATCAGGCTGACGCCAAACGAAGCCCCCGCGACGGCACCTATCCAGAAGCGGCGGTGCTTCGATCCGAACATCACTACGAGGAGCAGCGGCCAGAAGATGTAGAACTGTTCCTCGATGCCCAGCGACCAAAGGTGCAGCAGCGGATTCTCGGCAGCGTCCGGCGCGAAATAACCACTCTGCCCGAACTGAAACAGGTTCGAAACAAACGCCACACCCGCCGCGGTGCTCTCGCCGAGCAAGGCAAAGCTCTCCGGCAACAGCACAAACCAGCCGATCAGATAGGTGACGGCCAGCACCACGATGAGCGCCGGAAATATTCGCCTGACCCGGCGGGCATAGAATTTGAGCGCTGAGAAAGTGCCGGCCTTGGCCTCGGTGAGGATGATGCGGGTGATCAGGAAACCGGAAATGACGAAGAAGATGTCGACGCCGACAAACCCGCCCGGGACCAGCCAGGGCTGCGCGTGATATCCCACCACCAGCAGGATCGAGATCGCGCGCAGGCCGTCGATATCGGCACGATAGCGCGTCTCGTTTTCGTGTCGGGGCCACCCGACCGGCAATATCGGGGCCCCCTCCGTTTGGCTTCGTTCCAGCACCGGCCGTGCACCTCATTTGGCCGCCGTGCGGCCGCCCGATTGCTTTGCACCAGATTTCGGCGATTGCAAAACCCTCCAGACCCGGCGCGATTAGACGGATGACAGCCGACGCCGGTCGCGCAACAAAAAAGGCCGGCGAACGCCGGCCTTTTCCGCGCTGATCAGCGCCTGCTCAGTATTTCGCGGCCACCGGGCCACCCCAGCCGAAGCGATAGTTTATGCCGAGCTTGACGGTGTGTTCGTCATCCCGGAACTTTGCGCCGACAACCGGCGCGGGCCCGCTCGTGAAGGTGGTGCTGCCGAAATTGTAATACTGGTATTCGCCCTTGACGGACCAGTTCGGGGTGAACAGGTATTCAAGGCCGGCGCCCACAGTATAGCCGTTGCGATGGTTGACGTCGGTTGTAAAGGCCACCGGGACGCCGCCGAGACTGACCCCGATATTGTCGTTGCCGCGCCAGCCGTAGCCGCCCTTGGCATAAAGCAGCGCCGGACCCCAAGTGTAACCGATCCGGCCGGTGGCCGAACCGAGTTGGTTGGTGTTCGCCGTTACAACAGTCGCACCCGGGAACAGCGCGCCGCTCCCGCTATTGCCGGTCAACCAGCTATACTGAGCCTCGGCACCGATCACCCAGTTGGGTGCGAACTGATAGTCGAAGCCACCCTGCACGCCACCCAGGAAGCGGCCGTTGCTGCTCTCAAGGCTGTTGCCGCCGGGGAACGCGCCACCGATATGGCCGCCGATATAAAAGCCGGTCCAATTGTAGACAACTTCCGGCGCCGTATACACCGGAGCCTTCGTGTAGGTGCGCTTCGGAAGATCGGCCGCGAGTGCAGGCGCAGCGAGAGCGATACACGCGGCCGCACCAAGCAGAAGTCTCTTCATGGTCATTCCCCGTTATTGCCGTCATCGACATCTACCAAACAACGTGGCGCCAATTTGGTTGCTGTGCGGCAATCCCGACGGACGTTTGTTTCGCGATGTAGCCGCGCAGCAACAACGCCGATTTGTTCCCGCGCGATTCCAGCTTTGAGTGACAAATAGTCACTTTTCGGCTTACTGCTAGGTCTGCCGAACCCGGGTTCCGGTTCAATGCTCCCCGAAATGTGATTGCGGTTCCCGCCCCCCGCCGCAACCTAAGGGGTCACCAAGTCGCGAGTTCCAGGACGGCGCTATCTGCCGGGACGCCGTGGTTGTCAGCGCGTCAGCTTTTCCAACTCGGGGAACGGCGCATAGGCGACGCCTGCGCACAGCTCGGTCGGGTTCTCGATCATCCTGTCGAGCCGGCCGTTGACGAAAAGGACGCCGCGTTCGCGTGGCTCGCGATAGCTGCCGTCGGATTCGCGTGACGAATAACGCAGACAACCGACATAACGCGACCGGCCGTTGACGTCGCGGAGCACCGGCTCGGCCATCGTGGCGTCACGCACGCCAACCGGATTGTTGAGATAGGTTCGCATGAATGCGAGTTCTTCGGCGCGGTAGTTACCGGGGAACGCCTGATTGGCGGCACCGCCGTCGCCCATAAAGCCGACGGGCCTGCTGTCGTCGTTGCCGAAACAGGCCGCGAGCGCGACCGGCAGCAGCAGGATCGCCAAGCGCTTTGCCAATGTCACCAACTGCAATCCGCCACTCTCGAAATAAAACTCTCGAAGCGTTCTAATCCTTCCGCGGATGAAAGGGAATCTGCTTTTGCGTTGATGCAGATACCCCCGAATGAAGCGAAGCCGGCCCGACGCCATTGGGGGCTTTATGGCGTGGGCCGGTCCGGATATCCGCCTGTATCCGCGGGGCGCGTTTTGCATCAAGCCGCGCGGGCGCCAGGCGGATCGTCGTCAGCCGCGCTTGGCGGGGTGCGTCACGTGCTTGGCTGCGACCTTCGAGGACTTGTGCACCTTGTGCGTCGCCATCTTCTTGTGGAAGCGATGATGGCTGGAATGCCTGACGTGATGGCGGCCCATCTTGGCACTGGCATTGAGCGCGCTGTTCTTCACTTGCGTGGATTTGGTGACAGAAGCGGACTTCGTGACAGGCGTCTGTGCCGTCTTGTCAGTACCACCCGCAAGCGCGGGCGCCGCGAGAACGGACACTGCGAGCAGTGCGGCGGAAATGGTCTTCAACATGGGTCTCTCCTCTTTCGAAAGGGATCATGGAGGTACCGGTCGGATGGCCGGGCTCTTCGATCATGTTTTCGACCTTAAGAGCGGTGCGCTGAACCCGTCCTGAAGCGCGACCGCAGCCGCCGTTCATCTGGATGAAATCTTGGTCATGTTCCGCGGGGCCACCGAACGCGGACCCGAAAAAATTCCCGAAATCTGAAAAAATTGTCCCGGGAATGATCGGTTACGACGGGTGTTCACATCGATGGGCTTAGGTATAGAATTGCCTAACCGACATCAGGAGAAACGCATGACCAAATTTGCGATCCGGCTTTTGACCCTGGCAATGTATGCAACCGCAATGGTGGCAGTGCCGATGATCAACACGGCCAAAGCGGCGGGTAGCGATTCCCCGTCACCGTCGACCGACTCCACCAAGGACAAGAAGAAGAAGAACGACAAGAGCTCCAGCATCGACGATCCCAAGTTCATCGATGGCTATCGCACGGCCTACACCACGATCTACGATCGCCACGACTACGCCTCGGCGATCGCGCAGTTGAAGGCGCTCGGCCAGGACGACCGCGCCGATGTTGCCAATCTGATCGGCTATTCCTACCGCAAGCTCGGCGACTACAAAGTCTCGCAAGTCTGGTATGAGCGCGCGCTCAAGGCCGACCCGAACCACGTTCGGACCTGGCAGTATTACGGCCTGTGGCAGCTCGAGCAGGGCAACCGCGATCAAGCGCAATACCATTTGGGCCGCATCCGCCAGATTTGCGGCACCGATTGCGCCGAATACCAGTCGCTCGCGATGGCGCTCGACCAGCCGACGGGCACCGGCCTCGTCTACTGATTTCGGCAACTGAAATTGACCGGCGCAGGCACGTGGCCTGCGCCGGATTTTTTTGCCTCACTTCATCAGCGCTTCGGCTTCGGCCCGGAAGGCCTGACGGGCGGCATCGCGCGAATAGAACATATGCCCGCCGGGATAGACCACAAGCTTGACCCGCCCAGGCGAGGCGTAGGCCGGCAGTTGGTCGAGCAATATCTTCGAGCCGAAATAGGGCGTGGCGAGATCGAACAGGCCGTGGCCCACGAGCAGCTTCAATTTCGGATCGAGCGCGAGAATTTGCCTCACCTGGGAGATTGACTGCGCGGGATTAAGGCCGCGGCCGAAATCCCAGGATCTTTCAACCGAGCCGTTCAGCAAGTGGTACGGCCCGTCCGGTCGCCAGTTGAGCGTGCGCGTGGTGAGATCGACCACGGCGCTCGTCAGCGGCGCGATCAGGGGATCGCCCGACGGGTCGTCGAAATGTGAGCTGCTCGAATCCGGATCGGGATCGAAGCCCAGGACCGACGCATCGTAACGCCCCGTCACCCTGCCATTGCGCCGGTCGTATTCGCGGCGAAACTCGGACACATCAAAGCGCCCGGCGAGCCTGCGGCTCACCGACTGGTCAATCCCCGTCAACGCAGAGACGCGGTCGGCGAGCCGCGCGGTGGCCTCGGCGTCGGCCTCCCCCTTGATCAGATCGCTCAAGAAATCGCCGCGCGCATAGGTTTCGACATCTGCCATGTCGGCGCGCGTCACCGGGCCCTTCACCTGGCGCGCCACCGCCGCCATCGAGGGCAGGCTCGCGACATATTGCAGAAGGCTCGATCCGCCATATTCCCGGAAGTCGAGCACGGGAGAAATCAGGATCAATCCCCTTACGCCGACACCCTGCCCGGTCTGCAATTCACGAACGATTTTGGGCCCGCGGATGCCGCTGTAGCTTTCGCCGACGATGAACTTTGGCGACAGCAAGCGGTCGTATTTCCCCAGCCAACGGCGGATCGTGACCGCAAGCGCGTTGACGTCGCCGTCGATCGAGAAAAACCGCTTGCGCACATCCTCGTCCGTCGTGGCGAAACGGCTATAGCCGGTACCGACCGGATCGATGAAGACGAGATCGGTAAAATCGAGCCAGGTCTCGGCGTTCGGCTTCAGATCGGCGGAAGCGGAGGAAAGCGCGGCCTCGCCGTCGATCGACAACCGCCACGGGCCGGCATTGCCGAGCTGCAAATAGGCGGAGGATGCGCCCGGTCCGCCATTGAAGAAAAAGGTCACAGGCCGGTTGCGCGTGTCGACACCGTCCAGTTGATAGGACGTATAGGCAATATCGGCTTGCGGCTCGCCTTTGTCGTTGAACAGGCGGATCGAACCTGCCGTGGCGTTGAAGCTCAGCGTTCGCCCGGGAAGCGCGAGCGTCTGCTTTGTCGTGGAATCCTCCGGTAGCCGGCGTTGTTCGGCTGCAGTGGGCGAATTCGCGGTACTTCCGCGCCCGCTCGATGCACCCGACTTCTGAGCTGAAGGTACGGCCGCGGGTTGAGAAGCCGGCGGCTGCGGCGCATCCTCGGCGCGAGCCGCGGTCACAAACGAGAACACGGCAAACGCAAGGATAGCGGGCGCAGCGAAACGGACCGTCATATTCTACTCTCCTGCCTCCCCCTCCCACGATCACCCAGTACCACCGCTTTTCGCATCTTGGTGCGGCTATTTCCGGTAAATGACGGATTCCAGATCAAAACTGCGACAGATTGGCCACCCATGAACGCCGGACGATCATCTCGACAAGGACGGGCAAGGTCGTATAGACGACCTCGGCGCACCGTTTTCATCGGCGCCCCTGTGAGCCCCGCAATCCCATGACCACCCCCAAGCGATATAAGAAAATCGCCTTCGTCGCGAGCGCGGGCGCAGAGGCCCAGCAGGCGCTCGCGCAGCTCGTTGCGCTCTACGGCAACCAAGACCCGGCAAATGCCGATGTCGTGGTGGCGCTCGGTGGCGACGGCTTGATGCTGCAAACGCTGCATCAGCACATGCGCTCGGGCAAGCCGATCTACGGCATGCATCGCGGCACCATCGGCTTTCTGATGAATGAATTCTCCGCCCATGATCTGCATACCCGCCTGGCGGCGGCGCGCGAAACCCTGATCAATCCCCTCCTGATGCGCGCCACCGACGTGCATGGCATCGTGCATCTGCACCACGCCATCAACGAGGTCGCGCTGTTTCGCCAGACCCATCAAGCTGCGCGATTGCGAATCCTGATCGACGAGCGCGAACGCATGCCGGAGCTGATTGCCGACGGCATCCTGGTGGCAACGCCGGCGGGCTCGACCGCCTATAATCTTTCAGCGCAGGGACCTATCCTGCCGATCAATGCTGCCCTGCTCGCGCTGACGCCGATCAGTCCATTCCGGCCGCGGCGCTGGCGCGGGGCGCTGCTGCCCAACACCGCCTTCGTCGTCATCGAGGTGCTCGAAGGCGACAAGCGCCCCGTCGCGGCGGTGGCCGATCACGATGAGGCGCGCGACGTCCGCCGTGTCGAGGTGCTGTCCGACAAGACCATCTCGATGCGCATGCTGTTCGATCCCGGCCACAGCCTTGAAGAGCGCATCCTGAGCGAGCAATTCGGCTATTGATGGCTGCGGTCGGTCCGACCGCTGAAGCCGGCCGCGACACGTCCCGCCTCTGTCTGATGCTTTCGCGGCCCCGCCCCCTGTCTTCGCAACCATTCGTTAACCGGGAGCGGCATATGGTTAACGCTGGGTATACCCGTATTGCTGGTACGTCCTTAGGGCCCGGCCATGTTTCGCATCGATTTCAACAAGCTGCGATTTCTTGTCTGCGACGACAATCCGCACATGCGCCGCATCCTGCGGACGCTGCTGCATTCGTTCGGCGCGCGCGAAGTCTATGAGTTGGAGGACGGCGCAACCGCGCTTGAGATGTACACCCACTACGTTCCCGACATCGTCATCACCGATTGGTCGATGCCGATTTTCGACGGGCTCGAGCTCGCGCAAATGATCCGGCAGCCGGAGTTGAAGGGCAATCCCTATGCCCCCATCATCATGCTGACCGGCCATTCCGAAAAACGCCGGGTGACAGTGGCGCGCGACGCCGGCGTGACCGAATTTCTCGCCAAACCGATCTCCGCCAAGGGACTTTATCAGCGCATCCTCAACGTCGTCGCCAACCCGCGTCCGTTCATCAAGACCAAGACCTATTTCGGCCCGGACCGCAGGCGCAACACCAACGCGGCCTATATCGGACCGGAGCGCCGCGTCGGCGGCGAGGTGGAGGTGCTTCAGCAGCCCTCGCTGCTCGACAAGGCGCGCTCCACGATTTGAGAGCCGAAGGAGCGAAGGAAACAGCATGGCGAAAAACAAATCCGACCTGATCGAGGTCAAGAAATTCGCCGATCACCACGTCATCACCCAGCCCAATCCGTTGCGCACGGTGTTGCGACGCGTTCCGGAAGAAGATCTCGATGATCCCGTCGCGCGCGCCGAGAAGGCGCTTGCCGACCTGTCGGGCGAATTCAAGAACTGGATGGTCATCGAATCCGACCGGCTTGCGGCCGCTCACGCCGCCGTCCTCAAGGACGGCTTTACGGATGCGACACGCGATGAACTTTTCCGCGCCGCCCATGACATCAAGGGCGACGCCGCCACCTTCGGTTTTCCCTCCGCAGGCGCTGCGGCCGAGAGTCTTTGCCGGATCATCGAACATGCCCCGGACCTTGCCAAAGTGCCGTCCGAACTGATCGCCCACCACATCAACGCGATCCAGGCCATCGTGCTCGAGCGCACCAAGCTCGATACCATCAGCATGGCAAACGAACTTTCCCGCCGATTGCGCGGCGTAGCGGACGACTACCTCGCCCACGTCAATCGCGACCGGCCCGAACATCTCGAGGCCATCATGGCCCCGAGCATCGCGCCCGCGGATTGAGGCCTCGACGCATTACTTCAGTCTGAGAGTCGTTCCTGCGAACGCCGGGACCCATACGCCGCGGCTCATCAATTTGGCTATGGGCTGCTACCTTCAAAGCCACGAAAGCCGGTGGTTATCATCCCGGCGTTCGCGGGTACGATAGCGAAGATATCTCTTACGCCGCGATCCGGCCTTGCTGAGCTGGAGCGATGGTCTCTTCTGCCGCCAGCTCGTCGCAGAACATGCGGGCTTCTTCCCGCGCCGATTCCGTCGCAAAGCGTCGCAACAGGATCAGGAGCGGTTCGGCCGCTTGGGAATCGGTTTCGCAATGGGTCAGCACGCGTTCGACCATGCGGCGGCGCAATCTTGCCGCGCCGTCGACCGTATCGACGAATCCGGTTTCATGACCGACTTCGAGCGCGGCGTGGAATGCCGCAAACGTCGATTCCGGCAATCCGGCGCGTCTGAGCAGCGCGTGCAGGCTCACGCCACCGCGGTCGTGCAGCAGCGCCGCGACGCGCGAGCTCGGCAGGTCCGACAATTCCGCTAACGCCGCCTCGAACAATTCGAGATTGCCCGACAACATTGCGCGCAGGATCAATCCGGCGGTGAGCTGGCTGGTCGCGCGCAGATGGCGCACCAGGCCGCGCATGTCTTCGCCGCGCGATGCAGCGGCGATATTCACCGTCGAACGGTCGCGCGCTTCGCTCGCGATCCGCACCGCACGATCGGCGCTCAGCCAATTCCTGGCCACGACGAACTGCGCCAGCGTATCCGAAAGTTTCGCGACCAGGGCGGCCCGTGTCGCGGCGGGCAAATCCTGGAGCTCCAGCATCGATTCCCGGATCGCCGCAAGATGCCCATGACGCTCGACGATGCGATCCCAGGAAAATGGCGCAAGTTCCGCATACGGATTCTCGATCAGCTCGAGCGCGGCCTCGGCGGTGCCGACCTCGGCGATGGCAGCGCAGACGGACGCCGGAAGTCTGATGCGGCGCGCGATCGCACATTGGGTCGCGCTGTCGCCGGTGGCAACGATGTCGACCAGGTCGGCATCAATGAGGAGTGGCGAATGTTCGAGAACGGGAAGTGACACCGAAGGCTGATCGAGCGACAGCGCCTGGACGATGGCGGCCGGTGCTTCGGCGCTACGGGCAAACACCTCGGCCATGGCCTGGCGCACCAGCGGCGAAACGTCGTCAAGCTGCATCAACAATGCGCCTTCCGCCGCGGCGCGGTCTTCCGCGGTGAGATCGGAAATCAGCCAGGCGCGCGCCAGAGCGCGTGTGGCCTCGGCCCGCTCACCCGCAGGGGCCGTCTTTATCCAACTAATGAACTGCCGAACGATCATTGTCCTGCCGGCTTACGCAACCTTCGACACCGTGAAGCGATGCCACTGCAAGACAAAATAAACCACGTCACTTAACAAAGCGTTCACCATAACGCTCTGGTTCTATTGACGTTTTGTTAAGTGATGTGGCGAAGGGCTGCGACCGCTTAACCGCTAAAGGTCCCGTTTCGGTCGCTGAAGAGATCGAGCATGCCGCCACCGGGTGGCTTTGGGGGCACCGTCGTCACCGGTACCGCCGACGCCACCGCGACCGGAGCCGAAGGCCTATCCGAGGTCAACGACGAGGAGCTCCCCCACAATTCCCGCACGGCGGCAGAAACCGGCTGGGAACGCTCGCCGACCTGGAACAGCGAGCGGAAGATCGGCTCATTGGCTTGCGCGTTTGTCGCCGGCGACGCGGAAGCGACGGTCACCGGCGCGACCGGCGCGGCGGTGCGAGCATCCGGAAACGCCGAGAGATAAGCGACGTTGTCGATCGCAGGCGCGGTTGACGCTGTGCTCGCAACCGCCGTGCCAGGCTTGATGTCGCCGCCGACCGACGCCATCGCAAGACGGGTGGCCGGCGAGGCAGCGGCGCTGGCGTAGCGTTGCGTCAACACCGAATAGACTTCGGACACGCTGCGCGCACGCCCGGTGCCGCGCTCATAGAAGATCGAGCGATTGGCGGCCGCAGCATTGGGAAACAGCCGCGCGCCTGAGGCTTGCGGGTTGTCCTCGGCGTTCGCGATCAGCTTGGCGGCGCCGCCGACGCCCATGAAATGCGCCATATATAATTCGCTGTCGTTCGGCCGGCGGCCGATCATGCCGGTGAGCTTGAAACTGTTCGATTGAGTGAAGGCCGCCGCCATCGCCGAAGCGGCGGCGGGATCGTCGCGCAGCTTCATGATCGCGCGGCGCGCGGCTGGATCGTCGACCGAATAATAGCCGTCGGATGATTTGGTGATGGCGTCGGCGAATTGGCTATAGCCGAACTGGGGGCCGGCCTCCTTGACCGTGCCGAGCCAGGTCTGGTCGATGAATTGAAAGAGGCCATGCGCCGAAGAGGTCGTAGCCCCCGCCGTCGGATTGAAATCCGATTCCATCTTCGCCGTCGTCAACAGATATTCGAAACTGGCGCCGCTTGTGCTTGCCGCCTGCTTGATCGCGCCGGCGATCCGCACGCGCGACGGGTCAACACCTGCCGTCGCCGTGGCGTTCAATGTGTCGACCGACATTCCTGGTCTCCGCTCCCCGCGAAACGACCCCCTGCCCGTTCGAAAGCTCCCACTGACGCCCGGGCCAGGCTCACAGTGGGGTGATTATGGTTAATGGGGGGTTAAGGAGCGCGCTGACGAAGAAGGATCACGTCCGATAGACTGCTTTCGGATCAAACACCTTGTCCGCATCCACGAACGTCAAGCGTGCCCCGCCCTCATCCGCCTCGACCTTGCGGTAGAAACAGGAGCGCCGGCCAGTGTGGCAGGCCGCACCAGACTGCTCGACCCGGATCCAGATCGCGTCCTGATCGCAATCGGTGCGCATCTCGACGACCCGCTGCACGTGACCGGAGGTTTCGCCCTTGCGCCACAACGATTTGCGGGAGCGGCTAAAGTACCAGGCCTCCCCGCTCGCGATCGTCTTGCGAAGCGCATCCTCATTCATGTGAGCGACCATGAGCACGTCGCCTGTGCCGGCATCGGTCGCCACGCAGGTGACAAGGCCGGCGGCGTCAAACCTGGGCTTGAACCCGAGCCCTTCCTCGATGTCGTTGAGTTCGGATGATGGAGACACAGATCGGTCCTCGGCAATTTCGGACGAGGACTAGAGCACGGTTCTGATGGAATCAGAACCGACGCTCTAGTCTTTATGTATTGACGCGCTTTCTTTTACGCGAACCGGCGTCCACTTCGCTCGAAAACGCTTTAGCGCTGCAGCCCTCGCACCATGGACAGGAAGCGCGCCTGCTCCGCGGGATTGTCGCGGAACATGCCGGTGAAGCGGCTGGTGAACGTCATCGCGCCATGCTTGGCGACACCGCGCACTGACATGCAGGTGTGCTCCGCCTCGATCAGCACCGCAACACCACGGGGCTTGAGAATCTCGTCGATGGCGGCCGCGACCTGCGCGGTCAGATGCTCCTGGGTCTGCAGGCGGCGCGCGAAGATATCGGTAAGGCGCGCCAGCTTCGACAATCCGACGACCCTCTCCACCGGCGTATAGGCGATATGCGCCCTGCCGTAGAACGGCATCATGTGATGCTCGCACTGCGAGGTGAATTCGATGTCGCGGACCAGCACGAAGTCGTCATAGCCGGCCGTTTCGCCGAAGGTGCGGTTGAGCACCTCTGCCGGACACTGATGATAGCCCTGGTAAAGTTCGTCATAGGCCTCGACCACGCGACGCGGCGTGTCCAGGAGGCCCTCGCGTTCGGGGTCTTCCCCGATATAGCTGAGCAAGGTCTGCACCGCCGCTTCAGCCTCGGCGCGGGACGGGCGGGGCTGGTCGGCGCGAACCGCGGCGGCCAGGAATTCGGCCGGATCAAGTTCGGCCGGCCGGGCTTCCGGCAACTTCGGCTCGGAAGGCTTGATATCCGAAGATTTGCCTGGGCGGAGGGATTTGATCAATGCGTCCATGTCAACTCCGTTCGACCGGTCAATCTCGAGACCGGAGTGTCACCGGCAGACGGGGCGGCGTGCCGCCGGACGCCTGAGTCCCACAATGTTAGCACCTGGCAGCCAAACGGGTTCCTATTCGGGCAGCCGAGCAAAGGCGGCTGTATTTCCGCCATCGCCGCCCATATATAGGGCTATGCACTGCAGCCGCCAAGGGCGATCGCCGGGGCGATCGAGCCCGGGAGCCCGAGACCTCGATCTATGCTGAATGACATCTACAACAAGCGCATCATTGAACTGGCCGGCAATATACCGCGGCTCGGGCGGCTGAACGCACCCGACGCCTCCGCAACCGCGCATTCCAAGCTGTGCGGCTCGACCGTCAAGGTCGACATCAAGATGGACGGCCCGCTCGTCACCGACTTTGCCCATGAGGTGAAGGCCTGCGCCCTCGGCCAGGCCTCGTCCTCGATCATGGCAAGCCACGTCGTTGGCTCGACGGCGAGCGAATTGCGTGAGCTGCGCGAGACCGTCCGCAAGATGCTCAAGGAAAACGGCAAGCCCCCGCAGGGCAAGTGGGCGGATATCGCGTTTCTTGAGCCGGTGCGCGACTACAAGGCGCGGCATGCTTCCACGATGCTGACTTTCGATGCCGTGGTCGATGCGATCGGCCAGATCGAGGCAAGGGCCACGCAGGCGGCATCGGCGCAATAGCCGGCCGTCATGCCGCAATCATTGGCCGGAATCCGTCACGCGTGTGGAAGGCGACCTGATGGCGGATGATGACGCTGCTGCCATCACGGCGACCTGCGGCGAAACTTCGCGATCCGCTCGCCGGTGAAGGAACCGACCCACAATTCACCGTCCACCTCCAGCGCGCCCGTGGCACCACCGAACCCCCATGCCTTGACCTGCCTCTCATCAGCACGGACCTGCGATTCCAACATCATGGTGTCGGGATCGACCACAGCCACTTCGAAGGCCAAAGGGTAAGGTTCTCCCCGCGCCTCGCAACCAAACATGAGTTCCGGCCGGGATGCCTGCCCCGCAAGCAGAAGCTTGCCGACGGACGTCCAGCGCAGGTTGTCCGGCAGAAAAGAGGTTTGAGCGTGCCCGACCGGCTCTCCGCCGGATCCAAGCCGCCAGATGCGTCGCGCCGACCATTCTGAAACATAGACGGCCGATCCGTCCAACGTCGCGGCGATCCTGTTTGCGCCAGATAGCTCGAGCGAGCCGAAGCGGCTCCAGCCATTACCCGACGTCCAACGCCACACCCCGCCAGTCGTTTGGCCCTGGGCGAATTTGGATACGAAATCAGGATCAGTCGGATCGAACATGCTCGTCAGCACGAAGCCGCCGTCCGGCATATGGGCCAAGGCATTGCCAGACGTGCGAGGCGGCTGCACGATTCGATCTCCTTCAAGGATCACGGGACGTTCGCCGGCTGTATCGACGCGTAGTCGGTCTACCGCCTCGCCGCCGCCATGGTCGATGACCAGCAATTCATAGACGTTTTCGCCGAGCCGGCGCGCTGCAATGCCATGCGGGTCAAAGAGCTCTCGGCCACGCCGAGCTTTTTCGGCGGATTCGCTCCAGGCAATTTCCACGGCTGCCTCGCCGCCATGCCGGCGCGCCGCGAGCAGTCCGCCGTGGCGGCGCCGCGAACGCATCGCACTGATGACGATCCACGGTGAGCCCGGCAGCGCCACGAGGTCTTCAGGATTCCAGACCCCTTCGAGAAAGCCGGCCGGACCATCATACGGACGAGAGGCGGAAAATCTGTTCATGACGACTCCTTGCAAAATGCAACGGGAGGATATTCCGGCAGTTCGCATGCATCATCGGCGCTGACGGCTCTTCACTTGTGAAGATTCGTCGTCAATTATGGTCCGGTGGATACGCTTGGCGCTCTCGAGATCTTCGTTCTGGTGGCCGAACGGCTCAGCTTCGTCGAAGCAGGCCGTAAGCTCGGCCTTTCTCCTTCGGCCGTCGGCAAGAAGATTGCGCGACTTGAGAGTCACCTCGGCGCGCGGGTTTTTCACCGCACAACACGTCAGGTCAGCTTGACGGCCGAGGGCGAAGTGCTGCTTGAGCGGGCCCGCCGTATTCGCAATGAGATCGACGACCTCGCAACGATTCTGGCCGAGGCGGCAGCCGAGCCGCAGGGGCGGCTGCGGGTCAGCTTGCCCGCGATCGGCTATCGATTCCTGACACCTCACCTGCCCGCCTTCAGCCGCGCCTATCCGAAGGTTCGGCTCGATCTGGATTTCAACGACGGCATCGTGGATCTTGTCGCCGACGGGGTAGATGTCGCGATCCGCGGCGGACCGCTCGCTGACTCCGGATTGACGTCGCGCAGGCTTGGCGTCTTCCGCTATGTCGTCTGCGCCTCGCCGGCCTATGTCGCCGAAAGAGGTGAGCCCGAGGCAATGGCCTCGCTCGCGGAGCATGCACTTATTCGCTATCGCCAGCCGGGGTCCGACGTCCTCCAGAGCTTGGCGCTGTCGGAACCCGTACCCTCCGAGCTCACACTCGGACCGCCGTCCATGACCTGCACGAACATGGAGGCCGTGCTCGCGGCGACGATTGCCGGGCTGGGCATGGCCTGCATGCCCGACTTCCTTGCTGTCGACGCCCTGAGAAGTGGCGAGTTGATCCCTCTCTTGGGCGATGCCGGCTCCACAGGTGAGTTCTGGCTGGTTTGGCCGGGAGGGCGGCGGACCTCTCCAAGGTTGCGCGCCTTCATCGATTTCGCAGCCGAATGTGTGCTGCCCGCGCGGTAATTGAGCCACGCGAAGGGGCGCCACGGACCCCTACCCAACTTCATAACGCGGGTAAGTGACCGCAGCTACTTCCCGGACACCGGCACTGCGTCGCCGGCCGGCGCAAGCGCTTCTGCGGTCTTGGTAGACCTCACCGCAGACGCCACCGCTTCGTTGTCCGTGGCGCCGCTCGTGAAGCGATCCTGCATCGGTTTTGCGCTGAGGACCGCCACCGGCATGACCGAGCCGCCGGGCTGCGGCAGCACTTCGGCCACGGCATCGGTGGTCACCAGATTGGTCAGCCGCAATTCCTCGCGCGTCAATTCGTGCAGGTCTTCCCATGGCGGCACGTTCAGCGACAGCGACAACAGGTCGCCGGCACCGCCCATGTCGAAGGTATATTTCGCAAGACGCCCGATATCGCGCTCCACGATCATCAGATCGTCCGCGCTGTAGCTTGCAGCCCTGGCATCTTCGGCCCGGTCGCCCATCCAGATCTGATGCACCCTGACATGCGCGGCTTCCGGCACGTAACGGGTCTTGCCCGACAACAGCAGGAACACACACATCGACTCGCAATAGGCATCGGGTGCGACGCTCGCGCGCTCGCCGAGCGGGCCGTGACTGCGAATGCTGGTGCCGACGGTCGTCATCAGGCCGAGATCGCGAAAGCGCCGGCCAAGCACGATGGAGTCGTTGACCGACCCACCGCTGGAATCCAGTACGATGGTCGCGCCGCGGAGCTCGCGTCCTCGCGCGAAGTCATCGAAATCCTTCGGGCTGTCGGATGTCACGATGCCGACCGCGCTGACCCAGCCGCTGCAAGTGGATTGGCATGCCACCCAGCTGAACCGCATCGGCAATTTGCGTTCTTCGAGACTGACGCCCGCGTGCGCCGAGCTGTCGAGCGTAGCGATGATGCCGGGCCCCGCAATGCACAGGGTGATGGCGCAAAGCAACGCCAAACCACAGAAGCGAAGCGATCTCAAGAGCCTCAATTTGGTTCCTTCCCGCAAGCCCAACAACGCGCGGCGGTAACGACCCCGATTCAATAGCTAATTGATTCTGTCATCTCAGCGTTACGAAACGTAAACATGACCTACCGAATCGTCCATAGAACCTTTGCTGCATTGCCACACAAACGATTGATATTTCCCCAACTGTGGCACAATTACTTGCGAGCGCGGGTTCCGTGCCCGGGAACCGCGCAAACCTGCGCACAGGATTACAGCAAGCCGCACATGAAGCATTCATTGTCACGGCATTGTGTGGCGTGTTCCAACGCGGCGGCGCGACTGCCACGCAATGGCGGACGCGCGTTGATCTGGCTTTATCGGCACACGCTCTCGCCGTTGGTGGGCTACAACTGCCGCCATCTGCCGACCTGCTCGGTCTATGGTGACGAGGCGATCGAGCGCTTCGGATTGTGGGGCGGCGGATGGATGACGCTGGCGCGGCTGTTGCGCTGTCACCCCTGGGGCACCTCGGGCATCGACAATGTTCCGCTGACAACGCCCGACGGTGCGCGGTGGTATCTGCCATGGCGGTACGGACGCTGGCGCGGCGTCAACGCTCTCTGAGCGCTTGCTGCACCGCATTCAATTGAAATCCGTTGCTATCTCGCCGGAACCGGTGCCAAGTAACGGTATTGGTTCGATGTCTTCCAGGGAGGACGTCAACGATGCGCTGGAAAATCCGTGGAAGCGGTCACGATCCCCGGCAGATCGATTTGCTGGCCGCGCTCGCAATCGTCGTCTTCATCGTTGCGATCGGTCACTACTTGACTCAGCATCCCAAGCCCGTGGCGAGCGCCTTCGTCGAGCCAAGCCAGACCGTGCGCTGGTAAACGCGGTCGTTGGACGGCGTCAGCGAAACCAGAGAAAACCTCTCTGCTGCTGTGGCCCGACGTCTGCAGGCGGCCGAGGTTTCTTTGGACGCGCCGGTTTGGGTGGCGGCTCTTCGGTCGATGACGTCGCCTCCGGGGCCGAACCGTCATCGGGCAGCCTGACGGACAGCAGCAAATTCGATTCATGCGAGCGCCAGCGATAGCCGATGCCAAAGTCCATCGGTTGCGCGCGCCGGAACAGCTCGGCATAGGGTTCCTGATATCTTCCCGGGAATTCGGCGATCGGGCCGGCGTAGTGGCCGAACGGGAAGAAGCGCCACTTCCTCGGGCTGTAATAGCCAAGCGGAATCCCGGAATCATCCTGGATGATGGTTGCGCTGTTGGCCAGAATGAAGTCGCGCACCGTGCTGAAGTTGCCGGCGTGCAAAAGGTACGACGCGCTCTTGATGAGGCTGTTGCCGGGGGCCAACGTTGCGCAGAATTTCAGGAAGCCGCTGACCCTGACGCCGGGATTGGAAAGGTCGGTCGAGAAATAATACAGCGTTCTTTCCACGCCGTCGCTGCCCGCGAACACGATTCGCAACCCCCGCACAGCGTTCGCACCGGGATTGTCATTGGCGAAATACGCCGTTCCCTTGTTGTCGAGCGCGACCGGGCTGACGTTGCGAATGGTCTTTCCCGAGCGCGCCAGAAAGACATAAAGAATGGGCAGCGTGCCGCTGAGCTGGCCGGCATGCAGGTCGACCTTCATCTGCTTGGTGATGAAAAAGGAAAAGCTGAGGATCGAGCCAAGCGACCGCTCGACATTGTAGAGCGCGGCCCCAACGCCGCCACGCGGCAATGTTGTCAGGTCGGGCACCGAACCCGGCGGCTCGAGCGCGCTCAACACATAGGTCGTGGCCTGGGAATAGAATGCGTCGGCATAGAGAAAATCCGGACCTGAGAACATGTAGAACATGGTCGGCTTCGGCGCGGCCAGATTTGCGGTGGCCCAGGCCCGGATTTTCGACAACTGACGCGCTTCGAGCTGTGCGAACGCCGCATCGAAGAACCTCGCATGGCGCTGCCAGTCGGGATCCTTGGTCAGTGGCATCAGCGGCGAATTTGCCGATGGCATCATACCGGCGAGAAAGCGCGCGGTGTCATCGGCGGTGACGATGTCGCCGGCGCGCGCGGAGGGCGGCGTAGCCGCGAGGAACATGGCCGCGGCGAGCGCCGCGATTTTCAACATCCGGAACATCTCTACTCGCGACCTGATGGGTGGGGTGATGTTGAGGTCGCGGAAAAGGCATCGTCCCGTTTGCGGAAAACGGCGTAGATCAAAAGGCCCGAAACCATAATCAGAGCACCGAGGAACGACTGCAGCGGCCGGTCGACGGCAAGATAATACATCATGAACAGGGTCACGAGCAGGAAAATCACGGGCGTCACCGGGTAGCCCCAGGCGCGGTACGGGCGCGGCAGGTCGGGCCGCGTAATGCGCAACTTGATCACGCCGAGGACGGTGAAGAACGAACAGAACAAGAGTGCAAACTGGATGAAATCCAGAACCGCCTCGAAGCTGCGGGTGAACAGCATCAAAGTGGCGACCGCGAGCTGAAACAGGATGGCATAGGCCGGCGCGCCCTCGCCCGACCTGCGGGCGAATATCTTGAACGCCGGGATGTCTTCGCCCATGGTCATCATCACGCGCGGACCAATCCACATCATCGCGCTGATCGACGATACCAGCCCGATGCAGATCATCGCACTGACGATCCGGCCGCCGAGCTCGCCGAAGATGTAGCTGCCGGCGATCCGGGCGACATCGAGTTGGCCCGCGAGTTTGTCGATGGGCGCGGTGTGGAGAAACACCGCGTTCAGCGCGACGTACAGCACGAGCACGATCAACGTTCCCGCCAGCAGCGCGCGCGGCAGGTTCTGCTCGGCGTCGTGCATCTCGCCGATGATATAGGTCGCGGCATTCCACCCGGAAAACGAGTACATCACGAACACAAGGCCGATCGCAAACGGCGCGCTGGTGACATAACCGAAATCAGCAATATGCGGCGCAAACGAGACCGGCTGCTTCTGACCCACGACAAATCCCGCGATCAGGAAGCCAACGATCAGCACGACTTTCAGGATGGTCGAGATCAGTTGAAAGGTAGAGGAGTGTCTGACCCCGGTAAGCTGTACGAGGGAGACGAGCCAGACCGCGGCCAACGCAAGCACGAGCGGCGGGGCGTCGGGAAATACCGACTTGCCATATTCGCCGAAGGCCATCGCGGCAAGCGCCACGGGTGCGGCGAAGCCGACTGTCGCCGACACCCAGCCCGCCAGGAATCCGAACGCCGGATGATAGGCACGGCTTAGAAAATTGTACTCCCCGCTCGAGCGCGGAAACATCGCGCCGAGTTCGCTGTAGGAAAACACTCCGCACAGCGCGACGATGCCTCCGATGGTCCACAGCGCGAGGATCGCAAAGCCCGACGGGATGTCCTTGACCTGAAAACCGAGGCTGGTGAAGACGCCGACCCCGACCATGTCGGCGACAACGATGGCGGTAGCGACGACCACCGAAACCGTGGATCCGCCGGGAAGCCGGCCGAGCCATGCCGCGCTACCCGTTTCCATTGCCGCCATGTCCGTCCGCATTTCGGGCGCCGTGCCCGGTTGTTTTTCATGGTGCAGGCTGGGCCCCGCCAGTTCAAGGAGTGTTAACAACGAATTAAATCCCGGGCCCACTTGGTGTTCTGATACCAATTTTGGGACCGGGCTAACCGCTCCATGCCGAAAAGAATTCACCCACCCCACAATCAAGACACGATTTCGTGCTGTTTAAGTCGTTCCGGGAATGGGGAGAAATTCTCGGAGGATTAACGTCACCGCAACTCGAGCGAGCTGACATACGCCGGTCGTCGGTGGTTGGGGCAAAGGGGTGAATGGTCGGGGCGACTCCGAAATTTAGGACATGCGATGGCGTGCGTCCGGCGATTTTGCCGGGCGCGTTGCGTCGTGTTCTGCCGCGCGCCTACCATTACCTCGCCGTTTCGCGTCGCGCGCGCTGGATCGCCGTCCTTTCGGCGCTGCTCCCGCTGTCATTCGTCCTCGTCCAATGCGGAAAAGCGCCGAGCGCCGGCACGCTTGTCGCCAACGCGCAAGGCTCGGCGGGCGATACGTTCGATGATCGCTTCCCCCAACCGCAATTCAAGGATCGCTTTCCGACCCCCGGCGAGAGCCTGTTGCAACGGCAAGCCACCACCTCCGACGCGCAAAGCCCGCGCGTGGTGCAGAAGCAACCGGCCCCCTACCGCGTCGCGTCGCTGGCGCCGACGGTGCCCTACCAGCGTCCGGCACGGGAAGACCTGACTACGCTCGTCAGCCTGAAATCCTCGGCGTTTCCCTATTTCGGCAATAATCCCCGCACCGACGAACCGTTCCTGAACATTTCCAAGGGTGAACGCCGCGGCCATCGCAGCTACGGCGGACGGGTTTACTGGCAGGACGAGACCTACAACGACAACCGCGTGCTGATGCACGTGCCCGAAACTTTCGACATCCGCAAACCCGGCGTGATCATCGTGTTCTTCCACGGCAACGGCGCGAAGCTTGAGCGCGACGTGCGCGATCGGCAGCTCGTGCCGCAACAGATTTCTGATTCCGGCGCCAATGCAGTGCTACTGGCGCCCCAGCTTGCGGTCGATGCCGCCGATTCCAGCGCCGGGAAATTCTGGCAGCCCGGCGGGCTCAAGCGCTTCGTGAATGAATTGGCCGACCACCTCGCCGAGCTCTACGGCGACCCGAGTGCCGCCAAGGCCTTCGCGAACATGCCCGTCGTCCTCGTTGGCTACAGCGGCGGCTTCGTCCCGACGGCCTGGAGCCTGGAAGTCGGCGGTCTTGGCAATCGCGTGCGCGGCGTCGTTCTGCTCGACGCGGTGTATGGCGAACTGGACAAGTTCTCATCCTGGATCGCCAACAACCGCACCGGCTTTTTCGTGAGCGCCTATACGCGCTACACCCAACGGCGCGATCAGGAACTGATGCAGATGCTGCGCGACAAGAGGATCGCGATATCGGACGACATGGACGGCCCATTGCGTCCCGGCAGCGTCGTCTTCGTGAAAACCCCCGATGGAGTGACGCACCGCGACTATGTCACCAACGCCTGGACCAACAAGCCGCTCAAGGAAGTGCTGGTCAAGATGGCGTCGACACCCGCGCTGACGCGGCTCGCGGCCTCGAGCAGCGCCGATGCCTTTGCGTTCTCAAGCCGCTAGGAATTGCAGCCCGCCTCAGCCTGGCGCCCTGCTGATACTCCGCGTCGACATCACCATCAAAAGCGCGAGTGCGACAAAGGCCGCGCCGGCATACCCGATGCCGTACAGGCGTTCGTGCGCATACAGCAAGCCGCCGATCGCTGAACCGATCGCCTGGCCCACGTAAAGGACCGATGTGTTGAGCGACACCGACGCCGAGGCAAGCATTGGTGCCGCGCTGACAAGCCGGACCTGCTGCATCGAGTTGGTCGCAGCAAAACCCAGTCCCCAGAACGCAACCGAGCACGCCATCAGCGGATAGATGCCTGCGCTCAGTGCCCACCCGGTGATGCCGGTCAGCACCAGGGAGATCGACAGGATCGACGTCCTGTAGGCGCCCCAGGAATCGACGATGCGGCTCGCGGTGGCGATTCCGATGAAGCCGCACAGGCCGTAGATCGCAAAGGCCAGCCCGACCGCGTCCGGACCGACGTGCGTGAGCTTGGCCAGAAGCGGTCCCATATAGGTGAACACGGCGAACTGCCCCGACATCAGAAGCGTCGTGATCGTGAGCAGCACGACGATCGCACGGTTGCGCCCGACATCGGTCCACGTCCTCAAGTCGACCCGTGCCCCGATCAGGCCTGCGGGCAACCGCCAGACCAACAGAAGTAAACTGAGAGCGCCGATGACGCCGATGCTACCGTAAGCCGCACGCCAGCCGTAGCGGCTCGTCATGAAGGTGATCAACGGCAGGCCTACGGCGGCGGCAAGCGACCAGCCGAGAAATACATAGGCCATGGTACCGCCGCGCTTCTCCGGCGCCACGATCAGGGCTGCGGTGCCCGCGGCCTGCGGTGTATAGAGGGCGCCGACCGCGAGCATGATCAGGCGAATGATCAAGAGGCTAGCGTAGTCGGGCGCCAGCGCTGATGCGGCATTGCCAAACGCGAACACTGCAAGCGTCGTGGTGAGCAAGGTGCGCCGCTCGATCCCGCTCGTCAGCCATGCCGTCAGTGGCGAGCCGATGCACAGCATCACGGCGCCGAAGGTGACGAGTAATCCCGCGGTGTGGACCGTGACGCCGAGGTCGGATGACAGTTCGATCAACATCCCGGCCGGCGCCAGCACCGAACAGCCGGTGACGAGGTTTCCAAACATCAATGCAGTGGGCGCAAAGCGGCGATGAACGGGGAGGTCCGACGGGGGATTTTTCATGCAGATGCATGTAGAGCGCACCACTTGCGAATAAAAGGGTGCGGCCGGATTATTTCGCAGCCCCGGCGCACGACCCGTCTGGTCCGCACGCCGTCGCAAACCGCCGATTGCGCCCTCACTGCGCCGGAGCGGGTACGGGACCGGGAGAGGAGATCGGCGGCTTCGTATTGTCTGGAGCGGCGGGACAGGACGAAAAAAGCTGCGCCCATGCCGGCTCCAGTCCACTTGTATCAATTTCGAGTATCTCCTGGCTGGTTTTGCCATCGGGCATCAGTCGGCCCTGCCCGATCTGCAGAAGAGGTGCCGCCAGCACCGCTCTCATCGCCGTTAACGCGATCGTCCCGGTCCATGCCTCGAATGACCCGATACGCGCCGGGAAAGCGCCGAACGCCACGGGCTTCTCGGTACCCGCCATCATGATGACTGCGGAGTTCGTGCCCGCGGCGCCCTCGTCAATCTCCCGAACAAACATCAGGCGTGCGCGATCCTTGTTTTCGCAAAACAGCCGCCACTCCAGCGTTCGAAACGCAGCACCGTCATCCTTCTTTGCGAGAGCGACCTTGCGAATATACGGCCGCGCAAGAGATTCCAGGGTCCATGCGGTCTCAGCGACGGGACGTGTATCGATGCCGAAGCGATAAAGCTCAGGCCGTGTCAGTACGTGCGCGCTTTCGAATTTCACCGTCTTGATGAGATCGATGAGTTCACGACTGATGCCCATCGCCGCAACAAACGCCTCGCGCTCCCGATCGGCGCGGGCCAGGCCGCGGTTGGTGGCCGCCGTCACCAGTTCCGGCGGCGGATTTCCCCGAACGACCAAAGTGAATTTGGAACTATGTACGGCCATCGCCGCATCAGGAGCCACCTCGCGCGTGGTCGCGCCGAGAAACAGATATGCGCAGGCCGAATTGCATATCGCGTGACGCGTCACGATCTCGGCCTGAACTTCACCGCCTGCAGTCTTGACTTTGAGGCAGGCGTCGTCGATCTGCGCACCGGCACCGCACGCGGAAACAATGGTGCGCCCGACCCGGGCCACAGCCTTCCGGCTGCGCAGCAAGCGACCAATCACAAAGGCCTGTTCGACCGATCCCCCCGGCGAATTGAAATAGAGCGGGCGCTGGGTGTCCCTTAGATTTTTCAGGAACTGGCGAATGCGAGCTGCGGCACCCCGATCGACATTGCCCTCAACCGCGATCCAGCGATCACAGCCAGGCCCGCACGAGTTTGCCGGGCCCTTTGCCAAATAAGCGATCAGGTTCGGCGCGAAGCCTGCGATTTGAGGAGCTGTGTTTTGAGGAGAGGGCTTGGCCCGCAATTCTCCGGAAACGAGCAGCAGGATTACGAGCAAGAACGTGCGAAGCATCATGGGAACGGCGGTATGGACCTGTGCGGAAGAGCTGAAGCGCGCCGAGGCTAAACAATGACTGACGTCAACGCAACCTCTGCGGGTGGACAAATCGTCCCGACCTGACGGCGCGTTCAGGCCGTCCAAACGCGACGATTTTTGCCGGTTGCAGGAGCCGAATCGCCTGCTATACCGCTCGTTCCCGCTTACCTGCGCTCGTTCGCAGGAGTGAGCCACAGGAGACGACTATGCCAGACAAGAGTACGCCCGCATCGGGTTTCCAATACAGTCTCACCAATCTGAAACCCATTGAACCCGTGCACAAGGTCGCCCTCACCTTCCCCGACGGCGCCAGGCGCGAATTTCCCAAGAACATCACCGGGCTCGACATCGCCAAGGGCATCTCGCCTTCGCTCGCCAAGCGCACAGTGGCGATGGCGCTTGACGGCGTCATGGTCGATCTCGCCGACCCGATCGAGCATGACGCCAAAATCGAATTCATCTCGCGCGAGGATTCGCGCGCGCTGGGATTGATCCGGCATGACGCCGCGCATGTGCTTGCGGAAGCGGTGCAGGCGCTGTGGCCGGGAACGCAGGTCACGATCGGCCCCGTGATCGAGAACGGCTTCTACTACGACTTCTTTCGCAACGAGCCGTTCACGCCGGAAGATTTTGCCGCCATCGAGAAGAAAATGCGCGAAATCATCGCGCGCGACAAACCGTTCACCAAGGAAGTTTGGGACCGCGAGAAGACCAAGCAGGTGTTCCGCGACAAGGGCGAGGCCTTCAAGGTCGAACTGGTCGATGCCATTCCCGGCGACGAGCCGATCAAGATCTATTTCCAGGGCGACTGGTTCGATCTCTGCCGCGGCCCGCACATGACCTCGACCGGCAAGGTCGGCAATGCCTTCAAGTTGATGAAGGTGGCCGGCGCCTATTGGCGTGGCGATTCAAACAATCCGATGCTGACGCGCATTTACGGCACGGCGTTCGCCAGGCAGGAAGAACTCGACACCTACCTCAAGCAGATCGAGGAAGCCGAAAAGCGCGACCATCGCAGATTGGGGCGCGAGCTCGATCTGTTTCACTTCCAGGAAGAAGGCCCCGGCGTGGTGTTCTGGCACCCGAAGGGCTGGACCATCTTCCAGGCGCTGATCGCCTATATGCGCCGCCGCCTCACCGGCGACTACAGCGAAGTCAACGCGCCGCAAATTCTCGACAAGGTGCTGTGGGAAACCTCCGGCCATTGGGATTGGTACCGCGAGAGCATGTTCGCGGCCCAATCCGCCGGCGACGAGGCCGAGGACAAACGCTGGTTTGCGCTCAAGCCGATGAACTGTCCCGGCCATGTACAGATCTTCAAGCACGGCCTGAAGAGCTATCGCGATCTGCCGTTGCGCCTTGCCGAATTCGGCGTGGTGCACCGCTACGAGCCGTCTGGGGCAATGCACGGCTTGATGCGGGTGCGCGGCTTCACCCAGGACGACGCGCATGTGTTCTGCACTGAAGCGCAGTTGGCCTCCGAGTGCCTCAAGATCAACGATCTGATCCTCACAACCTATGCCGATTTCGGCTTCGAGGGGGAGCTGACGGTCAAACTTTCGACCCGTCCGGAAAAACGCGTCGGCACCGACGAAATGTGGGATCACGCCGAGCGGGTGATGGCAACCGTGCTCGCCGAAATCGAGGCCAAGAGCCACAATCAGCGCATCAAGACCGCGATCAATCCCGGCGAAGGCGCCTTCTACGGACCAAAATTCGAATATGTGCTGCGCGACGCCATCGGCCGCGACTGGCAATGCGGCACCACGCAGGTCGATTTCAACTTGCCGGAACGGTTCGGCGCGTTTTACATCGACGCCGACGGCTCGAAGAAGGTGCCGGTCATGGTGCATCGCGCGATCTGCGGCTCGATGGAGCGCTTCATCGGGATCCTGATCGAACATTATGCCGGCAACTTTCCGCTCTGGCTGGCCCCGATTCAGGCCGTGGTCACCACCATCACCTCGGAAGGCGACGAATACGCCAAGGTGGTCGCGGCCGCGGCGCGGCGCGCAGGCCTGCGGGTCGAACTCGACCTGCGCAACGAGAAGATCAACTACAAGGTCCGCGAGCACTCGCTGGCGAAAATCCCGGCGCTGCTCGTCGTCGGCAAGAAGGAAGCCGAGACGCATTCGGTCTCGATCCGAAGACTCGGCAGCGAGGGACAGAAAGTGATGGCGACCGACGAGGCGATCGCGGCCCTCGTCGACGAAGCCACGCCACCGGACGTCAAACGCGCGCGGACGGCTGCGTGAGAAATGACGGAGTTGACATGCGTGACGCCATCGATCTCCTGAAAACCCGTCGCTCCGTCAAGCCGCGCGAGATGACCGGGCCCGGCCCTTCGCCTGCCGAGCTTGAAACCATTCTGACCATCGGCGCGCGGGTGCCCGATCACGGCAAGCTCGCGCCCTGGCGCTTTATCGTCTTCGAGGGCGATGCACGTGCGCGCGCCGGCGAGATCATCGCAAGGGTTTTCGCGGGAAAGAATCCGAACGCCTCCCCTGCCGAGATCGATGTCGAGAAGCGGCGGCTCACCGACGCGCCGCTTGTCATCGGCGTGGTCAGCTTCACAAAGCCGCATCCCAAGGTACCGCCTTGGGAGCAGGAATTGTCGGCAGGCGCGAGTGCGATGAACATCGTCACCGCGGCGACCGCGCTCGGCTTTGGCGCGTGCTGGCTGACCGGCTGGTTCGCCTTCGATCGCGATGTGCTCGATGGACTGGGATTGAAGGCGGACGAAAAGCTCGCCGGATTCATCCACATCGGCACGGTGTCCAAGCCGAGCGAGGACCGCCCGCGCCCGGCGCTGTCGGAAATCGTGACGCGGTTTTAGCTCGCATCAGCCTCTCGTGGGCGAGCGGTCGTTTTCGGACATGGTCAACGGCAAGCGGGTGGTCCAACCACTCTGTCGCTTGTATAGCGTCCGCCATGCTCGACTTTGCCGCCCAATATGAAGCGTTTCAGCGCCGTGATCCCACTTTTGACGGCGTCGTTTTCGTCGCGGTCAAGACCACCGGCGTCTACTGCCGTCCGGTTTGCCCGGCCCGAACGCCATTTGCCCGCAATGTCCGCTTTTATCCGAGCGCCGCAGCCGCCGAGCGCGCCGGCTTTCGTCCCTGTCTGCGCTGCCGGCCCGAGACCGCACCGTTCTGTCCGGCCTGGAAAGGCACGCAGACAACGGTTGAGCGCGCGCTGAACCTGATCGAGAGAGGCGCGCTCGACCACGGCAACGTGGCTACCCTCGCTTCAAGACTTGGAATTGGTTCGCGTCATCTCTCGCGGCTGTTTGCGGACTACCTCGATGCCTCGCCTTCGGAAGTCGCACTATCGCTCCGTATCCAGCGCGCCAAACGGCTACTCGATGACACCAAGCTATCCATCGGCGACGTCGCACGACGCGCGGGATTTTCCCACCCAAGACGCATGCGCGCGGCATTCCTGCAACTCTACGGACGGCCACCTTCGGCTTTGCGACAAGCGCAGACGTCGAGATACCAAGCAAACGAAGAACGGAGGCACACATGCGAAGTCAGATCGTAGCCAGAACCTATGGAACGGTCAGCACGGAGGCGCGAAAGGAGATGACGGGGCTGGAGTTCGTGCAAGGCCTTGCCAACCGAACGTTGCCTCTGAACACGATCGCCAAAACGCTTGGCTATGACGTCACTGAGGCCGAAGCGGGGCGCGTCGTCGTCGCGATCACGCCGACCGCCGATCATCTCAATCCGGCCGGCACCGTACACGGCGGCCTCACGGCGACGCTGCTCGATAGCTGCATGGGGCTCGCCGTCCAATCGACGCTGGAAAAGGACATGAGCCAAACGACGCTTGAATTCAAGATTTCGTTGCTGCGGCCGATTACGCCTGAGACCGGACAAATCAGGGCCGAAGGCCTGGTCTTGAGCTGCGGCCGCCGCATCGGCACCGCAGAGGGACGCGTCACTGACAGCGAGGGACGCTTGCTCGCCCACGGCACCACGACCTGTCTGATTTTTCCGAGCTGACACTCGGAAGCGAAAGCATCTACGCGGACGAAGAAGCGCTCCTCACGCCGCCTGCGATGCGCGGGCGCCGAACTTGAACAGCAAGCCGTCGATCTCGGCGGCCGGCTTCGCCGCGCTGAACAGGAAGCCCTGAACCTCGTTGCAGCCTTCGTTGCGCAGCCAGTCGAGCTGGTCGGTGGTTTCAACGCCCTCGGCGGTCGTGGTGATGTTCAGACTGCGGCCAAGTCCGGAGATCGCGCGCACGATCGCAACGCAATCGGGACGCTCGGCGATGTCCTTGACGAAGGACCGGTCGATCTTGATTTTGTCGAACGGAAAGCTTCTGAGATAGCTGAGGCTGGAATAGCCGGTGCCGAAATCGTCCATCGAAATAGAGACGCCAAGTTCGCGCAACTGATGCAGGATTGCAAGGTTGGCCTCGGTCTCCGCCAGAAAAAGCGATTCGGTGATTTCAAGCTCGAGCCGCAGCGGTGACAGTCCGGAATGCGCCAGCGCCGAGATCACGGCCTGAACCAGATTGCGGCTGCGGAACTGCACCGGCGACAGATTGACGGCGACCTTGATGTCGGCCGGCCATTTCGCCGCCTCGCTGCAGGCCTCACGCAACACCCACTCGCCGAGTGAAACGATCAAGCCGATGTCCTCGGCGACCGGAATGAAATCCCCAGGCGAGATCATGCCCTTTTCGGGATGCCGCCAGCGCAGCAGCGATTCAAAACCGCTGATCTTGTCGGCGGCGATATCCACCAGCGGCTGATAATGTAGCTCGAATTCGCCGTTGGTGAAGGCGCGGCGCAGGTCGACCTCCATGTCGCGGCGCTTCTGCGCCAGGCGGTCCATCTCGCGCTCGAAGAAGCGGTGGACGCTGCCGCCGTCCGATTTCGCCCGGTACAGCGCCATATCGGCGTTGCGCATCAATTCTTCGGCGGTGGTGCCGTCGCCCGGCGATAGCGCAATGCCGATGCTGGCGCCGATCACCACCTCGACGCCGTCGATGTCGTAGCTGTCGCTCAGGACCTTGATCAGGCGGGCGGCGAAGTCGCTAACCTCATTCGGTGTGAAATCGGACGCCAGGATGACCGCAAATTCGTCGCCACCAAGTCGCGCCGCAAGATGATTGCCGCGAACCTGCGACCGCATCCGGTCCGCGACCAGCCTCAAGAGGCGGTCACCGATCGGGTGGCCGAATGAATTGTTGACGTTCTTGAACAGGTCGAGATCGATGCACAGCACGGCCACGCGGCTGTTTCCGCTGCCGTCATGCTCCAGCGACCTTCGAAGCCGATCCTGATAGAATTCCCGGTTCGGCAAATCGGTCAAACCGTCATGGTGGGCCATGTAGGCGACCCGCGCCTCGGCCTTGCGTCTTTCGGTGATGTCGACGGCGGCGACGAGATAGCCGTCGCGTCCCTCGAACATCACGCGGCGGCCGAACGTCAGGACATGAATCTCGCCGCCATCTGCCTTGATATGCCGCCAGTTGCGGTTGGACTGATAGGCATCGCCGACATGCTGGAGCGCCTCGGTGTGGCTTGTCCGCTCGTCCTCCGGCCAGATTTGTTGCAGTTTCATCGAAAGAAACATCTCGCGGCTATATCCGTAATGCTGCACGGCCGCGTCGTTGACGCTCAAAAATCCGGTCGTCTCCGCGTCGAAGACCCACATCGGCATCGGATTGTTGTCGAACAGCAAGCGGAAGGAAGCTTCGCGTCGTTTCAGGGCCGTGACATCCGATACCGTCAGCGAGAGAATGTCGCCGAAGGCGGTGGCGCCAAGCTTCAGATTCCGCTCGTCGCTGTCGATCTCGAACTGGTCTCGGTTGCCGCTTTGGACAACCTGAAGCAGCCGCGCGATGACGTCGTGCGAACACAACAGATTCCCCCTCGCGCTCAGCCGGTGCCAGAGCAAGCCGGTCGAAGGCACCTTGAGCAGACGCGATGCCCCCTCGTTGTGATGCACGATCTGGAAATCGAACGGCCGCCCATCGGAATCGCGGATCGTTGCGAGCGACAGCACGCCCTCGTCGGTGGCCGAAAAGATCGCGTCGAGCAGATTGTATTGTGGTGCGCGCTCGTTGACGTAGATGCCGATCAGTGTGTGGCCCCAACGTGATGATGTCGGAAGCGCAAGGACATCGCAGGTCTGGACCAGGCCATCGCGGACGCAATGCGCCGCAGCCAGAAAAGGACGGCCGTTCACCAGCGCGCAGGTGGCGGCTTCCGCGAGCGCGGTCGCGCAATCGGGCGACAGCGCGCTGACCGGGATGTCCCAGCGGTCGTCGCCGAGCCATTTCTGGATGTAGCGCCCGGTGCGCGACACTTCGAGGGTGTTGTCAACGTCCTTGAGGAGAGCGATGTGATCGGCCAGCCGGCCGAGGCTCCCCAGCATCACATCTTCATAACGCGGCAGCTTTTCGCCCGGCCGCAGCGCCGCGTGCCATTTGCGCTGCAGGACCGGAACGTCGTCGAACATTTCAAAATTCAGTTTCCCCGAAGTCTTCTTGGCAGCAAGCATGACATTCCCCACAACGCGGCGACCGCGCGAGAACATCCAAATCAACCGCGCTTAATGCGATGTAAAAAACCGCGGGTGGGAGTGCCGAAGCAGCGATTATGACAGTTTAAAGTCGCGTGATGGTTAGTACGCGTTAGAGACTATGACAGTGGTCAGTTGACGCGGAGAGGTCTACATGCTGCGGAGCGACCACTTGGTCGCGTTTCGAAGGACTGCCTGATCGGTCTCAGGGTCTCAAGACGATGCAAAGCATCGTCCGGCGACGGCGCAAACGCGCGTCCCACCGTGAGGAAGTCGCTAACGCGCCACGACTTCGACCTCGCCGTCGACGCCATTGACGACATTGAAGCCGCGCTCGTAAACCTTGCCCTCATTCTTGGCGATGGCGCGGTATTCGCCTTCGGAGAGCACGACGCGGGGGAATGCGCCGATCGATTCCTTGATGACGTCGCCGCCGGGCGTGATCACGGACCAGGCGGTGTTGGCCAAGGCCTCGCCGCCGCGGTCGCTGACGAGTTTCAGCGTGATCACCGCCGCGCGATGAGTAATGATCACGTCGGTCAACTTGCCGGCCTGCACGCGAATGTCCGAACGCACCACGGAGTTGGCGTCGCCATAGTTTGAAATGATGTAGTAGGTACCTTCCGGGACCAGGACGACATCACCGGCGGCGACGTTCGGCACCAGTGAGGCCCGCTCGCCGATTTCAAACTGGCTGCCCTTGTAGATCGCGAACGAAATCTGGTTCTGCGGAATCTTCGAGGCGCCGACGCGACCTTCGATGCGCAGGCCGCCGGCCGGAAGCACGAAGGATTCCCTGGCGGTCTCGGCCTTCAGCGTCACCGGGCGCACCGCGCTGACCAGACCGAGCGCGACATGGACCACGTAATTGCCGGGCGGCAGCACAAGGTTGGGTGTCGCACCGCGGTCTTCACGGATCATTTTGAGATTGCCGGTCTCATCTGGCCGGTCGGCGAACACACGCCACACCAGTCCGCCAGTGATCGCGGGCATGTCCTTGCCGAAGCGCGCCGTCAGTGCCAACACGGCCTGGTTCGGCGCGGCCGCGCCCGGAGGTGGGGCGACCGGCGGCACGGTCGCGATCGAGGGTTGCGTCAATGGTGCGGGCAGATTGGGAATCGATGCCGGGCCCGATGGCGGCGCCAGATTCATTGCCGGCCCCGCGGGGGGTTCCGGCACGGAGTTGGGAGGTACCGGCGGCGGCCGATCAGTGAACATCTGCGCCGAGACGGAAGCCGGTATCGCCGATCCGAGAACCAAGGCGAGCGCCACCGCCAAGCGCGGACGCCCACCGCACCTGGATCCGTTAGCACCTTGCCTTATCGTGGTCATAGCGCCATGCTTTTCACCGAAAACGCGGCAAATTCAAGCCTTCAGATCAACGGAAAGGCTGGCGGAACCGGCAACGACCGTCGATGTTACTCCCCCGGGTGCCCCGATCCGGTCACATTCCCTCCGCTCAAGCGCGGCATAAACCATGCTTGTTGTCCATTCTGGCGGGATCAGGCCGCAGCTTGTAGCCTTGCGCCTACAGGAGATTGCCCCAAGTGCTGGATAATTTGATCAAGCGGGGCCAAAACGGCTCCGAAGGCCAGGACAAGGTCGGGCTCGGCAGCATCCGGCGGCCAGTCATCGGGCTGGCGCTCGGCGGCGGGGCCGCGCGCGGTTTCGCCCATATCGGAATCGTCCGGACCCTGATTGCCCATGGCATTGTCCCCAACGTTGTGGTGGGCACCTCGATCGGCGCGGTCGTAGGCGGCGCCTACGCCGCCGGGCATCTCGACACGCTGGAAGAATGGGCGCGCGGGCTGCAGCCGCGAAGCGTGCTTGGCTATCTCGACATCCGACTCAACGGCTCCGGCCTGATCGGCGGCGACAAGCTCGCCGCGCAACTGGAGGCCGCGATCGGTCAGACGCTGATCGAGGATCTGCCCCTGAAATTCGCCACCGTTGCCACCGAAGTCCGCACCGGCCATGAAATTTGGCTTACTCATGGCCGCATGGTCGATGCGATGCGCGCCTCCTATGCGCTGCCGGGAATATTCTCGCCGGTGCTCGCAGGCGACCGCTGGCTGGTCGACGGCGCGTTGGTCAATCCAGTGCCGGTATCGGCCGCCCGCGCGCTCGGCGCGGAAATCGTGATTGCCGCCAACCTCTCAAGCGACGTGTTTACGCACGCCACGACGATCTATTCCTACGGCGCATCGGCCGCAGCCCGAGAAGCGCCGCCCGAACCTGCTGCGCCCAAGCGCGGCCTCGGCAAGTTTTTTTCCCCCGAACGTACCGTGAAGCGCGAGTTTTTCGGCAGCGGCGGACGACCGGGCATCTCCTCGGTCATGGTCGATGCCTTCAACATCATGCAGGACCGCATTACGCGCGCGCGGCTTGCCGGCGACCCGCCGGATCTGTTGATCTCGCCGAGGGTCGGTCAAATCGGCTGGTTTGATTTCCACCGCGCCGACGATCTGATTGCACATGGCGCACGCGCCGCCGAGCGCGCCATCGTCTCCATCCAGGAGGCGATCCACATTCTGGCGCCCGGATTGGCGCATACCGATGCCGGAGCAGACAAGCTGCGCTGATCGCCTTCAGGGCCGGGATCAGGCCGTCTTGATATAATCGCGCAAGGCTTCCTGTTCGTGCTCGTATTCGCGGACGCGCCATTTGACGACGTCGCCGATCGAAATCAGGCCGACAACGCGCTCGCCCTCGACAACCGGCAAATGCCGGAATTTTCCGAGCGTCATCATCTCCATGATCGCGGCAACGGTATCGGACTGCTTGCAGCTGATGACCTTGCGCGTCATCACCCCGCTGACGGGTTCGTCGAGCACGGCGGCACCGCGTTCGCCAAGCACGCGCACGATGTCGCGCTCCGACAAAATGCCTTCGATGCTCCCCTTGTTCATCACGAGCACGGCGCCGATCTTCCGTTCCCCGAGCATCTTGATGGCAGCGGAAAGTTTCGCTTCCGGCTCGACGCTCTGGATGTTGTGACCTTTGGTATCGAGAATTGCACGTACCGTCATTGTCGTCTCCCTGAAGCCGAACGCGCCCTCGCCAAGCGGGCGCGGTCTTGTTCTCTCTTGAGTCGTCAATCAACAGAGCTGCGCCGGTTTCGTTGCGGGCGCATTGGCGGATACGGCTTGAAAGCACATCACGGGCTCATGCCGTGCCGCATATTCGCCAGATGATGAATGAAATCGCGCAGCGCCGCAAGCTTGGGATCAATCGTGATCGTGCAAGGACGCATCTGCAGCATGAGGCGCCGCGCGCGGAACCGGATCGAACAATGAGAACAGCAACAGGCCTGCCAAAAAGCCGCCAATATGTGCCTGCCAGGCGATGCTGCCGCCGTCCGCACCGATCGCGATCGATCCGACGCCGAAGATGATGTTGATGCCGAACCAGACCGCCAGGAAAAACACCACGCGCCTGTCGCGCAAGGCGCGCCACAGCGATTGCGCCGGTACCTTTGCGGCGGCTTCCGCGTCGCCGCGGCTGAAGGAAAGGAAGCTGCCTCGCACGAAGGCAAAGCGAATGGCGGCCGCCATCGTGCCAGAGACCGAGGCGGACGCGCCGATCATCGGCGCCACGGCGTGCTCATGGGTGACAAGATGCGCCAGGGCGCCGGCAGCCGCCGTCACCGCCATGAAGACGAAGAACCGGACCGCGCCAAAACGCCGCGCCAGCGCGCTGCCGAACGGCAGCAGCCACAGCACGTTGAAGCCGATATGGCTGAGATTGGCATGCAGCAGCGAATAGGTCACAAAGGTCCAGACCTTGGCACCCTCGCCGCCGGGAAAGTCGATGGCAAGCAGGGTTGAATCATAGCGCCTGGGAATGAAACCGAAGACGTCGATCGTCCAATTTTCGAGATTCAGCGGCAGCAGCACGCGCAAGTGGATGACCGCCAGCAGGACCACATAGGCGGTCAGCGCGCCGGGCAGCATGAAAAGCGGTTCGCGCGGGGAATCCGTCGGCAGTTCCAGCGGGTTTTCCGGGGGAGAATCCAAGGGGTCAAAGACCTTAAAGCGGCCGCTCGTGCGAGCAATGGCGCCCAATTAGAGCGTTTTGAACCGAAGTGGAAGCTCCTTCGCCTAAATCGCGCAAAACAAGGGAAATTAAGCCGCGGGGCCTGGCCGCCAATGATTCCAAGCTGCGTGATTATTTTGCGTGTCCGCCGCGTCCCACAACGCCATTAAACTTAATCAGCAAGCTTAATCTGCGGGTCTTGTTGCGGGGGACCGTTGCGGCGCTACCGTTGTCTCAACGGTCACCGGAGGCGATTTATGGGCGACAAGGCAATCAAGACCAAGGCTGAGCTGTATGCGATGCTGGCCGAGGCGATCCGCAACACGCAACCCCAGCCGGTCCGCGACCCGCAACCCGAGCCGCAGCCCAAGACGCAGCCCAAGACGCAACTTGCTCCGAAGCGTGAAACGCGATCCCGCAAAACGCGGCCGACGCTGAAGCGCACGGCTAAGATAAAAAAAGTTCGCCGCTAGTCACAGCGACAAGCTTCACAATGAGGCTATGGCGACATGCCAGAAATGGCGTATGCGCTGATTTGCTTTAAATCAAAACGCCTCGGTGGACCCTGGGATAACGTCCTCAACGGATCGCGATCAGGTGTCCCACGCCAGCAGTGCCAGAGCGGGTCGCTCCCGCCAGTTGCCCGTCGAAGTGGGCCGATCCACGCGTTAGTGCACTAGGACGGCGCTGGTAACAGCGCCGTTCCTATTTTGCCTGGCACGTCCGCTGCGCTGCTAGCCCCACGCACGCAAGAGCCGCCAAGGTTTCCCTCGACGCCCTGTGCCGTTGCGTTTCGGGGCGAAACCAGGGGCCAGCGCCACAAGATCGGAAGTTTATCTATAAAAACAATAAGGGAGGGCTCTGAGAAACCCCCCTAAAGATGCCTCGGCCTGCCCCGAGCAGCTTCGGAGAACCTCGCCACTGAATCAAAGAAATACCTGCGCCACAGGCATTTCTCCCCTTTTATTCACTGCGCAGAAGCCCGATATAGGCCGGGTAACACCGGCCGGAAAATTCAGGCCGAGACAGGGGTCGGGAGGGGGGTTGGATTTATGGCACTGACCGTCAAGCGCATCGCGAAATTGAATGGAGCCGGTCGCTATTCCGACGGCGGCAACCTGTTTCTTCAAGTGACGCCGACCGGGGTCAAATCCTGGCTGTTCAAATACCAGCATCGTGGCCGTGAGCGGGAGATGGGTCTCGGCCCGCTGCGCGATTTTACCCTCGACGAAGCCCGCCAGCGCGCACTGAAGGCGCGGCAGATGCTGCGCGACGGCATCGACCCGCTAGAGGTGCGGACCGCCGAGCGCGCGGCGCAGGCGCTAGAGGCCGCCAAGGCAAAGACCTTTGAGCAGGCCGCCAAGGAATATTTCGACGGCCACCAGCAGCAGTGGAGCAATGCACACTACCGCCAGAAATTTCTTTCCAGCCTCAAGATGTACGCCTTTGACCGCATCGGCAAGCTGCCGGTGGCGGCGATCGATACCGGGCTAGTTTTAAAGGTCATCGAACCGATCTGGCTGACCAAGCCGGACACCGCCAACCGGGTGCGTGGTCGCATCGAAAACATATCTGGACTGGGCCACCGTTCGCGGCCTGCGCACCGGCGACAATCCGGCGCGATGGTCCGGCCACCTCGAAGAGGCGTTGCCCGCCAAGACACGGGTATCGAAACGTCAGCCCGCCCTGCCCTTCGCCGACGTGCCCGGCTTTGTCGCCCAACTCGGCGAGCAGCGCGGCATCTCTCCGCTGGCGCTCGAATTTTTGATTCTTACCGCCGCGAGGTCCGGTGAGGTGATCGGGGCGCGCTGGTCGGAGATTGATCTGGACAAGAAGTTATGGGTCATTCCCGCGGAGCGCATGAAGGAACGGCGCGAACACCGCGTCCCGCTGACCGACCGGGCGCTCGCGATCTTGAAGCAGCTGCCGCGCGAGGGTGATTTCGTTTTCATCGGTGCGCGCAAGAATGCGCCGCTGGGCAAGAATTCATTCTTGAAGCTGATCTGGGCGATGGGCCGTGACGACATCACGATCCACGGCTTTCGTTCCTCGTTCCGCGACTGGGCCGGAGAGACGACGAGCTTCCCGAGCGACGTCTGCGAGGCCGCTTTGTCTCACGTGGTCGGCGGCACGGTTCAAACCACGTATCAACGCGGCGATCTTCTTGAGAAGCGCCGCAAGCTGATGGAGGCTTGGGCGGCGTACTGTGCTGACGCCGAAGCAGCGCGACGCGACCGTGACGCCGATCCGAAAAGGTGCGTGATGGCCCGCCGCCCCACGAGGCTGATAAGGCCGCTACAAGCCGACGATAGATACGGTAGAGGTGTCACCGCAGGTGGGCGCCCTGTTCGAGGCAGTCAGACGGCCTCGGCGACAGTTCGGATATTCTCGATTTTGCCTTCTGGCGCGCGGAGTCGGAGCCGGACGACGCGCTCGTTGCGGCGCTGGATAAGGCCGATCGAGGCGACCCGGAACCGCTCGCGAAAATTCTGTTGAATCCGAAATATGAACTGCCGCCAACTGGCGCGTTACTACCTCGACAACCTCATCGCCCGCGGGTGTATCCCGAAGAACAAACGGCCGCCGCCGATGTCCAAGGAAGGCCGCTCCGAGCTTCGGGCGATGTTGCGGCCGGATCGCGCTCTGTCGAGCGCGCAACGTCGCGTCCTGGCCGCAGCATTTAAGCGCGGCATCCGCGAGACCGAAGTCCGCACCGCCCGCCGTGGCCTATAGTAAGAGCACATCAGAGGCGATGTTCCTGATGGCGCGAGAGCGCGTCGCAGAGAAGCTAGGGTGCTCTGAGCGCAATCGCGCGGGAGCTACGCCTCGACCCCGACGTTCTCGCCGGCCTCTTGAAAACGGGAGGTAGCGGCTCGATGCGCCGCGCGAAGGCGAATTATCGGATGTGGCTAAACGGAAAACCCCGCCTCCGCCCCAAAGTTCGCACTGACCGCCCTTAAGTCCCTGCGATTTTGAAACGACTTCAGCGCGTTAAGTCGCGCAAAATTTTTACTTAGGGGCGGTATCGCCGCTGTCACAAAACGCAATAGACCGCTCGACAACGACAAAGACACGTTGGAGCGATCAGATGCAAGCGACGACAAAGAAACCGGCGGAAGAAAACGCCGCCCCCATTCAAAATCTACAAATCATCCGCTACGAGGATGGCCCGGCATATTTCGGTTATCAGATGACCGCGCTGGCCGAGAAGATCAAGGCTGGCGAGATTCCAGAACCAAAATTTCTCGCGCCATTTCCGTCCCGGTCACGGGGTTGGACCGGCGAGCAAATCATTAAGTGGCATCGCGATCTCGACGCCGCGCAGGCCGAGCGCGCGGCAGCGGCTAAGCGATATCAGGAACGGAAACCAAAACCGGGTCACCGCAAGGCCGATGGCGTGCGCGTGACCGGCCAGCAGCGGGCAGGTGTGAGATGAAACGATCATCGAACATTCCGCGCGCGGGCACCGCTTCAACCGGGCCAACGCGTGCGCGACTACTGGAAGCCGGAAGACGCGGCAAAGATCAAGCAGAGCCTTTCAACAGCTCGCGGGCGTCGAATGACTAAGGTGAAAAATGCGACCAACAAAGAAAGGCCCCAGCGCGCCGGCGAGCGCAACTGGGGCAAAGGCTACTGTAAGCAATAGCTACTCTACCGCTAGTTGTGGCATACGGCGAGAGTTCGATTTCGGCCCAACTCGCCTCGTTGACGCCCAAGCAGCGACGCGAGCGCTGGTGGCGACCTTATGGGTGTTGGACCTGCGCCGACGGACGCGAAGTCTTGTTCAACAGATATTATGTCCCAATCTGGCAACGCCGCCCGAGGCAACTCGCTGTGCTGGCCGACCACAGCGAATGGGTCCCATGGGTCGAGCAAAATTATTTTTTCCACGACGGCACGCCGCGGTGTGACGTGCTGCGGGTGGCTGCGAGCGTGCTGCGCGAGTGGGCGATCCTGGGTAGTGGTGTGGTGCACTAAGCGAGGGAGATGAACGTATGAGCAACGGCAAGTTACCACCGCTCGACAGTAACGGCTTCTATCTTATGGACGGTAGGCCTGCCCCACATGGATGCTATGATCAGCCCCAACCTCCGGCAGATGACCAAACCGAGACTGCTCTCGCATATATGTCGCAGCTGAAACCGACCAAGCGACCGACTTATTCGTCGTACTACCTAAAACACCATGCCGAAGAATGGGGGCGCCGTCATGGTCACTGCTCTTATGTTTCCAATGGCGCTTTGATCGCAGCGGCTATCCGGCTGAAACTTGTAATAAAGCCGACCGGCATCAATGCAGATATCGGCGTGTCCCGACATGACGTGAAAGCTCTATGCAAGGAAGACGCTATGACCGAAACCGGATAAGCTACAGGCTTCGGCCCTGTTGCAATACAGGGCTTCGCGGCGAGCACGACGCCCATCGAGGCAGCAGGCACCCGCTTCAACGCAACTGCGTTGGGGTGGGATTTTTTTATTTGGGAAATCACCCCGGCGCTAACAGAGAAACGGAACATGGCGCCGAAATAACGAACACCTCCAGCTTCGGGAAGAAACCGGAGGTGCACGCACATTAGGTCTAGCTGGCGGCTAAAACCCTACCCCTAATTTAGCGTGACCTCCTTCTGAAGTCTAGGCGTTCGCGTCTCGGCGCTCCGTCAACGGAGTGCCAACCATGCAAGACACGTCGTCACCAAAAAGCAATATCCGCGAAGCCGCGATCACCTATCGCGATAATCATCATTCGGTGCCACTGCGCCTGAGGGGCAAGAAGCCCGTTGAAGATGAGTGGCAGAAGCGCACACTGGCTGATCCCGTACCTAGGTTTGAGCCCGGCGACAACATCGGCATTCTGCTCGGTAAGCCCTCGGGCAATCTGGTAAGGCTCGATCCAGATTTCCAGACCGTCCCTGCGGTCACCGCGATGCTGTTTCCCGAGCTGACCGCCATAATGGAACGCAAAAGCTCACCCCGGTCGGGACGCTTCTATATTTGCGACACGAAGAAGAAGAACTACCAGTTGTCTGACGTGATGGCGAAAGACCCGCGATTGCCTCTGCACGACAGCAAGCCCAGCCTGATGGTGTACCAGATACTCAGTAGCGGCGCACAGACTGTAGCACCACCGTCAATCCACCCCAGCGGCGAGGAGGTCGTTTGGGTCAACCCCGGTGTTGGGCCACATACCCTCGGGCGCGATGCACTGCTCTACCGTGTTGGCCTCGAAGCCTTCTGCATGGCTGTGCGGCACTTCTGGCCACCACGCCCAAAGCGCAACGTGGCCGCGATAGCATTGTCGCGGGTGTTACTGGAGGCACTGGCACCGCATATCCCCGACGAGGGGAGGCGAATTAAGTTCGTTGACGATATGGTCGTGGAAATCGCCATGGCCGGGGGCGACGGTGAAGCTTCCCGCGAGGGCAAACAGCGTGCCGCCGAGACGCTGAGGAAGATGAATGCCGGCGAGGAAACAATCGGCCTGCCCGCACTCTGTGAACTGCTCGGATTACCCGAGGTGATGATCAAGGAATTTCGGGAATGGCTGGGTATTGGTACCGTTGACGTTGAGCGTTCGCTGGTTGTTGAGCTAGCAATTAAGCTCTGGGGTGAACCGACCGGGCACAAAGGAACTGAGTATAAGTTTGGCAACCGCACGCTCGACGCGCGGTGGGGTTCGTGGTTTGATTTTGAACAGAACGTCGGTGGCAACCTACGTGAGCTAATGAAGCTGGCGGGCAGCTCTGCCGCCCCTAAGTTGGGCGAAGTGGTCTGCGCCGCTAATATACCAATGCGCCCGCATGACTGGATGTGGGAGGGGCATCTGCTCCGCGGCGCCTTAGAGCTGCTCTCTGGAATACCGGGGCTGGGCAAGTCCCAAGTCCAAATCCACTACATCGCCTGCGCGACGGCGCGTTTGCCGTGGCCCGACCGCGCACCGCCGATCAAGCCCGTAAATGTCATTATGGTAACGGCCGAGGATACGCTCGACCAAGATGTTGTGCCTCGGCTAGTCGCCGCTGGTGCAGACCTGAAGCGGGTTTTCATCCTGAAGTACATCAAGACCGACCCAAAAACCCAACGTCAGTTTCTACTTGCCGATGACCTCGAACAGCTGGAAAAACAGGTCGCGCAAATCGGCAATGTTGGCTTGATTACGATAGACCCAATCACCGCCTACATGGGCGGCAAGATCGATAGTCATAAGTCGACCGAGGTGCGCTCTCAACTTGGCCCCCTCAAAGACTTCGCAGAGCGGGTCAACGTAGCGGTCTCGGCTATCACCCACCCACCTAAGAACGCTAGCGCCAAGGCAATTGATCACTTTATCGGCTCTCAGGCCTTCGTGGCTGCCGCGAGAACTCGGCCACGTCTGCGTCGCGGAAATGGCCGAGGAGGAGAGCGACGATGACGAGGGCGGCAAACCAAAAATGGTCCCAACTGGGCGCATTCTGTTCGCGTGCCCGAAGCACAACCCGAGCGGCCCGATGCCGACCCTCGCCTTTCGAAGTCGAGGCGATAAGCGTGGGCCAAGACCCAAAGACCGGCGAGGTAATCACCGCACCGCACGTCGTCTGGGACGAAGAGCCTGTGGACATAACCGCTGATCAGGCGGTGGCTGCTGCAGCCGCCGGTGGTAAAGAGCGCGGCGGCCGAAGTAGCGAGGCTCTCGATGGGGCCATGAAGTTCCTGGCCGAGATACTCAAAAACGGGCCGGTGCTATCGAAGCACGTATACGAGGAGGGTGAGCAGCGAGGGTTCAGTGAGGATCAACTCAAGCGCGCGGGAAAGAAGCTCGGGATCGCCGCGCAGAACCCGAATAAGAAAGGCTTCGAACCCTGGCAGTGGACCTTGCCCGGTCTCTAGGTGTGTGTGTGCCTATACATTAAAATATACCGCGCTCTGCGCGCTCTGGTTGATCTTATTGAGGTTTTTGCCCTCCGACGCCAGAGAGCGCCGCGCTCTGGTTGATCTTATTGAGGTTTTTGCCCGCGGGCACAGAGCGCGCAGAGCGCGATTGAGAAACCCCATAGAATCAACCAGAGCGCGCAGAGCGCGATTCAAAATTGACGTAGAGGGGGGTACACACCTCTTACCCCGGGGGACTGCCCCGAGGGCACCCCTGCCCCGACCTACATCCATGGGCGCCGGAATTGCCCCTGCTGTGCGGCTGCGTGACGACGGGTGGCCCGGCGGGCTGCGATAGACATCGCATCTCGCGCCCACCACCCAAATTCACGAAAAAATCCCGCACACCCCGTCCCCCTCAATCCTCACACCCACGGTCCACCATCCGCGGTCGATCGGCCGCACACCACCCTTAAATCTGCACCCCCGTTGCCCGGCCAGGCGGGGGCTATCTAAGCCCCCTCTTTCATATCCTAACGCGTTGATATTCCAGCATTCTGCCCTCGCCGGATCAAACAACCCCTGAGACAACCCCCGGTTTAAGCTAACTTCGGCTGCAATTTACACAGGTAAACGCTTGCCTTCGGTCCACACTCAGAGGTAGCGTCTCCGCTCATGACAACCGCAGCAGAAAGGCCCGCCCCTAACCCTGACCAAGGCCGCTTGAAGCCGGAGGCTAGAAGTCGGGTGACGAACGGCGCTGAAGTGCTGCCTGGGGTTGATGGTCGCTCGCTCATTGCCCGTCGCTATCGCGACATCGCATCCGCTATCACGGCCGACCAGGGCGGCGCCGACCAGCTTCAGTGAATCCCGGCTCCAACTCATTCGTCGCTTTGCCGCCGCCGCGTGCATTGCCGAACAAATGGAAGCCAAACTCGCCAATGGCGAGGAGATCAACATCGTCGAGCACGCCCAACTTGCGTCCACCTTGGTCCGCATTGCGCAGCGCATCGGCATCGATCGCAGGTCAAAGGTCATCGGCTCAACGCTGAGTGACTATCTCTACCAGGCCAAAGCCGAAGCCGCCGAGGAGGACTCCTCGTGATCACGCTGCTCAAGGCCTGCCGCGACAACAACCTGTTTTCTCCTTGGTTCAAAAAGTCCAAGACGTGGGACAACTGGTTCGCCTTCCTCGCCGCATTGTTTGCCTTGCCCCTGACGCCGGATCAACTCACCACCTATCAGCAATGCACCGGGCGCACCACGCCGCCGACTGCCCCGATCAACGAGGCTTGGCTGGTTTGCGGCCGGCGTGCCGGCAAGAGTTTCGTCTTAGCTCTGGTTGCCGTCTTCCTTGCCTGCTTCCACGATTGGCGGCCTTATCTGGCGCGCGGAGAGACCGGCACCATCGTGGTCATTTGCGTTGATCGTCGCCAAGCCAGCACCATCTTCCGGTATGTGCGCGGACTGCTCAACGGCGTTCCGATGCTACGGCGTATGATCCTGCGCGAGACCGCTGAAGCCTTCGAGCTCAACAATCGGATTGCAATTGAAATTCAGACCGCCATCGTTCCGATCGACCCGCGGCTACACGCTGATCGCCGCGCTCTGCGACGAGATAGCCTTCTGGCGCAGCGACGAGAGCGCCAACCCCGACAAGGAAATCCTCGCGGCCTTGCGCCCGGCGATGGCGACCATTCCCGGCGCGATGTTGCTGTGCGCCTCGTCCCCTTACGCTCGCCGCGGTGCGCTTGTGGGACGCCTACCGCAAGCACTACGGCAAGCGATAGCCCCGTGTTGATCTGGAAAGCGCCAACCAGAACGATGAACCCGAGTCGTGCCGCAGCGCGTCATCGATGAGGCCGATCGAGGCCGATGCCATCCTCTGCCGCGGCCGAATACAACGCCGAGTTCCGCACTGACGTCGAGACCTTCATCAGCCGCGAGGTCGTCGACGCCCGCCGTGATCCTTGGCCGCCACGAACTGCCGCGCAGTCGATGGCTGCAACTACGTCGCCTTCGTGCGATCCCAGCGGCGGCAGCATCCGACAGCATGACGCTGGGCATCGCGCATATGGAGAGCTGACCGCGTCATCCTTGATCTGCGTCCGCGAGCGCCGACCGCCGTTCAGCCCCGACGACGTCGCCAGGGAGTTCGCCGACACGATCAAGAGCTACGGGATTGCCAGCGTCCGGGGCGATCGCTACGGCGGCATGTGGCCGCGCGAGCGGTTGGCCGCGCACGGCGTCGACTACCAACCCGCGCTGCAAGTCAAAGTCAGACATCTACCTGAGCCTATTGCCGCTGCTCAACTCCGGCCGCGTCGAGCTGCTCGACCTCCCGCGCCTCACGTCTCAGCTCTGCGCGCTTGAGCGCCGCACTGCGCGCGGCGGCAAGGACAGCGTCGACCACGGCCCCGGCGCCCACGACGACGTGATCAACGCCGCCGCCGGCGCGATCGTCCTGGCCGCGGCACGCGCGACGCAGCGTATTCCATTCACGGTGCCGTGCGTCATGACCAACTCAAACCCAGCCGGCGACGCGCAGACGTCAACACCACGCAGGCCTATCTGGATTGGGCCGAGAGCGGCGGGCGCGGCCGATACTGGGGCTCGATATGAGTGCCGCAACTGAAGGGATCGTCACCATGAACCGAAGTCGAAGCCGCACAGAAAATCGTCGTCCAGCTTGAGGAGCGGCTGGAGACGCTGCTCGGCCGCACCGTGACCCTGCACAAGGAGCGTGCAGGCAATCTCCTACGCGGCGCATGACCGCCAACGATAAGGCCGCAAAGCTCAAGCTCGACGCGATCAACGCCGAGGCCCTGCGGCACACCAACGAGGTGAGCAGTGTTGAGCTTGCCCTGGTTGAAGCCAACATCCCGTCTCGCCGCCGCTCAGCAAGTCGAGGTCCAGGCCGCCGATCGCGACGCGGCGCTCAAGCTGCGCGTCAAGGCCGCGCGGTTCAAGGAGCTGGGCGACATCCTCGATGACTGCTTTCGCCGACTTCAAATCCGCCGCGATGGAAATGAAGATCGCGTCATTCGACGATATCCACGCCCTCGGCTGTCCAGCCCCCGCGCATCAACAGTTTCAAAGTGATACGCCGATCTCGCATTCAAGACCGCGGTTATGGGCATCGCCGTTCTGGACCCAGGATTTCCCGCATCTCGCGCCAAATCAACGCAAGTCCTTCGCCAGCCTTGTCGGCGGCATGGCACGCACACGATCATCGCCAATGTCGAGGCCCGCCTCGGCGACAACCCAAAGAGGAGGCCGCCGCATGACCCGTAAACTCACCAAGCTCCACATCGACGAGATATCGCTCGTGCCGTCGGCCGCCAATCCCGGCGCGCGGGTCATGATCTACAAGGCCGCCCGACCGCCAACCCGCATTTCACCGCAGCGTCAGCGCTTTCAGGACCTGTTCAGCCAGATTGATTTCTAGCAAGGTGAAGCTCGCCCCGCCGCCGAACGACCCCGAGGACGACGAGCCTGAGGAGGACGAAGAGCAGGAGCAGCCCAACGACGACGAGGCCTCACTGTCCCCGCAACTTGAGACAGCCATCGCCGCCCTGATCGCAGCCAATCCTCAACTGGACCGCCAGCGCGCGACCTGGCTGCTCCTGCACCACAGCTACGGCCGCGCCCTGCTCTCCCATCTGAACAAACAGCAAAAGGACGCACGCCATGAACCGCACCGAAGAACTCCGCTCGATCGCCAAGGATTTCGGCGTCGCAAAGCTGGCCAAGCATCTCGTCGCCGACAACAACGCCCACGGCATCACCGAGGCACGAGCTGACCGCGCTGATCGTCGACGAAGCGCAGAAGCACACGCTGCCCGGCGAGCGACCCAACGCCGCGTTCGCCCGCTTCTACTCCGCACCCGAGAACCTCGAACTGCGCAAGGCCATCGCCATCGCCAAGAACTCGCCTGCGCCGCTGGCGTCGGTCGAGCCGGTGCAGTCCGCCGCTGCCACCGTCAGCGCCAACGACAGCGCCAAGGCCTATGCCAAATTGCAGGACTTGGCCGCCTCGCTCCGCGCCAGCTCACCGCAGCTTTCCGAGGCACAGGCGTTCAGCAAGGTCTTCACTGACCCGGGCAACGCTTCGCTTGCGAATGCCGCGCATCGCAGACCGACTGCCGCGACCAGCTATGCGTTTCCAAATTCGTGACCCGCTCATCGTGTACGCATCCCGGACGGGCTTGATCCTTTCACCGTCCGGGCATGGGAAAGGATGGCGGGTCGCGGGTGGGATGGCGTCTGTTCCTTCTTCGCCATCCTTGTTTCCGGAGTTGGCCTACCCCCGCTCCGGCGCGAAAGACGGTGAGTAGCGCGAAAAAGTAACCCCGTCAGCCGGCGAGGATAGGCCCCCTGCGCCGGCATCCCGATGCGAGGGCATGTCGACTTCGCGTCTCCCTCGACGCGAGGTTTGCTCCGTCTTCCTCGCGTCGAGGTCTTTACGAGAGAGGCGTGAAATTGCATTGGCGCGATCCACATCCGACCCCGCTGGCGGTGCGCGAGATCACCGTCACCCGCATCTGGTCGGTGATGGCGACGCTGGTCGTGCTGCTGCTGCTGGCGGTCGTGGTGCTGGCATGAACCCCGATGCCGCCGGCTGCGTAATAATCGAGGGTGAGTTCATCATCTGCGGCGGCAGCCCGCGCCCTTACGACGTGAGGCACCTCGCCTCCACCATCCACTGCGTCGACGGCGAAATCTTCGAGTGGCTCAAACGGCGCGAAAGGCGGCGGAAAGGTTCAAGAGCAAACCCAGATAATCGCCAGGGCCATCGGAGTGCCGATACCCAACGCACCGCCAAGCATCATCGCGAAATCTAGAAGCAGACCTGTTCCAACTCGAGCAGCTGACATACCCAACACTCCGTCAAGCCCCCGTCAGCAGGCTGGATCAACATGGTTAACGAAAGGTTAACGAGGCTATGTCCGCCGCCGCACCGGACGGACGAGGTCGCGGGCCGATATTCAAAGGGCTAGGTGGGTTGATCAGGCGGGCAGCTTTGTTGTTGCCGTACGCCCCGCCACCGATCTAGAGTTGTGGCTCTGTCTCAAAGAGGGAGTGCGGATGTGGCGTCAGGTACAGTGAAGTGGTTCAACGCAATGAAGGGTTATGGCTTCATCCAGCCGGATGGCGGCGGAGGCAAGGACGTGTTCGTTCACATCTCGGCCGTCGAGAAGGCCGGGCTGCGCGAACTACGCGAGGGCGACAAAGTCACGTTCGACATCGTTCCGAACAGGGGTAAAGAATCAGCAGAAAATCTGAAGGTGAAGTGAGGTCGACCCGACAGGTCGAACCAACCCAACACTTCCGAGTCCTCAGTGCCGGTTGGCCATCTCCACGAACCTGAGAACCGATTCCGGCACCTCATCGAACTCGACGTAGCGTCGGCGGAGTTCGTCCGCGATGTCGGTAGTCACGTCGCGCGACCAGCCTTCGGCGGTATTGAAGGCGACGATCCGGACCGGATTTTCGTATTGGCCTTCGAGTAGATTTCGGACCATCCACGCGCGGTTAGAGCCCATCTCGTCGGTCTCACGCCATACCCTGCCGAGAGAGCCGAAATCATCCAGCACGAGATAGACGTCACGGTGTGAGTTTTCGGGAATAATGGAAGGCGAACGGGGCATGATACGCAACTCCACTAACTAACTTTGCCCGCCCCCTTGCAATCTGTTTCGACGAAAGCTCGATCATAGCGGTCGGACCGACGCAGCGGTAGACCTCCATTCGGGTACTGACCGGTCTATCGAGGCTTGCATTTTGTTCACCTTTCGTTCTTATGTACATATTGGACAGGTGAGCCGATGCCGGACATCGATGCTGGTCGTACTTCGCAATCGGACGACGCCGACCAGCTGGACGCAGCAGCGGACCAAGCCATTGCGGCCTGCGGCGGTGATGCCCGCGAGGCGGTCAAGGCGCTGATCGTCGCCAACCACTTTCTGGAGACCGAACTGGAGCAGCTGCGGGCTGCGGTGTCGCCGGGTTATGCGCGTCTGCCGCGTGATCGGAAGGACTGGTACGACTAAGGATACGGAGGGATGGCTGCGCTTAGCGGACGTCAAGCCCGCGCTGAGCCGTGTCCGTTGTCGGTAAAGCGAACATCGCGGACCAGCGGTCCTCAAAATCCGAGGGCTTGTTCGCGCCAACCGTGAGGCCGGTCGTACTATGGGTCCAAGACGAGTGCGACCGCATGTTGGTGGCGGTTGCGGCGACGGCGAGCAGAGCGACAGCCACGAGCCCGGTAATCCTTCGATGCTTCGTCATCAGAACCTCCTCCGGTCCCTAAAGTCCACTCAGTGTGGGTCACGAGAGCTTTGCGTAAGGTTCAACGGTGACGGGACAAGTATGGATCACGCGAATGCACGGAATGGTGACCGGACGGAACTCCTCGGTGCGCGCGTAAGAGTGGAACTCTCTATGGCTGCCGCGGTTTATGTTTTGCCGGCTGGAGGGCCAACAAGAGAGACCCCGATGGACGAGCACACGAAGATCGTAATTTGGGACTTGGCAGCCGGCACATTTATCGCCGTTTCGGTCGCTGGCACGATGGCGTTCACGATTGCCAGTGCGGTTCACTAGCCTCAGGTTGAAATATGGCAACAGGAATGTTCCACACTCACGGCGCCAGACAAAAGCACGGCCCCCGCTGATGGACCGTCGACCGCGGAGCCGTGAAGAAGAAGCGCGACCCAAGAAAGGAGCTAACTGGGTCGCGCGCATAACACCGGAACAGCGCCTGCGGAACCGCCGCTCGGCAATATGATGATCGAAATCTATCAACGCGACGGCGAGGCGACTTGATCTCCCTCAAACGATGTGAATGGTGGGGAGAGTTCAACGATATGACGCAATTCGGTCGCGATTTCGCCAGCTCCGTCACAAATCATATCAACAGGGCGTAGAAAGTGCGTGTGGGAGACGACCATGAAGAGCAAAGATCTCGCGATGATGTCCGTCGACGAACTCTGGAGTCTGCACGAAGAAGTCCGGACGATCCTTTCGAAGAAGTTGGACGGCGAGAAGCGGGAGCTGGAGCGTCGTATGGCTCTACTCAACGGGCCGCAATCAGAACAGGCCGAGGGCCCGTCGACCCTACCCGAAGGTTCATCCCAAATATCGCAACCCGGAGAGGCCCTCTGAGACTTGGTCTGGACGAGGCAAGCAACCGCACTGGGTAGGGGCACAGCTAAGGTCGGGCAAGAAGGTCGACGACCTGCTGATCGCTCGGACGCACTGAAGCCAGCATTCAAACTGCGAGCTGCTTCCGATTCCGAGGCCGGTTCGAGCTTCGTGGCGGGCAACGTGCCTCTGCCTTTCGAACTTCGTCGCGAAGCCTCTGCAGATCGAGATAACGACTTGCCAGTACGGCGTCGGAAGGCTTCCGCGTCTGGCCCGCTGACGTGGGTCTCAGTCTCTTCATGACGATCCCCCCATCTAAGTAACCATCAATTCCACAACACCGCCTGAGGCGGTCTATTCAACAAAGGAGAGATGCGAAGATCGTTCCGACTGGGCCGGCCAGAAGTTCTGATACGAACGGACCGTCGGCACGCCGCCCACGCCGGGGCCGTTTCTGTGTCGTCAGGTAACGAAATCCACACTACCTGCTTTGGCCGCAGCCGCCTCGATTTCCTGGGCAGCTTCGATCTGATTTTGATCAGCCCTGATCGTAGCGGCGTCGGCGCTGCTCGTCTGGTCCGCGACGAGCCTGACTTCCGCCTGACTGACGATGATATGCGCCGGGTATGTGGGACCGATGGTACTCATGCCATGTGCCATCCCTTCTGGAATTACTCATTCTCGCAGAGATTTGTTCATAGTTTCTTAAGAGGTTCGGTTAACGCCATTTCATCATGCCTTTACAAAGGAACTCTATGACTCAGCCAACGATTGAGGCCGCAACGATGACTGAGCTGAAGCAGAAATACGATGCATCCACGGTTGCCGTCATGCGGCAGGCGCTGAACGAAGTCGTCGCGGATCGTCGCTTCTTGGTCCGCAAGTCTGTCACGCCGCTTGAAGTGGCGGAGCATATCCTTGAACAGGCGGCTTCCGGCGAGCGTGACCTCAACCGGCTGAAAAGCTGCGGCGTTCGAGAAACTGAGCGTCGCCGCCTGAGCGTACTTCCGCGCTCGCTTGGCAACAGCGGAGCTGATTGCAATCATCCGACCTTTGGGTGTATTGCACTACGCATGTGGGATGCCGCCAACGTTGCACTCCTCAAAGAACTCTGGGTCAGCGGCAACAGCGCCGCGCAGATCGCCAATCGACTGGGGCACAGCCGCAACGCGGTGTGCGCGAAGTTGCTGCGTATGGGCTTGAAGCGCGGTCACAAGCCGCCCACCGCCAAACCAAAGATCGTGTCGGTACCGAAGCGAAAGCCAGCGCTGTTGGCGGCCTGTGCTCGCCCGGTTCATAAGGTTGTGTCCGCCCGCAAGCCAGCAGTGAGCCAGCCTAAGGAGCTCACTAAGTCACAGTTGAATGCAATGCTGGCTGAGGCCGCCGCTAACACGGCGCGACTGCGTCGATGATGCGTTGCCTGGGAGAAGCAACAACATGACCCTACGCAGAGCCGGTCTGCAAATTATTTCAGGTTATAGGACCCCCACTCGCGATTGCAGCCGTTGAACATGTTTGGCATGCCGCTGGCCGGAAAGTTGCCGATGGGCATCCAATTCCCTCCTCCGCTCATGTCGGCGAATTTGCCCGTGCCGTGAACGACACGCCACGTCCCCTCGGCCTTGGCAGCATCTCCCTTCCGCGAATACACGCCAAAGTACTTGTCGCCGGCCGCGTCCACGAACTCGCAGCTGCCGTTTTCGTCTTGCTGGCCGTTGACAATCGAAAATGCCCCTAGGCATTGCCCCGACATCATCCGAAACGGGGTACCTTCCGTGCCGGGCGACGTGCCGATAACGGCATATGACCCAAACACCATTCCGTCAGCGTGTTGAATGAGGTGGGCTGGCCCCGTATAGCAGGTCTGCTGATCGAACTTAACTTCCGCAGCAAAGACTTGCGTTGAAAAGGCCGAGGCTAACAAGGCGCCGGAAAATACGAGTGTCTTACGTGACATGGTTTCTCCTCCCTGTTTATGACTTGCGCGTCGCTGATTGCGACCAATCGAGCAGAATGTGGATACCGGAAGTACCCACAAACAAATCAAATTTGATTTTCCCGGACACTCGACGGCGCCTAACGCCGCCTTTCGAAATCGGCACGTCCGGCTGGCAGCTTTCAAGCAAGCCAACGTTACATCAGCTACTGTGATGAGTTGATGTCAGGTGGTGCGGGGATTAGTCGATGAGCCCGGCTGTGACACTGCACGCTGCATGATGCCGACAGTATGACCGATGCCCATCGCGACCGGCGCCGCAGAACAGCGTGGCGCGGCCTTCGCCGGCAACCGGCCAGCGGCAGGCGTGGTCGGCGAGTTTGAGCAGTGGCACTGCGGTGGTCGCAGGTTTCTTCGCCGGCCTGACTGGCTTGGCTTGTTGCACCGGCTTTGGTCGTGGCGGCGGCACGGCGGCATGCTGCATCCGGAACACCAGCCCGCTCACCGCCGAACGCGTCATGCCCAGCCGGTTGCCGATTTCCGCCCGCGACAAGCCGGCGCCCAACAGCGCCTTGATGCTCTCGATGTCGGCGGGCGGGTGGAGGGATGCCATGCGACGCGCCTGTACAAAGCCGAATGCTACAGGCTGGACCGGTCCCCGCCAGAGCGCAAGCCGGATTGCCCCCGCCACCGCAGCGCAGCATCCTCGCTAAACCCTGGGGTTTAAGACGCAAATCCTTCGTAGCGCTACCGGGGTTCGCGCGGAGCTGAGCGCTCGGACAGCTCGCGGCCGATCTTGGACTTTAATTCCATTAGGTCGGTGAAGACATCGGCCTGTCGCCTGAGCTCGTCGGAAATCATCGGCGGATGGCTAGAAATGGTCGAGACCACTGTGACGCGGACACCTCGGCGCTGCACTGCTTCAACCAGCGAGCGGAAATCGCCGTCGCCGGTGAACAGGACCATCTCGTCAAGATGTGGAGCGAGCTCCAAGGCATTGACCGCAAGCTCGATGTCCATGTTGCCCTTGACCCTGCGCCGGCCAGTGGCGTCGATGAATTCCTTGGTCGGCTTGGTGACGACGGTGAAGCCGTTGTAATCCAGCCAGTCGATCAAAGGGCGGATCGACGAATAGTCCGAATCTTCGGCCACTGCGGTGTAGTAGAAGGCGCGCACTAACGTCCCGCGACTTTGGAATTCCTTGAGAAGGCGCCTGTAGTCGATCTCGAACCCGAGCGTCTTGGCCGTCGTATGGAGATTAGCGCCATCGATGAACAGCGCAATGTTGTTTGAGGAAGATGGCATTCAGCAGTGAACCTCTAAAAACGTTCGTCAGCAACGAGATGGCCTAATCGATAATCGTGCTCGCAGTTGCGTCGTTAGAGCGTCTCGAACGAGGGCATGCAATATTTTAAGTTTTAAATAATTTTCATGATAATGCATAACAAAGCCAAGGCTCGATGGTGCTAGGCTTCCAAGGGGCGACTGATTTGTGCTACAAAATCGCCATGAAAACGCCTCCACCCTGCCTGGAGAGATCGTGACGTCCGATCAGTTTCAAGTTTTTGAAGTGGTCTTGAAGAAACGTCGCCGAACATGGCTGTGGTGCGTGTCTACGACCGACGGTAATGCCGTCATCGAGGGTTCGGAAAGCAGCCGACCCGCTGCCAGTTACCACGCTAACAGAGCACTGTTCCTACTACTGCTTTCCTCGCCCTATCGAACGAGGGCGCAACCCGCTCCGCCGAACGGTTCCGTAGACTATCTGGCTCTTTTTGGGATCATCCCAAGACGGCCTTAAAATTTTCGGCCTGCGCCAGGGGTCGGGTCAGGGGTCCAATCGTGATAAAATCGGAAATTACTTCAATTAAAACAATAAAGGGAGGGCTCTGAGAAAGCCCTCCCTCTATGGACGCCGGTCTTGCTGCGCACGGTCCGGGGCGATTGCCCCACCCCTCCCCGCGCAACGACCAATCTGTTCGACGCTGCCTGTGTCGCCACCCTCACCGGACCTGGAGAAGACCGGCGAGGGATCGAGTGGAGCGACACTAACAGGCAAGGTGCGGCGGCCAAGCCGATAGTTAACTTAACCTTAACGGCGCAAAGCCGGTGCCGAAACCACCGGCGGCATAGACGCTGCAATGTCTGTCTTGCACAACCAATCCGGGGAGTGCGCGTGCGCGAAAGCGGGACACAAATGTCCCAAGGCGCCCGGCATGAGGCGAGGGCCAAGACATGAAGCATCCGTCCAACCAGGAATTTTTCGCCTATTGGGACGAGAAACGCGGCGCGGCGCGCGCGCCGGACCGCAGCGAGATCGAACCCGACGCAGTGCGGGACCTGCTCGGCGACATATTCGTGCTGTCTTACGACAGTTCCAAGGGCTATCCGTTTCGCGTTGCCGGTACGCGGCTCTGCGCCCTGCTCGGCCGCGATCTGAAGGACCGGAGTTTTTCGGAACTATTCGTCGACAACGGCCGCCGCGAGATCGAAGACATCATCACGGTGGTGACGGAAGAAATGCTGGCCGCGGTCGCCGGCATCACCGCGACCGCCGAAGATGGCGACGCCGCGCATCTCGAATTGCTGCTATTGCCGTTCAACAACCGCGCGCACGCACCGCTGAGCCTCACCGGATTGCTCGCCCCGTTTGAAAGCGGACACAGCCGCTTGAAGGATTTCAAGCTGACCTCGTGGCGCTATCTCGGCCATCAGCCGCCAGAGCGCCTTGTTCCCCGCGCCTTGCGGAAACTGAAGATCGCGCGCGGGCTCATGGTCTATGAGGGTCTGCGCTAGGACGCCAGTACCTATCCAAGGCTCCTACTCGACAACTTCGTCCGCTCGCGCGAGCAGCATCGCCGGCACTTCGAGACCAAGGCTCTTCGCCGTCCTCAGATTGATGACAAATTCGAACCTGATCGATTGAACGATCGGCAAATCGGCCGGCTTCGCTCCCTTGAGAATCTGGCCGGCGTAAATGCCGACCTGCCGGTAACCGTCAGGAAGGCTTATCCCGTAACTCATCAGGCCACCGCTTAGCGCGTATTCACGAAACTGATAGATGGCAGGCAGCCGGCGCTGGGCCGCGAACGCAATGATGCGCTCTCGCCTTGTGTCGAAAAAGGGATCGGCGCAGACCAGCATCGCGTCGACCCCCACGCGCATGAACGCTTCGAAAGCGCCTCGAGGTCGCCATCGCTCCTGGCGAATTCAAAATGGATCGATTGATTGATTTGGCGCGATGCATCGTTCAACTCTCGCGCCTGGGCCTCGGCCTCCTGATAATTTGGATCGATGAGCACGCCCACCATCTTGGTCGCCGGGACCAGCTCATGAAGAAGTCCGAGCCGCTTTGCCTCTGGAGCGGTGGTGAGCAGGCTCACGCCGGTGGTATTGCCGCCTGGCCAATTCAAACTCTCCACCAAACCGATTTTTACCGGATCACCTCCAGTCGTGAATACGATCGGGATCGTGGACGTAGCCGCTTTGGCGGCAAGCGCTGAAGGCTCACCACCCGTCGTGACCAATATGGCGGCTCCTCGCTGGACGAGGTCCAAAGCCATCGCCGGAAGCCGGTCATATTGTCCCTCGGCCCAGCGAAATTCGATCGCGACGTTTTTTCCTTCGTCATATCCGGTTTCGCCCAAGCCCTTGCGGAACGCCGCGACGAGAGCCGTCGAGTCACTCGGCGACCTGCTGCTCAAATAGCCTATGACCGGCAAACCCCGCTGCGCGTAAGTCGCCAGAGGCCAGCTCGTCGCCACAGCGCCCAGCCCCCCAATAAACTCGCGCCGTCGCATCCGCGTCTCCACGAAGTTCACGCGCGAAGTCTAGCATTTCGGCGGCGCGCCGCGACCCAAAAGGCGGTAGCGAACGATCCAAATGTACGGGGCAATGTCCGCCGTCGGTCAGGTGCGCGACGACTCGCCACCCCCGGTGCCAGCCTTGCCGGAGACCGCGAAGGCCCGGCGAGCGCCGTCGGACAGCTCTCGTCTGGACAAATGTCATGCCCGCAGGCACTTTCCAACACGCTGGTCCGCGCGAAAGGCGCCTTTGAGCGCCAGCGCCTTGCCGGGAAAAACTCATTTTTCATGACCATCGCGTGAAGGTTCATCGGAGGAAAACATGGCCAGACGTCTTTTGATCATCGCCTGCCTTTTTCTGTTTCCAGTTTCGACCGTCCCCGCGCAGACCCCCTCGCCTGAAGCCATGACCGCGGCACGGAGCCTCGTGACCACCATGAAGCTGGCCGAGCAATACCGGGCACAGCTGCCGGCCATCTTGCTCGGCCTCAGGCCCGCGCTGACGCAGGACAGGCCGGAGATCGAACGTGATTACGATGCGATGATGCCAACGATCGCGGAAGCCTACACACCGTATTATTCGGCGATGGTCGACGCTGTCGCCACCATCTATGCCAACAATTTCTCGGTCGGCGAGTTGCGCGAGATCGAGGCGTTCTATCGCCAGCCGGCCGGACAGAAGCTTCTCGAAAAGACGCCGGCGATCGCGCAGCAAAACGCCCAGGTCACCCAAGAGGTCGGCCGCAAGGCGTCCGACGATCTGCGCAAGCGCCTGACCGAAGCGCTGCGCCAGAAAGGACACAAGCTGTAACGGGAAGCTACGCCTTCCCGGACTCCAGCGCCGGCTTGCCCTCATCGAATTCGCCGGCCCCGGTCTCCACGAAAAGACTGGGGACCTTGGCCGAGCGGTCCAGAAGCCACGCCAGGGCGATCATGATCAAGATGCCGCCGACACTGACGAGAAGTTGCATCCAGAGCGCGCGCGCGCCGCCTTGGGCGTGCTGAACCAGGATCCAATGTGCTCCAAAGGACAGGAACACGCCGAAGCAAAACAGCGGAAGCGAATGCTGACCGCACAGAATCATCGGACGCAGCCATTTTGAGGTGAGGATCTCCGATTTGCGCGGAAAGAAACGGGACACCACCAGCGCCAAAGCGAGGAAGTGAGTGAAGCGCAGCATATCGAGATCGGTCTTGTCGATCGGATAGATCAACTTGATCATCCATTTCGGCACCATGGCGTCCAGCCACGGGATGTGCCAGGTCATCACGATCAGGAACGCAAAACCAATCCACAGCGAAGCCACGATCAGCCCGATGCGCGACTGGACGATGGGCCAAAGCTTGGCGACACCGCCGACGCCGCACCACGCCGCGAACACGAACATCAATTGCCAGGCGAACGGGTTAAAGTACCAGTGCGTCCCTGGCGGATAGGACGCGAGATTCCAGTCGAACACGCGCGTCAGAACGTAGAGGATCGCCGAGCCGAGCAGGGTCAGGTTCGGTCGGCGCAACAGGCACCAAATTACAAATGGTGCCGCGGCGATCAGGGAGATGTAGAGCGGCAGCACGTCGAGGTCGACCGGCTTGTAGCGCAGCGTGAGCGCCTGCCCGATCAGAATGTCCGGATGCTGAAGAAAGTTATGAACGTTGAATTCGTCCTCATACATCGGGTTGTCGAATTTCCGGACCGTGCGCGCGATCTGCGCCGTGAACAGCAGAAACAGCATGATGTGGGCAACGTACATCTGCCAAACGCGCGTCCACAGCCGCTTCAAGGCGGAGAGAAAATGGCCCGTGGCTATGATCGGGCCGTAGATGAAGCCGGCCAGGTATCCGGAAATGAACACGAAGAACTCGGCGGCGTCGCTGAAGCCGTAATTGCGCAAAGTCAGCCAGGAAACGAAGTCGTCCGGAATGTGATCGAGGAAGATCATCCACAGCCCGACGCCGCGGAAGAGATCGAGCCGGAGATCGCGCTCGACGACATGAGAGACAGCGACTTTATCCTGATTGGCCATCATGCCTTATCCATTTGTCTTGCTGGTATCGCGACAAGCGTAAAAGAGCCGATTCGGAAGACCTGAACTTCGGAAGACTCAAGAACTTCGAAAAGATTTGGAAAAGGCTGGCACGCCGCCGAAATTCAATGCGTTCGTGGCTCGCTATCGAAAGCCCAAAATAGCCTTCAGCCAAGAGCAAATCCCCCGCTCATTGATACCTACAAGCATACTGGCGTCAATGTCCCAGACGAGCCGAAGCTGACGATACCCTTGGAGAAAAGGCGTGGCGCGGAATGGCCCGTGCCGGCCGTCCGATCGCGCCAAGAGGCGCCCCCGGAGACGGGTTGACCGGCCTACTCCACGAGCTCCCGCCACGGCACGATGGTGGATTTCACCGTTTTCATCGCCATCGCGTCCGCAACGGCCTGGCCGATGCCTTCCGCGGAAAACGGGTACAGCGTCTGCATTTCGAGCCAGGGATATTTGTTGCGGGTGCGATAAAGCATGTCGACGCCGAGCGGCAGATCGTTGCCGGTGAATCCCCAGGAGCCCAGCACGTTGATATCCTTGGTGCAGATGCGGTGCCAGGACGTATTGATCGAGCCCGCATCGGTGAATTGCCCCATCTCGACATAGGTGCCGCCGTCGCGCAGCATTTCGATGCCTTCGGGGCCGGCGCTCGGATGGCCGGAGCAATCCATCACGAGATCCGCGCCAAAACCGCCGACGATGTCGCGCACCCTTTTGATGCGCGCCTCAGGTGTTGCGATCTCCTCGATATCGACAGTTGCCTCCGCGCCGAATTTTCGCGCCAGCTTAAGACGCGGCGTCTCCGGCGCGCCAACGCAGATCACCCTGCCCGCGCCCATCTCGCGGGCGGCGGCGACCGCCAGAATCCCGATCGGGCCGGACCCCTGGATGACGACGGTGTCGCCCCAGGTGAAACCGCCGGCCCGGCTGGCGCGGTTGAAGGCGCGGATGCAGGAGGTCAAGGGCTCCGACAGGGCCCCCAGCCGCAGCGACATGTCGTCGGGCAGCTTGTAGATCTTGGTGCCCGGCAGCATCTCAAGATCGACATAGACATATTCGGCCCAGCCGCCCCACAGATGCGGTGCCTTGTCGAAGCCGAGATAACGACCGTAGTAGACCGGCGTCAGACACTTGTTGGCGCTCGAGGGATAGTGGATGCAGTAGTAGCATTGGCCGCACGGCATCAAAGGCGGAATCATCACCTTCGATCCGACCTCGAGCGGCCTGCTCATGAAGTCTTCGCGAAATTCCGAACCGACCTCGACCAGCACGCCGCCGATCTCGTGGCCGAGCGTGAATGGCCACGGCAAGGGCTTTGGCCAATGCCCTCTAAGGATATGCAGATCGGTGCCGCAGACCCCGCACGCGCCGACCTTTATCAATGCCGCCTTTTTCGGAATTTTCGGCCACGGCACGGTGCGAATGACCGGCTGCGCGCCGGGTCCGTCATAAGTGCATACGCGGATCTGTTCCATGCAGCTCCTCCCCGGCCCTTCGGCGATGGTTGATTTTGTCGACTTGGGCGAAAGAAGCCTATTTGAACTGCTGTCCGATGCCAATGATCGGCTTGGCCCAAAACGGCCATGCGATTGACAGGGGCGTAGCTCCGTTACAGCTTGCCCGGCGATTTCCCCGAGGATGAAGCATTGCGCGATCGCTGGTTCATACTTGCCGTCTTGTTCGTGGTTCGCCTCACCATGGCGTTTCAGTTCCAGAGCGTTGCCACGGTTGCGCCGCTACTGGGCAATACCTTCGGCGTCGGACTTGCCGACATAGGAATGCTGATCGGACTTTATTTCGCGCCCGGAGTGGCGCTTGCGTTGCCGGGCGGCGCGATCGGACGGAGATTCGGCGACAAGGGGACGGTTCTTGCGGCGCTCGTTCTGATGCTGCTCGGCGGCCTTGCGATGGCGCTATCGCCTTCCTGGACAATACAGATCGCAGGCAGGCTCGTCAGCGGGGCCGGTGGCGTCATGCTCAACGTGCAAATGACGAAAATGGTGGCCGACTGGTTCGCGGGCAAGGAGATCGCGACCGCGATGGCGATCTTCGTCAATTCATGGCCGGCAGGCATTGCGCTTTCGCTGTTGACGCTTCCGATGGTCGGTACCGCATTCGGGGTCGGCGCGGTCTATCTCGCCGTGGTCGTCCTGATCGGGCTCGCCGTCATTCTTCTCGCGGCGACGTACCGAGCGCCTGGCGATGTCGTGACCGTGGCGGCGACATCCGTGCCGCTCGACCGCAATTCGGCAATCGCGGTGGTCGCCGCGGGTCTGATGTGGGGCTTCTTCAATGTCGGCTTCGCGATGATCTTCAGTTTTGGACCATCGATGCTGGTCGAGCGCGGCTGGTCCATATTGGCGGCAGGCTCGACCATCAGCATCGTGCTGTGGCTTGCGGTGATCTCGGTGCCGATGGGCGGCTTTCTCGCCGATCGCACCGGACGCCCCGCCGTCATTCTCGTCGCATGTTGCATCGTGTTCGCGATTCTGATGCTGGCGCTGCCGCGCAGCGGTGCGGTGGTCCCGATCGTCATGGCGCTCGGATTGATCAGCGGCCAGCCGGCCGGGCCGATCTTGAGTCTCCCAGCGCGTGTTCTGAGGCCCGAGACGCGCGCGATCGGCATGGGGATTTTCTACACGCTCTACTATGCCACGATGATGTTGGGACCGGTCGTCGCGGGCGCTTTCGCCAAATGGACCGGCAGCGCAGCATCGGCCTTCGACTTTGGTGCCGCAGTGCTGCTGGCCTGCCCGTTGCTGCTTTGGGGGTTCAACCGGATTCCGCCGGCAAGACCGGACCCGGCGCCGCTCCACTTCGTGAAGCCATCGCTAACGGCTCGTTAACCTTATCGGCTTTAGGGTCGATCGACACCGAAAGCCGGTGGCCTGGTGACGAAAATGGCGTTGGCGAACAAAAAATCGGTCCTTCCGTCCGCGGAAGAGCGAAGGCGTTTCCAGCGGGTGAAGGTCCACCTGCTTGGGCGCTACATGCTGCCCGACCGGCGCGAATTTCCTTGCCAGATCATCAATATGTCGCCGGGTGGCCTGGCGCTGTTGGCGCCGGGCATCGGCAATGTCGGCGACCGCGTGATTGCCTATCTCGACCATATCGGCCGCGTCGAGGGCAAAATCACCCGCATCATCGACAATGGTTTTGCCATGACCGTCGGGGCGACTGCGCGCAAGCGCGATAAGCTCGCCGCGCAACTGACCTGGCTTGCCAACCGCGATATTCTCAATCTTCCGGAAGACCGCCGTCACGACCGCATCATTCCGCGCAACCCGATCGCGCTGCTTACGCTCGAGGACGGCACCAAGATGACCTGCCGGATCATCGATATGTCGCGCTCCGGTGCGGCCATCGCGGCGGAAAACCGCCCCCCTTTGCGATCACTCGTCATGCTCGGCAAGGTCCAGTCCCGGGTGGTGCGAAACCTCGAGGAAGGCTTCGCGCTCGAATTCGTCCACGAGCAGTCGGCCGAGACGCTGGAGGATAGCGTCACCGCGCGCTGAGCGCGTGGCGCCCCGCCGGCCACTCATTCGCCGCGCGTTGCCGGCTTCGACAGATACTCCCGCGATTGCGTCTCGCTCCTGAGCGGCGTCACCTTGTCGGGGTCGATCCGGATCATGAGATAATCGATGTGATCCTCGATCCTGGTGAACCAGTGACCGGTGCCGGCCGGAATCACGACGACATCGCCGGCCTTGATCTCATAGGCAATCCCGTCGCGAACGTCAGAACCGTTATTTCCGGGGCCGTTGAATTCGACGACGGTGCGCATGGTTGCCGGACGCCGCTGCCGGTCAACGATGTCGGGGCCGAGCACCAGCGTCGCCGCGCCGGAAATCACGTGATAGACCTCGCTGATCTGATCATGCTCGGCGACTGAATTCGGCGCCGGCTTTTCCAGCCTGCCGCGATGGACCATGCCGATGCCGATGCGCGCCTTGCCGATGTCGATATCGCGCACCTGCTGGTCGATCAGCTTCTCGGCGATCGCCTTCCTGGTGTAGCTCTCAAGTTCGGCCGCCGGAATATGGGTCCCCGGACACATGATGCAGGTCGGCTGCGGGTCGGTCGGATTGATACGAACCGGATCCTCGGCGCGGAGTTGCGTGCCGAGCATCAGGCAAAGGATCGTCGGAAAACCAAACAAGACGCGTTTCATGGCCACCTCGCTGTTGTCACGCATGCATGCACGGGCATCGCGCCTTGCCAAGGATTTCCGATCTCGACGAAGACAGCGTTACCGCGCGGTAAAACCGTAACCCCCTGATTTCTACCCTTTTTTGGCGCCGGACGACGGCCGCCGCGGTTCCGGGAACCGGCATTGGCCGCCACCCAAGGGCACGATCTCGGTTAACGCCGCTGGCCTTGGCGCGGCACAAACCCAGCATTGGCGGGGTTGCGGTGCTTAATGCGTAAGATTTGAATCAATTCCAGATGTTTAAAATTCTATTCGAATTTTATTCAAGTATAGATCGAATTATTCTGAAGTATTTATTCGTATTCATCTCAATTGTACTTGATTTACTTAGCAGCCCCGCAAAACCTTTGTGCGAAAGGTGGTCCAACAAGAAACGGGGACCACAATGATCGGGTTCAGGGAGCAGGGAAAAGGCTTGGCGGTCGTCGCCATCCTGTTGGGATTGAGCATGTCGGCGCGCGCCGCCGACGAGCGAATACTTTACGCAAGCCTTGGCGACGCCACGCGCGCGCCGATCGGCTGGGTTGAATTCTGCGCCGAGAGTCCCGGCGAGTGCCGGGGTGGCCCGTCGCAGCCACGCGATATCGTCATGACGCAATCGGCCTGGCGCGACCTCGTGCGCGTCAACCGCTGGGTCAATGAGAGCGTCAAGCCAATGACCGACATGGAGCATTGGGGCGTCATCGAGAAATGGTCGCTGCCGACCGACGGCTACGGCGACTGCGAAGACTACGTGCTGTTGAAGCGGAAGATGCTGATGGACGCGGGATGGCCGCGCGAGGCGCTTCTGATCACGGTGGTGCGCGACAAGATGGGCGAAGGCCACGCGGTGCTGACCGTGAAGAGTGACAAAGGCGAGTTCGTTCTGGACAACCAGAACGAAAGCGTCGTGGCCTGGACCGAGACTGGATACCGCTTCGTCAAGCGCCAGTCGCAAAGCGACCCGAACGTCTGGGTCTCGCTCGGCGACGCCCGCCCCGCGGTCTCCACTGCCAGTGCCCGCGACCACCAGTAACGAACAACGGACAAAGGACACGCGACCCGGTCACATCCCCACCCCTCCCCGTCCCAGACCGGATCGCGCGCGGCCAGCTCTCCCCCAAGAGCTGGCCGCAACTTTTTTGGAAGACTTGGAAATTCGCCGAACGTCCTGCCAATCAGGTAACCCGGCATCAGTCGAGAATACGCAATCTGAAGTTTCGAGACCGACGAACCCGGACCGATCGTTGTTCGAGGTTTAAGCGGCTCAATCAGGCGTTCTCGAAGACATCGCGATATCGTCCGTGATAGCGTCGACGTCAAATGGCGGGCCTGTTGTAATTCTGCTCTGGACCAAGCCACATAAGCCGATCGGATCGACTGAATGAGCATTGTTGCTTCGAGCGATCGAAGGGCTGCGCGCCGCCTCGAGAGTTTCAGACGCTTGCTCACCCATGTCAGCGAGCGCATCCTGCCCGATCTTGGCTTCGTGCTGTGGGACGGCTCCACGGTGCCGGCCGATCTCCCAGCGGACGCGCTGGCGTTCGTCATCGCCGATGAGGGCGCCGTTGCGGCGATGATCCGACGGCCGAGCATCGACACCTTCCTCAATCTCTGGGTCACGTCACGGTTCGACCTTCGCAACGGAACGTTTTTTGATCTCGCCGCGCGCCGGCCGAAGGCCCGCACCAGGACGCTGATGAAATCCTTCGACAAGCGCCTGGCGCTCGCGACCGCGGCAAAATTCCTGCTCGTGCCGCGCGGCGGGCCGTGGCCGCTGGAGGCGGTGCGCAGCGACAAGGCGAGCGCCGATGGGAGCGAAGCAACCAACAAGAAGAACGTCCACTACCATTATGACCTCTCCAATCGATTCTATGAGCTCTTTCTCGATCCGGAGATGGTGTACACCTGCGCCTATTTCAGGGACTGGAACAACGACCTTGCAACCGCGCAAGCCGACAAGCTCGATATGATCTGCCGCAAATTGCGCCTCAAGCCGGGCGAAAGCCTGCTCGACATCGGCTGCGGCTGGGGCGCGCTGGTCTGTCACGCCGCCACGCACTTTGGCGTTCGCGCGCATGGCGTGACGCTGGCGGAAGAACAATTCGCCTATGCAAGGGAAAAAATCGCCCGGCTTGGGCTCGAGGACAGGGTGACGCTCGAACTGCGCGACTACGCGCTTGTGGAGGGCAGCTTCGACAAGATCGCCTCGATCGGCATGTTCGAGCAGGTCGGCGAAGCCAATCATCCGACATACTTCAAAACGGTCAACCGCCTGCTGAAGCCCGGCGGATTGTACCTTCACCACGCGATTACGCTGCGCGCAAAGGGTTACGAGCGCTTCCACCGACGCCGCCGACGGGACGCAGCAGCCGCCACGGCGATTGCTCGCTACATCTTTCCGGGCGGCGAACTCGATCATCTCGGCATGTCGATCGCAAACCTCGAGCTTCACGGTTTTGAAGTGCACGACGTTGAAGCGTGGCGCGAGCATTACGCTCGCACCACCCACCTCTGGCACGATCGCCTTTCGGCGAACCGCGCAGCCGCAGAGCGCGAGGTCGGCAGCGAGAAGACCAGGTTGTGGATCGCCTATCTCGCCGTTGTCTCGATGGGCTTTGCGCGCGGCAGCATCGAGATTTTTCAGACGCTGACCTCAAACCGCGTGCGCGGGCCCTCCGGCATGCCCCCGACCCGTGCCGATCTGTATCGCTGAGGCTCAACGCGGACGAACGGGATCGTGTGGACGGCCCTGCTGAACGGGGCGAATACCCGGCAAAAGGCCGTCAATCACTGAAATCATCAATTGGATCAGTCAGCGGGCCAGTCTTCTTCTCTCAAGAGCCGGCCGCAATTTTTTTGGAACGCGGAACCGGCGACGCGACTTGTCGGCCGGTTTCGTCTTCAAGACGAAAGGCGACAAATGCCGCAGGATTGACCCTCCCAACCATGCTCCCTACACTTCCGGCGCGGTTGTGGCATTCCCTCACTCGGACGCGTAATGGCCAGTTCTTCGGATCCCGCGTGGCGTCGGTTCACCTCCGACATGGTCAGCGTGGTTCGCGTCGCCACCAGACCCCTGCGCCAATCCCTCGCGGTTTCGCTCTCCGCGCTAGGAGGCAGCGCGCAGACCGCCTTCGTTGATTATTTCGACAGCGGCTACGATCCTGACATATCTGACCAACCAAGTCGTCGCGGAGAGCAAGGGATCGCGGTTCGCAATCTTTCCGTTTGCTATGGCGAAAGATGCGCCTTCGAGGGCTTGACCGGCGAGTTTGCGCCCGCAAGCCTCACGGCGATCATCGGCCCAAACGGGGCCGGCAAGAGCTCGCTCCTCAAGGCGCTTGCCGGGATCATTCGGCCGGTCACCGGCGAGGTGATTTGCGCCGCTCTCGCGCGCCATCGCCTGGCGTACCTGCCGCAACGGGAGGAACTCGACCGCGGGTTTCCGATCACGGTCGCCGAACTCGTGGCACTCGGCGATTGGCGAAATTTCGGATCAGTCCGCGAGCCTCCGCCGCACCTCGCCGAAAAAGTCCGCGAGGCACTCACGGCCGTCGGCCTCTCGGCCGTCACGGATCGGCCAATTGGCGAACTTTCCGTCGGTCAATTCCAGCGGGCCCTGTTTGCGCGGCTGCTTCTGCAGGACGCCGACGTCATTTTGCTCGATGAGCCCTTCGCCTCCCTGGATGAGAGCACGACCGCGGATCTACTGCCTTTCTTGCAACGCTGGCGGGAGGAAGGTCGAACCGTCGTCGCCGTGCTGCATGATCACGATCAAGTACGCCGATACTTCCCCGCGACGCTTCTGTTGGCGCGCACCCCCATCGCCTGGGGAGACACCTTGCTTTCGCTTTCGGCCGACAATCTTGCGCGCGCCCAACAAGCGCTGGGTCCGTCGCAGGGCGGCCAAAACGGATGGGTCGCGTGAGTGCACAGATGATTGGCTTTTTGATCGATCCGTTCTGGTCATTCGGATTCATGCGAATCGCACTGGTGGCGTGCTTCGCTCTCGCCTTGGCGAACGGACCTATCGGCACCCTTCTGCTCTTGCGCCACGAGAGTCTGGACGCGAATGTGTTGTCGCATGCCGTCATGCCCGGCGCTGCGCTCGGCTTTCTTTACGCAGGCTATTCCCTGGCTGCGCTGACCGTGGGAGGACTGTTGACGGGATTTGCCGTCGCGGCGCTGGCCGCGCTCTCGGCAGGGGCAAGGCCGCAGCGCAAGGACTCAAGCCTGATCGCCTTCTATCTCGTCTCTCTCTCACTCGGCGTCCTGATCGTCGCCGCGCGCGGCAGTCAGGCAGACCTGATGCACGTCCTTTTCGGGACCGTGCTTGCGATCGATGTGAAGGCGTTGCTGCTCGTCGCCGGCATCAGCAGCGTGACAATGCTCGTCGTCGCCGCGCTCTATCGCCCTTTGGTGATCGAATCCTTCGACCCGGCGTTCCTCCGCGCTGTCGGAGGTGGCGGCGGCGTCTTTCGCGCGATCTTCATCATGCTCGTGGTTTTCAATCTCGTCGCAAGTTTCCAGGCCTTTGGCACCTTGCTTGCGATCGGACCGCTGCTGCTGCCCGCGGCCGCCGCGCGTTGCTGGACGCAGAAGGTGTGGCCGACGATCGCACTCGCGACGGTGTTCGGAATGGCCGCAGCCCTTGCGGGGCTGTTGATTTCCTATTACGCGAATCTGCCCTCCGGGCCGGCAATCGTGATAAGCGCTGGGGCAATCTACGGCATGTCGTTGCTAACAGCGGGTCGGATACGTCAACCCAAGGGCCTTAGGAGAGTGCAATGAGTAGCCATGCTTCAATCGGCGCTCGGATCGGCCTTATTCTTGCGGGCGTTGCGATCTTGCTTGGTGGCGGCGCGGCCGGCGCTGCCGAGAAAATTAAGGTCGTAGCGACGTTCAGCGTTATCGGCGATATCGTTGCGAACGTCGCCGGCGACAAGATCGACCTCGTCACGCTGGTCGGACCGGCCGGCGATACCGAGCTTTTCAAGCCGTCACTGGCCGACGGCAAGAATGTCGCCGAAGCCAAGATCGTCTTCATGAACGATCTCAACGACGAGTTCGAACCCTGGCTTGAACCTCTGCTGAAGCAGGTGAAGTTCAGCGGTGCCAAAATCGTCGTGAGCAGAGGGGCGAAAACATACACTTCAAATGAAGAGCGCAGGCCACGGAGTAAATCCACCGAAGAAGAGATCGACCAGCATGCCTGGCTCGACCCGAAGAACGGCGTCGTCTACGTCCGGAACATCACCGCCGCCCTGGCCAAAAGTGATCCGGCAAATGCGGCGGAATATCGCGGGCGCGCGGACGCCTACATCAAGGAATTGCAGGCGCTCGACGCCTGGGCCAAGGCCGAGATCGCGGCTTTGCCGGCCGCGAAGCGACGCGTCCTGGCCTCGCACGATTCGTTGCAGTATCTGGCGAGGGCCTACGGCATCACGCTGCTGTCAATCAATGGTTGGACAAACAACAGCGAACCGTCCGCGGCCGAACTGGCGCGTCTCACCCAACAAATCCGACAGGAGAAAATCCATGCGCTGTTCCTCGACAGCATCACCGACCCCCGCGCCATGCAGCAGGTGGCCAAGGAGACCGGCGCCTCCATCGGCGGCACCCTCTACGGTGACGCTCTCTCGAAGCCAGGCGGAGAAGCGGACACCTATCTGAAGATGCTTCGCCATGACGTCACGACGCTCAAGGCCGGCATGATGAAGAATTGACGGCAATGGATGTCCCCCAACGGTCGCCTTTCGGCGGACCACTTCTGGCAAGCGCGCGTTCCCGCCTTGCGGTAGCAGGCGCGGCGGTCTCGTGTCTTTGGCTCGCAGTGTTATGGGCAAGTCTGTCAGAACCAGAGCGCAAGGCTGCGGCGCCGTCGGCTTCTGTTGTGGTCAACGCGTTGCGGCTGGTCGTGGCATCCGGACAGGCCGCCCCCGGTGGCGGCAGCTTCGACCGGTTCGACGTGGGCTCGCAGCCGATCGTTGCGCCTGTCAACAGTCGCGGCCAGATTGCGTTTTACGCAAGCGTTGCGCGGGCGAAGGCGGCGGAGGGTATCTTCCTTTCGACCGTCTCGGGAATTACGAAGGCGGCCGCGGTCGGCGATACGGTGCCGGGAGGCGGCGTCCTGTCCGAATTCGCGCGGCATCCACTGCCTGCCCTGAACGATGCGGGCAAGATCGCATTTGGTGCGAACGTTGCCGGAGCGCGCGCCACCGAGGGGATTTTTCTTGCTGCCGAAGGTCGCCTCAAGATCATTGCGCTAAGCGGGACGGACGCGCCAGGCGTGCGAAACGGAACCTTTGTCGAATTCGACGCGCCGGTGCTGAACAATCGCGACGAAATCGCTTTTGTGAGCACTGTCAGGCGAGGCCGCGAAACGATGCAAGTATTGTATCTCTATAGCCGCGGCGTGTTGCGCAAGCTCGTGGCAGGTGGCGATCCGGCCCCGCGCGGCGGTACCTTTGACCGCTTCGGTCTTCCCGCGATCAACAACAAGGGCGTTGTGGCCTTCCCCGCGATCATTGAGCACGGGGCCGTACTGGGTGGAATTTTTGCCGTCGGCGCCAGCGAATTGCACCTTCTTGTCGGTGCGGGGGAGATCGGCCCCGGAGGCGAAATGCTGGTGCGTTTCTCGGAGCGTACTGCGATCGATGACGAGGACAATGTCGCCTTCGTCGCGCATCTGGGCTCGAAGGCGGCTTCCGAAGCGCTGCTGCTCGCCAATGCAAGCGGTTTGACGCAATTGGCGGTCACGGGCGAAGCGGCGCCGGGCGGCGGCCGGTATTCCGCCTTCGGTCCTTGGCCCAATTTCGGCCGCAGCGCCACCGTCGCCTTCGTGGCCGCGATCGACGACGGGCCCGGTCCACTCGGTATTTACATCGGAAGCTCCGGCGCCATTCGCCGGGTCGCCATGGTTGGAGACCGTCTGGTCAAGGGCGGCACCCTTCCCGCTCTCGCCCTCAACTCCATCGCCTCCGCCGGCTCGAATGACGGATTGACATTCGCCACCATGACCAACCCAGAGGAAGGCCGCAATGGTATCTACTATTATGGGCCGCCGGGAAACTGAGGTTAGTTCATGTCATACGGCGGATATTCGACAAACACGTTCTTCGCGGAAATCAGGACGTGTTTGGTTGAAGTTTGCGGCGGCACCTGCTCACCCCGCAATATCCGCAAGGCGATTGGCAGGATCTCGTATCCGTAGCGGTCGAAATAATAGGCGACCGACCCAAGAATGATGCTGCCGCGATTGGCGGGATCGATCTCCTTCTTCTCGCTCGCGCCGCCATGGATGCTGCGGTCGGCGCCCTGGCTCACGACGACGCAATCGCTGATACGCCCGGCCGCTTCGATCGCCGATTTGGCGGCGAGAGCGGAGGCATCGTCGAGCGTGGCCACAAGCACCTTGCGCCTGGTTTGGGCAGCGAGAAATTTGGCGAGTACGCCGCCTGCGCGAACCGAATGGCCGGCGCTATCCAATTGGACCGGCAAAAGGTCGGGCAGTTCCTGCTTCAACCCCTCCGTCAAGCCCTGAATGCGCGCAGTGACAGCAGGGCCCGGATCGGAGACGTCCCCAAGGATCGCCGCGACCGGCATTTGATCGGGCCAGTTCTCTTTGGCGAACTTTCCGAGCGCCTGACCGGCGATCCGGCCTGCCCCGATATTGTCGGCCGTATAAAGCGGCGCACCTGGAATGGAATAATTGATCGCGAGCACGGGAATACCCGCCGCTTTCAGCAAGCGTCCGATTTCCGAATTTGCCTTCACATCGGAATTATATTCGATCAGCAAGTCGGCCTTGCTGGAGACCGCGTCCCTCGCATTGCCAAGTGCCTTTTCGGCGTCGCCCCGATTGTCGTAGTAGATCATGTCTATCGGCAAGCTGCGCGAGGCGAGTTCAAAGCTGCGACGGATTTCGGCACCGGTGAAGCCAAGACCGTCGACCCGCGTGCCCGGCTCCTCGTTCAGATTGGCAAATGCCACGCGGAAGCGCCGTGGCTCCGCGCCGGCAGATCGCCTCGACGAAATCGTCGCAAGGGCGGCCAACAAGAAATGACGGCGCTTCATCCGAAACGCCGTCATTGGATTCCGTTCAGTCAGGCCTGTTCCAGGCACGCTAGCGGATTGCCTCGATGTTGACGAAGGTGCCGGTCGTGCCGACCGCCTTCGGAACAGTCATCGAGAGGAAGAAGGTCGCGCGTTTGCTGCTCGCCGCCTCTGCCGCGATCAAATCCGTACGAACGTTCTCTACGATGTGGATGCCGTTATCGGTCAGCAGGATCGCATGGACCGGGAAGGCTTCCATGGTGTCCTCGCTGGGGATTACCTCAACCGCCCAGGTATCGGTCCCAACCAACACCACTTTCTGATTGGCAAGCCATTGCCCAGCCGCCTTGCTGATACCGGGCTCCGATTTGTTATAATTGGCGTTCTGCGCCGGATACTGGTTGAAGAGGTCTCCCCAGCCGGTATGGATGAACACGGCATCCCCTTCACGCAGGGTGACGTTGTACATTTTCAAACCGGCCTGGATGTCGGCATCGGTAATCACCGTGCCACCGTCGAGGCACGGCGTCCGACAGGCCGCATTGGATTTCAGCTTGCCTGCGTCCTGGAACACCTTGACCATGTCAAGGATCACGCCGCGGGTGGCAAAAGTCTTGAGGTTTTCAAGGCCAAGCTTCTTCAAGCCGTTCTGGGTGACGAACTTTCCCATCGGGGTTTGATTGTAATAGCAATCCAAGATGCCGATGTGACCCATTCCGTCGATGTGCGTACCGACGTGGCTTTGGCTTAGATAGGTATCTTCCATATAGGTCAGTTTGTTCTTGCCGTATTCGGCACCAGGAACGAGTGAGGCGGTCGTCAACATCGTCTTGGTGAACCGGGGGCCGAACAGCGGCACGCCGTCAACCAGATTGTAGGCCATGGAAACGACAGCGCCGGTCTGGATTTCCGCGGCGGCAGCCTTGGTCACGGCAGGAGTAATGCGATTGGTCGCTCCGATCTGATCGTCTGGACCGAACGGAGACGGCTTCACCAACGTTTTGCAATCGCTCTGAGCGTGAGCGATGCCAAAACTGCCGAACAGCGCCAATGCGGATAAAGCGACGCCGATGATCGCGCCGTGTTTCATGATCGCCTCCCTAAGACCTGCAGATTCGGATTGACTGCATTAGTGTGCATGATCATGGCAGCCTTGGGCCGCCGATTCAATCGGCGTCTTGTGATGGCTGCTGACCGTCGATCCTTGTTGCTCGGTGCCAAAAAGAAGCCGGACAAGTGACGGCTACATCCTCTCAAAACGAATGCGACAGCATGGCTGTCATTTGTTCCGGCAGCCCGACACATTCACCTAGCCCGCGATCGCTCGGGCGAAGAGGCCACCGGATCATCGGGAACAGGAACCTAATCCGCCGCCGCTCAAAGTGAGTGAGCTGGCTGCAACTTCTTTGGGCCCTTTGTGAAATGGATCACATCGTCTGGCGCGCCAGTGAGTCAAGCTGAGGTTTGCCGGATGGCGTAAGCCAATTGGAATCCGGGGCTGGCAGGGCCGTTGGCGTCAATACTACGCCGACGGCCCTGCTTTTTGCACCCTGGTTGCGCGGCCTGGTGGGCTGGCCGGGCGAAGCCTCGGGTCACCTCCGGGCTCGTACCTCGCAGGCTGGTGATTTGCGTTCGGCCGGAATTGCCGGCTGTATGCCCGCCTCCACAAGTGCTGAGGAATCCACATGAATACCGACACTTTACTGACGTCCGATGTCATCGGACTGACCAAGACCGCGCCGTTTTCGCGCCGCGGCTTCATGACCGCGTCCGCCGCCGTTGCGGCGGGGTATACGCTGGCGGCCGGTCCGGTGCGCGCCGATGTCATCAAGACCGACACCAATGGCCTCGAAACGGGCGACGTCAAAATCAAGGTCGCCGATGGCGAGATGCCTGGCTATTTCGCGCGGCCGAAGGGCGTGGCCAACCCGCCGGTCGTCCTGGTCGCGATGGAAATCTTCGGGCTGCACGAATACATCCGCGACGTCACGCGGCGTCTTGCCAAGCTCGGCGCATTCGCGGTCGCACCCGATTATTACTACCGCAAAGGTGATCTCACCAAGATCACCGACATTCCGCAGCTTTTGCCGATCGTCAACGCCAAGCCCGATGCGGAGCTCTTATCCGACCTCGACAGCACCGTCGCCTGGGCCAAGGCGAAAGGCGGCGACACCAGCCGGCTCGGCATCATCGGATTTTGCCGCGGAGGACGCACGGTCTGGGAATATGCCGCCCATAGCAGCCAGCTCAAGGCCGGCGTTTCGTTTTACGGGCCGCCGGTCGACGCGCCGAGCCCGCTGTGGCCGAAGAGCCCAACCCAGCTCGCGCCCGAGATGAAAGCGCCGGTACTGGGACTCTACGGCGAGGCCGATACCGGCATCCCCGTCGCCACCGTCGAGGCGCTGAAGGCCGCGCTTGCGGAGGCCAAGAAGACCGCCGAGTTCAAGATCTATCCGGGTGCGCCGCACGGCTTCCACGCCGATTATCGCGCTAGCTACCGCAAGGAGGCAGCCGAGGACGGATGGAATCAGATGCAGGCCTGGCTCAAGAAATATAAAGTGCTGAGCTAAACCCACTGTGAGTCCAAAAAGGCGCGTGGATGCTCTGCCCGCACGCCTTTTCAGTTCGGAACGGGTGAAAACGCGCGGGTCAAATCGGCGCCGCCTAACCGAAGCGATCGCCGTTGCGGTGTGACTTCGACAAAGGCGACTTTGACAATTGCGATTTGGATACCTGCTCGATTTCCCAGAATATCCACACAAAGGATACGCCGAGGCCAACGACTATTCCGAGGAACAGCAACGTCAGGCCGGGGGCCGTGAGCATCGGAAACATCGATTGGCCTCCATGCGCCTCGTGGGCAGCAAGAGCATGATCCGGAAAAGTGGATACCGGTTTTCCCTCGCGAAAACGCGAAAGCGTTTGCGCGGAGATCATGCTCAAACAAAAAGATAGAGCGCGATGACGACTCGAAGAAAAGTCATCTCGCTCCAGACGAAGCAAGACAAAGCAAGCTGCGTACCAGCTGACGGCATAAGAGAGGGCGGCTTCGGTGGAGATTACACCGAAGCCGCTCGATTTTCCCTGGCGCTCGCGGCCCTCAACTATAATTGACCGAAAACGAAGACGTTTCAGGTCGAGAATGGCGAAGTCCGCCGCGGACGGAGCTAGCCGCAGACTTGGACCGGCCGCACGCGCCAGCCGTACCTCGTGTGCACGCGTTGCCGCACAACGTAGCAACCGCCATTGTCGTAATAGGAGTCGTCGGCCACGTAGTACGGGTAATCATAATAATCGTCGTAGTAGCCGGGCCCCCAGAATCCGCCGACAAAGAACCTCCGCCCATGGAATCCATGGTGGAAGCCGCCGTGGCGGAAGCCTTGGTTGAAACCGCCGCTTGCGAAGCGGCCGCCCTGGACTGCGGCAACTCCCGCGGCGCCGACCGCCGTCGAGCGCGCGAAGCTGGAACCAAACCCTCCACTACGCATTCCGCCTCCGGCAAATCCTCCACTGAAGCCACGACCGCCGCCGAAGCCGCCTCCAAATCCGCCGCCGTGGCCGCCGCCAAATCCACCACCATGGCCGCCGCCAAATCCGCCGCCGCCACCGTGGCCGCCACCTCCACCTCCACCGCCACCGCGCGCCAAGGCCACATCCGGCAGTAACATGCCGATTGACGCAACTGCGAACAGGGCGATCATCGTTTTGCGCAACATTTCCGTCCCTCCCGTGGATGCCCCGACCCGACTATTTAATACTCCGCTGCGCGAAGCCCGTTCCGGTATTTTCTCGGGATCGTGATGGAATCCCGGCGCATTTTGCTCACTTCTACGCGACTGACGCTCGATCTCAGCACGACAGCATCGCTCACGCCCTGCTTGTGCATTTGGCTGGTTGAGTATTCCCTGATAATCCTCGGGAACGACGTTCACTGTTGCCTCTTGAAGGTGAGAACCTTCGCCAGCTTGCAGGAGCCGAGGACGCGTGCGCAAATTGATCGCCTTCGACGACGACACGTTCGACAAGCTCAAGCAGCTCGCGCGCAACAGGATGGCGACCCTTCAGGAGCTCGCGGACGAGGCGTTCGCCGATTTGCTCAGAAAGCACGGAATTCCCATCGACCTCCGGGACGCGCTGCGCAAGAGCGCGAAGCTCTCGGAAATGCCGACGAAAAAGCCGGGCAAAACGAAACCCTGAGGATTCCTCAGACGATGGCCTCAAACTCCGCAGTGGCGCTTCAGCCGATCTTCCTGATGCCCTTTTTGAAACGCGGTCCGTTGCCGACGTAGAATTTGGCGGCACTTCCCATGGCGGCCACCTGCGCTGGGTCAAGCGCGCGGATCAGGCGCGCCGGCGCGCCGATGATAAGCGAATGCTCGGGAAATTCCTTGCCCTCCGTGATCACTGCCCCCGCACCGACGATGCTGCCGCGGCCGATCCTCGCGCCATTCATGACGATCGAACCCATCCCGACCAACGCGCCGTCTTCAAGCGTGCAGCCGTGGAGAACGACGTTATGGCCGACCGTGCAATCCTTTCCGATCGTCAGCGGAAAGCCGCGGTCGGTGTGGCAGGTCGAATTGTCCTGCACATTGGAATTCTCGCCGATCTCGATCCACTCATTGTCGCCGCGCAACACCGCGCCGAACCAGACGCTCGCGGCGTTGAGCAAGCGCACCTTGCCGATCACCGCGGCGGTATCGGCGATGAAATAGTTGCCGTTTTCGGGAAGTTCGGGCCCCTGCCCGTCGAGTTCATAGATCGCCATGCGCCCGTGGTCTCCTTTGTCTTCAGGAGCACACTGGCACAGCCGTCAAAGCGTTTTCAAGCGAAGCATGCCGTCGGACTTGATCCGGGGGCGGGTACCACTTCAGCATCCGGAAAGCGTGCGCCAAAACCAAAAGCTTCAGGCCAGCAGTCCGGCGGCGCGCAACGTCATCACGAAAAACGTGCCCGACATCAGGCTCCAGATCCCTGCCAGCACGGTCGCCATCATCACGAATTCGAAGCGGCGGCGTTCGATCTGCGCACCGCGCAGCGTATTGCGCATGATGATGAAGGGAGCGGCAAACACCAGAAACGGCACCGCGGCGAAAGTCATTGGCGCCACACCCTCTTGCAGCAGCCCAAATCCCGCGGGCCGTTGCACGATGGCCTGGTATCCGCTGGTGAGCGCGCCCGCGAACGCAAAACCGATGCAAAGCGAGAACAGGGAATTCAACGCATCAGGCGACATTGCAGGCTCATCCGCTACCACTCTTCCGAACCCAAACTGCTTCGCAAAATCGGCCGTCCTGCGCCATCACATCCTTAAGGAAAGGTTAATGGAGGCAGCCTGAACCCCGGCTGGCACATGGCTCGTGGGCAGCTCCATGACGCAAATCCATGCGGAAATGCGCGGCCACATGGCATATTTGGCGATGATTCGGGGCGCGACCCCTGCCGTCTCTTGCGAATGCCCCTTCATGACATTGCTTTCCACAGCCCAGAATATCGCGCGTGATACCCGCAAGGACCCTCGCGGCCACCTGCTTCCGATCGCGGTCGCCTGCGCGATCGCCGCGAGCGCCATTGGCCTGGTCGCTTTTCTGTTGTGGCCGACCTGGGAACCGGAGGCCTCCAGCGGTCCGGCACGGTTGCCCGTCAGCATCGGGAATACCCTGTTCAACGTTCCGACCACGGCGATCCGCATGAATATCCAGCGTCATTCCGGACCGCAGGAACGCGTCGATCTGAGCTTCGCCTTCCCCTCGCTGGAGCCGCCCGAAGCCCCAAAACACGTCAGCGCGAACAATTTGGAAGAAACGATGCAGCCCATCGACCGGATTTTCCTGTCGATCGCGGCCCATCATGATTCACTTGCGCCGGATATGCGCACGCGCACCATCTATCCGCGCTATCTCGAGCAGAGCGCGACATCGGCAGAGAACGGATTGACGATGCGCGGCTTTCGCGACGGTTCGCCCTACGGCAATGAGGATCTGTTCTATTCAAGTGCATCGAATATCAGCGCGCGCTGCACCCGCGACGCCGCGACCCCCGGCATGTGCCTGAGCGAACGGCGTATCGAGGGCGCCGACCTGACTTTTCGCTTTCCCAGGAGCTGGCTTGCGCAATGGCGTGAGGTCGCGGAGGCGATGGACCACCTGACGCAAGCGTTGCGCGGGCCGCACAGCTAGATCGTTGGTTGCGTCGTTGCGAGCGAAGCGAGGCAATCAGTGATGTGTCGTACTCGGCCAAGCCGGATTGTTCGTCGCTTCCGCTCCTCGCAACGACGGCCATTGGGCAGGCGTCTTCAGCCCTGCTCGACCAGATCGTCCTCGAGGATCGCCATCTGGAACTGAAACGAGCGATCGTCGTCTTCGTCGTCGACGAACAGCACGCCGATGAATTCCTCGCCGATATAGACCTCGGCTGAGTCATCCTTCTTCGGCCGCGGCACCACACGAATCTTGGGGTTGCCGAACAGGCGCTTGAGGTAGGCGTCGAGTTTCCTGACTTCCTGAACGTCCACGGCGGTCTCCAATACGGTCCAATGGGGGAGTTTTAGGACGAGACGGCGCGAACCGCCAGTCATATCCCCTGAATATTAGCTGCAGTTTTTTTGGGCTTTTGACTGGCCCGCCGTCCATTCGCAAAACCGCCTCGCCCCCGGCGCGCATTTTCGGGGCCGATTTGTATGGGTGCGGCTTGAACTTACAGCCCGATCGCGTTGAGCATTTGATCCATGGTGCGCGACGGCTCGGCACAACCCGCCTCGCCGACGATTTTGGCGGGAACGCCGGCCACCGTCATATTGTGCGGGACCGGCTTTACGACCACGGAGCCCGCGGCAATCCGGGCACAATGACCGACCTCGATATTGCCGAGAATTTTCGCACCGGCCCCGATCAAGACGCCGTGACGAATCTTGGGATGTCGATCCTCGTTTTCCTTGCCGGTGCCGCCGAGGGTAACGCCGTGCAGGATCGAGACGTCGTCTTCGATGACCGCGGTCTCGCCGCACACAAATCCCGTGGCGTGATCGAGGAAGATGCCGCGGCCGATCCTGGCCGCCGGATTGATATCGGTCTGGAACACGGCCGATGAACGGCTCTGCAGGTAGTAGGCAAAATCCTTGCGGCCTTTTTGAAACAGCCAGTGCGCCAAACGGTGGGTCTGCAGCGCATGGAATCCCTTGAAATAAAGCAGCGGATCGATGAAGCGCGAGGTCGCGGGATCTCGGTCGTAAACCGCCACCATGTCAGCGCGGAACGCGTTGCCGAGATCGGGATCGTCGCGCAGCGCCTCGTCAAAGGTCTGACGGATCAGGTCGCCCGACAAGGCCGAGTGGTCGAGACGCTCTGCGATGCGATGTACCACCGCATCCTCCAGCCGGTCGTGGTGCAGTACGGTCGAATAGATGAAGGAGGCAAGCTCGGGCTCGCGACGAACGATATCTTCCGCCTCGGCGCGCACGCGATCCCAGATCGGATCGAGAGCTGCCAGTTTTGCCCCACCTTGCGGATTGGTCTGATGCTTTGCCATTGCTGCTCTCGCAATTTCTTCGGTTGCCCTCAAGAACACATCCTAGCACGACGGGCCGATGACTGTCCCTCCCGCTCACATCAAGGTGAATGTCGCCATAAGCTTCGACCGTCCCCTAAACCCTTGAAGTGACGAGCTTTCCTTGCAAAAATCGGACCCCTCTCGATCTAAATCGTTGCTAGAACTTGGTTGGGCATTTCAGGAAATCAAGCGGCCTCCTCCGACCATTGGTGGATTTCCGCGCATCATGCACTCCGCGCATAGTGGCCGAAATTCGGGGGAGATGACACATCACAACACAAACCTTACGGGCGCGCGCCGCGGATTCGGTCTGGGTCTGGGTAGTCGCTCTCGCCGTCCCCCTGATGCTGCTCGCGCCCGCACTCTGGAACGGCTATCCGCTGCTCCAGTCGGATACAGGCGGCTACCTGGCGCGATGGTACGAGGGCTATCTCGTCCCCAGCCGATCCACCGTGTTCGGCCTCTTTCTGCATTTCGGCGAGAACACCTATTTCTGGCTCAACCTCGGGATCCAGACGCTGGCTGTCGATGTGGATCCTGCAAATGACGCTGCGGATGTTCGGCTTGGCGACGCCGGGGCGGCTTCTGGCACTGTGCTTCGCGCTGACCCTGACCACCGCGCTGCCGTGGCTCGCCAGCATGCTGCTGACGGATATCTTTGCCGGCCTGTCGGTGCTGTCGCTGTTTCTTCTCGTGCTGCATGGCGACAAAATCTCCGGACTCGAGAAGGGCGCGTTGTTTGCCTTCACCGCGTTCGCGGCGGCCACCCACAGCGCCACGCTGGCCGTGCTGCTCGGATTGTGCTGCGTGGGATGGATCGCACGCCCCTTCCTCCACAGGCGAATTCCCGCCTCGCATCTGGCGCAGGGAACCCTGACTATTGCAGCCGGTGCCATCATGCTGCTGTTGGCCAATTTCGCTTTGTCCGGACAAGTGGCGTGGACACCCGGCGGCTATTCGATTGCGTTCGCGCGCATGCTTCAGGACGGCATCGTGACCCGCTATCTGCACGATCATTGCCCTGACCAGCATCTCAAGCTCTGCCCCTACCGCGACGATTTGCCGGAAACGGCGGATGATTTCCTCTGGAGCCGCGAGACCGTGTTCAACAAGCTCGGTCGTTTTCCTGGCATGGGCGATGAAATGGGATACATCACCATCCACGCGCTGGCCGAATACCCGCTGTGGCAGACCGAGGCGGCGTTGATGGCGGCAGGCGAACAGATGCTCAAGGTGGCCACCGGCGAAAACACCGACCGTCCGACGACGGCCCACACCTATGGCATCATCAAGCGCTATCTGCCGCAGCAGGTGAAGCTGATGAACGCGGCGCGGCAGCAGACCGGATTCATCACCTTCGGCCCGATCAATCTGGTCCATGTTCCGGTCGCGCTGATCTCAATATTGCTGATCTTCGGAATGTCCGTGACCGCGATCTGGCGACGACACCTTGACGAACTCACCCTGCTCGCTGCAACGGTATGTTTGGCGCTGCTCGCCAACGCCTTTGTCTGCGGCGTGATATCGGGGCCACATGACCGCTACGGTTCGCGTCTGGTGTGGCTGGCAACGTTCGTGATTCTGATCGCAGGAATCCGTCGCTTCGCACGCGACGATGAAGGAAACGAAGACTCAACTGCGGCGTGAAAGAAAATCCAGCACGCCCGCCTTGTAGACCTTGTCGCCGACCGCCCGCATGTGGTCGCGATTTGGGATGTTGAGCACCTGGGAGCCGGGAATGATCTTTCCGAGCGCTTCCGCCGAGCCCGCGATTTCATCCACGGTGCCGACCGCAATCAGCACGGGCACGGCAATCCCAGCGGCTTCTTCCTTCGTCATCAGGCGACGCGAACCGCGCAGGCAGGCCGCGAGCGCAAGGCGATCGGAGCGGGTCTGGTCCGCGAACGCGCGGAACGTCCGCCCGACCGGATCGGTCACGTCCTCGAGCGAGGTGGCCTCGAGTGCCTTCGCGACGTTCTCTCCGGGGCCGCCGCCCTCGATCAAACCAATTCCGATGCCGCCAAGAATCACCGAGCGCAACCGCTCGGGCGCGCTTCGCGCCAGCATCGCGGTCATCCGCGATCCCAGCGAATAGCCCATGACATCGGCGCGCGCGATGTTCAGGTGATCCATCAGTGCCGTGATATCGGAGGCCATGATTGCGATCTCGTAAGCGCTTGAATCGTAGAGTTTGCCGGATTCGCCATGGCCGCGATTGTCGAACGCAATGACGCGGCGTCCGCTCTTTTTCAGCTCCGAAACCCAGGTCGGATACACCCAGTTCACATTCTTGGTCGACGCGAAGCCGTGCACCAGAACGATCGGATCGCCCTCGCCTTCGTCGAGATAGGCAATTTCAACAGCGCCGTTACGAAAACTCGGCATCGGATATTCCGTGTTCGGGGAAAGGTGGGAACAGCCAAAAACTAGCCGTTTATGCCGGCTCTTGCCATCGCCGGTTAAGCCGCAGCCGCCATCTGTTTTCGCAACACCTTTGCCTTCCGGCGATCGAGCCACGACTGTGTCAACCGCTCCGTGGCGGCCTTGATCGACGACAACAGGCCGAACAATGCGAACAGTGCGCCGAAAATCCACAGCGAAAGATCGAAGGCGCCGGCCGCGAGCAATAAGGCACCGCGTCCCAGCATCTTCAGGATCGCGCGGGTTTGCCCACCCTTGGACTCCGCCAGCCGTGCGGCTCGCGCCACATCTGCCGGGCCCTCCGCAATTCTCAACGTATCGAGCGCGCCACGCGCGCCGGCCTTTTCGCTGACGCGCCCGACGTCCTTGGCAAGCCGCACCAGCGCGCCAGCCTTCTCGGCGCGGAACGCGGCTCTGATGGCGCTGACGGTTTGCCCTGGATGCATCACCGAGCCGGACGCAACGGCATTTTGCAGCAACGGCGCATCGACCATCTCGCGCGCCGAACGGCCGGCCCATTCGGTGAGCCCCTCGCCGAGCCGCCCGACCTTGCGCGCGTCCTTGACCAGCGTGAGACCGGCGCGGAGCGGTGCCGCGCCGCCAACCGAGACATAGGTCGCCGCCGTCACGGCAAGGCCGGCGGTGGCAAGGCCCAGCACCAAATGATCGGTATCCTCGCCCATGACGAGGTGTTTGCTCTCGCGCACGACGTCTCTGATGTCGCCGAATACGAACAGATCGCCGGCAACGGTTCCCGACAGGCTTCCGGCATCGTCGGCATTTCCGGTGACGAGGCCGACGGCAAAGCGTTTTGCAAAATGCGACGAGGAGCTTTCTTCGCTGACGGCATCGCTCACCCGTTGCGACAGGTCGCTCGGCAGCGAGATGTTCTTCTCCCTGGCAAGATCGACAAAGCTTTCGGCAAGGCCAGCATCGCCGGCAGCCAGCGCGGCTTCGATCTGGTCGGAGACTATGTTTTGGTTATTCCGCAATTCGGAATTAAGTCGGATGTCGGACAATCGGACAGGATCGTCCTGGGCCGCCAAAATTGCACCGGCTTCCCGCGCATGCGGCCACGACACGATAAGCGCGGCACCGCTTACCGTCATCGCCGTCAGAACCCAACCGATCCGCCAAAGTTTCATCCGAAATCCCGAAGTTTCCGCTTCTCCTAAAATGGTGTGCCGCTTTTAAGACACAACGGCCCCGACGAAAGAAGGGCTTCTCCGAGACGAAAAGATTGTGTCGAATTTGCAGGAGCAAATCAGCAGCCAGGTAGCTTCGAGCGTTTGGCACCTGTGATTTCAGTGCACTAGGAATCAACAGCATCCGCCAGTATGGTTGTGCCGTGTTTTCGACGATGCGGCGACGAAATGGGGTCGTCTGAGTCCGTCGCTTCTATGGGTGAATTCGATGTCCGATCATATCGTCCCGCACTTTCACAACGATGCCGGCGTTCCCGTCATTGAGATCGGCTCGCAGGAGTTCATGTGCGTGGGCGCCAATCCGCCGTTCGACCATCCGCACGTCTTCCTTGATCTCGGCAACGACAACGAGATCATCTGCCCCTATTGCTCCACGCTCTATCGGTATGCCGCCGACCTCAAGGCCGGCGAAGCTCGGCCGCCAGAATGCGTGCTGACTGACAAGGTCGCCTGACGGGCCGGTGGCGGCATCACGCACAATCATTATCGCGGGCGCCGGGATTGGGGGGTTGACGGCCTCCCTTGTGCTGGCGCGTGTGGGTTTTCGTGTCATCATTATTGAGAAGGCCGCGCGGCTCGAGGAAACCGGCGCCGGCCTGCAGCTCTCGCCGAATGCGAGCCGGGTTCTGATCGATCTCGGCTTGCAGCCGAGGCTTGCCCCCCGTGCCGTGACGCCCGAAGCCATCAGCCTCATGAGCGGGCGCCGCGGCGGCGAGATCACCCGAATCCCGCTCGTTGACACCGCGATGTTTCAACCCGACGCGCCCTATTGGGTTGTCCACCGCGCCGATTTGCAGGCGGCGCTACAGGCCGAGGTCAACAGCACTCCCGACATTGAATTGCGGCTCGGCTGCCAGTTCGAGGATGTCGGTACCCATGTCAAGGGTCTGACGGTCGTCCAGCGCAGCGGCACGGCGCGCCAGCAGGAACTGGCGGTGGCGCTGATCGGCGCCGACGGAATCTGGTCGGCAGTCCGCCATCATTTGTTCCCCGAGATACAGCCGCGTTTCTCAGGGTTGATCGCTTGGCGCGGGACACTCGATGCAACCCAGTTGCCGCGCGAACATACCTCTCGCCGCATTCAGCTCTGGATGGGACCAAACGCCCATCTCGTCGCCTATCCGATCTCAGGGGCGCGCCAGATCAACGTGGTTGCGGTGGTTACGGGAACCTGGAACAGGCCGGGCTGGAGTGAGCCCGGCGAGGCCAATGAAGTCAAAGGCGCCTTTGCCTCGGCGGGATGGCACGCCGTGCCGCGGATGTTGATCGGTGCCGTCGATGGGTGGAAGAAGTGGGCGCTGTTCACCGTTCCCGATGGCGGCGAGTGGACCGAGGGCGCCGTCGCCCTGCTGGGCGATGCCGTCCACGCCATGTTGCCATTTGCCGCCCAAGGCGCGGGGATGGCGATCGAGGACGCCGCGGTGCTCGGCAAGTGCCTGGGAGAAACCCAGATCCAGGGCGGGCCGAGCATTTCCACGGCACTCAAGCGCTACGCAAGCCTGCGGCGGGTACGCGTCGCGCGGGTTCAGCGCGCCGCGCGGCAGGCGGGGCGCATCTATCACCTCGCAAGCCCGCTTTCTTTCGCGCGAGACCTCGCCATCAAGGCGATGGGTCCAAAGCGCATGCTGGCGCGACAGCATTGGATCTACGATTGGCGCGCGTGAGTGCGTCCGCCGATGTCAACAGCCTTGCTCAGTAGACCGCGCTGCCCGACCTTATCGGCGGCCGGCCGGCCTTGTCATTTGCCGGTGGGACCAACGGCACCGTGGGCTTGGCCACGGTCGGCGGCGTCTCGCGGCACTTGTTGCGCTGCCAGGCTTCTTCGGCATTCCTCGCCTGCCCCCGGACCGCTATATACTCGTTGCGATAGGCGATTTCGGCCACCACCGGGCCGGCAGCCCCCGCCTGCGCCTTGTTGATCAGTCCCTGCAATTCAGCCGAACGGGCAGCGAGGCCCTTGCGCTCGGTTTCCAATTGCTTGCAATCGTAAAGGTCATATTTCGCGGGATCGGCGAACGCAGACGTCATGGTATCGCTCATGTCAGCGCAACCACTGAGCCCCATGCCGAACGCAAGTAGCAAGGCCAGCGCGAGGGCGCGCGGCCGCGGGTGGGAAAAGCAGAAAAGCGAAGCGATCATCTGGCCTTGGTAAGCTGACAACATTGAGGTTGCGTAAAGCAGGCAGAGGTGTCGGCATTGAGGCTTTGCCTTGTCAAGCGCAGTCGCTTAAGGAAGGGCCGCGGTTTACGGGCCCGGCTCATTCCCTGGGCTCAAAAAACACGCTAAGTATCTGATCCCGTGACTAAAGCGGACGTGGCGGAACTGGTAGACGCAAGGGACTTAAAATCCCTCGATGGCAACGTCGTGTGGGTTCGAGTCCCACCGCCCGCACCAAGTCAATCAATCGCTTAAAGCCAGCATGCCAACCGTAAGCGCCTTCGCCTGATGCCGCCTCTCGCAGGTAGCCTTGGTGAACCCGGCTCTGCTGAATCGATGCGTACCGTCGATATTTTTCAATCGGAATTTAGCGATCGAATTTACCGCCCTTTAAGCCGCGCAAGGCGACACTCGATCAGTAATATTTCGTTAACGTTTGTCACGAGAGCGCCGAATAAATCCTATGTCGAACGAACTCGATCTCATGATCAAGAGGTTGGAGGAAGCGAACGCCCGTGCTCACGAAAAGATCGCGCGGGTAGATGAACGAGTGTCCGAATCGGAAGATAAAGTCGCGCGCCATCCTTCGGATCAACGGACGCAACCCAGTCTCCCGGACCGCCGCACATCGCATGGTGGCCTGGCGCTGGGCCTTGTCGGATCGCTACTGGCAGCGTCCTTTGGTGTCGTTGCGTTTTGGGAATCGTCTTACGGCGATGCGACCAAGCAGATTATTGCCCGGTGGGCACTGCCTTTGGTTCAGACCGCGCCGCAAGACCCTGCTCCGACAGTCGCCCTTATGTCTCCCGAACTGATGCAACGCCTTCAGACGATGGCGCGCGATCTCGCGAACGTGGCGCAAGGGATCGAGCAGCTTAAGAACAGCCAAGAACAATTGACCCGCGATAATGCAACCGTCGCCGAGCGGCTTATGGCGACGCTGTCACAGATGACTCGCGACGATGCGGCAGCCGCCGAGCAGTTCAAGGCCGCGCTGTCACAAATCACTCGCGATTATGCAGCAATCGCCGAGCAGCTCAAGGCAAGTCAGGAACAAACGGTTCGCCCCAGAGCACCGCGAACGCCCGCCCGGATTCTTCCGCCAGTCGAACCGCAGCCGGAGACCCGGACCCGGCGATTGGACGCATATTAAGCGAACGCAGCGCCGACCCTTGACGGGAGCTTCTTCATCGAGCGCGATGAGCGCCAACTGCTGGTCGGATCAGATCCGACATCGAGGACCGCTTCGTCTGCACGGTTTCATCGCGGGTTCCACCCGCGCAACGTACGTCACTGACATCCAGGGCTCGATCGTCGCATCTCAGCTCGAATGATGTCGATATCCGCCATACGAAAAGCTCCCGCGGGGCGGGTGACGAAAAGAACAAAAAACGAACAGAATCCAAAGCCGCTAAATCTAGGGGCCAGCGGGCATCGTGACAGCAAAAACGACACTAACGCCCGAAACAAAAGTTGAGGGGATAATTCCCAAAATTGGCTTGATCTTCCACTTTCCTGCAGGGCGTCGCCATCGAATGGGTAGGAAGCGATGACTGATCAACAGTTGGCTCTTCAAGCCGTCAGCGAAGCCCAGCGTATTCTGGAGGAATACCTTGAGCCGCGACCCCACAATAACGAGCGTGTCCTCGACAAGTTGATGGAAGTTCTCGAGCGGCCCGATTTGGTGGCCGCCGTGAGTAGGTTGCAGCAACGAGTAATCTTTGCGGATGAGGAAACAAATTAGCTCAGTTGGGCTGGCCGCCTGCGTTGTCGGCGCGTTCTTGCCGGGCGTGGTGCCAACTGCGTTCGCGAAACAACAATGCAGTCCCGCGATGCCATCAAATTCGCACGGGTACTGGTCTTGGCGTCTGATCGATGGACGCAAATGCTGGTATGAAGGCAAACCCATGCTTTCGAAATCATCGCTGGAGTGGCCCGCGCCTGCATCGGAACAACTGGATTCCAATTTTGAAATTGGCAGCGCGCCGACAGCAAAGCCTGGCAATCCATTAGATTCACAGGCAAGGGCACCAGCTTCACAAGCGACGGCACCGACTGACCTGATCACGTTCGACGTACTTTGGCGCGCTAGGGTGGAACAACGCTAGGAAGAGCGTGGGAGGAGCAGCGTGTGATGCCTTCGGGAACGATCATGGAGCACGACGATCCAACTCGGCGCGCTGGCAACGAGACACGGAACAAAGAGCAGATATTTTGTCCAAGATGTGCCGCTGAGCCTCGCCTGTTCCTCTCGCTCTTGGACCCCCGGAAGGGCGAGCAATACCAGGTGTTCGAATGCCAATGCGGGGAGATCGTTTGGGACAAATAGTGTCGGTTTAGTTGTGAAGCTGGAGCTTTAGGTATCTTCGAATTGTGGCATGATCCATCTCGCGGCACGCTGGCGATTGTGAGGCCTCCTCCCGAACTTGACCCCGTCGAGGCGTGGCGGGGTCTTTTCGTGCAGCGACATGCACCGAAAAAACGGCAGGCTGGCTGTCTCGGCACGAGAGCGGAACCTGTATGATGTTCACGCGTGCCGGTGCCGAGACGTTCGCCCGATGGCAGCCAGGGTTGGCCAATCCATCTATTGTCTTGAAATACCAAACCACCACGAGCAATATTTGGCGTGTTTGTTGCGTCCAAGAGGTGGGTATAATGGACAGTGAATTTTTAAAGCAGCGTGCCGCGCATTGTCGCATCCTCGCCGAGAAGGCTGACCCGTTCATCAAGCGACGATTGCTGGACTTGGCCGCGAGATATGAAGCCAGCCTTCCGAAGCAGCCTTCGCAAGCCTCGATCATCCTGACCGCCCAGGTGGTGCCAATCGCACAACCGCGCCCCCGATGAGGTGCCGGAAGATAGTCCGCCCCTGACACCTTCCGTTTACGCACCAAGAGCTGTCGGCTACGTTTTGATGCAAGGATCGGCCCGTGGCTCGTGCGCCGGCCGGAGAGTTCCAAATGCAGCCCAGCGTCGTCTCCTTCGAAACGGCTCTCGAAGAACGCGTCGAACAGATGCTCGATGCCTGCACACGGTGCGGCAAGTGCGTCGAAGTCTGTCCGAGCGTGAAGCCTGCCGGCATCGCGGACGCCAGGCCCGAAGATATCATCGCCGGCGTCATCGACATTGTCCGCGGCGGCGGGGGGCTGCAAGCCTCGCGCCGATGGGCGCAATCCTGCATGCTCAGCGGCGAGTGTATCAAGGCGTGCGACGAAGGCGTCAATCCGCGCTTTCTACTGGCGATGGCGCGCGTGGCCATGGCCAAGGCAGCGCACGAATTGCCGGAGCGGCGGCGCCAGGGCGTGGAAAAATATCGCGATCTCGGGCGCGACGTGACCGTGCTCTCGCGCCTGCAGCTCGACGGTGAGGTGCTGGAGCGGCTCGGCCAGAAATCCGCGTCGGTGGCGACGCGCGCGGAGGCTCCTGACTTCGTATTTTACACTGGCTGCAACGTGCTGAAGACGCCGCACATCGCGCTGCTTGCGCTCGATATCATGGATGCGCTCGGCATAACCTATCAGGTCATGGGTGGACCGAGCCATTGCTGCGGCATTTTGCAGTTCCGCCCTGGCGACGTCGAGATGTCCGGCCGGATGGGTACGAACAGCATCGAGAAAATGTCGCACGCGAAAACCGGCCAGGTGATCTCGTGGTGCCCAAGCTGCTATGTCCAGTTCACCGAGACCACGCTGCCGGCGATCGAGCGCCAGCGCGGCGCGCGGCCGTTCGAGATGACGCCATTCATGCGTTTCCTTCACGGTCGGCTCGAGCAACTGAAGCCGCATTTGCAAAAACCCGTCGAAATGCGGGTCGCGCTGCACCGCCATCCCGGCGTCGTCGGCGTGATGGAGGCGGCTGCCGCAATCCTGCAGGCCATCCCCGGCATCGCGCTCGTCGATCTGAACCAGCCGGCGGTTGGCTTGCAGAGTGTCAATCTCGGCGTGCTGCCCGCATTCAAGCGCGAGCTGCAGCTCAACGAGCTCAAGGCAGCCCGTGACGCCGGCATCGACGCGCTGGTGACGGTCTATCATTCCGAACATCGCGAGCTGTGCGCGCATGAGCGCGACTGGCCGTTCCGCATCGTCAACCTGCTTGAGCTCGTTGGCGCAAGCATGGGGTTGCATCGGCAAGACCGCCACAAAGAACTCAAGATCATGCAGGATGCCGACCAGATCATCTTAGAATGTGGTGATCTGATCGCACGACACGCGCTTGATCCGGCGAAAGCGCGCGACGTCGTCGTCAAGGCGATGCTCGGCGACCAACCGCTTCCGCTCAATAGTGGTCCATGAAAATCGTGCGCGGGCCGTGAGCTCTAACAGCTCAGGGAAGTCCCTCGCCTATCGACATCAGCGACACACCCTCAAACCTTCAGGGGACCCACCGGGTCCCCTGAAGTGACGTTAAGCTGCGGCAATTGCCTTTGGGCTTACCCGCAAGCTGGCCGCGTACCGGCGTGCTATTGCACGACCACCGGTACGAAGGATTCGCGATGCTCGCGGACTGCGAAGAACTCGTAGGTGTTGTTGTCGCCATGCTGCATCGTGAAGAAGCCGCGGGCGTTACCATCGAGACTCTCTTCGGTTCCGAGCAGTCCTTCCACCCGGCTGCTTCCGTTCGAGACGAACACGCCGGTCGGCTCATTGTCCTCGCCGTGCGCGATCGATTGAGCATCGCGGCCAAGGGCGATGAAGCGGAGCACCTTGCCGTTTTTCACATCGAACGACCACACGCTGTCGAGTGTGTTGAGCTGCGTATGCAGCGTATCGCCGCGATCTTCGGCGGCAAGCAACTGCCGTTCGTTGACGAACGCGAGATTGTCGAACGAGTTATGCACGTGATCGCCAAGGAAAAACAGCGAGATGCGGCCGTCGTGCGCCCCACGATCGTCCCTGTCGTGGTCGCCATCGCCCTCGGTCCCAAGATCGACGCGGAAGATCGCGCCGTAAGAGCCGCGCGCCTGGAGGAACGGATTGTCTCCGGCGATCGAGTCGGTATCACCGGTCGGATCGAAGAAGAAGGTCCGGAAATCCGAGCCGGGCAGCCAAGCCATGTTCTCCGGGCGCTTGAACGGTGTCGCACCTGCCGTCTTCGCCGCTGCGTTGGCGTCGAAGCCAGCCGTATCACCGGCATTAGCGGTGTGGACGGTCACCCATTTGATCGGGAAGTGGGTACCAGGCGTATGCAGCTTGAGCTGAGCGGTGGACGAAATATCGGCATCGCGCGCAGCGGGCGTGGTTCCGCCAAAAACGATCGGCGTTCCATCGACGATCACCTGCAGCGCCTGCAGCTTGCCGCCATCCTGGATCCGGTTTCGGTTGTTGGGAACGTAGCGATACACGAACGAGTTCGGCTGTCTGCCGTTCGTCAGGTCGACCGGGCTTTTGGTCGAGCTGGTTGCACCACCGGTGTCCTCGATAATGTAGATGTTGCCGTGCTTGTCGGTGTGAATGCCTTCAAAGCCGCCTTTGCCAAGAAATGCGTCGAGGGTCCTCGGTTGGGCCGGCCAGGTGACGTTCAGCTCGATGACCCCGCCGGCGGTTCCGGCCTCTTGGGTAAACAGCAACGTCCCGGTGAACGGGTTGAAGGTCGACCCATCGATCGAGCCGAATCCGGTATTCCCGGTCGCGGCATCGGCCGGCGTCAACAGCGTGATTCGATGCGCATCACCACGCGGCACATCGAGATTGATGCGAGTGATGTAGGCCTTCGGCGATCCGTTCTCGTGACCTTGAAAAAGGAAGTGGCGGCCGTAGTCGAAATTGACCGAGGGTCCGCCCGGATTGTGCGGCAGCACGAGATAGGTGTTCTCGTCTGGCTCGGTCAACGTGCCGTCGCTCAGCGTCCCGTAATTGGTGATGATTCCGCTGGGATTTTCCAGCGTGTCCGTCCGGGTCGCCAGCAGCCGCGTGCGGAAATCGGGATCGATCAGCGTCAGCGACGTGCCAGGAGCCTTCGAATTGGCCGACGGCACGCCGTCTTCCACTCTTCCAACACCGTCGGCGCGGGCCGGTGATGCTGCCAGCGCCGTGAGCGCCACAAGTGCCAAGGTTGATGACAAACGCATTGCGAGATGCCTCCTGATTGCAGTTGAAGAAAATGGAAGGCCAGTTGGCCGCTGATGGCTCAGCGCGGCGGACACTTCCACGGTCATTTCACGGCGCGGTGAACGATCAGTGACAAACCGTTGACAAGAAGCGCGGACAACGTCGGCACTCGCAAAAAAAATGCCGCGAAAAATTTATTTCAGGGTTACCCAATAAATCTTTTCGAAAACTGATCTGCCGATTCGAAAGCAAATTACAATTGGCTTGTGAGTATGGGTCTCGGCACGCCTGCCGCACTCAAATACGATACAACTCAAGACCTTGAGCAGTATGCAACGCGAGGCCGCGCGGTGTGCGGGACATCAACGAGAGCTCGCAAGCTCTGCGCGCGTGAACGCGATCGGTCATTCCGTATGATGGAAATTCTCGACCTGAGCGGAGGAAGCATCAGCGTCCACAGGACGCTTCAAGTCGATGGAGCGAAGCGACAACATGTCGCGGACTTTCGCCGGCCACCCTGTGCACATCGGGTCGGCCGCCTCCTCAAAATCGCCTGCCGATCCATCCTTCGCCCGTTTGCGGAATTCACAGACCGCTACGTCTTCGCCGGCCAGTGCCGCTCGCGGAACCAGACGCGATACTCCGACGACATCTTCGCGCGCTGCGCCTGCGGCGCGCGCCGCCGGCACGTCGATGCCTCCTCGCTGTTTTCGGGCGCGGCCCACCGCAGCTCGGCGCAGTCGTTCGGATTGTAGGCCATCTCGAAATCCACCGTCCGATCGAGGACGTCCTTCAGCGACAGCGTCCACTGCGAGCCATCGCTGCGCGTATAGGATATTTTGCGCGAGGCAAGCTCGGAGGCGAGCACGCCCTGCAACTCGCTCTTCACCTCCGCGGGGCTCTTGCCGGTCGGCATCGCGTAACGCGACGCCCGCCGCAGGACCCGATCGGGAAATCCGCGCACCACGTCGATCGCGATCAGCAGACGGAAATCGCGCGCCGGAGTGGAGAAATCTTCCCAGGGTCCTGACGTCTCGAAGATCGAGGGGCCGTTCGGCATCGCCACCTCGCCGGGCTGTTTCTCCTGATATTTGCGTCCGTTTTCGACCGAGGTGACGCGCGTCTTCACCTGCTCGTTGAGGCTCGCGATGGCATCCGTCATCGCCTTTACGGGATCGAGCGGCTCGGGCGACATCACGTCATCCATGCGATCGTAAAAATCCTCGGCGCTCATCTGCGACTGATCGAGCGAAAAATCGCCGTAGCTCGGATTTTGAGCGATCTCCGTGTTGGTCAGCCGTCGCAACGCGCCATTCTTGTCGCGAATGACGGGCCGGAAGTGCTTGAAGCCCGACGTGCCAAGCCCGGGATCGTGCACGAACAGGAAATTGCCGCGCCAGAAACGCTTTCGCGTGATCGACCCGTCGGGCTCGGCGTCGACGGCGAGGAAAACGCCAGGCATGCCGTTCACCTCGGGCACGCGATGCACCAGCATCAGCACATGGCCATAGGGATCGCCGTACACCGCTCCGGGGCGGAGCGCCTTCTGCGTCAGCGAGACGGTGTAAAAATCGGTGTTATCGTCGTTCCCCGCCACCCGCACGGCGCCGGAATGAACGACGTCGCCGACGTCCCGCAGATATTCGCCGAACGTCGTCGGGCGCTTCGGCTTCGGTTTCGGTGGCGTGGCGGGCGGTGTCAGCGGCGTCTCGGCCGATTGCTGCCGGGAAAACAAGTCCAGAAGCGTCGGCGTTGGCGCTGGCGGCGCGCCGGCGACCGGAGTTGCGGATGCGATGTCCTGTTGTTCGGGCGGCGGCGGCGGACGCGTGAACTCCGGATGCTCCATGTCGAACCACTGGTAGCACTTGGGCGCTTTGCCGCCGATGCCGCGCGAGCAGTTCGAGTAGCCAAACGGCAGCCCCATCTTGTAGGCGAAATAGGCGCGCAGGAAATAGGCGAAGTCGGCGCAGTCGGGGCGAAGGCCGGTCTTCGAATCGTCTTCGCCGCGGCCCAAATAGTTGAACAGGAAATTGCGCGACCGGTCGCGCAGGACTTCGTGCCATGCCTTCCAGGACAGAGACTGCTCCGGCGGCGCATCGAACAGCTTTTCGATCCACGCCGAAAACAAGGATTCGTTCGTATTGTTCCAGGCGGCGCGCACCTGCCAGAAACTTCCCGACGAGGTTGGCGGCGGTGCCGGCTTGTGCGCGCTTACGGTGATGTCGCGCGTGATCGCGGCGCATTCCGCCGTCGCGTCGCTGAGCGTCAGCGTCGCGTGCCAGGTTCCCGCGGCCGGCTCGGCGACCTCGGCGAACCAGGAATACGGCGGCCCGCCGTGCCGGTCGGGCGATTTGGCCGCGACCCGCCCATCGGGCGCGACCAGCGACAGCACGCCATCGATCGGCTTTTCGGTGACGAGCATGACGCGCAGCGGCGCGCCCTTCCACGGTGCAAATGGCGAGGGCAGAACCGTGAGCGCGGCTGCGTCTCCGCAGGCGTCCGACGCCGCTTCGGCCGGCGAAGCCACGGTTGAGAAAAGGAACAAGGCCGTCGCGGCGGCAGCAAACCGGCTTGCGAAAGGCATCTTTGGAACCTTTTGGATGGGACGGGAACCGTCTTTTCGACCCGCCGCCGGCGGCCGGCTTGCAGGTTAGCCGAATTGATGGGGATCCGTCAGCAAATTTGAAGGCGATTTTGCGGCCCCCTGGTCGTCCACGGAGGCGCCGCCGCAACAGCGCCGCCTCTCGCGCCTCACCGGAACGGACAGGATTTTCGCGGACACCGAGCCGTCCGTGCCTACTCCGACTTGTCGATGTTCCAGAAGATCGGGGTGGCCGGACCGTCGAGCACGCCGGTGAGTGAATTGCGCCAGGCGCTGGGTATGAGGAACTGGCCGAGCGGGATGTAGATCACCTGATCATAATTTTCCCGCTGGATCTCGGTTGCGAGCTTCTTCTGCTCGTCGGGCGAGGAGGCGCGCGCAAACGAATCGCGCAGCGCTTCCATCCTGGCATCGTCCGGCCAGCCGAACCAGCCGCCGGTCTTGCCCTTGCCGTTGATCGACAGATTGACGACGGGATTGACCACGTCGGCACCGACCCAGTTGGTGAAGAACATGTTCCAGCCGCCCTCTTTCGGCGATTTCTGGCTGGCGCGCCGCGTCACCACGGTCTGCCAGTCCGTCGCCTGCACGTCGACCTTGAAGCCGGCGTCGCGCAGCAATTGCGCCGCGACGATTGGCTGCGCCTTGAGCGTCACGACATCGCCGGGCGCCATGACCACGACCGGGGTACCGTCATAGCCGGATTCGGCGAGCAGCTTTTTCGCTTCCGCCATGCCGCTGCCCTTCACCAGCGTTTCCGAACCGACATCGGAGGCCAGCGGCGTTCCGCAGACGAAGACCGCGCCGCAGATCCGGTAGTATTCCGGGTTGCCGACCAGCGCGTCGAGAACGTCCTTCTGGTTCATCGCCATGAAGGCGGCGCGTCGCACCTTGATGTTGTCGAAGGGCGGATAAAGGAAATTCATGCGGCCGAGCGTCTGGTAGCCAAGCTTGTTCAGTGTCTCGACCTTCATGTCCTTGTTGGCGGCCAGCACCGGCAGAAGATCCCACGGGGGATTTTCCATGAAATCGATGTCTCCGGACTGCAGCGCGTTGACCGCGGTCTGCGCATCCGCCATCGTGATCCACTCGACCCGATCGACCTTCACCACCTTGCCGCCGGAGGTCCAGCTCGCCGGCTCCCGACGCGGCACATAGTCGGTGTTCTTGACATAGACCGCCTTCACACCAGGCTGGAATTCGCTCGCGACGAATTTGAACGGTCCCGATCCGATCTGTTCCTTGATTTGCTGACCGGGCGGCGTCTCGGCCAGGCGCTTGGGCATCATGAACGGCACCAGCGACGATGGCTTGCCGATCGATTCCAGCACCAGGCCATAGGGCTCTTTCAGCTTCAGGGTAATGGTCTTGGTGTCGGTGGCCTCGAGGCTCGCGGTGAAGTCCATCAGCTTCTGGCCCATGCCGTCGTTGCGGCCCCAGCGCTTGAGGGAAGCCACGCAATCGTCCGCCGTGACCGGCGTGCCGTCATGCCACTTCAAGCCGTCACGAAGCGTAAACGTGTAAGTGAGCTTGTCGTCGGAAACTTTCCAGTCGGCCATTTGCGGCTGAATCTTGAAGTTGGAATCTTCCGCGAGCAGGGTGTCATAGACCATATAGCCGTGATCGCGGGTGATATAGGCGGTGGTGAAACCGGGATCGATCACGCGCAGATCGGAATGCATCACGGCGGCGATCGTCTTGGCGTCGGCTTGGGGCGCAGCCAGCGCCAGCGAAAACGCCGCCACGGCGATGCGCGAGGCGATCGCGGGATGCTTCCAATGCAATATCTGCAACATGGGTCTGTCTCCTGACGCGAAACCGGTCATCGACCGATCATTCGCTAAGCAAAAGGCGCGTTATTTGGGCGGAGTAACACGCTGTAACTCCACGATATTTGAGATTTGCACCGGGCGCCGTGCGCGTCAATCCGCTTCTCGGAGGATGGAATGCGGCCGAGCACTCGCGCATGTTTCACTTTACAAATTCATCGCCGGTCATTCTCGTAACACGAGCGAAGATAGGTCGCCTTTGAAACCGAGAGCATCCCGATGAACCCCGCCAATCTTCCCTTCGATTCCGAAGCCATGCTGGCTGGGTTGCGCGGCTGGGTGGAATGCGAAAGCCCGACCTGGGACGCGGCCGCGGTAAATCGCATGCTCGATCTCGCCGCGCGCGACATGGCGATCATGGGTGCATCGATCGAGCGCATCGCGGGCCGGCAGGGTTTTGGCGGCTGCATCCGCGCGAAGTTTCCGCATCCGAAACAAGGCGAGCCCGGCATTCTGATCGCAGGACATCTCGATACGGTTCATCCCGTCGGCACGCTGGAGAAGCTGCAGTGGCGGCGCGAGGGCAACAAATGTTTCGGGCCCGGCATTTTCGACATGAAGGGCGGCAACTACCTCGCCCTCGAGGCGATCCGACAATTGGCAAAGGCCGCGTTCACGACGCCGCTGCCGATCACCGTGCTGTTCACGCCGGACGAGGAAGTTGGCACGCCCTCGACGCGCGACCTCATCGAGGCTGAAGCCGCGCGCAACAAATATGTGCTGGTGCCGGAACCGGGTCGCCCGAACAACGGCGTCGTCACCGGGCGCTACGCGATTGCACGATTCAATCTCGAAACGACCGGGAAGCCGAGCCATGCCGGCGCCACGCTGTCCTCGGGCCGCTCGGCCATTCGCGAGATGGCGCGTCAGATTCTTGTCATCGACGGCATGACGAGCGAAGACTGCACTTTCTCCGTCGGCATCGTGCAAGGCGGCCAATGGGTCAACTGCGTCGCCACCACCTGTGTGGCGGAAGCGTTGAGCATGGCCAAGCGCCAGGCCGATCTCGATCGTGGCGTCGAACGCATGCTGGCGCTCTCCGGCACCACGAATGAGGTGACTTTCAAGGTGACACGCGGCGTGACGCGGCCGGTATGGGAGCCGGACGCCGGCACCATGGCGCTGTACGACAAAGCGCGCGGCGTGGCCTATGCGATGGGCCTCGAGCTCTCGCACGGCAGCGCCGGCGGCGGCTCCGACGGAAACTTTACGGGCGCGATGGGAATCCCGACACTCGACGGGCTCGGGGTTCGCGGCGCCGACGCGCATACGCTCAATGAGCATATCGAAGTCGACAGCCTCGCCGAGCGCGGCCGCCTGATGGCCGGCCTGCTGGCCACGTTGGAGTGAATCCCTGATGGCAGAAGCCAATTCCCGCATTATCCCCTTCAAGACCATTCGCGCCAGGGCAGAGAAACGCAAGGGCGGTCCGAAGGAACTGGAAAAATTGCTGCCGAGAAAACCCGACATCAAGGCGCTCGCGAAATTTCCGGACGACCGCATTCTTGCGGAAATGACCAGACGGGTGTTCTCCGCGGGGTTTGCGTGGAGCGTAATCGAAAACAAGTGGCCGGGTTTCGAGAAAGCCTTCCTTGGCTTCAAGCCCGCCAAGCTTGTCTTTCAACCCGATGATTTCTGGGATGCGCTGTTGTCCGACACCCGCATCGTTCGCAACGGCGCCAAGATTGCCTCGGTGCGCGAGAATGCCGCCTTTGTGCAGGAGATCGCCAGGGAGCACGGCAGCTTCGGCAGGTTCCTGGCGCAATGGCCCTCCTCCGACCAGGTCGGGCTCCTCAACCTGCTCGCCAAGCGCGGCGGCAGGCTCGGCGGCAATACCGGCCAGATGTTCCTGCGCTTCGTCGGCTGGGACGGATTCGTGACGTCGCAGGACGTGGTCGCGTGCCTGCGCGATGCGGGGCTCGATATTGCGGAAGAAGTGAAGTCGAAGGGCGACCTCGCCAAGGTGCAGGCGCAGTTCAATGCCTGGGCGACGGACACGGGATTGCCCTACGTGCATCTGTCGCGCATCTGCGCGATGTCGATCGGCGAGAACCACGCAGCATGATGATCCATTGCTGGCACGCGCGATGGCACAGGGTTTGCAGTTGCAACTCGGACACGAGATAGCGTGTAACAGCCGTCATTGCGAGGAGTTTTGCGACGAAGCAATCCATACTTTTCCGACCAAAGATTCTGGATTGCTTCGCTTGCGCTCGCAATGACGGTGTAAATAGGATCGCTGACCGTTATTCCGAGCCTATGCCTTGCGGGGCATCCGGAGTGACGAAAACTGAGAAACACCATGCTCGGATATCTGCTTCGCCGCGTGCTCGCCGCCATCCCCGTGATGGGCGTGGTAGCCCTGTTCGTGTTTCTGCTGCTGCGCCTGACGCCCGGCGATCCCGCCGCGATCCTGGCCGGCGACAATGCGACGCCGGAGCAGCTTGAACGCATCCGCACCTCGCTCGGCCTCAACGAACCGCTCTACACCCAGTTCTTCACCTGGATCGGCAAGCTCTTGCACGGAGACCTCGGCGTATCACTGATTTCCCATGTTCCGGTGCTCAAGATGATCGGTCAGCGCATCGAGCCATCGATCTCGATCGCGATCTCGACCATCATCCTTTCCATCCTGATCGCGGTGCCGCTCGGCGTGATCGCGGCCTGGAAACACGGCACATGGATCGACCGGCTCGTGATGGGGCTATCGGTTGTCGGTTTCTCCGTCCCCGTCTTTGTGATCGGCTACGTGCTGATCGAGATCTTCGCCATCGACCTGCGCTGGCTCCCGGTGCAGGGGTTTCGCAGTATTACGGCGGGGCTTGGCCCATTTCTCGAACGCATCATTCTGCCGACCTGCACGCTGTCTTTCATCTATGTCGCGCTGATCGCGCGCATGACCCGGGCCGCGATGCTGGATGTACTGGGTGAGGATTACGTCCGCACCGCGCGCGCCAAGGGCATCGGCGAGGCCGGCGTGCTCTTGCGCCACGGCTTGCGCAACGCAGCCGTCCCGGTCATCACCGTGATCGGCACCGGCTTTGCCCTTCTGATCTCCGGCGTCGTCGTCACCGAAAGCGTGTTCAACCTGCCGGGCGTCGGCCGCCTCACCGTCGATGCCGTGCTCGCACGCGACTACCCCGTGATCCAGGCCATGATCCTCTTGACCTCCGGCATCTATGTCGCCGTCAACCTCCTGATCGACGTCGCCTATACGCTGCTCGATCCCCGAATCCGTTATTGAGGGTCGCGACAGATGGTGGTCGAAACCCTCCCCGAACCGACGATCCCGATCACGACGCCCTTGCGCCCGGGACTCGGATTCCTGACCGCGACGCCGATCATCGCCGCCGCCACGATTCTCCTCGCTCTCGTGGTCGCCTCCGCCGTCCTTGCGCCATGGCTTTCGCCGCACGATCCGCTGTTGCTGGCGCCGGCCCAGCGGTTGAAACCGGCAAGCGCGCAATTCCTGCTCGGCACCGACGGCTACGGCCGCGACGTGCTGTCACGAATTCTCTACGGGGGACGGATATCGCTCTTGATTGGCCTCGGCGCCGCCGCGTTCAGCGTCGGCATCGGGCTTGTGATCGGGCTCGTCTCGGGTTTCTTCAAATGGATCGACGCCATCATGATGCGCGTCATGGATGGGTTGATGGCGATCCCAAGCATCCTGCTTGCCATAGCCGTGGTTTCGCTCTCGGGTGCGAGCCTGATGACGGTTCTGGTTGCGATCACGATTCCGGAAATTCCGCGTGTCGCACGACTGGTGCGCTCGGTCGTACTGTCGGCGCGCGAGGAGCCCTATGTGGAGGCGGCGATCTCCGTCGGCTCGCCCTTGCCGAAAATCATGTGGCGACATCTGATGCCAAACACGATCGCACCCTTGATCGTGCAAGGCACTTACGTCTGCGCGTCCGCGATCCTCACCGAGGCGATCCTGTCGTTCCTCGGCGCCGGCATCAGCCCGGAAACCCCGACCTGGGGCAACATCATGGCCGAGGGCCGCGCCTATTTTCAGATCAAGCCGCAGCTGATTTTCTGGCCGGGCTTGATGTTGTCGATCGCAATCCTTTCGGTCAACCTGATCGGCGACGCCGCGCGCGACGCGCTCGATCCTCGTATGAAGCAGCGAGAGGGCGACAAGTGAGCCCACCGCGTCATTGCGAGGAGCGTAGCGACGAAGCAATCCAGACTTCCTTGTGGCCCTATGGATTGCTTCGCTTCGCTCGCAATGACGGCCGAGAGTGATGATCACAATGGCAAATCCCGTTCTCGACATCGACAACCTCGTCGTCAATCTCGGCGAGGCGTCGCAGGGTACCCGCGTCATCGACCGCGTCTCGCTGCAAGTGCGCGAGCGAGAAACCCTTTGCCTCGTCGGCGAAAGTGGCTCGGGAAAGTCCGTCACGTCGCTGACCGTGATGGGGCTTTTGCAAAAGGGCTCGCTGGTGCCGGCAGGCGGCAGCATAAAACTGGTCGGCGAGGAATTGCTGGGAGCCACTGACCGACGCCTCCGGCAATTGCGCGCCACCAGGATGGCGATGATTTTCCAGGAGCCGATGACCGCGCTCAATCCGGTGGTGCCGGTCGGGCGCCAGATCGACGAGGTTCTGCGCGTCCACACTGATCTGGATGCCCGTGCACGGCGCCAGCGGATCCTTGCCATGATGGAACAGGTGCGGCTGCCGGAAGTGACGCGCATTTTCGCGTCTTATCCGCACCGCCTGTCCGGCGGTCAGCGCCAACGCATCATGATCGCGATGGCGCTGGTGCTGGAGCCGAAGCTTCTGATCGCCGATGAACCCACCACCGCGCTCGACGTCACCACGCAGAAGCAAATTCTCACGCTGATCCGCGACCTGCAACGCGATCACGGCACCGCCGTGCTCTTCATCACCCATGATATGGGCGTGGTCGCCGAAATCGCCGACCGCGTCGCCGTCATGCGCCAGGGACGCCTGGTCGAAACCGGGCCGCTCGACACAATTCTGCGCGCGCCCGCGATGGACTACACCCGCAATCTCCTCTCGGCGGTGCCGAGCCTGGTGCCGCGCACCCCGCGCCCGGAATCGCGGGATCCGGTGGTGCTGGAGGCGAACGAACTCGGCAAAGTCTATCGCGAGCGCTCGTTCTTTGGCCGCACCCGTGAAGTCACGGCGGCGCAAAACGTCACGCTGACGCTGCGCAAGGGCCGCACGCTCGGCATCGTCGGCGAGAGCGGCTCCGGCAAGTCGACGGTGGCGCGCTGCATCGTCCGCCTGATCGATCCGACCTCCGGCGGCATCCGGCTTTCGGGTCGCGAAATCTCCGACCTTTCGCGACGGCTGTTGCAGCCGCACCGCAAGAAGATCCAGATCGTTTTCCAGGACCCGTATCGGTCGCTCAATCCGCGTGTCACCGTCGGCGAGACGATCGCCGAAGGGCCGATCAATTACGGAATGCCCCGCGGCCAGGCGCTTGAGAAAGCGCGCGGGCTGCTCGAACTGGTCGATCTGCCCGTCGAACTCGATCTCGCGCTATCCGCACCAGTTTTCCGGCGGCCAGCGCCAGCGCATCGCCATTGCACGCGCGCTCGCGCTCGATCCCGAGGTGCTGGTGGCGGACGAAGCGGTTTCCGCGCTCGACGTCTCCGTACAGGCGCAGGTGCTGGAGCTGCTCGACGAAATCCAGACCCGGCTTGGTATCGCGCTGCTGTTCATCACCCACGACCTGCGCGTCGCCGCGCAAATCTGCGACGATGTCGCCGTCATGCAACACGGCCGCATCGTCGAACAGGGCCCTGCGGCCCAGGTCCTGACAAATCCGCAACAGGCCTATACCCGTGCCCTGCTTGACGCGGCACCCGGACGGGGGTGGGATTTTGCCAATTTCCGGCCGGTTGCAAGCCAAGCAGCGCCAGCGCTTTGATTTTGGCCGGGAAGGCCCTAAACAAGTTGGCATTCCAGGGCGCGTCAAAGACGTGAACCAGAGCATGATCCGGAAAAGTGGATACCGGTTTTCCGAAAAAGATCATGCTCAAACAAAAAGATAGAGCGCGATGACGATTCGAAGAAATGTCATCTCGCTCCAGATGTGCAATTGCACATCGGAGAATCTCGAGATTCCGGGTCTGGTCCTTTGGACCATCCCGGAATGACGTATCCTGATTGAGAGTAGGTCATGACCCGTATCGCCGTCGGCGGCTTCCTGCACGAGACCAACACCTTCGCGCCGACCAAGGCCGCCTACGCCGATTTTGTTCATGGCGGCGGCTGGCCGGCGATGACGCAAGGATCTGACGTGCTCAAGGTGATGCGCGACATCAATGTCGGACTGGCGGGGTTTGTCGGCGAGGCCGAGGCGCGAGGCTGGGAGCTGCTGCCAACGATTTTTGCTGCCGCCAGCCCCTCTGCTCACGTGACAGCGGACGCCTATGAACGCATCGCGAGGGTAATGGTCGATGGCATCAGGAATGCGGCTCCGCTCGATGCCGTCTATCTCGACCTGCACGGTGCCTTGGTCACCGAGCATCTCGACGACGGCGAAGGCGAAATTCTGCGGCGTGTACGCGCGGTGATCGGCAACGACCTGCCGCTGGTCGTGAGCCTTGACCTTCACGCCAACGTCACGCCTGAGATGGTGGAGCACGCGGACGCACTCATTGCCTACCGTACCTACCCCCATGTGGACATGGCCGACACCGGCCGCGCCGCCGCGCGTCACCTCGCCCGCTCGCTGAACACGCGGACGGCGCCTCGCAAAAGCCTTTCGCCAATCGCCCTTCCTGATTCCGCTCAGCTGGCAATGTACCAATGATCAGCCCGCCAGGAGCATCTACCAAAAACTGGCGTTGCTAGAGAGCGAAGCCGTACCCACACTCTCGTTCTGCCCCGGATTTCCGGCGGCGGACTTTATCCATTGCGGGCCAAGCGTCTTCGCCTACGGCCGATCCCAGGCCGAAGCCGACGCCGCGGTGGACAAGCTTGCAGCGTTGATCGAAAGTCATGAGAACGATTTCGACGGCCGCATCTATGCGCCCGACGAAGGCGTGCGGCTTGCGATGGAACTCGCGAAAACCGCCAGCAAACCCGTCATCATCGCCGATACCCAGGACAATCCGGGCGCCGGCGGCGACTCGGATACGACCGGAATGTTGCGGGCACTGGTGCGCAACAAGGCCACGCGCGCGGCGATCGGCGCGATCTATGATCCCGCTTCCGCAAAGTCTGCCCATGCCGCAGGCGTCGGCGCCTGCCGTCCGGCTTGCGCTCGGCGGCAAGTCCGGCATCAAGGGCGATGCGCCCTATGAGGCGACGTTTATCGTTGAAAACCTGTCCGACGGAAAATTCGTGGCGCCCGGTCCCTACTTTGGCGGCCGCGACATGGACATGGGTCTTTCGGCCTGCTTGCGGATCGGCGACGTGCGCGTGGTCGTGAGTTCGTACAAGGCGCAATTGGCGGACCAGTCGATGTTTCGCTATGTCGGCATTGAGCCAACGAAACAGGCGATCCTCGTCAACAAGAGTTCGGTGCACTTCCGCGCCGATTTCGAGCCGATCGCCGATCAGCTCCTGATCTGCGCCGCGCCCGGCGCGATGCCGGCCGACACCTCGGCACTTCCCTGGACGAAACTTCGCCCCGGCATTCGTATCAAGCCGAACGGCCCCGCCTTTGTCGCTCCCGACAAATCACATTTTCCCTCTCCCGCCATCGGATGACAGAAATGCCCAACATCGATCGCATCGACGCCTTTGCCGACGAACTCACCGCCATCCGCAGGGATCTGCACGCCCATCCCGAGATCGGCTTCGAGGAGGTCCGCACCTCCGGCATCGTCGCCGAGAAGCTCACCCAGTGGGGCATCGAGGTTCATCGCGGCCTCGGTGGCACCGGCGTCGTCGGCGTGCTCAAGGGCAAGGGCACGGGATCAAGGCGCATCGGGCTTCGCGCCGACATGGACGCGCTGCCGATGGAAGAGAACACCAATCTGAAATGGCGTTCGACGATTCCCGGACGCTTCCACGGCTGCGGCCATGACGGCCACACCACCATTCTGCTCGGCACCGCACGCTATCTCGCAGAGACGCGCAATTTCGACGGCACCGTGCATTTCATCTTTCAGCCGGCGGAGGAAGGCCTCGGCGGTGCGCGCGCCATGATCAAGGATGGCTTGTTCGAGAAATTTCCCTGCGACGAAATCTACGGGCTGCACAACGCGCCCGACCTCAATCACGGCGAACTCGCGATCCTGCCGGGACCGGCGATGGCGGGCGCCGACTTCTTCGACATCACCATCAGCGGGTACGGCGCGCATGGCGCGATGCCGGAGCGCTCGAAGGACCCGGTCGTGATTGCGATGGCGCTCGGACAGGCGCTGCAGACCATTGTCAGCCGCAACGTCTCGCCGACACAGCCAGCCGTACTGTCGATCACGCAGATTCACGCCGGCTCCGCCTACAACGTGATCCCGGGCGAGGCGAAGCTTGCCGGCACGGTGCGTGCCTTTTCCGACGAAGTCCGCGCGTTGATGCGCGAGCGAATGCGCGCGATCTGCGCCGGCATCGCTGCCTCCTTCCAGGTCGAGATCGCAATCGACATCCGCGACATCTTCAGCGTGCTGGTGAACCAGGAGGAACATTCCAGGGTGGTTGCGGACGTCGCGCGAACGGTCGTCGATCCCGCCAAGGTCATCACCCGATCGCAGCCGAAGATGGGCAGTGAGGATTTCGCCGATATGCTGCATGCCGTGCCCGGTGCCTATTTCTGGCTCGGACATGACGGCTCGGTGCCGGTGCACAACCCCGGCTTCACGCTTGACGACAAGATCTTGCCGATTGGCGCCAGCATGTTCGCACGCATCATCGAAGCCCGTTTGCCGGTGGGCAGCCATGCTTGAACAGGCAAAGGACGATGAATTGGCGCTGCATGACCTCAGCGCCGTCGATCTGATCGCAGGCTATCGCGCGCGGCAGTTCTCGCCGAGCGAGGTGCTGGAGGATTTGCTGGCTCACGTCGTCTTATGGGAGCCTCATATCAAGGCGCTTTACGCCTTCGATCCGGAAAGCGCGCGCGGCGCCGCCAGGGCGTCGACCGAACGTTGGCAAAAGGGCGAACCGATCGGCGCGCTCGATGGCGTACCCGTCACCATCAAGGACAACATCGCGACCAAAGGCGTGCCGGTGCCGCTCGGTGCGGCGACGACCAAACTGGTGCCGGCGGAAGTGGACGCGCCGCCGTCAGCACGATTGCGCGAAGCTGGCGCGATCATCTTCTCCAAGACCACCATGCCGGATTTCGGCATGCTGTCATCGGGTCTTTCGAGCTTCCATCCCCTCGCCCGCAATCCCTGGGACCTCGGCATGAACCCCGGTGGCTCCAGCGCAGGTGCCGGCGCGGCCGGCGCCGCCGGCTACGGCCCGCTTCATCTTGGCACCGATATCGGCGGCTCGGTCCGGCTGCCGGCAGGCTGGTGCGGTCTCGTTGGGCTGAAGCCCAGCCTCGGACGGGTTCCCGTCGATCCGCCCTATGTCGGCCGCGTCGCCGGGCCGATGACCCGCACAGTCGATGACGCCGCCTTGATGATGAGCGTGATGGCGCGGCCCGATCGCCGCGACGGCATGAGCCTGCCGCCGGACAACATCAACTGGAAGACGCCCGACAAACCCATTCGCAACTTGCGCATCGGGCTGTTGCTCGATCTCGGCGTCGGCCAGGCGCTCGAAAAGGAGGTCCGCGATGTCGTGGTGAAGGCCGCGAATGCGTTCGAATCCGCGGGCGCCGTTGTCACCGAAGTCCCCGGCATCCTGACGCGCCAGATGCTGGACGGCCTCGACAATTTCTGGCGCGCGCGTCAATGGGACGATCTTTCGCAACTGGCCCCGGCCGAACGCGCCAAGACGCTGCGCTATATTCTCAAATGGGCGGAAGCAGGCGCGAAGCTCACCGGCGTCGATGTCGTGCGTGGTTTCAACGCGACCATGGCGATCCGCGCCGCGGCGGGAAAATTGTTCGCCGATCTCGACTATGTGATCTCGCCGGTTTCTCCGGTGGTGAAATTCGCAGCCGAACTCGCCGCGCCCCTCAACGATCCCGACAAACCGTTCGAGCATATCTGCTACACCGTGCCGTGGAACATGGCTGAAAATCCAGCCGTTTCGATCAATGGCGGATATGACGCTGCAGGTTTTCCAATCGGCGTGCAGATTATCGGCCGCCGCTTCGACGACATCGGCGTGCTCGGCACGGCGAAGGCGTTCGAGGGTTTGCGGGACGCGCAACGGTCGTGGCCGAAGGCGCCGGGAAATAGAGTCTGCGTCATTCCGGGGCGCGCGTCAGCGCGAACTACGATGTGCAATCGCACATCGGAGAATCCCGCGCTAACAACTTCTGGATTCCGGGTCTGCGCCTGACGGCGCATCCCGAATCACGGTTGAAGTATTTGAGAACGAGAATTGCCGAGGAAACGCCATGGCCTACGAGACAATCAAATACGAGGTCGCCGACCAAATCCTCACCATCACGCTGAACCGGCCCGACAAGCTCAACGCCTTCAACGCCACCATGCAACGGGAATTGATCGAGGCGTTCGATGCCGCCGACGACGACGACGAGGTCCGCGCCATCATCGTCACCGGCGCCGGCCGCGCCTTCTGCGCAGGCGCCGATCTTTCCTCAGGCGCCGACACGTTCGACCGCGACGCACGGCGCGGCCCCGTCAAGCGCTTGGCCGACGGCCGGATCGATTACAGCGATCCCAATGCCCGCGACGGTGGCGGCCAGGTGACGCTGCGCATCTTCAAGTGCCTCAAGCCCGTGATCGCCGCGGTGAACGGGCCAGCGGTCGGGATCGGCGTCACCATGCAGCTCGCGATGGACATTCGCATAGCCTCCGAAGCCGCCCGCTTCGGCTTTGTCTTTTCCCAGCGCGGAATCGTGCCCGAGGCCGCCTCAAGCTGGTTCCTGCCGCGCATTGTCGGCATCTCGCAGGCGCTGGAGTGGTGCTACACCGGGCGGGTGTTCCCGGCGCAAGAGGCGCTGACGGGCCGTCTCGTCAGCAAGGTGGTGCCCGCGGACGAATTGCTGCCGGCCGCCCAGGCGCTGGCGCGCGAGATCGCCGCCAAGACCGCGCCGGTGTCGATCGCACTGATCCGGCAGATGATGTGGCGCATGCTCGGCGCCGACGATCCGATGGAGGCGCACAAGGTCGACAGCCGCGGCATCTACACCCGTGGCCGCTCCGACGACGTGAAGGAAGGCGTGATGTCGTTTCTGGAAAAGCGGGCTCCGGACTTCAAGAACAAAGTGTCGTCCGACATGCCGGATTATTTCCCGTGGTGGGACGAGCGGGAGTATGAGTAGGTTAGCTCTCTCCCTACGTCGACCGCCTTCGGCATCAGGCCGCGCTCGCCTTTCGCGTTGCAAGGCCTCACGGATCAGCGGCAACCGGTCATTGCCGAAATACATGTCGGTCTTGTCGAGAAAAATCGTCGGCGAACCGAACCCGCCGCGCGCCATCACTTCATCGGTATTGGCCTTGAGCTGATCCTTGATCGCCTGCTCGCCAATGCCAGCGAGGAATTTTTGCGGATCGATGCCGAGCCGCTTGCAGATTTCGGTCAATACGTCGTCTTTGGAAATGTCCTTGTCATCGCCCCAATAGGCTTCGAACACCGCGCGGGCGAAGGGCACCATGTCCTTGCCGAGCCAGATGCAGCCGCGCATCGCCTTCACGCTGTTCACCGGAAACACTGTCGGAGGCATCATGATCGAAAGCCCGGCCGAGCGCGCCCAGTCCGTGAGATCCTTCTTCATGTAACGCGCCTTGAGCGGCACCGGGGTCTCGCGCGAGGCGTAGACGCTCGGATTGACGGTGTTGAAGATGCCGCCGACCAGGATCGGCCGCCACGAAATCTCCGCGCCGAATTCCTTGGCGAGGGGCTGGATGTTGTGGAAGGCGAGGTAGGTCCAGGGGCTCGAGCAGTCGAAGAAGAATTCGATCATGGCGTTTCCTTGCTTATGCGCTTGTTGTTTGAATCTCGGTATCTGACGCCCGTCATTGCGAGCGAAGCGAAGCAATCCAAAATCTTTGCCCGGAGCGAATGGATTGCTTCGTCGCTCCGCTCCCTTGCGCAAACGCTTGCGTTTGTCGCAGGCAATGACGGCGGGACATGATTACTTTCGCTCCGCGATCTCCTTTGCCCTTTGCCCGAACATATTCTTGCGCGCTTCCTCGTCAAACGGCTCCTTGACGAATTTTCCGATCGCAAGCCCCGCCTGCACCTGCGGCCGCGCCCGTACTTCGGCATACCAGCGCTTGACGTTCGGATAATCGTCGAGCGTGAAGCCTTGCGCTTTATGGGTCATGGTCCAGGGAAAGCAGGCGATGTCGGCGATCGAATACTCGCCGGCGACATAAGCGCCGGTCTTGCCGAGTTGCGTGTCGAGCACGTGGTAAAGCCGCGCCGCCTCGTCGCGGTAGCGCTCGATGGCATAGGGGATTTTCTCGGGTGCGTAGAGCGCAAAATGTCCGTGCTGGCCGAGCATGGGGCCGAGCCCGCTCATCTGCCACATCACCCACTGGATCACGACCGAGCGCGCACGCAATTCTTTCGAAAGAAAGCGGCCGGTCTTGTCGGCGAGATAGATCAGGATGGCGCCGGTTTCGAACACCGAGAACGGCCCGCCGCCGTCCGAAGGCGCGCGATCGACGATGGCCGGAATCCGATTGTTCGGACTGATCGCCAAAAATTCCGGCTTGAACTGGTCGCCGGCGCGTATGTTGACCGGCATGACATGATAGGGAATGCCGAGTTCCTCCAGCATGATCGAGATTTTCCATCCGTTCGGCGTTGGCGCGTAATAGAGGTCGATCATGGGGTCTTTCCGTACTGGGAGGCTTTCGGCGATCCTACCCCCTGCTTTCGTCGCATTCTACAGCCGGAAATTCCATGTACCTCGCGCCCGGGACATGGCATTAGACGGCTCAAATAACCTGCAAGGATGAGGACACGCTCAAGATGCTGTTTCCAACCACGATCGCTGGCTCCCTGCCCAAGCCGGAATGGCTGGCCGAACCCAATACGCTGTGGGCGCCCTGGAAGTCCAAAGGCGACGAGTTGGCGCGCGCCAAGCGCGACGCCACCCTGCTGGCGGTGAAGCTGCAGGAGGACGCCGGCATCGACATCGTCACCGAGGGCGAACAGGCCCGGCAGCATTTCGTCCACGGCTTTCTGGAGAAGGTCGAAGGCATCGATTTCGCCCACAAGGTCGAGATGGGCATCCGCAAGGACCGCTATAAGGCGATGGTGCCGCAGGTGGTGGCGCCGCTGCGGCTGAAGGGCCGCGTCCATGCCGACGAGGCCCGCGTCGCGCGGACCCACACCACGCGCAAGCTGAAATTCACCTTGCCGGGCCCGATGACCATCATCGACACCATCGCCGACCAGTATTACGGCGACCGCGTCAAGATGGCGTTCGCCTTTGCCGAACTGCTCAACGAGGAAGCCAAGGCGCTGCAGGCCGACGGCGTCGACCTGATCCAGTTCGACGAGCCCGCGTTCAACGTCTACATGGACGAAGTCAACGACTGGGGCATCAAGGCGCTGGAACGCGCCGCCGAAGGCCTGACCTGCGCCACCGCGGTCCATATCTGTTACGGCTATGGCATCAAGGCCAACACCGACTGGAAAGAGACGCTCGGCAGCGAATGGCGGCAGTATGAGGACATCTTCCCGGCGATCGACAAGAGCCCGATCCAGCAGGTCGCAATCGAATGCCGCAACTCGCGGGTGCCGCTGGAACTGCTCGCTTTGCTCAAGGGCAAGGTGGTTCAGGCCGGCGTGATCGACGTCGCCAGCGACACGGTCGAGACCGCAGAAGATGTCGTCAGCGTAATCGACGCGGTTTCCAAATTCGTGCCGAAGAGCAATATCATTCCCACCACAAATTGCGGCATGGCTCCGATGCGCCGCGACATCGCGGAAGTCAAGCTGATGGCGCTCGGCGCCGGCGCGAAACTGGCACGGCAGAAGCTGGGGTGAGATCGAATGGCGTCATTCCGGGATGGTGCGTTGGCACCAGACCCGGAATCTCGAGATTCCGGGTCTGCGCTTCGCGCATCCCGGAATGACGCGGCCTATAACTCCTTCACACTTTCATGCAGCACCGGCCGGTAACCCGCTGAAAACGCGCGCAATGTGGAAGGCGGCGTCAGCAGCCTCGCGCCCTCGATAGCGCTCTTCGCCCTTCGATAACCTGCGGGCGACCACCTCAGCGCTCTTCCCTGTGCGATCAGAAAGCTCTCCGCGCCTGCCTCTACCATCGCGCCATCCGGCAATTTCAACAGTGCCGCTGGGAGCGGGTGCAATCGCTTCCGCCTCCCCTCCAGCCGCTCGCGATGCAAAACCAGGTCGATGTCATCGGCACGAACATTCGAAACGCCGTTGCCCTCTTGCCACGCGGCGCGAAACCGATTGGCCTCGATGCGGCGGCAGAAAAAGCACGGGCGGTGTCCGGCAGCGAAGGCTGTCGCTTCGTCGAGAAAAAACAATTCGGTCCAGCTTCGACCACCCATCACATCACGCCGACGGCCCTTGAAGTCGCAGACGCAAGCGAGCCACGCGCGGCTCGCCCAGCGGCGGTTCAACAGAGTCTTGGTTGCGGGGTCATGAATGATGCCGCGATTGCCGGTGAACATCCCGCGATGTGGTGTGGCGACGATGTCGCCCCATGGCGTGACGCGGTTTTGAAGAGGCATTGGCGATACGAGGCCCCGGCGTCAGCTCGAACCGTCATTGCGAGGAGCGTCAGCGACGAAGCAATCCAGTTTGTCCCGGCATGGATTGCTTCGCTTCGCTCGCAATGACGGGTTACTCACGCCGCGCCGTCGCGGATCGGCGGCTGGAATGACAGCGCGGTGTCCCAGGGGAAGAAGATCCAGGTGTCCTGCGACACTTCGGTGATGAAGGTGTCGACCATCGGCCGTCCCTTCGGCTTGGCGTAGACGGTGGCGAAATGCGCATCCGGCAACATGTCGCGCACGAGCCGCGCGGTCTTGCCGGTATCGACGAGGTCATCGACGATCAGAAGTCCCTTGCCGGTCCCGCCGCCGAGGTTCGCGGTATCGGTCGACACGTGCTTGAGCACCTTCAGATCACCCTGCGTGGTGTGCGCGTAGCTCGCGATACACACGGTATCGATGACCCGCACGCCAAGTTCGCGCGCGACGATGGCCGCCGGCACGAGGCCACCGCGGGTGATCGCGATGACTGCGTGAAACGGCCCGACCTCATTGAGCCGCCAGGTCAGCGCCCGGCAATCCCGGTGAAACTGGTCCCATGAAACCGGAAAGGCCTTGCCCGCCCGCTCCTGCGCGCTCAGTTCCGGATGCTCAGCCATTTTGTTCTCCTATAATTTGCGAATGACGAAGGTGCCGGTGGCGCTTGCGACAACCTTGTCGTTCTGCCAGAGCTCGGCGCCGCCGTGGCACATTTCCCGGCCGCGCAACGCCACGCGACCGAACCCCTTCAGAGGACCCAGCACGGCCGGCCGGTGAAACTGCACATTGAGATTGACCGTCGGCGCAAACTGCCCGGCGTCGAGCGTTGCCGAGAGCGCAGTCCCCATGGTGTCGTCGAGCATCGCTGCGAGAAATCCACCCTGCACGTTGCCGGCAGGGTTGAGGAAACCCTCGACCGCTTCAAATCGGGTTTCGATGACGCCGCGCTCGCCGTCGATTTCCACGAAGCTCAGGCCGAGCGTCTTCGCGCAGGCCGGAACCGGGATCTTGCCGTCGACGATCTTCCAAAAAAACGAATTCTTGTCCACGCTGCGCGCGCTCCCCCGAGTGGCTCTATCGAACCGCGTTCAATCCCGCCAGCATCTCCTTGATCGCATTCATCGCGGCGGCAAGCTTTTCCGGATCGCGCGAGCGGACCACAAGATTGGTGTTCGGCTTCTTGTCCTCGTCGGTGAAGGGATAGCTGCCGATCATGGTGTCGGGATGAGCTGAAGCGATGTCGCGCAAGGGACCGCCAATGTCGCCTTCCCGCGCATTGGCACGAACGCTGTCGGACAGCATCCGCAACCCGGATTTGAGTTTTGGCGAAACGATATCCATCATCGCCTGCATGATCGACGGCACCCCGGCCATCACGATCACATTGCCGATCTTGAAGCCTGGCGCGAGGATGGTCGCGCTCTGGATCAGTTCGGCGCCGTCGGGAATGCGCGCCATGCGCAGCCGCGCCTCGTTCAGGTCCTGTGCGCTCCAGCGCTCCTTGAAGCGCGCCACCACCTCCGGGTGGTGATCGATACCGACGCCGAATGCTTTCGCGACGCTGTCGGCGGTAATGTCGTCATGGGTCGGACCAATGCCGCCGGTGGTAAAGACGTAGTTATAACGGTGACGCAGCGCGTCCAGAGCTGCGATGATCTCCGGCTCTTCGTCGGCGACGACACGGACTTCCTTGAGGTCGATGCCGATATTGGTGAGGTATTCCGCGATGAAGCCGATGTTCTTGTCCTTGGTCCGCCCGGACAGGATCTCGTCGCCGATCACCAGGATTCCCGCCGTGACGATCTCACTCATGACATCTCCTCAAGCCGCGAGCCGCGGGGGCGCTTGGCCGAAAGCCAGTTTCGCGCCCTCGCCCGGCCAACACATTGATGTTCGGTTGGTTTTGCCGATGAAATAAGCAGCCGCAAGCCGTTTTTTCGTGCACCATCCCCACCATTCCCGGCAAATGCTCAGGACCAATGCATATCGCGCTGGCCCGAGCCTTGCTACCATCCTGTGAAGTCATGCACTGTGTCGTATGGCTTCGAAGGGCAATCGGGATTTATGGCAGTCGCGTTCGATGAGATGAATGGCATTGGCGGCGACATCCGCCCGGCCTACCAGGAACTCTCCCGCTGGCTGAAGGAGACGCCGCCGGACGCCCTGGAGTATCGCCGGCAGGAGGCGGAACTGCTGTTCCGCCGGATCGGCATCACCTTTGCGGTCTATGGCGATGCAGAGGCCCAGGAGCGGCTGATCCCCTTCGACGTCATCCCGAGAATCATGTCCGCGAAGGAATGGACGGTCCTCGAAAGAGGTCTCAAGCAGCGGGTGCGCGCGCTCAACCTGTTCCTGCGCGACATCTATCACGGCCGCGACATCCTGCGCGCCAATCTCATCCCCGAAGACCTGATCTTCCAGAACCCGGTATTCCGCCCGGAGATGAACGGCCAGACCGTGCCGCACGACGTCTACGTCCACATCGCCGGCATCGACATCATCCGGGTCGATGCGGAAAACTTCATCGTGCTGGAAGACAACGCGCGTACGCCGTCCGGCGTGTCGTACATGCTGGAAAACCGCGAAATCATGATGCGGCTGTTCCCGGACCTGTTCGCCCGCCACCGCATAGCTCCCGTCGAAAGATACCCCGACGAATTGTTGTCGGCGCTGCGATCGGTCGCACCGCTCAGCGCCGCGGCCGAGCCAACGGTGGCGTTGATGACGCCGGGCGTCTACAACTCCGCCTATTACGAGCATTCGTTTCTGGCCGACAAGCTCGGCATCGAACTTGTCGAAGGCCGCGACCTCGTCGTGAAGGACGACGAGGTATTCATGCGCACCACCGAAGGCCTCAAGCGCGTCGATGTCATCTACCGCCGCGTCGACGACGACTTCCTCGATCCCCTCACCTTCCGTCCCGACTCAGCGCTCGGCGTGCCCGGCCTGATGTCGGCCTATGCCGCCGGCAATATCACGCTCGCCAATGCGGTCGGGACCGGCATTGCCGACGACAAGGCGATCTACTCCTACATGCCCGAGATCGTGAAATTCTATCTCGGCGAGGAACCGATCCTGAAGAACGTGCCTACCTGGCGCTGCCGCGAGCCGAAGGATCTGTCCTACGTCCTCGATAACTTGAGCGAATTGGTGGTGAAGGAAGTGCATGGCTCGGGCGGCTACGGCATGCTGATCGGCCCTGCCGCCACCAAAGCCACGATCGAGGCGTTTCGCGACAAGCTAAAGCGCGAACCGGAAGGCTTCATTGCCCAGCCGACGCTGGCGCTTTCGACCTGTCCGACCTGCACCGCGGCCGGCCTTGCGCCGCGCCATGTCGATTTGCGCCCGTTCGTGCTGACGGGAAGCAACCACGTCACCATCGTGCCGGGCGGCCTGACCCGCGTCGCGTTGAAAGAGGGCTCGCTGGTCGTGAATTCGAGCCAGGGCGGCGGCACCAAGGACACCTGGATACTGGACGAATAGTCAAGGCCTCAAGAGAGCAACATTTTTGCATGCTGTCGCGCACCGCTGAAAACCTCTACTGGCTTGCCCGCTACGTCGAACGCGCGGAATATCTGGCGCGCACCATCGAGGCGACGCTGCGCGTGACCGCGCTGCCAAACGCCTATATCGGCAAGACCAACGAATGGGATTCGGCGCTTCTGACCGCAGGCGTCAGCGCCAGTTTTTACGAGACCCACAAGGAAGCCGACGAGCAGAGCGTCGTCGACTACCTGTCGTTCTCGCCGGCCAATCCGTCCTCGATCAAGAACTGCATCGAAAACGCCAGATTAAACTCCCGTTCAGTACGCACCGCGCTGACGGGCGAGATGTGGGACACCATCAATTCGGCCTGGATCGACCTCGGGCAACTCTGGGGCAAGGGCACCAAGACCCGCGAGGAACTCACCAAATTTCTCCGCTTCGTGCAGGAGACCTCGCTGCGGTTCGACGGCTCGGCCTACCGCACCATGCTGCGCAATGACGCCTACTGGTTCTCCCGCCTCGGATTGCATCTGGAGCGGGCCGACAACACCGCGCGAATCCTCGATGTGAAATACCATGTGCTTCTGCCCGAGGAAGAACATGTCGGCGGGCCGCTGGACTATTATCAATGGACCTCGATCCTGCGCTCGGTATCGGCGCTCACCGCTTATCACTGGGTTTATCGCGAGACGCTCAAACCGTGGCTGATCGCCGATCTCTTGATCCTCAACGATTCGCTGCCGCGTTCGCTGGCAAGTTGCTACGGCAATCTGGTGCGCAATCTCGACCAGATTGGCGTGGCTTATGGGCGCCAGGGCGCCGCCCAGCGCCACGCCCGCGGCGTCCGCAACCGGCTGGAACACAGCCATATGGATGATATCTTCCAGCACGGCGTGCATGAATTCATCCAGGAATTCATCGCCGACAATGCAAGGCTCGGTGAAATCATCACCAAGCAGTATCTGATTTGAACACGTCATTGCGGGCGCTAGCGAAGCAATCCATACTTACTCTGCGGCGATGGATTGCTTCGTCGCTTCGCTCCTCGCAATGACGATCCCTGAATCTCGAACCTCCGCTCCGTTCCGGTAAACCTCATGCGCCTGCGCATCGCCCATTCCACCACCTATCGCTACGAGCCCGCGGCAACCGGCATCATTCAGATCCTGCGGATGACGCCGGGCAGCCATGACGGCCAATATGTCGCCGAATGGCAGATCGATGTCTCAACCGACTCGCGCCTCCACATGCATCAGGATGCTTTCGGCAACGTCACGCATGTGCTGACCGAAGGCGCAATTTCCGATCTCACCATCTGCGTCGAAGGCCTGATCGAAACACATGACACCGGCGGTGTGCTCCGCGGCACGGATGAGCGATTCCCACCGAGCCTTTTCCTGCGCGCGACGCCTTTGACCGAAGTCAATCCGGCGATGGCGGCATTTGTGCGCGAGCTGCGATCGGAATCGGAAGCCGACGTGCTCGGCTTTCTGCACGCACTGATGCTGCAGATCAACGATCACATGACCTTCGACGTCGATCCCACCCACAGCGGAACCTCGGCGGTCGAGGCCTTCGCACTCAAGCGCGGCGTATGTCAGGACTACGCGCATATCTTCATCGCCTGCGCGCGCTCGGGCGGCGTGCCGGCGCGCTTCGTCTCCGGCCATTTCATGCGCTCGGACGGCACCGTGCATCAACAGGCCGGCCACGCCTGGGCCGAGGCCTTCGTGCCGGACCTCGGCTGGATCGGGTTCGATGCGGCCAACGCGATCTGCACCACGGATGCCCACGCCCGTGTCGCCATCGGCCTCGATTACCTCGGTGCCGCGCCCGTGCGCGGCACCCGTTACGGCGGCGGCAGCGAAACGTTGACAGTCGCGGTCAAGGTCGAGCAAGTCGGACGGCCCGGCCAATGGCAGAGCCAGTCTTAGTCCGAGTTGTCGCGTTGCACGTCAGGGCTGGCTGACGATGCATGGTTGTCAGGGCCGAACGGACATCCCCCTTGTTCCAATGGTCGATTGGGCGTCGCGCACCGGTAGGCTGTTTTGGTCTTCGGGAAATCCAACGACGGTCTCGTCATCCTCACAGGAGGAGGCCGGCAATGTCCGGTTCACCCGCCATGAAGCGGAGGTCATCTGAGTAATTTGCGCTGCAAGTCAAAATCCTGAATCTCGCTGACTGCGATAATGCCCGTAAGCGCCGTGCCCGCAGGTTCCTATCACTCTTCGTAAGAAGGCACGAACCGTGACGCACATTGATATCAATCAAGGTGCCTGCCGCCGCGCTTGCATATTCTGTGAAACCAACAATTTTACAACAAGATACGTTTCGGCGCGACTTTAAGCTGAGGACCTCGGGTGCTACACGGCTGGGACAGCTTTTACATCATGGCTGGGGCGTCAGCCGCTACCTTGATAGGTCTAATGTTCGTTGTCCTTACGCTTGGAACGCACATTCCCATACCGACCTCGCGTGCAGCGAAAGGTGTCAGCGCTTTTGTGACCCCTACCTTGGTTCATTTCGGCGGCGTGCTGTTTCGGGCCATGGTCGCGTTAGTACCATGGTGGTCGAGGTGGCCGAGCGCGATCATTTTCGGTGCGTGCGGATTGCTCGGTCTGGCATATGCGGTGCTCGTCGCTCGGATGCTTCGTAAGCTCGACTTTGTTTCCCTCGATCACCGCGATTGGTTCGCATATGCTGGAGCGCCTGGGCTTGCCAATGTAAGTTTGCTCATTGGCTCGGCTGGACTGATAGCCGATAGACCCTTTGCTCCTTTTGCCATCGCTGGCGGCGTCTCTCTCCTTCTGTTGGTCGGCATCCATGACGCTTGGGATCTCACGCTTTGGATCGCCAAAAATCGCGATGCACCTGATCGTTCGCGTGAATGAGACTGGCTTGAGCGGGAGGTTGCACCGCCGCAATTGGCACGAGATGGACAGCGCCGCTGCGTCTGGTTTGTTCGCTCTCGAGGATGAAGCGGACCTCTTTTTCTCGCGAGGCGATTTCCGGAATTGATCCCAAAGCCAACCTGGTTATTCCGTTCGCCGGAGTTTACCGCATCACCCGTTGGCGCGGGTGATGACCGCTATCACATAAGGCCGCCCTCCCGTTCTTCGGGCCAACTGCGTTGGGGCCTACGGACGTGCGCTCGCATGCGACAACGCAGGTGTTGGCACGGGCTTACGCGCACCAATGGAAACCTGTGGCGGTGGCGCCGATGTTTTGGACCGAAGGCTTCGTTCAGAAGCCTTTTGTTCAGAAACCCTGGCGACAAGTTGTGCCACCTGCTCCTGGCTCGCTTTGAGAAGCTCGATGTTCCTTGCGATGTCGTGGGCCGCTTGATCCTGGCTGGTCTTGATCTGCTCTATGGCCTTTGCATTGTCGCTGGCCAATTGTTGCTGGCTCGCCTTCAGCTGCTCGATCTCTCGTTCCGCGTTGGCGAGATCGCGCGCCATCGTCTGGAGTACCTTCGCCGGCTCGGGAGACACCGGGACGGCCGTCGACGTGGCGTCAAGCGGCACGACCTGGGCCAGAGATCCAGCTGCGGCCAACCGACCGGAAGATGGGTTCGGTTGTGTGAAAAGCACCAGTTTTTCCAACGGCATCGTTAAGGCTGAAACGAGCTGCGGCGCCCACCGCGCAACCGCATCGCCATAAGACGACTGCGAAACGAACGCAGCGGCAACGATATACGCTGCAAGCAGCAAGCCCACGAAACCGCGTAGCCACAACCGTTCGCGCGTCCGCCGAGAATGAGAACGCGGGGCCTCGCGCTCTTGTCTGGACACCTGAGCCTCCATGCTCGCGAGCTGCTCATCCGCGCTCTTGATTTGTTCATGAACGTGCGCGAGCTGTTCGTCGACGCGCGAAATCAGGGTATCGCGCATTTGCTTGATGTCCGTCGCGGGATCCATGGATGCCCCCAGTCCGATCATCTCCGACTTCCGCTAAGAGACGCTCCGATCCTGTGATCAAAGCAAGGCGGTAAAATGGAAAGATGGGGTCATTTGACGCCACACTTTGAGGAACCCGCCCATTGGCTCGCGCCGAGTTCCCATAGCTTCTGGCTCATCTCTTTCCGGCCTGCGCTATTAGCTCGGCCTTGGCGGCGTTCTTTCCCGATCTGGCGGGATATCGTTGGGCGGCACGATGCGGGCGTCAAAGTCAGGGCCGGAAGGAGTCGCTTTTTCGGTGACCACCAGCTGGCTCCCGGGGGTGAAAATGCCGACCTCAATATCCCTGTTCGGAAGCATGACGATCGCTCTGTCGTCAACGTAAACAAGAATCGGGGCCATCAACCAGGCATCGGGCGAAGGGGTGCGTGCTGAATCAATGGCCGCACACGTCCATCCCTTGAGCTGACGATAATATGGTTCGCTCCGCCAGGCGGATGGAAACTCCGGATCAACATGCACCGCAAGGCGCCTTGCGGGATGATCGTAATACAACACCATTTTCGCCGTGGTGGGACGCCACTCGGCTCCAAGTTCGGAGTTGATCAGCCATAAGCAATGAAATGAGCGGCAGGAGCCTGGACGGGTATCGTAGATTTTGCAGCCGTCTCGTCCAACCGTACAATGAGAGCACCAGCGGCCTGCCGGCTTATCGAGCTCCTCAATCCGCAATAATTTGCAGCAAAGGGAGCACGTTCCGCAGACGCGTCCTGGCACCACTACAATGCCCTCCGCCACCACACCAACCGCCAGCCCATCCGGCGATGGTCTTCACTTCACCGCCACCAATTTAAAGGTAAACGCGAGGAACATTCCGCCGGAAGCTTCCTTCGAAGCAGGCTTGCCTCCGCAGACACATTCCAGTTCGTCCGCGGCCAGTTCGCGCACCTGCTTCGCAATTTCGTGCTCAACATGTTTGTGATTGGTCATAGCACGGGTTCCATTCGATCAGAAATTGAAGAACCGTATCCGCTCGAATGGCGGTGACCTACATCACTTTCCCTTCGGCGCTTCGTCATCGTGGGCCCATGAGACGGTCTTCACGGCCACCAGTTTAAAGGTAAACGATAAGAACCCTCCCGAGACACGTTCCATCTCGTCCGCGGTCAGTTCGGTCACTTGGTTTGTCAGTTCACGCTCGACATGTTTGGTCATAACGGGCTCCATTGGATTTGAGGTGAAGGCAATTTTGCTGATATCGGCGCGCATGACCGTGACGTACATCACGATTCTCTGCCCCAGTGGCAACGCCGGTAAATCAGCGAAAATTCCACCCGGCTCATCGCATGTCCGGCGGCTCTTAGGTGATGCCCTTTGTCCGTTGGGGGGCATTCCCAGAGATCGGCCACGCCCCGATCTCCTGCGCGCGGCGAGGCCGGCTGCGACAAAACGTTCCGCGACAATACGTTCCGCGACAAAGCGCTCCCTTGGTGCGTCCAGGGCGGGCACATATTTTATGCGTCACGATCAGCCATTCGCCGCGCACGCCCCATGCCTTGGATGGCTGTGGTTTTATCCAGCCCGACCATCGCGCCCCCGGTGGTCGGGTTTCGCGTTTCAAATGGTCGACGGATCAGGCACCTTCATTGCCGTCGTCGTTTTTTTTGCCGGATCGGTCCACATGATCGAGATTGCACGGATAATCTTACGCGGGCTCCTTCACGCCCTGTTGTGGGGTTCTGAATTGATTGCCGCAGCGTTGCTGTTGGCTTGGCTGTATTACGTGATAGCCCTCGAGCCGCGTATCAGACGCCAAAAGAAGACTATGCCCGCTGCAGGATCAAACCAACCCACGCCGCCGCCCACTGACCATCGCGAACCGTAGTCTGAACCAACGTGTCGACGATTTGCTTGATCTGGTTGGTGCACGAGTAATCAAAAGACGACATCGCTTCGCGAGGCGGTCCATGTCCGGTTCGGGTCCGTTTCCAGACATCGCCCCGCAAGATCAGGATGTCCGCTTCACATCGCCCGGCTGGACCGCTCATGTCTGATAAGTGCAAGGGCCCGCTTGCCGCCACTGGGAGCGGGAGTATATTGCGTCGATGGCTGTCAGCTCACCCGATCTGAAAGCGTTCTTGATCGCCACACCTTTCTTCGGTGGCCTATCAGACGCAAGCCTCGATCTCTTGGTCTCAATGCTGGTCGAGCGCCGATTCGACGTCGGTAAGACTGTCGTAGCGGAAGGAGAACCAGGCCGCTCAATGTTCATTGTTCACTCGGGCAAGCTGGTGGTGAGCAAGCAAGGGGATTCTGGGCGCGTACTTCGCATGGCGGGTCTCGAGGCTGGTGATTTTTTCGGCGAAATGACGCTCATCGAAATGCAGAATTGATCAGCCACCGTCGTCGCGGAAAGCTCAACCGTGCTGTACGAGCTCACGGCCCGAAACCTCTATACATGCTACAAGGTCGATATCCATGCGTATGTGATGGTGCTTCAGAATATCAACCGCGAGCTTTGTCGGCGGCTCCGCCGCGCTGACAATCGCATTGCCGAGTTGCATATGCCTCGCGCGAGTCAATGACACAAATGCGCGGGTGTCACCTGGTTGAGAAACCAAAATCGCGCGCGGCTCAGCTGAGCCATCAACCGACCCGACGGCCCCAAAATCGGACTTCCGCTCTGCACACTTTGTTCGTTGCTCGATGGATTGCTTCGCTTGCGCCCGCAATGTCGGCATTGGCGATTCCAAATCGAACCGGAAATGATCAAACCCTCAATATTCGCACGTCCGGTAGTTCGATGCCTCGCAGGCTTCCGCCATCTCCTTGGCTTGCTTGAGCTCCTGCGGCGTCATGGTCAGCGACACCTCGCGCAGTTCGGTCTTCGCCTTGGCGTTGCCGCGCGCCGCGGCGCGGCTGAACCACACAAAGGCGCGAACCGAATTGCGCGTCACCCCCTGCCCTTTTCGGTACATCGTCCCGAGCAGGTTTTGCGCTTCCGCATTGCCCTGTTCGGCCATGGCGCGGAAAACCTGGACCGCCGGCACGAAGTCGCCGCGGTTATAGGCCGCCATGCCGTCTTCCCAGGGGCCGGCGAAGGCGGCCATCGCACCCCAGATTTGCGCGGCAAGAACCAGGCCGCCAGCCAAGAATCGCCCTTTCATGTGCCCTGCCCCGTCCCAAATGCGGGGCATCGTGATCCAGGCAGGCCTTATTTGCAAACGTGATCGCCTAATCGGCGCGAAACGCTGCCACCGCACCCGGATTGGGGTTGGACGCCTCGGTGAAATTGGATAGTAATTTCCGCGCCGTCGGCGGCTTGATCCGGACCCGGAGGGCCGCGTTAGCGCAAAGTGGAGGCCGGTTTTCCCTTAGGGCAAACGCGAAGCGTTTGCCCGGAGATCATGCTGAAATAAGTGGGTTGCGGGGGTGCGGAAATGACCTATTGCTGTGGAGTGCTGGTGCGGGACGGGCTGGTCATGATCGCCGACACCCGCACCAATGCCGGGCTCGACAACGTCTCGACCTTTCGCAAGCTCCATATCTTCTCAAAACCGGGCGAGCGCATCATGGCGATCGCGAGCGCCGGCAATCTCGCCATCAGCCAGTCGGTGCTTTCGACCCTGACCGAAGGATTGGAGGATCCGACCACCGGCGAAATCGAAACGCTGATGAACGCGCCGACCATGTTCCAGGCGGCCCAGCGCATCGGCAAAGCCATTCGCGCGGTGCACGCCACCGAAGGCACCGCACTGAAGTCGGAGGATATCAGCTTCGACGTCTCGTTTCTGTTCGGCGGACAGATCAAGGGGTCGCGGATGCGGCTATTCATGGTCTATCCGGCCGGCAATTTCATCGAATGCACCACTGACACTCCTTACCTGCAGATCGGCGAGCACAAATACGGCAAGCCGGTGCTCGACCGCGCCATGCATTATGATGTCGAGTTGTACGAGGCGCTCAAGACCAGCCTGATCTCGATGGACTCGACCATGCGTTCCAATCTCGGCGTGGGCTTGCCCATCGACGTGCTGGTGGTGCGGTCGAACGTCTGCGAGGCCGACCTCAATCACCGCATCGAGGCCGGTGAGCCGTATTTCCACGATCTGCGCTCGCGCTGGTCGGCGGCGCTGCGCGCGGCCCACCAGAATATTCCACGACCGCCCTACAAAACCGAAACACCCAAAACATAAAAAGGCAGGAAGCAAATGACCGAAGCCAAGAACAAAATCGCAATGGTGACCGGCGCCGGAACCGGTGTCGGACGCGCGGCATCGCTGGCGCTGATGAACGCCGGTTTCACCGTCGTGCTTGCCGGGCGCCGCCTCGACAAACTGGAGGAAACGAAAAAGCTCGGCGGCAACGGCAAGAGCCTGCCGGTTTCCGCCGACATGACCGATCCCGGTTCGATCGCCGCCCTGTTTGCCAAGGTGATGGACGTCTATGGCCGGCTCGACGTGCTGTTCAACAATGCCGGCATGGGCGCGCCGCCGGTGCCGTTCGAGGATCTTGGCCTGGCGCAATGGCAGGCGGTGGTCGCCACCAATCTCACCGCGCCGTTCCTGTGCACGCAGCACGCGTTCCGCATCATGAAGGACCAGACCCCGCGTGGCGGACGCATCATCAACAATGGTTCGATCTCGGCGCATGCGCCGCGGCCATTCTCTTCCGCCTATACCTCGACAAAGCACGCCATCACGGGACTGACAAAAGCCACCAACCTCGACGGCCGCGCCTACGACATCGCGGTGGGGCAAATCGATATCGGCAACGCCGCAACGCCGATGACGGACCGGATGGTCGACGGCGTGTTGCAGCCGGACGGCCGCAAGATGCCGGAGCCGCGGATGGACGCCAAGGCAGTCGGCGACGCGGTCGCCTATATGGCGAGCCTGCCGCTCGACGCCAATGTGCTGTTCATGACGGTGATGGCGAGCAAGATGCCGTTCGTGGGACGGGGATAGGCGCTTTTTATCGCGACGCGTCCCCTACTCCAGCCGCTCGACGTCACGCAGCGTCGGGAACAGCCTCATCCACAACAGCGCGACTGCGATGGTGGCGACGCCGCCGAGCACTGCGGCGGGCATCGCGCCGAACAACGCCGCGGTGACGCCGCTTTCGAATTGTCCGAGCTGGTTGGATGCATTGATGAAGAGGAAGTTCACGGCGCCGACCCGGCCGCGCATCTCGTCGGGGGTGGCGAGCTGAACCAGCGAGAAGCGGATCACCACGCTGACCGTATCGGCGGCTCCCAGCAAAGCCAGCGCCAACAATGAAAGCCACATCCAGTGCGACACGGCGAAGACCACGGTCGCCGTGCCGAAGACGATCACGGCCTGAAACATCCGCATGCCGACACGTCGGTGAATAGGCAGGTGCGCGAGCAGCAAGGTCATCACCAACGCACCGACCGCGGGCGCGGCACGAAGGACGCCGAGGCCGGAAGGTCCGGCCTCAAGGATATCGCGCGCATAGATCGGCAAGAGCGCCGTGACGCCGCCGAACAGCACCGCGAACAGGTCGAGCGAGATCGTACCGAGAATGGCGGGATTGCCGCGAATGAAACGAACGCCGGCGAAGAGATCGCCCGGCGTCGTTGAATCCTTCGGCGCGGCCGGTTGAATGACATGGATCGCGCCGGTGAACAGCGCGCCCAGCAGCCAGAACAGAACCATGATGCCGTAGGGCAGTCCGGGCGAGACCGCATAGGCAAGACCACCGAGCGCGGGCCCAGTGATGGTCGCGACCTGCGTTGCACCGCTCGAGAGCGCGGTCGCGCGCTGCAGCGCGCCCTGCGGCGTGATCAACGGCAAGAGCGCCGCCGTTGCCGGGCTTTCGAAGGCACCTGCCGTTCCCAACACCGCGGTCGCGATGAAAATCTGCGTCACCGTCAGCCAGCCCGCATAGGCGCCCCAGGCGAGAAACAAGGCCGTCAGCGCCTCGGCGAGTTGACAGAGCTGCACGACGCGCTTGCGTTCGTAGCGGTCGGCGGCGTGTCCGGCGACAAAGACCAGAAGCGCTGTGGGGAGAAACTGCACCAGCCCCACCATGCCGAGCATGAAGGCGCTGGCCGTGAGATCGTAGACCTGCCAGCCGATCGCGACGCCTGCGATCTGGCTCGAGAAGCGCGAAAGGCTCCGCGACAGCAGGAAGAAAACAAACGAACTCTGCTTGAAGAGAGCGCCCGCCGTCACTGGCGTGGTGGTGGAAGACATGCTCGATCGGTGGCTGACCATCGGCTGGTTGTCAATGGCCGCCGCATTGTCTCCGGCGCATGGCATTGCGCTTTGAACTGCGCAACTGCCATAATGATTTCAGGCAGGCCTCGGGGGGATCATGCTTCAATTGCAATCGGCGTTCGGCGTCCTTGCGTTGCTTGCGCTGGCCTGGGCGTTGGGCGAGAACCGCCGTGCGGTTTCGCTCAGGCAGGCAGCCATCAGCCTCGCCGCTACGCTCTTCACCGCCGTGGTCCTGATCAAATTGCCATTCGTCGCGCACGGCTTCGGCGCGATCAACGATGCGGTGGGCACGATCTCGTCCGCCTCGCGCGCGGGGACATCCTTTGTGTTCGGTTATCTCGGCGGCGGCGCGCTGCCGTTCGACCTGAAGGCGCGTGGCGCGGAGTTTATCCTCGCGTTTCAGGCGCTGCCGATCGTGCTCGTCATGAGCGTGCTGACGACGCTGTTGTTTTACTGGCGCGTCCTGCCGCCGGTCGTGCGCGGCATGGCGTGGCTTCTGGAGCGCACGCTTGGGGTCGGCGGCGCGGTCGGGCTCTCCACCGCCGCCAATATCTTTCTCGGCATGGTGGAAGCGCCGCTGTTCATCCGGCCTTATCTGGCGCAGCTCACGCGCAGCGAATTGTTTTTGGTGATGACCGGCGGGATGGCCGGCATCGCCGGCACCGTGCTGGTGCTCTATGCAACGCTTCTGGCGCCGCTTATACCGGATGCGGCGGCGCATTTCGTGATCGCCTCGGTGCTGGGAGCGCCCGCCGCGATTCTGGTCAGCCTGATCATGGTGCCGGAGATCGACGGCCGGCGCACCGGCGGCGCGCTGGAAGACCCCGGCATGCACGCGTCCTCCACCATGGATGCGATCGTCAAGGGCACCGTCGCGGGCGTCGAGCTACTGATCAACATTATCGCAATGCTGATCGTCCTGGTGGCGCTGGTCTACCTTGCCAACGCATTGCTCGCACTTTTGCCCGATGTCGGTGGCGTCGGAATCACCTTGCAGCGGATGCTCGGTTACGCGATGGCGCCGGTGTGCTGGCTGATGGGCCTGCCCTGGCCGCAGGCGATCACCGCAGGAAGTCTGATGGGCACCAAGACCGTCCTCAACGAGCTGATTGCGTATGTCGATTTGTCGAAGCTTGGCGCGGACGCGCTCGATCCCCGCTCGCGACTGATCATGCTTTATGCGATGTGCGGCTTCGCCAATCTCGGCAGCCTTGGCATCATGGTCGGCGGCCTCGGCACCATGGCGCCGCAGCGGCGTGAGGAGATCCATTCGCTGGGATTGAAATCGATCGTCTCGGGCACGCTGACGACCTGCCTGATGGGCGCGATCGTCGGCGCGCTGACGTGAGGCATTACTTGATAGAGCGTAGCGCCGGCGCGACTTTGTTCATCACGTAAGCCGATCCCTCCGAGGTCAGATGGGCGTGGTCCCAGGAAAGCGGAATGCCGCCATCGAGTGTGATCGGGCATTGCCGTGCCGGGCAAACCGTACCGACGACCGAAATGTAGGAGAAATTTGCATGCGGCGGCAGCGCGGATTTCATCATCTGATCGAGCGAAAATATCTCCGGCAGGACAATGTCCTCAGGGCGCGGCTCGATCTGCCGCAGACGCGCGCGCATCAGCATCGAGGGCAACCTCGATTTGAACTGCACGGCCGGGCCGAGCAGCGCCACCGCGATGCCGAGTTCGTTGAGCCGTGCGATCGTCTGCTTCAAATCAGCGACCATGCCGTCGAAGCGCGGCGGGCGGGCATATTCCAGCCAGTCCGCCGACATCACGACGAGGTCCGGCCTGCGATCGCGAAAGAAGGCCTCCATTTGCGCCGCAAATCCACGGCACGATGCATTGCCTTGCGCCGCCGCATCGAGGGTCGGCATGCAGGCGGCCTGCGTCGCCTGAAGGATGTTCACGCTCGCCGGATCGGTTGCCTTGCGCAGGCCATGAAAATAATGCGCAGCCAGGCTGTCGCCCCACAACAGCCAATTGGTCTTGCCGCTCGCGAGCGAAACGCAGGAATCGCCGAACACGCCGCCGTCGGGCGCAAAGCAAGTCCCGAAGCGATAGAGAGGCTGATAATTGTAGGTGTCATAGGACTCAAGCTTATACGCGGCACGGTCGACATCCGACGGTGTTTGATTCAATACAACGCCAACGGCACTGCCGCCCAGCAGAACCACGCTCGCAAGACCAGCGGCCAGAAAAGCCCCGCGACGCGTCGGCGCGAGCGATCTTTCGCGGAACGGCTGTTCGACAAAACGCCACGACAGATAGGAAATCGCAACCGTCAGCGCGAACAGCGCGAGCTTGTCAGCCGTATCCAGCACGAGGCCGTTTTTTGCGAAACGCGCGAACGTGAACGCGGGCCAGTGCCAGAGATAGAGCGAATAGGAAATCTGCCCGAAGAACCTGACAACGCCCAGCGGCGAATAGGTGCCACGTTTCACTGAGGGCACGCCGATCCCGCTCCAGATGAACATCGCCGCGCCGACGCACGGCGCCAGTGCGTTGAAACCGGGAAAACCCGGCCCCTGGCGCAACGAAAATATCGGGATAGCAATCACAACCAGCGCGACTCCTCGGGCGATTTGCTGCGCGAGTGCGTGGTGCAGCACCGGAAAGCCGTGGGTTGCAACGAGACCGCCGATCAGGAACTCCCAGGCCCGCGGCGGGCTCATGAAGAACGCGTTGGCGGAGCGATCCGACTTCATCAGCCAGATGCTCAGCGCGAACGAGGCGAGCCCGAGCGCGACAAGTGCTGTCGGCAGCGCGAGGCGGTGGCCGCGCGCGAGACGCAAGAGCCCCCACAGCATCAGTGGCAGCGCCAGATAGAACTGCTCCTCCACCGCGAGCGACCAGGTGTGCAGAAGCGGCTTCTCCACCGCGGCGTGGTCGAAATAACCGGTCTGGAACCAGAAAAAGAAGTTGGACGTGAAGGTCACGACGGCTGCGACCGAGCGGAAGAATTCCGCGCGTTCGGAGGACAAAAGATAGTGGAAGGACGGGATCGCCGTCAGCGCCACCACGGCATAGAGCGCGGGCAACAGCCGGCGCACCCGCCGCTCGTAAAAACGCGCGAAGGAAAAGGAGCCGTCCTGCAACTCGTCCCTGATGATTCCGGTGATCAAATAGCCCGAGATCACGAAGAAGATATCGACGCCGACGAAACCGCCGAACACCGCCGGCGCCTCGAAATGGAACGCGACCACCGCCAGCACGGCGATGGCGCGCAGCCAATCGATGTCTTCGCGATAATCGCGCCTCACGATTGCCGTGCTGCCTTTGCCGGCGGTACATCGGGCACGCCTGGAGGCGCGCCGGGATCATGCTGCGAGTTCGATCGTCTTGAAGTCGGCGGGCAGGATCACCTCGAGCAGCTCGACGTCGTCGGAATAATCCATGATCAGGTGCTTGATCCGCGGCGGCTGGGTCCAGCTTGAGCCCTGTTGCATCAAGGTCTCGCCCTGCCCTTCCATGTAGGTTTTGACCCAACCTTTGAGGACATAGACCATCTGGAAATCGACGTCGTGGAAATGCAGCTTTGAAACCTCGGCCGGATCGCACGGCCCCATCAGGCGGATCACATGGGCCCGCGCCAGGCCCTGGCTCGCCTCGGCGACGCCGAGGTCCCGGTATTTCGCGTAAGTCCGCAAGCCGTCGGCTTTGAAATCCTCGTCGCGGTGGTGGCTGATGGCGACGCGCTGTTTGGGACGGGCGCGCTTGGCCTGGGGTTGCACGCGTCCCTTTGCCTTGAGTTTCTTCCGGGCCGACGATTTCGCGGCGGTCTTGCGCGCGGCGGTCTTGCGAGCCGTAGATTTTTTCTGCTGGGTCGTGCGGCTTGCGGCGCGCGATTTCGGCTTCTTCTTCGCCATTGACGTCCTCCCTTTCATGTTGTGGGAAAACGTTAGCACAGTTCGAACGGCGTTTGGCGAACCAAGCGGCGTTCGACCGCTGGGTTTGGAGCGGGATGCGTGCACGGCGTGATCACGCCGCGCCGACGCTTTCCGAAAATGCGCTCAGTGCAGCCGAAACACGCCGTCGACGGCGCGGAGTTCCGCGGGCTTGATCAGCTTGGAATGCGCAACGGTGATTTGGTAGAGCGGGCCTTCGAGCTTTTCCTGCCAGAACGCGAGAAATCCTTTCAGCGCGGGGAAATTCGGAAAAAGATCGTAGTTCTGCCAAACGTACGTTTGCAGCAGTGAGGGATGATCGGGCATCCGGTAGAGAATTTCCGCCGTCGTCAGCCCGTAACCCAGCACCTGTTTCCGGAAGTCTTCGGAAACACCAACCCGCGAGACCATGCCAACCTCCATTGCAGGAGCGCATTGTCCGAGATGGCTACCGACCGGGAGCCACCCGGTGGAGATGCGCTCACATGAGAGAAATGTGACGCACGCGACTAACCCATCACAAGCCCAAATGTTTAACGATCTGTTGAAAAAGATCGCATTGGCAGCAGCTTACCGCAGGTGCTAATAGCGGCTTCCCAAGGCCGCCGTCCAAATTAATGATGATGGACGATTTTGGCAGGCGCCATATTTGAGTGCCAATTTTTCTGCTAGAAGCCCTTGTCCCCGAAACAACTCTGGCCTATCTCAAGCAAGTCCGCTGGCACTCGTCGGCGGCGACTGCTAATTCTCAAAAAATTCGAAAACATCTTCAAAAGCTTAGGAGGACTGCATGAAATTCCGTCCGCTCCACGACCGCGTCGTGGTCAAGCGCATCGACGCCGAAGAGAAGACCGCAGGCGGCATCATCATTCCGGACACTGCCAAGGAAAAGCCCTCCCAGGGCGAAGTCGTCGCCGTCGGCCCGGGCGGCCGCGACGAAGCCGGCAAGCTGATCCCGATCGACATCAAGGTCGGCGACCGCGTTCTGTTCGGCAAGTGGTCAGGCACCGAGGTCAAGATCGACGGCCAGGAACTCCTGATCATGAAGGAAAGCGACATCATGGGCGTCATCACCGACGTTCCCGCCGCCAAGAAGAAGGCCGCTTAAGCGCCCTTCCCCACATCCAGATTTCAAGGAAACAAATATGTCAGCCAAAGAAGTCAAATTCGGCGTCGACGCCCGCGATCGCATGCTGCGCGGTGTCGACATCCTCAACAATGCCGTCAAGGTGACGCTCGGCCCCAAGGGCCGCAACGTCGTCCTCGACAAGTCGTTCGGCGCTCCCCGCGTCACCAAGGACGGCGTCACCGTCGCCAAGGAAATCGAGCTTGACGACAAGTTCGAGAACATGGGCGCCCAGATGGTGCGCGAAGTCGCCTCCAAGTCGGCCGATGCGGCCGGCGACGGCACCACCACCGCGACCGTTCTGGCGGCTGCGATCGTGCGTGAAGGCGCCAAGTCCGTTGCCGCCGGCATGAACCCGATGGATCTGAAGCGCGGTATTGACCTCGCGGTGGAAGCCGTGGTCGCCGACCTCGTCAAGAACTCCAAGAAGGTCACCTCGAACGAGGAAATCGCCCAGGTCGGCACCATCTCCGCCAACGGCGATGCCGAGATCGGCAAGTTCCTCTCCGACGCCATGAAGAAGGTCGGCAACGAGGGCGTCATCACGGTTGAGGAAGCCAAGTCGCTCGAAACCGAACTCGATGTCGTCGAAGGCATGCAGTTCGACCGCGGCTACATCTCGCCCTACTTCGTCACCAACGCCGACAAGATGCGCGTTGAGATGGACGACGCCTACATCCTGATCAACGAGAAGAAGCTCTCCTCGCTGAACGAGTTGCTGCCGCTGCTTGAGGCCGTGGTGCAGACCGGCAAGCCGCTGGTCATCGTCGCCGAAGACGTCGAAGGCGAGGCTTTGGCCACGCTGGTGGTGAACCGTCTCCGCGGTGGCCTCAAGGTTGCCGCCGTCAAGGCGCCGGGCTTCGGTGACCGCCGCAAGGCCATGCTGCAGGACATCGCGATCCTGACCGGCGGCCAGGCGATCTCGGAAGATCTCGGCATCAAGCTCGAGAACGTCACGCTCTCCATGCTCGGCCGCGCCAAGAAGGTGATGATCGACAAGGAAAACACCACGATCGTCAACGGTGCCGGCAAGAAGGCCGACATCGAAGCCCGCGTGGCGCAGATCAAGGCGCAGATCGAGGAAACCACCTCGGACTACGACCGTGAGAAGCTGCAGGAGCGTCTGGCCAAGCTCGCAGGCGGCGTCGCGGTGATCCGCGTCGGCGGCGCGACCGAGGTCGAGGTGAAGGAGCGCAAGGATCGCGTTGATGACGCGATGCATGCGACCCGCGCGGCCGTGGAAGAAGGCATCGTGCCGGGCGGCGGCGTCGCGCTGTTGCGCGCCTCCGAGCACCTCAAGGGCATTCGCACCAAGAACGACGACCAGAGAACCGGCGTCGAGATCGTGCGCAAGGCGCTGTCCTGGCCGGCCCGCCAGATCGCGATCAATGCGGGCGAGGACGGCTCCGTCGTCGTCGGCAAGATCCTCGAGAAGGACCAGTACTCCTTCGGCTTCGACTCGCAGACCGGCGAGTACGGCAACCTGATCTCCAAGGGCATCATCGACCCGACCAAGGTGGTTCGCGTGGCGATCCAGAACGCCGCTTCCGTGGCCGCGCTCCTGATCACGACCGAAGCGATGGTGGCCGAACTGCCGAAGAAGAACGCCGGCGCAGGCGGTGGCGGCATGCCTCCGGGCGGCGGCATGGGCGGCATGGACTTCTAAGAAGCCCTTCTCGCTTCAGGCGATCCAAGAATGCAAAACCCCGGCAGCGATGCCGGGGTTTTTTGTTTCCGTGAATTGCAATGCTGCCCTCGCCTCACTCCACCCGCGCCACCACCGCGAGCCGCTTGATGCCCAGGTTGCGGTAGGCGTTGAGGAAGGCGTTGTAGTCCTTGAAGGAGACGCAGCCGTTGGAATCGCCGTTCGGGCCGAGCATGTAGCTGTGGGCGAGCAGGCCAGAGCGGCCATAGATCGCGTCCTCGCCGCCGACCGGGTTCAGCCGCAACGCCGGCACGCCGTGAAACAGCGCCTCGCGCGGCTTCAATTCGTAGATATGCGGCGGCGTCACGCCCCGCATCCGGACATTCGCCGAGTTGGGATCGTCGAGCTTGGGCCCGAGGCCGGAATGCGCCTCGAGCTTGCTGCCATCGGGCAGGTAAACCGTGTGCGCGGAGATGTCGTAGACCGCGGTCGAGAGGTCGTAAGGCGCCGATCCGCCGAGCGCGGGGTTGTGGCTCGAACCGAGGCTTCCGGTGATGCTGGCGTCGGCGGACGCGTAGGCCAACAGCGACCCGTGCGAGGGTTGCTTGCCCCAGAGCTTTTCGAAAATCGTCTGCTTCTCATTCGAGGCGATCGACATCACCGCCGCTTTGGCGCGTTGCGCCATATCGTGGATCGATGTCGCCGGCGTTTTCGCCGGTTGCGATTCACCTTGGCGCGGCGCGGGCGGAATTGCAGCCACCTGAACCCGTGCCACTTCCCTCGGCTTCGGAGGTTCCGGCGGCTTGGTCGTTTCCGACTGGACTTTCGGCGCTTCCGCGAGCCTTGCGGTTTCGGCTTGCGGCGCGGGCGCTACGCCTTGTGGCGAGGCCGCTGCAAAGCGATCGTCGAAGGAGAGCGTCGGCCCCGCCGGAACGGTTGCGGGCGCGGCAATGACTGGCGGCGGTTCGACGCGGGCGATCCGCGTGGTCTCGGCGGGCGGCATCCAGCGCAGCGCAACGCTGGAGGGTTGCCCCACCACAGGCGCATCGAAGCCCTCACTGCCGATTTGCGGAAACGGACTCGCCGCAAAAATATTGGCGTAGACCGTCCAGGCGCAACCGAGCACAACGCCGGCGACCGCCGCGCCGGTGAAAAAACTCTGGGAGCCGACTTTCCGGGCTGATCTTCTGGGTATGGGTGCCGCGAAATCGTAACACGCAACTCTACTGGTACTCATCCACCCCGTATCCAGACTGATTCCAACTCAATCCCCAAGAAGCCGCCGTTCGATGACGTGCGTTCTCAAGCACATTCGAACGGCGGCCTTTGCGCGATCATCCGCCGAATTCCGGCAGGAGCATCTCGCAGAGGCACAGAGCGCCATTAAGGCGACTTTTAGTTAAATGCGGATTAAGTCCGGGCAGTTCTTGGGCAGTCCCAATTTGATACGCAAATGCACGAAATGACTGCGAAAAACCGTTGTGGCCGCGCCCAATAATCCAGCCCCAAATACCGCTGCCCCAAAAATGCCCGATTGCGCCGCGGTTCCATCCGAACGCTATTGCAATTCCGGCGGCGGTGAATCGTCGATCACGGGGCGCTTGGCGTCCTCGAGCAGGTCGAGCCCGTAGGTTTCGATCACAAGCGGTCCGCGCATCCGCTTCAGCTCCGCGACCCGCGCGACCTCTGCGAAGGTTTCCTTGACGTAGGGCTGTGTGGACACTGCGCACTTCGTCAACCCATAGCAACTTGCCGGAAAGCTGTGCCGGGTCCGGTTCGCCCATGTTGACCCAGCGGATCCGCTGCGTCGGCTGCAGCACACAAGTTTCCTTTGGAAGATAAAAGGCGAGCCAACTCGCGGTGCCATAATCCGGCGCCAGTACGCAGCTCGCGCCGGTGCGCTTGCGAACCGCCTCGATCTCGGCGCCAAGCTGCGGCCAGCCGACGCCGACGCTGCGCACGGTAGCGTCGCGCCGGAAGCCCGACAGCACACCGGTATTGGCCTGCACGATCAGAAGCGCAAACATCAGAATGCCCGCGGGCGAAGCCCAGCGCCGGCAAAAATCGACAACGCGCTGCGCCTGGCGCTGCCACCGTGCCAGGTGCGCGGCGACTGCCGCAGCAATTGCAAAGGCCGGATAGACCGGCGCAAACCAATTGGCCTCGACCCGGGCGTGCAGCGAATGCCAGATGAAATAGAGCGCTATCGTCCAGAAGATCGCGCTGATCAGCGCACGCGCGGCCAACGCTCCGCTATCGCGCCGAAGCAGCGCGTAAAGCCCCATGGCTCCCAGAACGAAGACAAGCGGCGTGGCAAAGGCAATCTGGGTCGGAATCAATTCCGCAATGAATGTCGGCCTGAAATCCTCGATGCGGGCGCGGCCGATCTGCTTGATGAAGGAAACCCAGTGGTGATCGGCGTTCCAGAGAATCACCGGAGAAAAGACCGCAAGCGCAACGAGCCCGCCGAGATAGGGCCACGGCGAGATCAGCCAGCGGCGAAGTTTCGGTACGCTCGCGAGCCAGATCAGGATCGCGGGTCCGAAGAACAGCGCGGTGTATTTCGACAACAGCGCAACGCCGACCGCCGCGCCGACCGCGAGCCACCACGCGCCGCGCCCTGTCTCCAGCACCTTGGCAAGAAAGAACAGGATAAAACTTGCGGCCACCAGCAGCGGTGAGTCCGGTGTTACGATGAGTGTGCCGACCGCCGCCATCAAGGTAACGTTGAGGAGAATGGTCGCGGTCGCCGCCACGTGCTGACCGCCGAACAGGATCGCAGCCGAACGATACACCGCAAAGCTCATCGGAAACGCCAGCAAGATCGACACCAGCCGTACGCCGATCTCGGTGTCGCCAGCCATCAGCGTGCCGAGGCGGATCACGATGGCAACGCCCGGTGGATGATCGTAGTAACCGAGCGCGAGATGTTTCGACCAGGTCCAATAATAGGCCTCGTCGAAAGTCAACGGTGTCCAGGCGGCACCGACCAGCCGCAGCGCCACCAGCGTCAGTACCGTGAGCGAGGTCTTGCGGACGAGCCGGGCCTCATTCGGACTCATGGGAGTTCATCGCTTGCGCCAGACGAACAGTCCGGACATCGCGTAGTTCCAGACCACGCCCATCAATGCGCCGGCCGCACCTGCCAGCCACCAGATCGGCTCCTGGTCATAGACCGAGAATGCGACGCCGACATTGGCGAGAAGACCGACACTGCAGACGAGATAAAACAGCATGAGGCCGCGCAGGATCGCAAAGCCTTTCAACCGCTGGTCGCGATAGGTGAGAAAATTATTGAGGATGAAGTTGGAGGTCATGGCGCTGAGCGCGGCGCAGGCCTGGGATTCCGGAAATGGCAAATCAAAAGCCTCAAGCGCGGTATAGAGGGCGACGAAATGCACGATCAGGCCGATCGAGCCTACCGTCGCGAACAACAGGAAGCGCAGCGACACGATGTCGTTGGTCAGCTTCGCCAGCACGAGCCCCAGGAAGTCCAGCGCCACCATGGAATCCAGCTTGCTCTCGCCGTGCAGCCGCGAGCCGAAGGTGTATGGAATTTCCTTGATGCGCAATTGACCGCGCGCGGTCGCCACGATGTCGAGCAGGATCTTGAAGCCTTGCGTGGAAAGCTTCGGCGCCAGTTGCTCGAAGTTCTCCCTGCGAATCATGAAGAAGCCGCTCATGGGATCGGCGATCTTGACGCGCAGCACGCGCCTTGCGACTTCGGTGGCGAGGGCACTCGCGCCCGCGCGCTGCCGGTCGAAACTGTCGGCGCTGCCGCCCTCGATATAGCGGCTGCCGACCACGAGGTCGTACTCGCCGCCTTGCAGGAGCTTCAGCATTTTCGGCAGTTGGGTCTCGTCATGCTGCAAGTCGGCGTCGATGACAGCGGCGTACGGTGCGCTCGATGCCAGGATGCCCTCGATGCAAGCGCCCGACAGGCCGCGCCGCCCGATCCTGCGAATACAGCGCACGCGGCTATCCTCGCGCGCCAGCGCCCGCACGACCCGCCAGGTGCTGTCGGGGGAATTGTCGTCGACGAAGACGACTTCGAAAGCCACGCCCGCGAGCGCGACTTCGAGACGCCGGAACAGCGTGGTGACGTTGTCGCGCTCGTTGAAAGTGGGGACGATGACCGAAAGCTGAGGTAGGCCAACGGCTTGCGTCGGGTTCACAAACCCCGATTGTGTGGCGTCATTCATGACGCCAGCGTATATCCGATCGCTTAACGGGATGCCAAGGGAACGGCCGAAAACAGCGGTGCGGAACGGTAAATTGGCCCAGAAATGCCAACGACCACCAACAGAGGGCGCGCGTACATCCGGCGCATCCAAGCTATTGAGTGGTCGTCCCAGCGCCGGAGCTATGAAGCGTCGACGTCGCCGTTAGCAAGCGAGATAGGAACGCCAGGGGCGTTCCGCAAGGGGTGAGCGGTTGGTTGAGAGCGCCACCGTCGGGAGCATGGCCAGTGCAATTTCCGGGCGAACTGGCCAATCCTCGCCGATTTGACTAGGCTTCGGCCGGAAATCCCTTTTGCCCCTTCGCGACGAGACCCTCCGGTGAGCAAGACCCCCACCTCCAAATCGACTTCGAAAAACTCAGGCCATCTCTACATCGGCGTCGGCGGCTGGACTTTCGAGCCGTGGCGCGGGGTGTTTTACCCCGAGAAGCTGGCGCAGGCGAAGGAGCTTTCCTACGCCGCCTCGAAACTCACCTCGATCGAGATCAACGGCACGTATTACGGCTCGCAGAAGCCGGAGAGCTTCCGAAAATGGGCGCGCGAGGTTCCGGACGGCTTTGTGTTTTCGGTGAAGGGCCCCCGCTTTGCCGTCAACCGTCGCGTGCTCGCGGAGGCCGGCGATTCCGTGAAGCGGTTTTACGATTCCGGCGTGCTGGAACTCGGCGACCGCCTGGGTCCCGTGCTTTGGCAATTTGCGCCAACCAAGAAATTCGACGAAGCGGATTTTGGCAAATTCCTTGAGCTCCTGCCGCGCAAGCTCGACGGACGCGCGCTTCGCCATGTCGTCGAGGTCCGCAATGACAGTTTTTGCGTCCCCGACTTCATCGCGCTTTTGCGGAAGTTCGAAACGCCCGTCGTGTTCGCCGAGCACGGCAAGTATCCGGCGATCGCGGATGTCGTCGGCGATTTCGTCTACGCGCGGCTGCAAAAGGGCAGTGACGAGATCAAGACCTGCTATCCGCCGAAGCAGCTCGACGCCTGGGCAAAGCGGCTGCAATTGTGGGCCGAGGGCGGCGAACCGGATGACCTCCGGCGCGTTGATCCCCCGAAAGCCAAGAAAGTTCCGCGTGACGTCTTCGCCTATGTGATCCACGAGGGCAAAATTCGCGCGCCCGCCGGCGCGATGGAATTGATCACGCGTGTGACGTAGCCAAGGCATTTTCGAAATGGCCAGGTCCAGGAAGCTTTTCACCATAGGCTATGAACAGACGCCGGCCAAATCGGTGCTCGACGAACTCGAGCGGGCCGGCGTGAAGCTGCTCGTCGATGTGCGCGCCGTCGCCGCCTCGCGCCGCCCCGGCTTTTCCAAGAACCAGCTCGCGGCAGGTCTGGACGAGCGTGGCATCTCATACCTTCATCTGCGCGGGCTCGGCACGCCCAAGGACGGACGCGAGGCCGCCCGCGCCGGCCATTTCGACACCCTTCACAAGATCTATGCGAAGCACCTGAAGACACCGCAGGCCAAGGAAGAACTCGACGAACTGTCGGCACTGGTCTTGAAAACCGGTCCGGTCTGCATTCTCTGCTACGAGCGTGACCACAGGCATTGTCACCGGCAATGGATTGCCGAGATCATCGAACAGCGCGATGGGGTCCGGGTCGAGAATCTGGTCGCGAAGCAGATGTGAGGCCCCTCACCCGTTGACCGCGTTGTCCGAGCTCAATCGAGCGTGCGGCGGAAGCGCAGCACCGCGATCGTCATCGCCAGCAGCATCAACGCCAAAAGCGCGATCGTATCGTAATCAAGGTTATGCAGCGCCGCACCCTTGAGCATGATGGCGCGGACGATGCGCAAGTAATGCGTCAGCGGCAGGACCTCGCCGACATATTGCGCCCACACCGGCATGCCCAGGAAGGGAAACATGAAGCCGGACAGAAGAATGCTTGGCAGGAAAAACATGATCGACATCTGCATCGCCTGAAGCTGGTTCTGCGCAATCGTCGAAAATGTGTAGCCGATCGAAAGATTGGTCGTGATGAACAGCGTGGAGAGCAGTGCCAGCATGAACAGGCTGCCGCGTACTGGCACGCCGAACAGCAGCACGCCGATGCTGATGATCAATATGGCCTGGATGAAGCCGACCAGCACATAGGGAACGATCTTGCCGAGCATGACCTCGACCGGCGTGATCGGCATCGACAGCAGACTTTCCATCGTGCCGCGTTCGATCTCGCGCGTTACCGAGAGTGCGGTGAAGATCAGCATTGTCATGGTGAGGATGGTGCCGACCAGACCCGGCACGATGTTCAGCCGGGACGACGCCGCCGGGTTGTAGCGCGCATGCGAGCGGATCTCGAACGGCATCGACGGCGGGTCGCCTGTGAACAGATCGTGCGACAGCGCGGTCTGAACCACCATGCCGAGCGAGGACAGCGCCGAGCTCGCAGCCACGGGATCGGTGGCGTCGGCGGCGACCAACAGCGCGGGATGATCGCCGCGCCGCACCGCGCGCTCGAAACCGCGCGGAATTTCCACGCCGAAAAGCACCTTGCCCGACGTCAAGAGATCATCGAACTCGCCAACGTCGTGCACTTCCCGGACGAAGTGGAAATAGGAGGTGTTCTCCAGCGCCTTGAGGATCGAGCGCGCCAGATCGCTGTCCTCCTGCAGCAGCACCGCGGTCGGGAGATTGTGCGGCGTGGTGTTGATGGCGTAACCGAACAGCAAGAGCTGCATCACCGGAATCATCACGATCATGGCGAACGACACGCGATCACGCCGAAGCTGAATGAACTCCTTGATCACCATGGCATAGCTGCGACGCCAGAAGCCGAAGCGCGGCTCTGGGATTTCGGCTGGATGGTTCGGTGGGCTCGTCACGCTCATTGAAAATTATCCTTTGAGCGGATCATCAATTCGATGAATACGTCTTCCAGCGACGGCTCGCTGTGCTCCCAGTGCAATTGCTTGTGTTCGCGCCAGGGCGCGATCGTGACCTCAAGCGCGGCACGGTCGCGGCCGGACACATGAAGGCTGGTGCCGAACGGCGCCACCATGTCGATGCCGGGCTTGCCGGTGAGAGCGTCCTGAAGCGCATGAAGGTCGTTCCCGGTGACGGTATAGGTCGACAGCGCCGATCGAGCGATCACCTCCTCCACCGTGCCGTGGGTGAGCAAATGGCCGTAGGCGATATAGGCGATCTCGTGGCAACGCTCGGCTTCGTCCATGTAATGGGTCGAGACCAGCACCGTCAGCCCGTCCGCCGCGAGCGCGTGGATTTCGTTCCAGAAATCGCGCCGCGCCTTCGGGTCGACGCCCGCGGTCGGCTCGTCCAAGAGCAGCAATTGCGGATTGGGCAAGGTGCAGGCGCCGAGCGCCAGGCGCTGCTTCCAGCCTCCGGAAAGTTCACCGGCGAGCTGCTCTTCACGGCCGCTCAAGCCCAGCCGTTTGATCATATCGCGCGCCGCGCCGCGTGGGTCCTGCACGCCGTAGAGGCGCGCGACGAATTCCAGATTTTCCCGCACCGACAGATCCTGGTAGAGCGAAAAGCGCTGCGTCATGTAGCCGACCCGGCGCTTGATCTTGTCGGCATCGCGACGAATGTCGTAGCCGAGGCACCTGCCCTCGCCGCTGTCGGGCGTCAAAAGACCGCAGAGCATGCGGATGGTGGTGGTCTTGCCGCTGCCGTTGGGACCGAGGAAGCCGTAAATCGAGCCTCGCTTCACCCGCATCGAAAGGTCATGGACCACTTCGCGGCCATCGAAGGATTTTGACAGACCGCGAACGTCGATCGCAATATCGGAGTCGGACGCAGCCATTGCGGTCATCGCTTGTCCGCAACCGGCGTCTTGGCGTTGAGATACACGCTGATCGGCTGGCCGACCCGCAACGCATCGGGCCGCGAGGGCCGCGCCTGCACCAGGTAAACGAGCTTGTTGCGTTCATCGAGGCTATAGATGACCGGCGGGGTATATTCCGCTGAGGTGGCGAGAAAATAGATTTTCGCGGTGAGGTCGGCGGAGCAGTTGTCGCAGGTCACCCGCACCTCGTCGCCGATCGCAAGTTTCGGCAGATCGGTCTCCGGCACGTAAAACCGAATCTTCATGTTGCCGGGCGGCATGATCGAGAGCACCGGCCGCTGTGCCGGCACGGTCTCGCCCTCGCGGAAATAGACCTGCTGAACCGTTCCGGTCACCGGCGCATAGCCGTTCCGCCGCGCCAACCGCGTCTCCGAAGTCACGACTTGCGCCTCGGCGACGCGCAACGCCGAAACCGCGGCATCGAGGTTGGCCTGGGTCCCCGATCCCGTCTTGCTCAGCGAAAATGCGCGGTCATAGCTTTGCTGCGCATTGGCCAGCGTGGCCTTGTTCTGGTTGAGGTTGGCCTGCTGGAGATCGTCATCCACCGCGTATAGCTGCGCGCCGGCCTTGACCTCATCGCCCTCGCGCACATTGAGTTTCGTCACGCGCCCGGATTCGTCGGGGCTGACGAAAATCATGTCGGCTTCGACCCAGCCCTGATAGCCGGGATTGCGCGTTTCATTGCAACCGGCAAGCACGGCGGCGAGCGCCAACATCGTCAGTCTTTGCCAAGACATTCGCGCCGAATTCATGCCGCGCTCCGTTCACCAAAAATCAAGTCGAGATGGACGCGAAGCATCGCGATCGCATCCAACGGCGCATGCCGGCCAAATAGCCCCTGCCAGATCACGGCCATCATCGCCGGCGCGACGACGATCTGCGGAAAATCCTTCAACCTCTGCTGCCGGATCTCTCCGCTCGCAATGCCAAGTTCGATCAGCGCGCGCATCCCGGCGAGGCCACGCGAAACGACTTCGCGAAAATAGAAATCGGCAATGTCGGGAAAGCGTGGCCCCTCCGCCATGATCAGCCGGACGATGGCGCCGCGCCGCGTCGTCACGATCTCCTTCACGAAGGTCTCGGCAAAGTTTTCCAGCACCGCACGGATCGATCCGCCGGCAGGCGGCGGAGCGGCGAGTCGGACGATCAGCGGCACCAGCGCGGTGCGAACCAGTTCCTGAAACAGCGCCTGCTTGTCTTTGAAGTGCAAATAGATTGTGCCCTTGGCGACGCCTGCCCGTCTGGCGACGTCGTCGAGCCGGGTGGCGGCATAGCCGCGGTCGATGAACTCATCGAGTGCCGCCTCGATGATGGCCAGACGCCGATCAGCCGCACGCTCCGCGCGATTGGACGACGGTTTGGGCAATGGCTCATGCAACGGCTTGGGCAACGACTTGGGCAACGGCTTGGGCCCGGCCGAGGCGCGCCCCGCCGCCCGTCCCCTGAGCGTCCCGATTGGTTTTGAGGTTTCCGATTTCATCCGCTGAATATGACTGACTAGTCAGTCATATTCAAGAGGAGATTTCTGCGCTCTCGCCATTTCCGGCCCCACCCGCCGGGCATAAGAATTGCCTCGGAACCGGTTGGAACCAGCCCGCGAGATGCCTTTGAGTGCCATTCCAATTATTGACGTCGCGCCATTGATCGGCGGTTCGCCGGAGCAGGCGCGCGAAACTGCCAGATCGCTCGGAAGAGCCTGCCGCGACGTCGGTTTCTTCTACATTTCCGGCCACGGCATTCCGCCGGAATTGATCGCTCGTGTTTTCGAGGCCTCGGTTGCCTTCTTTGCCGGACCGGCCTCAATTCGTGAGGCAACGTCCTTCAGCGGCCCGGGCGGCAATCGCGGCTATATCAAGCTGGGCGGCGAGGCGCTCGACCCAAGCAAGCCGCCCGACTTCAAGGAGGCCTTCAACATCGGCCTCGAGCTTGCGGCTGACGATCCGGAACTTCTCGCGCGCGCGCCGTTCCGCGCCGCCAATTTATGGCCAGACGTGCCGGACTTTCGCGGCACAATGCTCGACTATTTCGACCGCGTCTGGCGCCTGGGGCGCGATCTCCATCGCGGCTTTGCGCTCGACCTCGGACTCGATCCTGATTTTTTCGAAACCAGGCTCGACAAACCGATCGCAACGCTCCGACTGCTTCACTACCCCCCGGTCAGTAAACCCCCGTCCGATGGTCAGCTCGGCGCCGGTGCTCACACCGACTACGGCAACGTCACCTTGCTCGCGACCGACGCCGTCGGCGGACTGATGGTGCGAGATCGATCAGGCCGCTGGCTCGATGCGCCGATCGTCCCCGCAACTTTCATCTGTAACATCGGCGACTGCCTGATGCGGTGGTCGAACGATGTCTATCTTTCCACACCGCACAAAGTCGTCAGTCCGGCCGGTTCGGATCGCTATTCCGTGGCGTTCTTCCTTGATCCCAACCCGGATGCCGTCGTCGCCTGCCTGCCGACCTGCATCAGTCCGGAACGGCCGGCAAGATACGCACCCATCACCGGCGCCGAATTTCTTCGCTCGCGGTTGGAGCCGACCTACGCTTCAACGACGGTTTAGGCGTCCCGCGGTTGAGCTCGGCGCGAATCACCGCCCTCGCCGCCTCGCGGTGCACAAGCTTAATTGCTTCGGTGAGTTTTTTTCGGAGCGACCGGCGGGCTGAACGTGTTGACTGCCTCCTGCAAAAATGCGCCGATCAAACCGGAACGAAGGGACGCCCGCATCCAGAGCAAGCCAATGCGGCGCACGAAAGCCCGATCCGGCAGCGCTATCTTCCGCAGCTTCAATCCTTCCGGCCAGGGCGGTGCCCAGTCCGGCAAAATGGATACACCCAATCCTCGATCGACCATCACGGCGATAGCTTCAGGGCCATCCGTTTCCAGCCGCTGATTCGGACGGATCCCAGCCTTCCGCAGGTAGCCATCGATCATTTGACCGGCATAAACCTTTCGATCAAGCCGGATGAAGGGCTCGGAGCTCAGGATCTTGTGCGGATGACCCGCCCGCATCGAACTCGGCGTGAGGACCACGAAAGGCTCCTCCCGCAACAGCGTCCACCCGCATGTCTTTGGGAGTGCAAAATAGGGATGGCTGCTGAAGGCCGCGTCTATCTGGCCATCCAACAGCTTGGTGTAGAGTTCCGTCGAGCTATTGCGAATAATGTGTAGATCAATCTGCGGATAGGCTTTGGAAAAATTACAGAGAACGTCCGGAACGAGGCCACAAAGCAACGTCGGCGCTGCGCCGAGCCGCAATTCTCCCGACAACGCTCCGCCAGCCGCAATCGACTTGAGATCGTTGACTTCACGTTGGACATTGCGGGCACGTATTAGAATTGCCGCCGCTGCTGCGGTCGGCCGGACGGTGCGGCCTGAGCGGGTGAGGAGTGGTGTTCCGATTTCCGATTCAAGCGCGCGAACGCGCTGAGCAACGCCGGCCGCCGTGAGATTGAGACGTCGCGCGGCTTCGGCGATTGAGCCGCATTCGACAACCGTCACCAGGCTATCGAGAAAGCGCGTGTCCATGAAAAGGAAATGTATCTTCTGAAGATACAAAAGTCTATTTTTTCTATTGTTAGACCGGCGCTAAGCTTGATGGGCAGCACAGTTCTCGGGGAATGGCCGTGAGAAAGCAGCTTTTCGCAGCGCTGTTTGTATTGTTTTCACTTTGCTCGCCCGCACGTTCGGTGGACTACCCCTCGCGTCCGATTACATTCGTGGTGCCCTTTGCAGCAGGTGGGCCGACCGACACGCTCGGGCGAACAATCGCCGAACGCCTGAGCCGGATACTTGGGCAGTCTATTGTCATTGAGAATGTACCGGGGGCCGGCGGCAGTCTCGGCGTCGGACGCGTCGTACGTGCTCCGCCCGATGGATACACCATCAGCCTGGGCAACTGGAGTACGCACGTTCTGAATGGTGGCATCTATTCGCTAGGCTACGATCTGATCGGTGATCTCGAACCCGTCGCGCTGCTTCCAAGCGCACCGCAGCTGATCGTTGCCAGGAAGGATATCAAGGCGGCTAATCTTGTAGAACTGATCGCGTGGATCAAAACCAACAAGGTGACGCTGGGGACTGCTGGTCTTGGCAGCGCAGGCCACGTCAGCGCGCTTTTGTTCGAGAAGCAGACCGGAACACGGCTCACCATCGTGCACTACCGCGGCGGCGGCCCCGCCATGACGGATCTAATAGGCGGACACATCGATATGATGATCGATCAAGCGACAACGTCCTTGCCTCAAATTCGTGAAGGGACAATCAAGCCGTTTGCCGTAACAAGTCAGACCAGATTGGTCACGGCACCGGAAATCCCGACAACTGATGAAGCCGGATTGCCTAACTTTCAAGTAGCTGTCTGGCACGGTCTGTGGGCGCCAAAGGGCACATCGACCGACATTATAACTAAACTGAGCGCCGCGACGCGTGACGCATTGTCCGATCCGGTTTTGCGCGAGCGACTGGTGATGCTCGGACAGAACATTCCCGCTCCGGATCAGATATCACCCACGGCCCTCGGAGATTTGCAGAGGACCGAGATCGGGATTTGGTGGCCGATCCTGAAGGCGGTAGGCGTCAAGTCGGAATAAAGTCAGAACTCCATCAGGCATCGAATTCCTACGCGCAAAGGGACGCGACCTACCTTTGACATCAAGCGCTTATCCGGTCTGCGGACCGGGCGCCCGTGCTAAAATATCGCTAGCCGTGAAACTTCAGCCCGTCGACGATCTTGTCGATCACCTTGCGTTCGGCGCGCATGGCGAGCCCCACCAGATTGAGCTCGGCGCGGATTACCGCCCTCACCGCCTCGCGGTTGGCGGCGTCGTGCGTCGTCTTGAACATGTCCTCGGTGTAGATCGCTGGCGTCACGTTTCGCGTCAGCGCCCGCTCCAGAGCCCGGGAAAGCGCCGCGCGATCGGCGCCGTAGATCAGGATCGGCTGACCGATCAGCGACAGGTAACGCGTGCCTGAACCATCTTGATAAGGCTCACCAATACATGCGGCGAACGCTCGCGGCAATACCGGAGGTGAGAAAGGACGCGACGTTGAGCTTCTGCCACGTTTCGAGGTCGGTCCGGATCACGACCGCGATCTTGGTATCGAACTGCATGATAGTCCCTGTCAAACGCGTCGTTCCCGGTCGCGCCGAAGACGCGAACCCGGAAACCTCGACGGAACTATATCGGGATTTTGTGTTGGCGGTAATGCGCGCCCGGAATGACGCAAGAGCCTAGCCCTTGGCGTCGCAGGCCCAGGCGCGGATCACGCATTCCTTGCCGCCGAACTCGTAACATTTGCGGGTGGCGGCGTTGAGCGAGCTCGATATTCGCGGCTTGACCGCGTAACCGTGAGCGCCGCAAGGGTTGGACATGTCGACCGCCAACGCCGCGCAGGCGCGCTTCATGGTCAAGGTCGTGGCGCACTCGCCCTTGCATTGCCTGCGCGCCGCGGCCAGCGCATCGGCCTCGCCGGCAAAATCGAAGGCCTGGCCGTAAGCGCCGCATTTGCCGATGGCAAAGGCGCCCGCCGCCCACGATCGCGTTACGGATGGTGTCGCGGCCAGTATCAAGGTGAAAAGAAAAACGGACGTCGCGCGGCGCGGCGCGTTAGCAAGAAACGTCAAGAACCCCTCCCCCAGTCAAGCGAGCGGAATCTAGCTCAGGGGACGTTTCAACTTGGTGAACGCGGAATTCGCGACACCACTAACCCCGCCGCGCGGCCTCGAGCGCCTGAGGCGTGTCGATATCGAGAAACGCGCCAAAACCTTCGACCGCGACTTCCGCCACCGCTTCGCCGTGCTTCGCAATCAGATGACGCGCGCCGATGTCACCGTCGAGCGCCATCAATTCGCTGAAGAAGCGGCGCGACCACAGCACGGGATTGCCGCGCCGGCCGTCGCTGACGGGGACGGCGATCAAATTGCCGCGATCGGGCGCGAAGGCTTCGATCAAATGGTCGAGCAGTTGCGCCGAGATCATCGGCATGTCGCCAAGACAGATGACCGCGCCATCGGCATCGTTCGGAACCGCGGCGACGCCCGCCTTTACCGAGCTGGCAAGTCCTTGCGCGAAGTCCGGGTTGCGGACGAATTTCACATCGAGTCCGGCCAGGGTCTTCTCGACCAATTCGGCCTGGTGCCCCGTGACGACGATCACCCCCTTGGCTTTCGAGGCAAGCGCCTGTTCGGTCACGATCCGGACCAGCGGCTTGCCGCCGAGTTCGGCCAAAAGCTTGTTGGGGCCGCCCATCCGGGTCGAGCGACCGGCGGCGAGAATAATCGCCGTCACGCGGCGATTGCCGTCGGGCTCGCGGCCCTCGCGCGGCTGTGGCCGCGTCACGATTTCCATCAACAGCCCGCCGACACCCATGCCCGTGAGTTCGGCGCGGGTGACCTTCAGGCTTGCCAACAGACGCATCAGCACCCAATCAAAACCGTTTTCCACCGGCGAGCGTGCGCAACCCGGCGCACCCAGCACCGGGACGCCTCCTGCATTGCCGATCAGGAGCAAATTACCGGGATCGACCGGCATGCCGAAATGCTCGATGGCGCCACCGATGCCCGAGATCGCCGCCGGAATCACGTCGCGACGGTCGGCGATCGCGGAAGCGCCGAACACGATCACGAGCTCGGCGCCGAGACCGAGCAATTCCTTTATCGCAGCCTTGAGCGCCGTCTCGTCGTGCGGCACGCGACGCTCGGCCACGATCTTGGCGCCGGCAGGTGCCAGCCGCTCCGCCGTGACCTTCAAGGTCTTGTCCACCACCTTCGGCGCGAGACCCGGCAGCATGGTCGAGATCACGCCGACGCGTTTGATGGTGTAAGGCGCGATCCGCAACGCGCCGCCCTCGGCGGCAGCGACCGCGGCGTCACGCAGCTTCGCTTCCACCCCGAACGGAATGAGTTTCACGGTTGCGACCATCTCGCCTTCCACCACCGGCTTGTAGGCCGAAAGCGTGGCGAAGGTGATGGCTTCGTCGACGCCATTGATGCGATCGACCGCGGCGCGATCCACCACCAGCACGCCAGCTCGCGCGGCGAACAGATTGGCACGGCCGGTAAAGGCGCGCTCGACGTTGATCCCGCTACCGGCCACCGCCTGCGCGATGCTGGCGGCGGCAGCATCCTCCGAGACGTCGCCCTCCTCGAGCCGCACGACAACGACTTCCTTGACGCCGGCGCGGATCAGCGCCGCGACTTCGGCGGGACCGATCGTCGTGCCTTTCTTGAGCACCAGCGAACCCTGGCGCAGCGTGTGCACGGTGACGCCGCCAATCGCGTCCGCCGGACTGGCAGGTCCGAATTTCATGCCGCGGCTTCTTTTTCTTTGGGCAGCCGCAACTGCGCGGTGATCTCGGCCATGATCGACACCGCGATTTCCGACGGGGAGACCGCGCCGATCGAGAGACCGATCGGGGCGTGGATGCGGCCGATGTCACTGTCCTTTGCGCCTTGTGCCTTCAACCGCTCGGCGCGCTTGGCATGGGTCTTCCGCGAACCGAGCGCCCCGATATAGAAGCAGTCGCGCTCGAACGCGTGCAGCAGGGCCGGATCATCGATCTTGGGATCATGCGTCAACGCCACGAAAGCCGTGTAGTGGTCGATATTGAGCGGCGGCAACGCGACGTCAGGCCATTCGGCGATCAGCGGCACGTCCGGAAACCGTTCGGGGCTGGCAAAGGCGGTGCGCGGATCGACCACCGTTACATCATAGTCCAGCGAACGGGCGAGCGGCGCGAGCGCCTGGCTGATATGGACCGCGCCGACGATTACAAGACGCGCGGTCGGCGCATAGACGTTGAGAAACAGCTTCTTGCCGTTCGCTTCGATCGAACCGCTCTTGCCCGTGCGCAACTGTCTTGACAGATCGGAGGCAAGCGGATCGGCGGCAAAGTCCTTGGCCTTGACCAGGCGCTGTGCGCCACTCTCGGTATCGGTCACGACAATCGCCGGCCGGCGCGCGGCGCGCTCGGCATTCAGTTCTTTCAGCGTTTCAAGCTTCACGGTTACCCGACCTTCTCGACGAATACGCGGATCGTGCCGCCGCAGGACAGCCCGACATTCCATGCGGTCTCGTCGGCGACACCGAATTCGAGCATCTTGGGCTGGCCGCTGGCGATCACGTCCATCGCCTCGGTGACGACGGCCCCCTCGACGCAGCCGCCGGAGACGGATCCCAGAAACGTGCCGTCATCGTTGATGACAAGGCTCGATCCCGCCGGCCGCGGCGCCGAGCCCCAGGTTTCGACGACGGTGGCGAGTGCGACGCCATGGCCCGCCTTCTGCCAGTCCTCAGCCGCTTTGAGAATGTCTTCGTCGCGATTGAGCATGGGAGCCTCTTTTGGGTTCAAGCTGCGGATCTGATCATGCTGCGGTGATGCGGCGCGGGCGCTGCCGAAAGCGCCTCGATCAGCCCTTCGATAGAACTCAAATTATGCACCGGGCGGAATTCGTCAACGTGCGGCAGCATCATTTTGATGCCCTGCGCCTTGGCTTCGAAGCCGCCATAGCGCAGTAGCGGGTTGAGCCAGATCAGGCGGCGGCAGGACCGGTGCAGCCGGTCCATCTCGAACGCCAGCTTGGCGTCGGCTTCGCGTTCCAGCCCGTCGGAAATCAGCAGGACGATGGCGCCCTGCCCGAGCACCCGGCGGCCCCAGAGCTTGTTGAACGTATGCAGCGAGGTCGCGATGCGGGTGCCGCCGGCCCAATCCTCCACCGAGGACGAACAGCGCGCCAGTGCCTCGTCGGGATCCCGGGCGCGCAGGCTGCGCGTTACATTGGTCAGGCGCGTGCCGAACAGGAAAACCGACACGCGCTTGCGCGCGTCGGTGATGGCATGGAGGAAATGCAGGAACAGGCGGGTGTACTCGCTCATCGAGCCCGAAATATCGAGCAGGGCCACGATCGGCGCCGGCTTTTCGATCCGCCCGAGCCGGTGGATATCGATGATGTCGCCGCCGGTGCGCAAGGAGCCGCGCAAGGTGCGCCGCATGTCCAGCCGCAAACCTCGTGCGTCCGGCCGGTAGCGGCGGGTGCGCAATTCGGCCTGTGGCAGCCTCATTTCGGCGATGGCGCGGGTGACTTCGGCGATCTCCGCCGCGGTCATCTGCGCGAAATCCTTCTTCTGCAGGATTTCCTTGTCGGAGACCGAAAGCCTGAGCTCCCGTTCCTGCGCCTGCGGTGCTTCGGTCATCTGCGCCTGCGACAGCGCCTCCTGGACGCGGCGCGAGGCCGGCGGCGGCTTCTTTTTGGCCTGCTCAGGCAGCGGCACCGAATCCAGCATATGCTTCCATTCTTCAGCGGCGCGGAAGAACAGATCGAAGGCTTGCGCGAAGATCAACGCATGCTCATGGCGCTTGACGAAGATCGCCTCCAGTGTCGTGAACACATCGGCGCGGTTGCCGATCTCGATCACCTGGAGCGCGTTCATGGCGTCGATGACGGCGCCGGGCCCAAGCGGAATTCCCGCCGCGCGCAACGCGCGGGCAAAGCCGACGATATTGTCGGCCATTTGACCGGTCGGGGGCGCGAGATGATTGATGGCCATCGGACAACTCATTCCTGTCATTCCGGGGCATGGGAAGCATGAGCCCGGAGTCTCGTGCCATGACTTCTGGATTCCGGGCTCGCTCGTCTCGCGAGCGCCCCGGAACGACGCAAGGCGTCAGTTCTCGCTCGTCGCCTCTTTCAAAACCTTCTGCAAGGTGTCGCCCTGCATCCGCGCGATGTCATCCTGGTATTTCAGGAGCGCACCCAGGGTGTCGCCGACCACGTCCGGCGTCAGCGTGCGGGCGTCGAGTTCGGTAAGCGCGGTCGCCCAGTCGATGGTCTCGGCGACGCCAGGCGATTTGTAGAAGTCCTGATCGCGCAACGCCTGCACGAAGCGCACCACCTGCTGCGACAGCTTCGCGGAAATTCCGGGCACGCGCGATTTCACGATTCTGAGCTCCCGCTCGGCGGAAGGGTAATCCACCCAGTGATAGAGGCAGCGCCGCTTCAGCGCGTCGTGGATTTCGCGGGTACGGTTCGAGGTGATGATGACGATCGGCGGATGCGGTGCCTTCACGGTGCCGAGTTCGGGAATCGTGACCTGGAAATCCGAGAGAATTTCCAAAAGATACGCCTCGAACGCCTCATCGGCACGGTCGAGTTCGTCGATCAACAGCACAGGGGGGCCGGCGACATCCGGCTCCAGCGCCTGCAGCAGCGGGCGCTTGATCAGATAGCGTTCGGCGAAGATGTCGCTGGAAAGCTGCTCGCGATCGGTATCGCCGGCCGCTTCCGCAAGCCGGATCGCGATCATCTGCGCGGCGCTGTTCCATTCGTAGACCGCGGACGCCACATCGAGGCCTTCGTAGCATTGCAGCCGGATCAGTTTTCGCCCGAGCGCCGCCGAAAGGACCTTGGCGATCTCGGTCTTGCCGACGCCGGCCTCGCCCTCGAGGAACAGCGGCCGGCCCATGCGCAGCGACAGATAGGTCACCGTCGCCAGCGACCGCTCGGCGAGATAGCCGTGCGAGGACAACAGCTCCAGCATGGCATCGACGGACTTGGGCAGCGCCGATGCGGTCATGGGAGAGCCAGCCTGGATGCGTCAGGAATTGCCAATGTCACGATTTGGCGGTCGCGGCTTCAACGGCGCGCCGCGCCAGCACCGCGATCAGATGCGCGCGATATTCGGCGCTGCCATGCAGGTCGCTATTGAGGCCAGCCGCCGGCACCGTCAGGCCATCGAGGGCCTTTGCCGAAAAGCGCTTCTTCAGTGCCTCTTCGAAGGCGGCGACACGGAACACGCCCTCGGAACCGGCGCCAGTGACGGCGACGCGGACATCCGAAGGACGCTTGGCGACGAAAACGCCGACCAGCGCATAGCGCGAAGCTTGGTTGCGGAATTTGACGTAAGCCGCCTTCTTCGGCAGCGGGAACATCACTTTGGTGATGATCTCGTCGCTCTCCAGAGCCGTCGTGAAAAGTCCCTGGAAGAATTCTTCCGCCTTGAGACGGCGCTTGTTGGTGACGATCGTCGCGCCGAGCGCAAGGCAGGCGGCGGGGTAATCGGCGGTCGGGTCGTTGTTGGCGAGCGAACCGCCGATGGTGCCCCTGTGGCGCACGGCGGGGTCGCCGATCATGCCGGCGAGTTGGGCGAGCGCCGGGATCGCCTCGCCGACGATGGCCGACGTTGCGACCGCGTTGTGGGTCGCGGTAGCGCCGATGACGAGCGAGCGGCCCTTCATTTCGATGCCGTCGAGCCCTTCGACATGAGAGAGGTCGACCAGATGCGGCGGGCTTGCGAGCCGCTGCTTCATGACGGGCAGCAGGGTATGGCCGCCGGCGATCACCTTGGCGTCCTCATTCTTGACCAGCAGGTTGGCGGCCTGCCGCACGGTTGCCGGACGATGATATTTGAATTCGTACATGTGGATTTCCTGACAGCCGTGCGGTGACGTGTTTACGCGAGATCGGATTTCGCCATCGCCTTGGCGCCAGCCGCGATCGATTCAACGATGTTCTGGTAACCGGTGCAGCGGCACAGATTGCCTTCGAGCTCTTCACGGATGGTATGGTCCGACAGATCATGGCCCTTGCGGTGCACGAGATCGACCGCGGTCATGATCATGCCGGGCGTGCAGAAGCCGCATTGCAGGCCGTGATGTTCGCGGAAGGCCTCCTGCATGGGATGCAGCGGCGCGCCGTCAGCGGCAAGGCCTTCGATCGTCCGGACCTCATGCCCGTCGGCCATGACCGCAAGCGTGGTGCAGGACTTGACCGCCTTGCCGTCGAGATGCACCACGCAGGCGCCGCATTGCGAGGTGTCGCAGCCGACATGGGTGCCGGTCAGCCTCAAATTCTCGCGCAGAAACTGCACCAGAAGGGTGCGGGGGTCGACATTGGCGTTCACGGGATTGCCGTTCACGATCAGGGAGATTTTGGCCATTCAGCACTCTCTTGGCAGCCGCATTGCACGGCAGCAGCGTCGTTAAGGTCGTTTCAAAGCCATAATATGGGCCATCCCGGCAATGAGCAACCTCATCACGGCATGGCCTCATACTTCTTCCGGGCCAATCTTTTCAGGAGATTAGCCCTGGTAAAGTAGCCTTCTTGACAGGTTAGCCTTGCACCGCCTTGGCGAAGTTCGCGAAAAACTCATCGGCCAGTTTCTTGGCCGCACCATTGATCAGCCGCTGGCCGAGCTGGGCCAGCTTGCCGCCGATCTGGGCCTCCACGTCATAACTCAAGAGCGTGCCGCCGTCCTTCTCGCTGAGCTTTACCGTCGCGCCGCCCTTCGCAAAGCCGGCCACCCCGCCCTCGCCTTCACCGCTTATCTTGTAGCCATTGGGCGGGTCCAGATCGCTCAACGTTACCCGGCCCTTGAAGCGGGCCGAAACCGGTCCGACCTTCATCTTGGCCACGGCGTGGAAACCGCCGTCTTCGGTTCGTTCCAGTTCCTCGCATCCGGGAATGCAAGCCTTGAGTACCTCCGGATCGTTCAGCTTGGCCCAGACGGCCTCGCGCGGCGCGGCGAGCTGGACCTCCCCGTTCATCGTCATGGCCATGGGCATCTCCCCTGTTCATTCTGATCTTGCCCCAAGTAAAGCACACCCAGTGCAAAAGAAAGGGCATCGAAGGGTGGTGAGCGATGCATATTCGCGGCGCAATAGGCTTGCTGACGCGCCTGGGGATTGGCAGAGACCGGCGAGGATGGTTAGGTCGCGCCCGTCATGAGTACGCAGCTCCCGCCCCTGCTCGCACCGATGATTTCGCCGCCACGCGCGCCGTCTGCGCACCACGCCAAACAAGACCATTGAAACAAGTGATCTGGAGAAAATTCCGATGCCGATGATCGACGCTGACGGATGCATGCTTAACGTATCCGTCGAAGGCCGTGACGGCGGTCCGACCCTGATGTTGTCGAACTCGCTGGGCTGCACCTTGCAGATGTGGGAGCCGCAGATGAAGGCGCTTACCCAGGTGTTTCGCGTGATCCGCTACGACCGGCGCGGCCACGGCAAATCCAGCGTGCCGCCCGGCCCCTACTCCATGGAGCGCTTCGGCCGCGACGTGCTCGCGATCCTCGACGATCTCAACATCGAGAAGGTGCACTTTTGCGGGCTGTCGATGGGCGGCATGGTCGGACAATGGCTGGGAGCCAACGCGCCGGAGCGATTGGGCAAGATCGTTCTTGCCAATACCACCTGCTATATGCCCGATCCGACCGGCTGGCACGCGCGCATCAAGGCGATCAAGGAGGGCGGCATGGCGTCGTTGGCCGACACCGTGATGGGCGTCTGGCTCACCGCGGATTTCCGCGAGCGCGAACCGCAAATCGCCGCGAACCTGAGGGCCATGCTGGTCGCTTCGCCGGCGCAGGGCTACATTGCCTGTTGCGAAGTTTTGAGCACGCTCGATCAACGGGCGCTATTGCCCAAAATCAAGAGCCCGACGCTGGTGATCGCCGGCCGGCATGACATGTCGACACCGGTCGCAGCCGGCGAATACATCCGAAGCCAAATTCCCGGAGCGTCCCTCACAATCCTCGACGCCGCGCACATTTCAAACGTCGAACAGCCGCATGCCTTCACTGACGCGGTGGTCGGCTTCCTGACGCAGCGCTGATCCAGGGCGACGGCGTGGTCCGGCACCGCAAGGAGCCAGGCCATCCCCAGGTCGACAAATCGATCGTGGGCGAGAATGCGTTCAACGCGCCCTCAGGAAGGCGTCATTGCTTATAGGGAAGCTCGGTCTGCTCAAGGGACAGATCGCGCGTGACCGCGATGGTCTCGGTCTGCGGCTGCGCCGGTGTTTCGAACAGCATCACCACGCCCGTGCCGAGCATCATCAGAAGCTCCGTGGTATGCATCCGAAGCGCTTCCGTTTCGCCGACCTTCGACGCCAGGAGCACGCAGGCAAAGCTGATCATGCTGCCAATCGTCAGTGCGATCGCCAGGGCCTCACCGCCGCCAACGGTTTTGCGGATCAAGGCGCGCGCAGCGAAAAACAGGAATATCGCAAGGAACGCGACGACGGTAAGCCTGCCCAAGGCGAGCAGCCATGCCAGACGCACTGTGGTCACCGACGCCAGTTGCAGATGATCGCTGACGAACAAAGCCACCGAGATGTTGGGGCGTTCAAAAAGCCCCTGAACCGGCGAAACCATGATCCTGTAGGCGATGATCGCCCAGGTTGGAATGAAATAGGTCGCCAGCAGCACGCCGCTGAATGAACTGATCCGCCAGTTTGTTGACATGTCGCTTCCCGTTTGTCGGCAAGCCCATGAGGGGCTGCGGTTTCTCGGGAGACGTAACGCCCTTAAACTGCGACGGGCAATTTAAACCCTTTATTTACCTTAATGTTGGCGCTTCCCGACAGAGCTCTTGCGCGAGTTAAAGGCCAAAAAACGCCGCCTTGACGCACCATTGGCGGCCAAGGCGGATCGTTCTTAAGAGCGCGATTTGGTCGGTGCGGCCCGCTTCAGACCGCGCCCCTCGCTTCGACATACAATGCGTATAGCGAATGCGAACTTGCCATGAAGAGGCGGTTCTTCTTCGCTCCGCCGAACGTCAGATTGGCGCAACGCTCGGGCAGGCGAATGAAGCCGATGGCCTTGCCTTCCGAGTTGAAGACCTTCACGCCGTCCAATTCCTCGGATTTGGAGGTCGGCGCGCCGTTGCCGCCCCAGCCGCACCAGATATTGCCATCAGTATCGACCCTGATTCCGTCGATGGCTCCGCCGCCATTGGCGTCGATCAGCTTGGTCTTGTTGGACAGTGTGCTTCCGTCCGCGCCGACGTCATAGGCCCAGACCAGCCGGAACGGCTGCGCGCGCGATTCGACGATATAAAGCTTCTTTTCGTCAACCGAGAACGCGAGCCCGTTCGGACCCGCAAGGTCGGCGGTCACCAAAGAGAGCTTGCCGTCGGGAGCAATGCGGTAAACCGAATGCGGCAGTTCGGGTGCCGCCTTGTCGCCCTCCCACTCTCCAAGAATGCCGAACGGCGGGTCGGTGAACCAGATCGAACCGTCCGACTTACAGACGATGTCGTTGGGCGAGTTGAAACGCTTTCCGTTGAAGCTGTCGGCCAGCACCGTGATCTTTCCGTCGTACTCGGTGCGTGTCACGCGGCGGGTCAGATGTTCGCAAGTGATCAGCCGCCCCTGCCGGTCGCGCGCGTTGCCGTTGGCGAAATTGGACGGCTGGCGGAAAACACCCCAATTTCCGTTGGCTTCGTCGTACCGCATGATGCGGTTGTTCGGGATGTCGCTGACCAGGAGGTAGCGGCCATCGCCGAACCAGACCGGTCCCTCCGCCCATCGCATTCCCGTGGCGAGTTGCTCGACCGTGCTGCTGAAGACCCGATGTTTGGCAAAGCTCGGGTCGAGGATCTCGACCGACGCATCGGGGTAGCGCTGGTTCGGCTTGAAATCAAACGACTGGGCATTGGCGCGCTGTTGAAAGGCTAACGCGGTTGCGGCAGCCCCTGCGGTCGCAAACACGCCCCGGCGGGTCACATTCATCGGCTTTCCTCCTGATGTCACGCGGTCATTCCGCCGACGGATGGTCGAACATCCAGCCGGCGCCGCCGCTTGAGGGAACCGTAATTGAGGTTCCATTGGAGGTCCATCGCCCGGAGCAAGCAAAAGCCGGCATCTTTGCCGAAAAGACCTAACTCAAGAGACCTTAAGTGATTGGCCCAAAGAAAAGACTTGGTTCAAACGAAAAAAGACTTGGTTCAGAGGAAGAGACTCGGGTCCAAAAGAAAAAGTCCCGCCTCTTGGCGGGACTTCCCTTGCTCACTCGTTCGACCGGCCTGGTTCGACGAGGAGTTAACGGCCGCCCTTGCCTTGTTGATTGGCGTTCTGGCCCTGACGGTTCGGATCTTGCTGTTGCTGTCCGGGTTTCTGGCCGCCGCCCTGCTGCTGGCCGGGCTTCTGGCCCGGAGTCTGATTCTGCTGGCCCGGATTCTGGTTCTGATTGGACATCGGGATCTCCCTGGTTGAATGTCGCAAGAGACAACCGGGGAACCGCGAGTTGGTTGCGAAGAAACTTTGGTTCCAGCGATTGGCGGCCGCACGGCTTGCGGGTTTTCGGAGCCGGGGTGGGAAAGCTATCCTCTGTACAAGCCCTTAGAGCTTCTTCCGGCACTGTTGCCGCCTTGGGGTTCCAACTGTTAGAAAATGAAACGACACGCGTCCGGCTGCCGGGGCCATCGCTGTGTCGCGAGGTGATGGCGGGGCATTTTCGCTACGGCAAACCGGATTTTTGCCGGAGAATGCGCCAAACAACGGCAGCGTATGGATTATTTCGCCCAGCAATTGATCAACGGCGTTGTGCTCGGCTCGATCTATGGCCTGATCGCCATCGGCTACACCATGGTCTATGGCATCGTCGGCATGATCAATTTCGCCCATGGCGACATCTTCATGATCGGCGGCTTCATCGCGCTGATCTCGTTCCTGATCCTGGTTTCGATGGGGCTGACCGCGGTGCCGGTGATCCTGCTGATCGTGCTCTTAGTCTCGATGGCGATCACAGCGCTTTATGGCTGGACGGTGGAGCGCATCGCCTACCGGCCGCTGCGGCACTCCTTTCGCCTGGCGCCGATGCTGTCGGCGATCGGCATGTCGTTCGTCCTCATCAATTATTCTCAGATCTCGCAAGGGGCGCGCGTCAAGCCGGTGCCGCCGATCATCACCGGCGGCTACAGCCTGTTCGAACACGACGGCTTCGTGGTCCGCCTGTCCAATGTGCAGATCATCGTCGTCATCACCACCATCGTGCTGCTCGCCATCTTCACCTGGCTGGTGTCGCGGACGCGGTTGGGGCGCGACATGCGCGCCTGCGAACAGGACCAGACGATGGCGGCACTGCTTGGTGTCGATGTCGACCGCACCATCTCCATGACCTTCGTGATCGGCGCCGCGCTCGCCGCCGTCGCCGGCATGATGTACCTGCTCTATTACGGTCTGGTGGATTTCTTCATGGGCTTTGTCGCGGGCATCAAGGCGTTCACCGCGGCCGTGCTCGGCGGCATCGGCTCGTTGCCCGGCGCGATGCTCGGCGGGCTTTTGATCGGCCTGATCGAAACGATGTGGTCGGCCTATTTCTCGGTCGAATACAAGGACGTCGCGGCGTTCTCGATCCTGATCGTGGTGCTGATCTTCCTTCCAACCGGCCTTCTCGGCCGGCCCGAAGTCGAAAAAGTCTGAAACCGTGACAGCGCCCTCGCCCGAACTTGTCCAAGCCTCGCGCGGCCCCGGCGTCGCCTTCATCTTCAAGAAAGCCCTGATCAGCGCGTTCGTGGCACTCGTGCTGTTCTCGCTGATGATCGGTATCCGCACCGAGGCCGGCCCCACCGGCCAGCTGATCTACTGGACCAGGTTCGGCGATCTCGCAACCATGGTCGCCACCGTGTTTGGCGGCAGCATTGTCGTCGAATTGCTGCGGCAATGGTGGGGGCCGGTCGGCACCGTCAGGATCGTGCCGCCATCCGTGCAAGGCGCGCTCGGTTTCGCGCGGCGCGCGATCCCGCCGCTGCTCCTGATCTTCACCTTCCTGGTGCCGGTGATCTTCTACAATCAGCGCTATATTCTCGATCTCGGCATCCTGGTTCTGACCTATGTGATGCTGGGATGGGGATTGAACGTGGTGGTGGGTCTCGCCGGCCTCCTCGATCTCGGCTACGTCGCCTTCTACGCGGTCGGCGCCTATTCCTATGCGCTTCTCGCCACCAATTTCGCGCTCTCGTTCTGGATCTGTCTGCCGCTTGCCGGAATCCTCGCCGCGTTCTGGGGTGTGCTGCTCGGGTTCCCGGTGCTGCGGCTGCGTGGCGACTATCTCGCCATCGTGACCCTGGCGTTCGGCGAGATCATTCGTCTCGTCATCATCAACTGGCAAAGCCTGACCGGAGGCCCGAACGGCGTGTCAGGCATTCCGCGACCATCGTTCTTCGGAATTCCTCTCACACCTGGCGAGGACGGCCTTGCGGCGAAGCTCGGCATCGAATTCTCGCCGACCCATCGCATCGTGTTTCTGTTCTACCTGATTCTGGCGCTCGCGCTTCTCACCAACTGGGTGACGATCCGGCTGCGTCGTCTGCCGATCGGGCGCGCCTGGGAAGCACTGCGTGAGGACGAAGTGGCCTGTCGCGCTCTCGGCATCAACACCACCACGACCAAGCTCACCGCCTTTGCCACCGGCGCCATGTTCGGCGGATTTGCCGGTGCGTTCTTTGCCACCCGCCAAGGCTTCATCAGCCCGGAATCCTTCACCTTCCAGGAATTGGCGCTGGTGCTCGCGATCGTCGTGCTCGGCGGGATGGGATCGCAGCTCGGCGTGGCGCTTGCCGCGCTCACCCTGATCGGCGGCTTTGAACTGTTCCGCGGCTTCGACCAATATCGCATGCTGGTGTTCGGCATGGCGATGGTGCTCCTGATGATCTGGCGACCGCGCGGACTGATCGGCCATCGCGCGCCGACCGTGTTCCTGAAGCACAGCCACGCCATCTCTTCCGAGCTCGCAAGAGAAGGCCGGGGATGACGCGCGATTGCATCCTCAACGTCGATCATCTGACGATGCGCTTTGGCGGCGTCGTCGCGGTCAACGATCTGTCATTTGAGGCGGAGCGTCGCACGATCACCGCTCTGATCGGACCGAACGGCGCCGGCAAGACCACCGTCTTCAATTGCATCACCGGATTCTATAAGCCAACGTCCGGCTCAATTCGACTCGCCCACGACAACGGCCGCAATATCCAACTCGAGCGGCTGAACGATTTCCGGATATCCAAACAGGCCAAGGTCGCGCGTACTTTCCAGAACATCCGGCTGTTTCCCGGCATGACCGCGCTCGAGAACCTTATGGTCGCGCAACACAACGCGCTGATGCTTGCCTCCGGTCTCACCTTTCTCGGGCTGATCGGCGCGCCGTCATGGCGGGCTGCCGAAAAACACGCGATCGACCAGGCCAAGCGCTGGCTCGACCGCATCGGTCTGCTCGAGCGCGCCGACGACGCGGCTGGCAACTTGCCCTATGGCGATCAGCGCCGTCTCGAAATCGCCCGCGCCATGTGCACCGAACCGGCGCTGCTTTGCCTCGACGAGCCGGCCGCCGGACTGAACGCGCGTGAAAGCGCGGCGCTGAGCGAGCTGTTGCTCTCGATCCGAACCGACCAGGGCACCTCGATCCTCCTGATCGAACACGACATGTCGGTGGTGATGGAAATTTCCGACCACATCGTGGTGATGGATTATGGCGTCAAGATCGCTGAAGGCGCGCCGAAAGACGTCCGCGACGACCCCAAGGTGATCGCGGCCTATCTTGGCGTGGAAGACGATGAAGTTGCCGCCGTCGAGTCGGAGTTGGGGCTGTGATGACCACAACCCAAAGCCGCTGCTCGCGATCCGCGGCCTTCGCGCCGCCTACGGCAAGATCGAGGCCCTCAAGGGTGTGGATCTCGAGATCAGCCCGGGCGAAATCGTCGCGCTGATCGGTGCCAATGGCGCGGGCAAGTCGACGCTGATGATGACGATCTTCGGCAAGCCGCGCGCCCGCGCAGGATCGATCCTGTTCGACGGCCGCGATATCACCGACGTGCCCACCCACGAAATCGCGCGGCTGCGTATCGCGCAATCGCCCGAAGGCCGCCGGATTTTCCCGCGAATGAGCGTGGCGGAAAATCTGCAGATGGGTGCCGACGCCACAGAGTCGAGCGACACCGAGAGAGCTGCCGGGCTGGAGCGCGTGCTGGCGCTGTTTCCACGGCTGAAAGAGCGCATGACCCAGCGCGGCGGCACCCTGTCCGGCGGCGAACAGCAGATGCTCGCGATTGGCCGGGCGTTGATGAGCCGCCCTCGCCTGTTGCTTTTGGATGAGCCCTCATTGGGATTGGCGCCGCTGATCGCGCGGCAAATCTTTGAAGCCATCAAAACGCTCAACCGGCAGGACGGACTCACGGTGCTGATCGTCGAACAGAACGCCAACCATGCCCTGCGGCTGGCCCACCGCGGCTACGTCATGGTCAACGGCCTGATCACGCTGCGTGGAACGGGGCCGGAACTGTTGCAGCGCTCGGAAATCCGATCTGCCTATCTGGAAGGCGGACGGCGGAGGTAGCGGTCCGCGCCTCGAAAAAGGACCGCCAAAGCCGAACGGAGGGCCGATTTGCCCGAAATTTACCGATGACTTCGCCGCAAAATCAGCCGACAATGGCACACGCTTTTCAATCCGGCATCCTGCCGCCGACTTCCCATGGCGAACTACCCGCGAGGATACTCATGAAATCAGTAAAGCTCATTGGCCTGGCAATAGGCGCGTCGCTTGCGCTGTCGACAGCAGCGTTGGCGCAAGACATCACGATCGCTGTGGCGGGGCCGATGACAGGCGGCGAATCCGCTTTCGGCCGCCAGATGAAGAACGGTGCCGAACAGGCGGTCAAGGACTTTAACGCCGCCGGCGGCGTGCTCGGCAAGAAGCTGGCGCTCGAAATCGGCGACGATGCATGCGATCCCAAGCAGGCGCGTTCAGTGGCGGAAAAATTCGCCAGTGCCAAGATCCCGTTCGTCGCGGGCCATTACTGCTCGTCATCGTCGATCCCGGCGTCGGAAGCCTATGCCGACGGCAACGTCTTGCAGATCACGCCGGCCTCGACCAATCCGCTATTCACCGAGCGCAAGCTTTGGAACGTCGCGCGCGTCTGCGGCCGCGACGATCAGCAGGGTCTGGTCGCCGCCGAATACATCGCGAAAAATTACAAAGGCAAGAACGTCGCCATCCTCAACGACAAGACCACCTACGGCAAGGGCCTGGCCGACGAGACCAAGAAGGCGCTCAACAAGGCCGGCTTTACCGAAAAGATGTTTGAGTCCTACAACAAGGGCGACAAGGACTTCACTGCGATCGTTTCGCGCATGAAGCGCGAAAACATCGATCTGGTCTATGTGGGCGGCTATCATCAGGAATCCGGCTTGATCGTGCGCCAGATGCGCGATCAGGGACTCCAGACCGTCCTGATGGCCGGTGACGCGCTCGCCGACAAGGAGTTCGCCTCGATCACCGGACCCGCCGGCGAAGGCACCCTGTTTACCTTCGGCCCCGATCCGCGCAACAAGCCGACCGCCAAGGCGATCGTCGAGAAGTTCAAGGCCAACAATATCGATCCCGAAGGCTACACGCTCTACACCTATGCCGCGATGCAGGTCTGGTCGCAGGCGGTGGCGAAAGCCGGAACAACCGATCCGAAGAAGGTCATGGACACGATCAAGGCCGGCACGTGGGACACGGTGATCGGCAAGATGGAGTTCGACGCCAAGGGCGACATCAAGCAGCTCGACTATGTCGTCTACAAGTGGGACGCCAAAGGCGGCTACATCGAGATCAATCCGAAAGGGTCATAAGGCCCGAAAGGTCTCACCTGCTTTCGACGCCCCGGTTCGCCGGGGCGTTTTGCATTTAGCCGACAAATGTCATCCGCTCACGACCGGCTCCGGGGAACCTGAGTTGCGATGAAGGCACTGAGTTGCCGCTTTCCCGGCCCTCCTGCTCGCCAAGCCCTATCGAAAGTTCGATCTGGCGCGGATGATCAGAATGGCCCTCGACAGTTGACCCGAAGTTCAGGACTATTCGGAGACGATATTTCCACACGTCATCGAGGGCCGGTCGGGCCGGCCCTGACGGACCGACCATGAACAATCTCCTCACCGACATTGCCGGGGTTCGCGTCGGTCACGCCGACGATGCTCGGCTGGCGTCCGGCGTGACCGCGGTGATCTTCGACCGGCCCGCGGTGGCGGCCATGGACGTGCGGGGCGGTGGTCCGGGCACCCGCGAGGGTGCGCTGCTCGACCTCGCCAACACCGTCGAAAAGATCGACGCCATCGCACTGGCGGGCGGTTCGGCATATGGATTGGAAGCCGGCAGCGGCGTTCAGGCGTGGCTGGCCGAACAGGGCCGCGGCTTCGAAGTGCGCGGCGCCATTGTTCCGATCGTGCCCGGCGCGATCTGTTTCGATCTCCTCAACGGCGGCAACAAGAAATGGGGCCGCTTCGCGCCCTACCGTGATCTCGGTTTTGTTGCCGCCGCGGCGGCCAGTACGACGTTCGCGCTCGGCAGCGTGGGGGCCGGGCTCGGCGCCAACACGGCCAACCTGAAGGGCGGCCTTGGCTCCGCATCGGCCAAAACCAGCGACGGCGCCAACGTCGCCGCGCTCGCCGTGGTCAATGCGGTCGGAACCGTCACGGTCGGCGACGGACCGTGGTTCTGGGCCGCGCCATTCGAAATCGACGGCGAATATGGTGGGCGCGGTTTGCCGGCCGCGTTCACGCCGGACATGCTGAAGATGCGGATCAAGGGCGGCCCGGCCGCGACGGCAGCGGAGAACACCACGCTGGCGGTCGTCGTGACCGACGCGGTCCTGACAAAGCCCCAGGCCAAACGCCTTGCCATGATCGCGCAAACCGGATTTGCCCGCGCGATCTATCCGGTGCATGCGCCCTTGGACGGCGATGTGGTGTTTGCCGCTGCGACCTGTGAAAAGCCGATCGACCCACTGGTCGGCATGACTGAACTCGGCATGGTCGCGGCCAACGTCGTGGCCCGCGCGATTGCACGCGGTGTCCATGCGGCGGCCTCCCTGCGCGTTCAAGGCGCGCTGCCGGCGTGGCGCGATCGGTTTGGATAAAGGCCGGGAACGATCACACGCGGACGGCGCAGGCCGACGGCCACGCCCGCGTCACACATTGACCGAGAACGGGTTGACCGCGAGCGGAACCCGTTCGCCTGTTGACGCTGGATCAGTTGGTCGATGGCGCTGTAGGTTGACGACGCTGCGCCGGAGGGTGTTGTCGGTCCCAGCGGCAACGCATTTGCGTTCGATCCCTGAACGAGAGTTGACTGGCTCTGCGCGTCCAGAAGCGCGCTGATGGTGCCTGACGATAGCTGCGGGCCGCCGGGGAAGCCGGTGACCGCCGTCGAACCGCCGGACGGTACGGCCGAATTGTCGGACGCGCTGGCCGGTGCCGGGCCAAAGCCGATCGGCTGCGACGTCGATGGCTTGGTCGATGTCTTGGACGAGGTCAGCGATTTGATGGCGTCCAGCGCGGCCGACGCGGCGCCAAGAGCAAACAGCATGGCAGAACTCCAACAAGACCGCCCAATGCGGCCCCGCCTCGGATGAGCAAGGCCCATGCCATGGTAAATTATCAAATGAAATGAGGGCTTTCTGTATCCAGGAGAGCTGGGCGCAGCCGGCAATTGATGCCGCCGGCGGCAGAATTTTCCGCCTGCCATGCCCCGCATTGCCGGCAGAGCCGGCGCGTGTTACGCGGAAATTGCCGCTTACGCATCGAAGCGGATTTGGAACAAGCGCACATGGCTCAGCAATTTGCGTCACGTCCCCTCGTCATCGCGCCGTCGATCCTGGCCTCGGATTTCTCGAAGCTCGGTGAAGAGGTTCGCGCCGTCGATGCCGCAGGCGCCGACTGGATCCATCTCGATGTGATGGACGGACATTTCGTCCCCAACATTTCCTATGGCCCGGACGTCATCAAGGCCATGCGTCCGCACACCACGAAGATCTTCGACGCGCACCTGATGATCGCGCCATGCGATCCGTATCTGGAGGCATTCGCCAAGGCTGGCTGCGATCACATCACGGTGCATGCCGAGGCAGGTCCCCATTTGCATCGCTCACTGCAGGCGATCCGCGCGCTCGGCAAGAAAGCCGGCGTGTCGCTCAACCCGGCAACCCCGATCACGGCGATCGAATATGTGATCGACATGATCGACCTGGTGCTGGTGATGTCGGTCAATCCCGGCTTCGGCGGCCAGGCCTTCATTCCCTCAGCGCTCGGCAAGATCCAGGACCTGCGCGCGATGACGGCGGGCCGGCCGATCGACATCGAGGTTGACGGCGGCGTTGGGCCGAATGTCGCCGGCCAACTCGCCGCCGCTGGCGCCAACGCCTTTGTCGCCGGCTCCGCCGTATTCAAGGGCGGCACCATGGAGAGCTACAAAGCCAATATTTCCGCGATCCGAAACGCGGCAGCATCGGCGCGCGGCGAAGCGATCTAGCGTTCGTCGAGATTCTCCAGTCAGAATTGGCGCGGACAAACTGGCTTCCGTCAATTGGTTGCGATCCACTCCTGGCGCGGCAGTTTAATTGCCGGGGACTCAACCATGACCCGTGGGCGAATTGCCCGATCGGTCGTTCAGGGGCCGACCAAGTCGTTCAACGGCCGATCGCCGCGGTCGAGGTTTCATTGGAGCGATCCTGCGGCTTTTCGCGCTCTCCACGCTGCGCCAGCCTTGGCGGTCGAACCACGGTGACGGTGCAGGATGCTTCGGCGGCCACCTTGGCGGAGGTGCTTCCGAGCAGCGTGCGCACAAGCGAATTGTGCCGGGCGCCAATGACGATGTGATCGACACGGTTGGCTTCGGCGAATTCCAGGATCGCCGCCGCCGGATCGATGGCCTCGAGGACGTGCGCGGTCAGCCGGCTCTCATCGAGCTTCAGCGGTGAGGCCCAATGCTTGAGCGTGACAAGCCGGTCGACGTGCTTGTTGTTGCCCTCTTCGTCCAGTGTCCTGTCGAGCGTGACCCGGCCGAGCTTGAGCACGTTCAGGCAGGCAAGCCGCGCCGACGGCAAAGTCGCGAGGATGCGTTGGGCCGTCACCCGGAGCGCCTCGTTAAGCTCAGCCGACCCTTCCGTGACGTCGAGCGCAATGGCAACGATCGGGCTTGAGGCGAGCTGGGCAGCCACCGCGGATTTGCCCCGCGGCTGCGTCAGGTTGCCGTTGAACCGGCGGCGCCAGACGGTGCTCAACGGATCGCGGTTGAGCCGCTCCGCCCGCGCCGTCAACTTGACCTGGTCGGGATGGGCGAGTTCGAACGCCAGTTGCGACGCGGTGGGATAACGCCAGACCGGCTCGATCTCCAGACACCGCAGCACGATTTCCTGCAGCCACGGCGGATAGTCGGCCCGCAATTTGCGCGGAGGATAGGGGTCGCGCCACAGCCGTCGCCGCATGCCGCGCATGGTTTCGCTTTCGCCGAAGGGACGCTCGCCGGTCGTGAAGAAGTACAGGAGCACGCCGAGCGAAAACAGATCGCTGCGCGGATCGTCGCGCACCCCTAGCAACCGCTCGGGTGCCATGTAGGGCGCGGTGCCGTAAGGCAGGCGAAATTCTTCCTGCAACAGATCGGGCAATTGATTGTGATGCGACAGGCCGTAGTCGATCAGCACCGCTTCGCCCGAGGGACGAAACATGATGCTGCTCGGCTTGATATCGTGATGGATGACGTTCTGCCGGTGCAGGTCGGCCAAGGCGGTGGCTATTTTCCAGACGATGACGCGCGCTTCCTCGTACGGCAGCGGCAGGTCGCCAAGCCGGCCGTAGAGCGTCTTGCCTGGAATGACTTCGAGCACGACATAGGCCTGGCGCGTGAAATCGCCGGCCGCGTAGCAACGCGGCACATGGGGTCCCGACAGCCGCGGCAGGATCATCTGTTCCATCTCGAAGCTGACAATGGCGGCCGGGTCCTCACCCTCTGATACCCTTGGAATCTTCATCAGCAGCGCAGAGGCGATGTCGGGACGGATTACGCTCCACAACGTCGCCATGCCGCCGCGATGGACACACTCTCCGACGGTAAAGCCGTCGATGACCGCGCCGGGTTGAAGCGAAATCTTCGTCATCCTCACCTCCCGACCGTTAGACGATCGGCGAGCCATGACGGCAGGCCATTGTCGCGAATTCGCTTCGCGGCCGCATCGATATCGTACGGTACGCGGCAATAGGTGACTTCCCCGGAAGAGGTATCGAACATGGCAAAGGATGCCGCTGGATCGCCGTCGCGCGGCTGCCCTACCGAGCCGAGAACGGACAGCCAGCGCCGGCCCTGAAGCAATTGCATGGTAACGCCGGAGGTCGGAACGAAGCTCGTCATCTTCCCGGTCACGGAAATCGAATAGAGCGCCGGCTTGTGGATGTGGCCGCAGAAGGTGACGTGGGCTTGGGTCGCCATCAGGCTCCGTCCGGCATCCGCGGTCGATTGGACGTAGCGCCATCTTGCCGGTCCGCTCGCCTCGGAGTGAACGTAGAGCCGGTCATCCTCGTTCACGACGAGCGGCAATTCCGACAGAAAACGTCGCTGAGGCGCGCTGAGCCTGCCCCGTGTCCACTCGATCGCTGCCTGGGCTTCGGCGTTCATGGTCTCTGAAGGGATGCCGATGGCGCTGTCATGGTTGCCGCGTACCGCGAGCGCGCCCTTCTCGACGAGACCCATCACCGTCTCAACGGTCCACTCGGGATCGGCGCCATAGCCGACATAGTCGCCGAGGCAAATGATGCGCTCCGCACCGTGCGCCCGCGCAAAATCAAGGCAGGACGTGAAGGCCTGCCGGTTGGCATGGATATCCGCAAAAAGTGCCAGCAGCACGCCTTCCTCCGCGCCGAACCCTATCAGCCGGCGCTTGGCCGGGGTTGATGGATATCAAACAACGGGGCGCGGGAGCTGCGCAATGATGCCGGGGTTGAAGGGTGAGATGCTCTCTAGCGCTTGCGTGGCGCTTCGATGCCCTTGAGCAACAGGGCCAGAAGAGCGTCAATCCGCGCCGGGAGCTGCGGATCGCGCCACTCGTCGGAATGGGCGGGATGGTGGAAACGGATGGTGGCGTCGAAAATCGCCTGCGCCGAGACCTTGGGGTCGGTCACCTGGAAGGCACCCTGCTTCGCGCCATCGGACAGGATCAGCGCAAGCTGATCGATGAGGCTTTCTCTATGCGCCCTCACCGTCTTGCACGCCTCCTGCGCCAGCGTCAGGTAGGTCGCAAACATCTCGGGGTCTTCCAGAACCCGCTTCTGCTTGGCTGCAAACAGCGTACGCAGCCACCGATCGAGCCTTGCGGGGGCCGGCCCCGACGCTTCCGCGATCTTGGCAAGCGGCGCGCCGACGCGATCGAGCCAGCGTTTGGCCACCGCCTCGCGCAGCGAAGCCTTGCTGGGGAAATGACGGTAGACGCTGCCGTGGCTGACATCGAGCGCTCGCGCCACATCCACCACGGTCGCTTTGGCGAGCCCGAAACGACGCAGCACATCCTCGGTGGCCTCGAGAATTCGCTCCGGCGTCAAAACCACTGTCTCGTTCATGCGGGCTCCTCGAACCGATCTCGTGGTTTATTCGCTTCCTTAGCGGGCCAGTTTTTCGGCCTGCGCGGCAAGATGGCTGGCGACGCGCGCATTCAACCAGCGCTGGATTTGGGCGGTAAGATACATAATTTCCATGGTCATGGCGAAGTCCTCGTTCATTGCCTGGTTGGCAGCCGGTGCGGCCAGCCGGGTTGACGACCCAACATTGGCGTCACCGGCAATATAGGGTATCTCGCTGACAGATTTCAATATCTGTCAGTCAATATTCCGTGATTTTGGGGGAAAATGACGTCCTGGCGCCCCCGGAGTCCCGCGCGCGGGCGTCCGTTTGTCTCCCCTCGCCCGCTCTGCTAAAGCGCGGCGTAACTCCCTTAAAACGCAGAGTCGTCGATGATATCCCGCTATACCCGCCCGGAAATGGCCGCCATCTGGGAGGCCCAGACGCGCTTCAAGATCTGGTTCGAGATCGAGGCGCATGCGGCTGATGCGCTGGCGGAGTTGGGCGTCATTCCGAAGGAGGCCGCCAAGGCGGTCTGGACCAAGGCCCGCGACGCGATTTTCGACGTCGCGCGGATCGACGAGATCGAGCGCGAAACCAAGCACGACGTGATCGCCTTCCTGACTCACCTGGCCGAGATCGTCGGCCCCGAGGCACGCTTCGTGCACCAGGGCATGACCTCCTCCGACGTGCTCGACACCTGCCTCAACGTGCAGCTCACCCGCGCGGCCGACCTGCTTGTCGACGACATCGACAAGGTGCTCAAGGCGCTGAAGAAGCGTGCCTTCGAGCACAAGATGACGCCGACCATCGGCCGCTCGCACGGCATCCATGCCGAGCCCGTGACCTTCGGGCTGAAGCTCGCCTACGCCTATGCCGAATTCACCCGAGCCCGCGAGCGGTTGGTCGCCGCCCGCCACGAAGTCGCGACCTGCGCGATATCGGGCGCCGTCGGCACCTTCGCGCAGATCGATCCGCGCGTCGAGGAGCACGTCGCAAAGGCGATGGGGCTGAGGCCCGAGCCGATCTCGACCCAGGTGATCCCGCGCGACCGTCACGCAATGTATTTTGCAACGCTCGGCGTGATCGCCTCTTCAGTCGAGCGGCTTGCCACCGAAATCCGCCATTTGCAGCGCACCGAAGTGCTGGAGGCCGAAGAATTCTTCTCCGAAGGCCAAAAGGGCTCTTCCGCGATGCCACACAAGCGCAACCCCGTGCTGTCTGAAAACCTCACGGGTCTGTCGCGCATGGTGCGCGCCTATGTGACGCCGGCGATGGAGAACGTCGTGCTCTGGCACGAACGCGATATCTCGCACTCGTCGGCCGAGCGCATGATCGCGCCCGACGCCACCGTGACGCTCGACTTTGCTCTTGTCCGTCTCGCCGGCCTGATCGAGAAGCTTTTGGTCTATCCTGCCAACATGCTGAAGAACCTGGACCGTCTCGGCGGCCTCATCCACTCGCAGCGGCTTTTGATCGCGCTGACGCAGAAGGGCTGCAGCCGCGAGGATGCCTACAAGCTCGTGCAACGCAACGCGATGCCGGTGTGGCGAGGCGAAGGCGACTTCCTGTCGCTCCTGAAAAAAGACGCCGAGGTGAAGAAGTACCTGACGAATGCCGAAATCGAACAGCAGTTCGATCTCGGCTATCACTTCAAGCACGTCGACACGATCTTCGAGCGTGTATTCGGGACAAGCTAGCTCGTTCAGCCCGGCGCGCCGTCGACCATTCGCGCCGCAACCCGATCGCGCTTGATGAAATGATGCCATGCGGCCGCCGCAAGGTGACTCACGATCAACGCCAACAACACATAGGCAAAGAAGATGTGCCGGTCCTCATAGGCATCGGCGGCGGCCTTGTCGGGCGAGGTAATCTGCGGCACGTGGAACAGGCCGAACCAGCTGCTGTAGTCCGGCGTGTGCGCACCGGAATGCGCCCATCCCAACATCGTCACCAGAATGACCGCGAGATAGATCGCGCCGTGGCTGACATGCGCCGCGATCCGCTCCCACCGTGGCGTATCCGACGGCAGCGCAGGCGTAGGATTCATGATCCGCCAGATCAGGCGAAGTACGGTGAGCAGCAGCACCACATAGCCGATATCGGCGTGTATATTGCGATAAAAGAAGCGATCCGGCCGCGCCGGAAAATGATTTATCCACCAGCCAAACGCCAGCATGCCCAAGATCGTAAAGCCGAGAACCCAGTGGAATAGTCGCGCGACGCTGCCCCAGCTCGAAGTCGTATTTCGTATCATCTCAAGTATCGCCTTTATCAGCTCGGATCGTGATTTCGCCTCGTATCTGCGATCGAACCGTCTGTTCGCGCGCCATCCTTTGATCGTAGCGATGACTTTAAACCCCGAACAATTGATTTATTCCCGCGGGACGGTTTGTCGCAAAGAAGGCGCCCCGACAAAAGCAACTGAAAGGTAACCCGGGATCGGCTAGGATTGCTGCGTGTCCAAACCTCCGACGATCCTGGTTTTCGATTCCGGCCTTGGCGGCCTCACCGTGCTGCGCGAAATCGTGGCCGTGCGGCCGGATGCGCATTACGTCTATGTCGCCGATGATGCGTTCTTTCCTTACGGTCATCATAGCGAGGAGCAAATCATCGCCCGGGTGGTGCCGCTGATCGGCGAATTGATCGCCGCCCATCATCCCGATCTCGTCGTCATCGCCTGCAACACCGCTTCCACGCTCGTGATGTCGCGCCTTCGCGAGTGCTACCAGATACCCTTCGTCGGCACCGTACCCGCGATCAAGCCGGCCTGTGCCGGCTCGAAAACCAGGCGCGTGTCGGTGCTCGGCACCAAGGGCACCGTGCAGCGCGAATACACCAAGGCGCTGATCCGGGATTTCGCGCAAGGCTGCGAAATCACCCTGGTCGGCTCGGCGGATCTCGCTTCGCTTACGGAAACCGCGCTTAGCGGTGGTGAGGTAAGCGATTCTCAAATATCGGCCGAACTGGCGCCATGTTTTGTCGGCGCCGACGAAGATGCCTCGTTGCGCACCGACACGATCGTGCTCGCCTGCACCCACTACCCCCTGCTGATGGACCAATTCGTGCGGCTCGCGCCATGGCCAGTCGCCTGGATCGACCCTGCGCCCGCGATCGCAAAGCGCGTGGCGAATCTGCTTCAAGCCCCCATGAGCCAAAACGATCACGCCCGCGCCGAAATGATTTTTACGTCTGGCCGTCCGCACCCCCTGAGCCAGGCCTTGATGCCGTTTTTCGGTGGTCGCGTTCCCGCCTGAAGTAACTGAAAAAGCTTGCGATTCAAGCAACCGCCAACTCTTGCCGCTCGCCCCGCCCAAGCCGCCATGCTAGATCGTAAGTCTGCGGACCGGAGTGATCCGTCAATGGCAATCGCCGGGGTTATCTGAGCGGGACGATGCGCGGAACAAACAGAAAAATCTCACTGCCGCGCCGCTTCATCGTCGACCTCATGCGCGCATCGATGCGCGTGCCATTCGTCACGCTTTCGCGGCCTCTCGAGATCGGCCAGTTGGTCGAGGCGCGCGCGCTCGCCGGAAAGCCGCCCGGCTGGGCGGCGATCTTCGTCAAGGCCTTCGCATTGGTGGCCAGGGACGAACCGATCCTGCGCACGCTTTACGTCAAACTGCCATGGCCGCATTTCTTCGAACTGCCGCGCAGCGTCGCGATGGTTGCGATCGCCCGCGTCGAAGACGGCGAGGATTGCATTCTGCCCGAGAAGGTTCCCGCGCCGGACGAGCGGTCCGCTGGCCGAGATCGACGCGCAGATCCGCCGCGCGAAGGATGCGCCGCTTATGGAAATTCCGGCCTTTCGCAAAATCATGATGGCCACAAAGCTGCCGCAGCCGCTGCGGCGCCTGAGCTGGGTGATCGGGCTCAATGTCGGGCGGATGTTTGCCAACAATTTCGGAAGCTTTGGGGTCACCTCGGTCGCCGTCTACGGTCCCGGCGCGTTGCAGGCGCTTAGCCCCGGCCCGTTTCTCCTCAGCTACGGCGTGGTAGGGCCGGATCGGCGCATCGACGTTGTTATCCGGTGGGATCACCGGGTTACCGACGCTGCTTTCATGGCCCGGGTCCTGACCCGCCTGGAACAGGTGCTGAACACCGAAATATCGGCCGAATTGCGCGGCATCCGACCGCCAGCCGGGGCAAATCTAGTCCGGTCGGCGACTTGAAGGTTCTTAGGGCCATCGTTCCGGGGCGTCGCGGCAGCGGTGAACCCGCAATGACGGCGTTACGTAAAGTCTGCGGTCGTTCTCATTGACAGGACAACGGTTTCTGCCTAGAACCCGCCTGCTCGCGGGCCGGTTTCGGCCCGCGATGCGTTTCGCGACCCGTGGTCCGTCCCTTGAAAAGCTTTAGGGCCGGACCTGTCGGCACCGGGAAATTCCCGGTGCACAGGAGGGCGCGTTTCCTCAAAACTCAAACTTTACGCAAGAGGACGCGATGACAAAGCGCAGTGAGGCGAAATACAAGATCGATCGCCGTATGGGCCAGAACATCTGGGGCCGCCCGAAGAGCCCCGTGAACCGCAGGGAATACGGCCCCGGCCAGCACGGCCAGCGCCGCAAGGGCAAGCTCTCCGATTTCGGCGTGCAGCTGCGCGCCAAGCAGAAGCTGAAGGGCTATTACGCCAACATCAGCGAGCGCCAGTTCCACGGCATCTACGTCGAGGCCGGCCGGATGAAGGGCGATACCGGTGAGAATCTGATCGGCCTCCTCGAGCGCCGTCTCGATACCGTGGTCTATCGCGCCAAGTTTGTCGCCACCATGTTCGCCGCGCGCCAGTTCATCAATCATGGCCACGTCAAGGTCAACGGCCGCAAGGTCAACATATCGAGCTACAAGCTGAAGGTCGGCGACGTGGTCGAGGTCAAGGAATCCTCAAAGCAGCTCACTCACGTCCTCGAAGCGAACCAGCTCGCCGAGCGGGACGTGCCTGATTTCCTTGAAGTCGACCACTCCAAGATGACGGCAAAGTTCGCTCGCGTCCCGGCGCTGACCGACGTGCCGTTCTCGGTGCAGATGGAGCCGCATCTGATCGTCGAATTCTATTCGCGCTGATTTGACCGGTGGCGTCTGCGAAAGATCAAAGGCCCCGGTTTTGCCGGGGCCTTTTTTTGTGCTCAAGTCGGAGCTGGTGTCCTAGATGCAGCCTCGCCGGGGCCTGAGCCGACGCGGAGGACAAGATGCGCGTGAGCGACTGCCACAACTTTCATGATTTCCGCAGGCTCGCCAAACGGCGGCTACCTGGTCCGATCTTCGATTACATTGACGGAGCGGCCGACGACGAGGTGACGTATCGTCGGAACGTGGCCAGCTTCGAGCGCTGCGACCTGGTGCCCAACGTCCTGCGCGGCGTGGAAACCGTGGACATGTCAGTGAGGGTGATGGGGCAGAAGCTGGCCATGCCGGTCTACTGTTCTCCGACCGCGTTGCAACGCCTTTTTCACCACAGGGGCGAACGCGCCGTTGCGGCCGCGGCGGAAAAATACGGAACAATGTTCGGGGTGTCCTCGCTTGGCACGGTCAGCCTCGAAGAACTACGCAAAGCGCACAAAACGCCGCAGGTCTATCAATTCTATTATCACCGGGATCGCGGCCTCAATCGCGCCATGATGCAACGCGCGAAAGAAGCAGGAGTGGAGGTCATGATGCTGACCGTGGACAGCATCACCGGCGGCAACCGGGAGCGCGATCTGCGTACCGGTTTTTCCATTCCATTCAGGCTGACCCTTGCCGGGATGCTGCAGTTCGCGATCAAGCCGATGTGGGGCATCAACTACGTGACCCATGAGGGCTTCAAATTGCCTCAGCTGGACCAGCACGTCGACATGGGCGGCGGGACCGTCTCGATCGGCAAATACTTTACCGAAATGCTCGACCCCTCCATGAACTGGAACGATGTGGCTGAAATGGTTCGGTTATGGAACGGGCAGTTCTGCCTGAAGGGCATCATGTCGGTGGAGGATGCAAGGCGCGCCGCTGAAATCGGATGCACGGGCATCGTGCTATCCAACCATGGCGGCAGGCAACTGGATGGCTCGCGGGCCGCATTCGACCAACTGGCGGAAATCGTGGATGCCGTGGGCGACCGCATCGACGTGATCATGGACGGCGGCATTCAGCGCGGAACCCATGTATTGAAGGCGCTGTCGGTGGGGGCGAAGGCCGTTGGTGTCGGGCGGTTTTATCTTTATCCTCTCGCGGCGGCCGGCCAGGCCGGCGTCGAGCGCGCTCTTGGCCTGATGCGATCGGAGATCGAGCGGGGAATGAAGCTGATGGGATGCACAACGATTGATCAGCTTTCACGCGAAAATCTGCGATTTAGATAACCACCTTTCCTCATCACGCTACCGGTAAAGAGACCCTCGCCATGACCTACACCCCTGCCCGTCCGGATCCCAAGGCGCCGGCCGTCCGCATCAACCTTTTGTCGGACACCCAGACCCGCCCGACGCCGGGGATGCGCGAGGCGATGGCGCGCGCTGAGGTGGGTGATGAGCAGGTCGGCGACGACCCTTCCGTGAATACGCTCTGCGAACGCGTGGCCGATCTGCTCGGCAAGGAAGCCGCCGTGTTCATGCCCTCCGGCACCATGTGCAATGTCGCGGCCACGCTGGTCCATTGCCGGCCGGGCGATGAGATCCTGGCACATGCCACAGCCCACATCATTGCCCGCGAAGGCGGCGCCCACGCGGCGCTGGGCGGATTCCAGATCACGGCGCTGCCGGGCCCCGATGGGCAGTTCACGCCGGACACGTTCCGTGCAGCGCTTCACCCGCGCACCCGTTACCAACCGCCGCAGACCGTTGTCAGCGTGGAGCAAACCGCCAATATCGGCGGCGGCACCATCTGGAAGAAGGCCGACCTCGACGAGGTCGTCAAAATCGCCAAGACCAGCGGGCTTGCCACCCACATGGACGGCGCGCGGCTTTTGAACGCCACCGTCGCCACCGGCATCGGCGCGCGCGACATGGCAAGCGGGTGGGATTCGGCCTGGATCGATTTTTCGAAAGGCCTGGGAGCGCCGATCGGCGCCGTCATCGCCGGCACGCGCGACTTCATCGATGAAGTCTGGCGCTGGAAGCAGCGGCTCGGCGGCTCGATGCGCCAGTCCGGCATTTGCGCCGCGGCGTGCACTTACGCGCTCGACCACCATGTCGACCGGCTCGCGGAGGATCACGCCAACGCCCGCGCGCTGGCGCGAGGACTGGCGCAGGTCGCCGGCATCGAGGTGCAGCAACCCGAAACCAACCTCGTTTTTTTCAAGCCTGACGGCGCCGGGGTCAGCGGCGATGCCATGGTCAGCGCATTACGCAAGCGTGGCGTGCTGCTTGCCATGATGGACGGCCGTATCAGGGCCTGTACTCACCTCGATGTCACCACGGCCATGATCGAAGAAGCGGTCGGTTTGGTGCGGGAGATCGTGCGGGCGGCGTGATTGCGGTTTCCATGTCCTGGTGATTCATCGGTTCAACGCCTGATAGATCAGCGCCTTCAATTCCGTCTGGATCCGTTCGCGCTGCGACGGCGACTGCATCATGCAAATCGCGAACATATCGTCCTTCGGATCGATGAAGAAGAAAGTGCCGGCGACGCCGTCCCAACGGTACTCGCCTGTCGGCCACGACGTCTTCGCTGGCACCGACGTGCGCACGGCAAAGCCGAGGCCGAAGCCGCTTGTTTCACCGGGAAAGTAGAAATGGTCGCGGTCGATTTTTGTCTCCGGCCCGATATGGTCCGACGTCATCAATGCAACCGTCTCCCGCTTGAGGTAGCGCCGTCCGTCGAGGGTGCCGCCATTGAGCAGCATTTGCGCAAAGCGTGCGTAGTCTTCGATGGTCCCGACCATGCCCGCCCCGCCGGACTCCCAGCGGCGTGGCAGGACCGGATCCTTGATTCCGGCGACCGGGCCCTTGAAGCGATCGGCGGGCAGCGGCTCGGCGATCCGCGAACGTTTGGCATCGTCGGCGACGTAGAAGGCGGTCTCGGCCATGCCGAGCGGATCGAGCAGCCGCTCCTTCTCGAATTGAAACAGCGACTGTCCGGATACGACCTCGACGACGCGGCCAAGAATGTCGGTGGAGTGGCCGTAATCCCACAGCGTTCCCGGCTGCTCGGCGAGCGGAAGGCTTGCCAGTCGTTCGGCAAAAAACGCGTTGTCGAAGTCGCCGTCGAACATATCCGAATTCGCATAAAGTTTTCGAACCGGACTGTCGCCGTAGAAGCCATAGGTCAGGCCGGACGTGTGACGCAACAGGTCTTCGATGGTGATCGGGCGGGCGGCCGGTTCGAGCCGAAGAACAGGCTTTCCATTCTCTTCACGCGTCTCGACGGCGACCTTCAGGTCGCCAAAGGCCGGAATGTATTTCGAGACGGGGTCATCGAGCGACAGCTTGCCGTCGTCGACCAGCATCATGGCGGCAACCGAGGTGATCGCCTTCGACATCGAGTAAAGCCGAAAGATCGTGTCGGCGGTCATCGGACGTTTGCTGTCGATGTCGCGCACGCCAAAGCTATCGAATAACACCGGCTGACCATGCTGCTGAATCAAAAGAACCGCGCCGGGAATCTTGCCGCTCGCGACTTCGTTGCGCATGTAATCGTCGACGCGCGCAAGTCCTTCCCTGGAAAAGCCCGCGGCAACGCGAGAAGGCGACTCAGTGCGGCCCGCAACGACCGGGATCAGTATCAGCAGCGCCAGCGCCGTCGCGACGTTGCGCGGCGCAAAGCCGCCAATCCTCCAACGCTTCGGCATCTTCCTCACCGCCCGAATTCGGCCAGCGCCTGTGCATGCAGGCGGGCGCTCTCGTCGGAAAAGCAACAGAAAATTACGCGGCTGATCGCGGGCGCGGCTTGCAGCGCCTCAAGCGTGGTCGAGACCGCGATCCGCGCCGCGCGATCGGCCGGAAAGCGATAGATTCCGGTCGAGATGGCGGGAAAGGCGACAGAACCGAGGCTGTGGTTCTGACACAGCTCGATCACGCGGGCATAGCAGGACGCCAGCGTCTGATCTTCGCCGCGGGTGCCGTTGTTCCAAACTGGACCGACCGCATGAATCACATGCCGGGCCGGCAGCAGATAACCGGACGTTATTTTGGCGCCACCGGTCTCGCAGCCGCCGAGCTTGCGGCACTCGTCGAGCAGCCCGGGTCCGGCGGCGCGATGGATTGCGCCATCGACGCCACCACCCCCAAGCAGGGACGAGTTGGCGGCGTTGACGATCGCGTCAACGCGCAATGTCGTGATGTCAGCGACGATGATCTCGAGCCGCGCCAAATCTGGCTGGCGAGAGGCCAAGCTCAGGCAGGCGTGCTGAGCGCCACGCCCTTTTCGGTGAAGAGCTGCTGCAATTCGCCGGCCTGGAACATCTCGCGGATGATGTCGCAGCCGCCCACGAATTCGCCCTTGACGTAAAGCTGCGGAATGGTCGGCCAGTTGGAGTAGGTCTTGATGCCGTTACGAAGGTCGGCGGACTCAAGGACGTTGAGACCCTTGTAGCCGACCCCGATGTGATCGAGGATCTGCACCACCTGCCCGGAAAACCCGCACTGCGGAAATTGCGGCGTGCCCTTCATGAACAGCACGACGTCGTTCGACTTCACTTCGGTGTCGATGAATTGTTCGATGCTCATATTTGATTCCTCTTGGGGCGCGCGCGCGTTCTCGCCGCACCCGCTCGCGGCCGGGACCTTGCGGCCGTCAGCCTCAAATCAGTGACTGCCATATATGTACCCCAAAGGATTGTGCATCCAAAGCAATTTGGCGGGGAGCTGGCATGCATGGGGCGGTCCTGCGCCCTGCCCAAGGCATGCAGGTCCAGGGCGATTCGACCGCCGGTGGCTCACAACATCGTGGCCGGGGAGGTATCTGGGAGGCTTTTTTCCCGGACGGGAACCCCTATCTAGGACAGGCTGTTCTCGGGGAACCCCTCTACCAGGCCAACGTTCTCTCCCCAACCGGAGACGCCAGTGACGAACCCAGCATCCGCCGCGCTCGCCGCCCCCTCCCCGTCATTATTCTCCGAATCCAGCAGCCAGGCTGAGGATTTGGCGGATGCGTTTCTTGCGGTGCGAAATGAAACCGAGCGCCGTGCCGGCCCGCTGACATCCGAGGATCAGCTGATCCAGTCGATGCCGGACGCAAGTCCGGCGAAATGGCACCGCGCCCATACCACCTGGTTCTTCGAACAATTCCTGCTCGGCGAACACTGTGCGGGATACAAGCCCTTCCATCCCGACTATGCCTTCCTGTTCAATTCCTACTATGTCACCGCCGGCCCCCGCCATGCCCGGCACCAGCGCGGCCACCTGACCCGGCCGGGCGCCGATGAAATCACGGCCTATCGCCGTCACGTCGACGCGGCAACCGTGAAGTTCTTTCACGAGGCTTCCGACAACAAGCTGGCCGCGATCGCGCCGTTGGTCGAGGTCGGCCTCAACCATGAGCAGCAGCATCAGGAATTGATGCTGACCGACATTCTTCACGCCTTTGCGCAGAACCCGATTCCGCCCGCCTACGATCCTTCTTGGCGCTTCCCTGGTTCCACGCGTTCCGCCGACGAATGGGTTGCAATCAAGGAAGGCATCCACAGCATCGGACACCCCGGCGAGACTTTCCATTTCGACAATGAGAAACCGGTCCACCGCGCCTTGGTCGGCCCGGTCCGCCTGTCGCGCAACCTCGTCACCAACGCCGAGTGGCTCGCCTTCATGGCGGACGGCGGCTATGCGACCCCGACGCTCTGGCTGATGGATGGCTTTGCGAGCGTCAGCAACGAACAATGGCAGGCACCGGGCTACTGGCGTCAGATCGACGGCGAATGGCATGTCATGACGCTGGCAGGCGTGAAGCCGGTCGATCCAGCAAGTCCGGTCTGCCACATCAGCTATTACGAGGCCGACGCATTCGCCCGCTGGAGCGGCAAGCATTTGCCGACCGAAATGGAATGGGAGGTGGCCGGCCGCGCCGGCCATCTCAACGATGCCTTCGGCATTGTCTGGCAATGGACCCGCAGCGCTTATTCGCCCTATCCCGGCTACCGTGCCGTCGAGGGTGCGCTTGGCGAGTACAACGGCAAGTTCATGGTGAACCAGTTGGTGCTGCGCGGCTCGTCGCTGGCAACTCCTCACGGTCACAGCCGCGTCACCTATCGCAACTTCTTCTACCCCCACCACCGCTGGCAATTCACGGGGCTGCGCCTCGCCGATTATCCCAGCTAGAAAATTTCGACTTCAAATCGCGCCGGAAAGCGCGTTCGGGAGGCTGTTATGAATGTGCACGCCGCCGCTTTGGCCGAAGCGCATCTTGTCGACGAACAGACCTCGGCATTTGCCCGGGACGTAATCGACGATCTGTCGCGGCATCCCAAACGGCTGTCGCCGAAATATTTCTACGATGCGACGGGCTCGGAACTGTTCGAGCAGATTACGGTGCTGCCCGAATATTACCCGACCCGCACCGAACTTGCGATCCTGCGCGACCGCAGCCACGCGATATCGGCGCTCATTCCGAATGGCGCGGCTTTGGTGGAATTCGGCGCGGGCGCCACCACCAAGGTGCGGCTGTTGCTGAACGAATGCTCCCTCGGCGCCTATGTTCCCGTGGACATTTCCGGTGACTTCCTGAAAGCGCAGGCCGATGCCCTGCGCGCGGATTTCCCCGGACTGAAGGTTCACCCCGTCGCCGCGGATTTCACAGCACCGTTCGAACTGCCCGAGGCAGTCGACAGGATGCCGAAGGTCGGATTTTTTCCGGGATCGACGCTTGGAAACTTCGAACCACACGAGGCGTCCGCTTTCCTGCGCAGCGCGCGCGATATCCTCGGCAAAGGCGCGCGGATGGTGATCGGCGTCGATCTCGAGAAGGACGAGCGCGTGCTGTATGACGCCTATAACGATTCAGCCGGCGTGACCGCGCGCTTCAATCTCAATGTGCTTCATCGCATCAACCGCGAATTGGGCGGCGATTTCGACGTCGGTGCGTTCATTCATCGCGCGATCTACAACCGCGACCGGCATCGCATCGAGATGCACCTGATCAGCAAAAAGGCGCTCACCGCGCGCGTGCTCGGGAAGAATTTTTCATTCCGGCCCGGCGAAAGCATTCACACCGAGAACAGCTATAAATACAGCCTCGAGCGTTTCGCGGCACTTGCCAAGGGTTCAGGCTGGACACCACTGGAATCCTGGACCGACGCGGGCGGCATGTTCTCGGTTCACGTGCTGGTGGCTTCGGAGTGAGCTTTCGTCGCCGCTGACCGCAGCGAGATCGATTCCCAGGCCGCGACGACGACCATCAGCACCGTGGTCGCGATCGACAGCATCAACGGCGAAAAATCGGCGGCAAACCACCAAAGCACGCCAAGCGCGACGATGCCGGCACCGTGGGAGAGCTGCAGCCAGCCGCGAATAGAGTGCTTGAAGAGGATGGTGCCGATCAGAAACAATAGCGGCCCGCCGACGGCGCTCAGCACGGTTCTCGGACCGGAATGGCCGGCGGGGTGCTGGAGCACGAGGTCGTCGGCGACGGCGGAAAGAATGATGCCGGCGACGATCGGCAGATGCAGGTAGGTGTAGGCGAGCCGCGCCAGCCGCCCCGGCTCGCTCGAATTTGAGATCAGTTCGGAGCCCGCCTCGGCGCCCTTGTGAAAGTAGATCCACCACATCGCGAGCGCGCCGATAAACGCCGACAGAAACGCTCCGACTACCTCACTGGTCCAGGTCAGATCGGCAAAGGTCGCGCCGGTCACGACGATGGACTCCCCGAGCGCGATGATGATGAAGCCGGCGCAACGCTCGGCCATGTGGCCACCCTCGACGTACCAGTCCGCCACCGATGACGCGCCGTATTTCGGAATCCAGAACCGCACCGCTGGCGAAACATATTCGATCGCAAGCGCCAGCGCCCAAAGCACGAGCCGCGCATGCCCTTGCGCAAAGCCGCCCGCGATCCAGAAGATCGCCGATGTGGACAGCCAAACCAGGATGCGAACCGCGTTCATACGCGCCAGCGTTCGGGCACGCGGTGTCGATATCAGCCAGAACACGGTGCGGCCGACCTGCATCGCCGCGTAGGCGGACGCGAACCACAAGCCCCGCGAATCGAATGCCTTGGGTATCGAGGTCGAGAGCACGAGACCGCCCAGCATCAGCAGGAACAACAGGACACGAACCGGCGTCAGTTCGGGATTGAGCCAATTGGTGATCCAGGAGGTGTAGACCCACACCCACCAGACGCTGAGTAGCAGCAGCGTCGTTTGCACCGCGCCGAGTGGGGTAAAATTGGCGAGCAGGGCATGCGAAACCTGCGTCACCGCGAAGACGAACACCAGATCGAACAAAAGCTCGGCGTAGGTCACTCTGCTATGCTGATGCGGCACGATGGCGCGAAACAACGCGCCGCGTTCGGTATCCCACGCCATGGCGCCCCTGCCCGCTTTTTCTTCCCCAGCGTCCCGGTTCTTCAAGTGGTCCGGATCAGGTCAGTCCGGCACCCCTGTCTGTAGCGCCAATGCGTGAAGCACGCCGCCCATCTGCCCTTGCAGCGATTGATAGACGATCTGATGCTGCTGAACGCGGGACTTGCCGCGGAAGGATTCCGAGATCACGGTCGCCGCATAATGGTCGCCATCGCCGGCCAGATCGCGGATCGTCACCTCTGCGTCTGGAATAGCTGCCTTGATCATCGATTCGATATCGTGGGCATCCATCGGCATCCAACATTTCTCCCATTCGGCTCCAAGTCGTCGCCTGCGGCCCGGCCCCCGCAGTCTTCAACTTAGCGCGAACGCTCTTCTGGGTCACGCCTTGTTGCACTATATTCCTGATCTGAATATTGCAAAGCCCGCCGGATCGTACCGCATGATCACAACGGGCTGACCAAGAGGCTGATATCATGAAACTACCCGGCCCCGACCACCCGATCACCATCGCCGCAAACCCCAAGCGCATCCGAGTTTCTCTGGGCGGCGTCGTGATCGCCGACACCACCAGCGCGCTGACGCTGAAGGAAGCTAGCTATCCGGCGGTAAACTACGTGCCGCGCAAGGATGCGAATATGGCGCTGCTGTCGCGTACCGAGCGGGTGACGCACTGTCCGTATAAGGGAGATGCGAATTATTTCAGCATCGTCGCCGACGGCAAGACGGTCGAGAACGCGACCTGGACCTACGAAACCCCGTTCCCCGCGATGACGGAAATTTCAGGTCATCTGGCGTTTTATCCCGACAAGGTCAAAATCGAGGAAGTGGCCTGAGGGCAGAGATGGAATCGACCGGCTCCGCTCGAGATGCGCGTATCGTGAGGTCTTACGCCTTGCCGTTCATGTAAGCCGGGAACCAGCGTTCAAAGCCGTCCTTCAGCGAAACCACCGAAACCGGTTCCTCCCCGGCAATGGCAATCGCATCGCCGCCGGTGGTTCCGATCCGCGCGCAGGGAACGCCGGCGCCCTTCATCTTGGCCAGCACGAGACCCGCCTGCTCGGCGGCAACGGTGACGACGTAGCGCGCCTGGTCTTCGCCGAACCAATAAGCATGCGGCACGATCGACGCCGGCGCTGCCAGGAGCTGGGCGCCGATCCCGCTCGCCATCGCCATCTCGGCCAGCGCGATCAACAACCCGCCGTCGGAGACGTCATGCGCCGCGGTCGCGGTGCCGGCGTGGATCATGCCGCGCACCACGTCGCCGTTGCGTTTCTCGGCCACAAGATCGACCGGAGGCGGCGCACCCTCCTCGCGGCTGCAGACATCGCGCAGGTACACCGATTGGCCGAGCCAGCCGTGAGTTTCGCCGATCAAGAGGATCGCCTCGCCGTCGGCCTTGAACGCAAGCGTTGCGGATTTGGTGAAATCGTCGAGCACCCCGACGCCGCCGATTGAAGGCGTCGGCAGGATGCCGCGGCCGTTGGTCTCGTTGTAGAGCGAGACATTCCCGGACACGACGGGGAAGTCGAGCGCGCGACAGGCTTCCGAAATTCCCTTCAGGCAGCCGACGAACTGGCCCATGATTTCAGGGCGCTCGGGATTGCCGAAATTGAGATTGTCCGTGATCGCGAGCGGCCGCCCGCCGACCGCGGTGATGTTGCGCCAGGCTTCCGCCACGGCCTGCTTACCGCCTTCGGCCGGATCAGCCTCGCAATAACGCGGTGTGACGTCGACTGTGAGCGCCAGCCCCTTCGGTCCGTCCTGCACGCGCACCACCGCGGCATCGCCGCCCGGCCGCTGCACGGTATTGCCCAAAATCACGTGATCGTACTGCTCCCATACCCAGCGCTTCGAGCAAAGCTCGGGCGTCGCGATAAGTTTCTCAAGCGCCGGAACGATACCGACGGGCGGCTTCACGTCGCGCGCGTGTATAACCGGCAGCGGCGATGCGGCCACGTGCGGACGGTCGTAGACCGGCGCCTCGTCACCCAATTCCTTGATCGGCAGATCGGCCATCACATCGCCGCCGTGCTTGACGACGAAGCGCTTGGTCGGCGTCGTGAAGCCGACGACCGCGAAATCCAGTCCCCATTTGCGGAAGATCGCCTCGGCCTCTTTTTCCTTCTCGGGCTTGAGCACCATGAGCATGCGTTCCTGGCTTTCCGAGAGCATCATCTCATAGGCGCTCATGCCGGTTTCGCGCGTCGGCACCGCGTCGAGGTTGAGATCGACGCCGAGATCGCCCTTGGCGCCCATCTCGACCGCCGAACAAGTCAGGCCGGCCGCGCCCATGTCCTGGATCGCGATCACGCAATCGGCCCGCATGATTTCGAGGCAAGCCTCCAGCAAAAGCTTTTCGGCGAAGGGATCGCCGACCTGCACGGTCGGGCGCTTCTCGGCGGAGTTGTCGTCGAATTCGGCCGACGCCATCGAGGCGCCGTGAATGCCGTCCCGGCCGGTCTTGGAGCCGAGATAGACGATCGGCATGTTCACCCCGGAGGCCGCCGCATAGAAAATCTTGTCGGCGTCCGCAAGGCCGACCGCCATCGCGTTGACGAGGATGTTGCCGTCGTAACGGGTGTGGAAGCGCACCTGCCCGCCGACGGTGGGCACGCCGAAGGAATTGCCGTAACCGCCGACGCCGGCGACGACGCCGGAGACGAGATGGCGGGTCTTGGGATGTTCCGGCGCGCCGAAGGAGAGCGCATTGAGGCAGGCGATCGGGCGTGCGCCCATGGTGAACACGTCGCGCAGGATTCCGCCGACGCCGGTGGTCGCGCCCTGATACGGCTCGATGTAGCTCGGATGGTTGTGGCTCTCCATCTTGAACACGACCGCCTGGCCGTCGCCGATATCGATGACGCCCGCGTTCTCGCCCGGCCCCTGAATCACCCAGGGCGCCTTGGTCGGCAGGCCACGCAGATGGATCCGCGAGGATTTGTACGAGCAGTGCTCGTTCCACATCGCCGAGAAAATCCCGAGTTCCGTAAACGTCGGCACCCGACCGATCAGCTTGAGAATGCGCTCATACTCGTCCGGCTTCAGCCCATGACTGGCGACGAGTTCCGGGGTGATTTGCGGCTGGTTCATGAGGCCTTATTAGGGAGATCGGCTGCGCTGGAAAAGGCCTTTTAAGGGGCAATTTCGGCCTGTCCATAGCTTTGCGCGGACACCGACGGGCGTGCCGCGTCCGGCTTACGCCGCATGCTCCAGATGCGCCACCAGCCCCGCAAACAGGCCGCGCCCGTCGGTGCAGCCCATGATGTCTTCGACGTGGTTTTCCGGATGCGGCATCATGCCGAGCACGTTGCCGCGATCGTTGACAATGCCGGCGATCGAATGTGCCGCGCCGTTGATGTTGGCGCGCTCGTCGACCAGGCCGTCGGCCAAACAGTAGCGGTAGAGCACGCGACCCTCGCCCTCGAGCCGCTTCAGTGTCTCGTCGTCCGCCTCGTAATTGCCCTCGCCATGGGCGACCGGCACGCGGATGACCTGGCCGGCATTGTAGCCGCGCGTGAATGGCGTGTCGGATCGCTCGACCCGCAAATGGACGTCCCGGCAGATGAATTTCAGCCGCGCGTTGCGCATGAGAACGCCGGGCAGAAGCCCTGCCTCGCAGAGGATCTGAAAGCCGTTGCAGACGCCGAGCACGAGGCCGCCTTTGGCGGCAAAGGCGCGCACCGCGTCCATCACCGGCGCGCGCGCCGCGATCGCGCCACAGCGCAAATAATCGCCGTAGGAAAATCCGCCCGGCACCACGACGAGGTCGGTATCCATCGGCAGCGACGTCTCGGCATGCCAGACCATCGCGGCTTCATGGCCTGACGCGAGCCTGAGCGCACGCGCCATGTCGCGCTCGCGATTGATACCGGGAAAGACGAGAACGGCGGATTTCATCGGCTTCTAGCCCAGCACCTCGACCCGGTAATTCTCGATCACCGTGTTGGCCAGGAGTTTGTCGGCGGCGTCCTTCAGCGCCGACTCCGCTCTCGCCTTGTCGGAGCCGCTTAGCTCGATGTCAAACACCTTGCCCTGTCGCACACTTGCGACACCGTCGACGCCGAGCGACTTCAGCGCGCCTTCGATCGCCTTGCCCTGGGGGTCGAGGATGCCTGATTTCAAAGTGACGGTGACGCGCGCTTTCACGAAGGCAACCTCTAGCTCTTGACCAGCACCGGACCGGAACCCGCGGGCCGTTCGTTTTCCATCAAAATCCCGAGCCGTTTTGCCACCTCGGTATAAGCCTCCAGCAGGCCGCCGAGATCCCTGCGGAAGCGATCCTTGTCGAGCTTTTCGTTCGACTTGATGTCCCACAGCCGGCAGGAATCCGGCGAGATCTCGTCGGCGACGATGATCCGCATCATTTCGTTCTCGAACAGGCGGCCGCATTCCATCTTGAAATCGACGAGCCGGATGCCGATGCCGAGAAACAACCCGGTAAGGAAGTCGTTGACGCGGATCGCCAGCGCCATGATGTCGTCGATCTCCTGCGGCGTCGCCCAGCCAAAGGCCGTGATGTGCTCTTCCGAGACCATGGGATCGTTGAGCTGGTCGTTCTTGTAATAGAACTCGATGATCGAGCGTGGCAATTGGGTGCCCTCCTCGATGCCGAGGCGCTGCGACAGCGATCCAGCCGCCACGTTCCGCACCACCACTTCCAGCGGCACAATCTCAACTTCGCGAATCAGTTGCTCGCGCATGTTGAGACGGCGGATGAAATGGGTTGGTACCCCGATGTCGTTCAGATGCTGAAACAGATATTCCGAAATCCGATTGTTGAGGACGCCCTTGCCCTCGATCACCTGGTGTTTTTGCTTGTTGAACGCGGTCGCATCGTCCTTGAAGTGCTGGATCAGGGTTCCCGGCTCCGGCCCCTCGTAAAGAACCTTGGCCTTGCCTTCATAAATGCGGCGTCGACGGCTCATTGGGATGTACCGTGTGTTGTTGAAATCCATGAATTTGGTGTGCTCCGGATGCCAGAAGGGAGACCCACGACGGAGCTGCCGTGAAGGCCAGGGACAGAGAAACAGAACGAGAACCGAGCCTGGAATCGAACCTATCCGATTGGCCTTTCCAGTACAATCGATCCAGTCCCCCGGGGGCGAGTTTTACCGTTTTTAGCTGCGTCTTTTGGGGCCCTTTGCCTTAACGATTCGCTTTAATATCTAGGCACGCAGGCGCCTGGCCGCAACGAGGCTACCAGGCCGAATCCGGTACCCAGGGGAACCCTTGCCATGACCACATTCGACAAGCGCGAGGAAGGCTTCGAGAAGAAGTTCGCACTCGATGAGGAGCAGAAATTCAAGGCGGAAGCGCGCCGCAACCGGCTGCTCGGATTGTGGGCGGCCGGCAAGCTCGGAATATCGGGCGACGCCGCCAATGCCTATGCCAGGGAGGTCGTCGCGGCCGAATTCAGCGAAGGTGGCGACGCCGCGGTGGTCGGCAAGCTCATGAGCGATCTTGCCGCCAAGGGCATCGCAATCCCCGAAACCGAGATCCGCGACCAAATGAGCGAGCTGATGACGCAGGCCATCGCGCAGGTGAAGGCGGGAACGTAAAGCGCCCGGGGCTCATGGCTAAGGCGACCGACGACGCAATCCGGGCCGCCTCCTTGGTTCTGGCGCTGAACCTGACTTGCGCGGGCCTTTTGGCCTGATGATCTTGTCCGCCGTGTAGTGAGCGCGGACGATTTCGAGCAGCCGGCGTGACGCCGCACTCAGAAAGCCGCCGCGTCGCGTCACGGCGACGATGTCTTGGCTCGCGACGAGGTCACCGACGTCAATCGTTGACATCGCGGAGGATCCAAGTTCGTCGGCAACATGGCTTTGCGAAAGTAACGCGATCCCAAAGCCGGCTTCAATCAAACGTTTTTGAGCGGTCAGGCTGTCGATCGGCGTCCAGTCGACTTCCCCCAATCCGTGGGTCTGGAACAGCGCGAACACGTGCGATGCAGTGATCTCACGGCGCCCCGGCACTTCCGGGAAGGCGATCCAGCGTTCTTGACGCAGGTCGGCAAGCCTGGCTACCCGGCGGCCGGCGCGCGGGTGATCGGGAGCGCACACCACTTGCAGCCGCTCGGAAAAAAGCCGCTCATAATCGAGATCACTCGATCGATCCAGATCATAACGCAAGCCGATCGTCGCTTCGCCACGCCGGATCAGACCACTGACCTCGGTGCTCGTCGCGGTGCGCAATGTGAGATTGACGCCCGGATGCTCGCCGGCGAAGCGTTTCATGATCGTCGCAAGACCGCCACCCGCAAGCGTACCCACCACCGCAAGTGCAACCGGCCCAGAATTCGAGTGCGCCAGCGACCGAACCGCGTTCTCCGCATCTTGAGCCGCCGCGACCGCGCGCTCCGCGTAGGGCACCATCACCCGGCCGGCATCGCTCAGCCTTGTCCGGCCCGCGACACGCTCGAACAACGGCACGCCAAGCTCTTCTTCCAAGAGCGCAATGCGCCGCGAGATCGCCGGCTGCGAGCGGTGCAGGGCCTTCGCGGCGTTGGAGATCCCGCCGCGGCGGTGGACGATCAGAAACGTGTTGAGGGCATCGCTGTCCATTTTTCCGACCATGCAAAAAACTGATATGAAGAGAAGAAATAACAAATTTGTTTGATGCAGGGAAGGCCGCTATGTGTCGACGCGGGCGAAGAACCCGCAACCAAATCGAGCAGGAGCTGAGATGCGCACCCAGTTGGAAAAAGCAGAACTGTTCCGTGCGCTGCATGAGCGGCCCGGTGCTTTCGTTATCCCCAATCCCTGGGACGCCGGTACGGCGAAGATGCTGGCAGCGATCGGATTTGAGGCCCTCGCCACCACCAGTCTGGGATTGGCCAATACGTTGGGCAGCGCGACCGTCAGCCGGGACGCCATCATTGCAAATTGTCGGATGATTGCTGACGCAACCGACCTGCCGGTCAACGCTGATCTCGAGAACTGCGGTGCGGATGACCCCAAGATCGCAGCTCAGACCATCGCCCTTGCCGCCGAGGCGGGAGCTGTTGGCGGGTCGATCGAAGATTCAACAGGCGACCCTCGCCGGCCAATTTACGATTTCGCGCTCGCGGTGGAACGGGTGCATGCGGCCGTCGAGGCCTCGCGCTTGCTGCCCATTCCCTTCATGCTGACAGCCAGGGCGGAGAATTTCCTCCACGACCGCAACGATCTCGATGATACCATTCGGCGGCTGCAGGCGTTCGAAGCCGCAGGCGCCGACGTGCTGTATGCGCCCGGCGTCCGCGATTTGCCAACAATCCGAACGGTGTTGTCGGCGCTCAAGAAGCCCTTCAACCTGGTGATGGGTTTTGCCGACCCGACGCTGACGGTCGAGCAATTATCCGCAGCAGGCGTCAAGCGGATCAGCGTGGGCGGCGCGATGTCGCGCGTCGCTCTCGCCGCTTTTCTAAAATGCGCCCACGAGATGAAGGACCGCGGCTCATTCACCTTTGTTCGCGAAATGATGGCGATCAAGGACCTGAGAGACGCGTTTGCTGCGCAGCGTTGATTTCAAACTCCACACCTTCAGCGTAAACCTGAAATGACAATGAGGTTAGCGTCGCGGCGTGACGGCAACCTCAACCCTCCTTGAAACCGTATTCCGGAACATTGCCGCTCGCGCCATAATATTTGTACGGCAGGAATTTCCCCGACATCGTGATCTTGACGCGATCGCCCTTCGGATTGGGCAGCCGCTCCATCACCATGTCGAAATCGATCGCCGACATGATGCCGTCGCCATACTCCTCCTCGATCAGCGCCTTCCACGCCGGACCGTTGACCATCACCAGTTCGTAGAAGCGGTAGATCAAGGGATCGGTTGGCGGCATGGGGATGCCGCGCATCGGCGTCTCGTTGAGCATCGCGGTTTCGGATTTGGAAAGCCCGAACAGTTCGGCCGCGTTCGCGGCCTGCGGCTTGGTCAACTTCATCTGGCCAAGGCAGGCGCCGACGATCAGCACCTCGGAGTAGCCGCCGATCTTTTCGCAGATGTATTTCCAGGTCCAGCCCTTCTCGCGCTTGATGTCGAGCAGCTTTTCGGTGAGGTCGGATCGTTTCATGTGTCACTCCCTTGGGTAAGCTTTAAATTGCGATGCCGGCGATCCCTGTCTTTTCACCTTACGAAGATGTCGATGGCCGAGACAAGCCCGGCCAGGACGCCTGCTTCGGCTCTTCATGCGAAGGCCCGTCCGACACCGAGGCAATCACCAATTCGGATTTGCCGATCCGCACCACTGGCACATTGCGCGGATCATGATCGGGCGTATCGGCGGCGAAGCTCTTGCTGCGGCTGACCAGAAAATCGACGATGTGGTTTCGCACCGCATAATAATAGGGATGGCGATGCAGATCGCCGCGGCCGCGGTCCTTCGGCAACGGATTCTCCACGATCTCGGCCAGTACGGCTCCGGGGCCGTTGGTCATCAGGAAAATCCTGTCGGCAAGATAGATCGCCTCGTCGACGTCATGGGTGATCATGAACACGGTCTGTCCGGTCTCCAGACAAATGCGCCGGACCTCGTCCTGCAACGTGCCGCGGGTCAACGCGTCGAGCGCCGAGAACGGCTCGTCCATCAGCATGATCTTCGGCGTGATCGAGAGCGCGCGGGCAATTCCGACACGCTGCTTCATGCCGCCGGAGAGTTCCGATGGACGCTTGTGTTCGGAGCCGGTGAGGCCCACGAGGTCGATGAAGGCCTGGGCGTGCGCCCTCACTTTGGCGCGATCCCAGTTGCGCCATTTCGAGGTGACGGCGTAGGCAACGTTGCCGAGCACGGTGCGCCACGGCAAGAGCGCGTGGCTCTGGAAAATCACGGCGCGATCGAGGCTCGTGCCTTCGATCGCCTGCCCGTCCACGATCACCGCGCCTTCGCTCGGCGCGTCGAGGCCGGCGAGGATGTTGAGCACCGTGGTCTTGCCGCAGCCGGAGTGGCCGATCACGCAGGTAAATTCGCCGCGCTGCATCGACAGCCATAAATCCTCGAAGACGGCAATCTCGCCGCCACCGGCGCCTGGATAACGTTTGGCGATCGCCTCGATGGAAATGAATTTCTCGGTCATCGCGTCATTCCGGGAACGTAACCATGCGGGTGAAGCGCGCCAGAATCTGGTCGAGCAGCATGCCGACGATGCCGATCAGGAGGATGGCGATGATGACATTGGTGATCGAGAGATTGTTCCACTCGTTCCAGACGAAGTAGCCGATGCCAGTGCCGCCGACCAGCATTTCGGCGGCAACGATGACGAGCCAGGCGATGCCGATCGAGATTCGCATGCCGGTCAGAATGGTCGGCGCCGCTGCCGGCAGGACGACGGTGAAGGCGCGGCGGAGCGTGCCGACTTCAAGCGTGCGCGCGACGTTGATCCATTCCTTGCGCACCGCGGCAACGCCAAACGCCGTATTGAGCAGCATCGGCCAGACCGAACAGATGAAAATCACGAAGATCGCGGACAGCCCGGAATCCTTGATGGTGTAGAGCGCGAGCGGCATCCAGGCGAGCGGCGAGATCGGCTTGAGAACCTGAATGAAGGGATCGAGCGCGCGGCTGATCAGGGGCGACATCCCGATCAGAAAGCCGAGCGGAATTGCGACGATGACGGCCAAGACATAACCGAGACCTACGCGCGCGATCGAATAGCCGAGCTGGATGCCCAGTCCCTTGTCGTTCGGCCCGTTATCGTAAAACGGCCTTTTGAGATGCTCCCACAATTTGGCACCGACATCGAGCGGACCCGGCATCGCCGATTTTCCCGAAGTGGCGGTCACGCCCATCAGCTTGGCGTATTCCGGACTCATGCCTGCGACGGCGCTGCTGCCGCGGGTTGCGATGTGCCAGACGCCGACGAAGGCCGCAAACAGCACGATCGAGACGATCGCCGCGCGAAAGCGAAGGGAAAAGGTCATCGTCCCCCCTCCCCACCTGACATGGCGCGCGCGGTAGCGCCAATCGCCACCGTCACGACGACTTCCTGATCTTGAAGCTGTTGAGATAATCCTCCGGCTTGGCCGGATCGAAAGTCTTGCCCATCACCGAGAACGATTTGTAGGAAGAAGCCGGCGCGGTCAGCCCCATCTCCGCCATCGCCTTGCGCGTGTCGGTCGCAAGATAGACCTGCTCGGCGATCGACTTGTAGTCCACGTCGCCCTTGACCTGACCCCATCGCTTCATCTGCGTGAGCATCCAGACCGCGAAAGATTGCCACGGGAACGGATCGAAATCGACGCGCTTGGGATCGGTCTTGATCGCGCCGAGGCCGTCGGCATAGGTCCCGGTGAGGACCTGCTCCAGCACCGTGACCGGCGCATTGATGTAGTTCGCGGGTGCAATGGCTTCGGCGATCTGCTTGCGGTTCTCCGCCTTCGAAGCGTAGGCGGTGGCATCGAGGATCGCGCGCGTCAACGCGGCGAAGCTGTTGGGCGATCCCGTGATGAACTCGCGGCTCGCGGCGAAGCTGCAACACGGATGCCCGTCCCAGATCTCCTTGGACAGGATGTGCATGAAGCCGACGCCGTCATAGATCGCGCGCTGGCAGATATTGTCGGGCGCGAGGAAACCGTCGATGTTGTCGGCGCGGAGATTGGCGACCATCTCCGGCGGCGGCACCGAGCGAAGCTGCACATCGGTGTCGGGATCAACGCCGTGCTCGGCGAGGTAATAACGCAGCAAGTAATTGTGCATCGAATAGTCGAACGGAATGGCGAACTTCATGCCCTTCCAGTCCTTGGGATCGCGCTTGTCCTTGTGCTTCATCGCCAGCGTAATGCCCTGGCCGTTGATATTCTCGATCGCGGGCACCGCGAACGGGATCGCCTGCGCGCCCAGTCCCAGCGAAATTGCGATCGGCATCGGCGCCAGCATGTGGGCGGCGTCGTATTCCTTGTTGATGGTCTTGTCGCGGATCACCGCCCAGCCGGCCGTTTTGACGACCTCGACGTTGAGGCCGTGCTTGGCATAGAAGCCGAGCGGCGCGCCCATGATGATCGGCGTGGCACAAGTGATCGGGATGAAGCCGACCTTCAGATCCTTCTTCTCCGGGACTCCCGCCTCCGCAAACGCCTCGGTCACGGTCTTGAGCGGAAAGAACTGCGAGATGGCGGCGAGCGCGGTCGAGGCCCCGACCGATTTCAGGAATGCCCGCCGGGCGGCATCCTTAGGAAACATCGCGCGCATCACCGCCGACGCAACGACGCCCTCGTAACGCTCCTCGGCACTTGTGACCGGCTCGCATCGCAGCGCCGAAGCGGCCTGATCGTGTTCGGTCGCAGAAGAATGCCGGCCGCAGACGCAACCGGTTCTTGAAAGCGCGCGGGCGGAATCAAAGGCGTCGTCGAAGGTGGACATGCTTGCATTTCCTCGCGCGGTATCGGGATGACAAAGGCAAATCCCGCCACGCCGGGATTCCACCGCCCAGCCGCTCAAAACGGCCGGGCGGTGAAAAAACATGCACTTTTTATGCCGCTTTTTCGGTCAGTCTGGCCTCGGTGGGCAGGCCTTCCTCGATCGGCAGCGCGGGGTCGCGCGACCATTCGTTCCAGGAGCCGAAATACATCCGGACATCCTTCACGCCCGCATTCTTCAGCGCCAGGAAGGTGTTCGACGCCCGCGCGCCCTTGAAGCAATAGAGATAGACCGGGGTGCTTGGCGTGATGCCGACGGTGGCGCATTCGGCCAGGATTTCGTCCTTGGACTTGAAGCGCGGCCCCTCGGCAGTGGGCTTCATCATACGGTACCATTCGAGCCAGACCGCGCCGGGAATTCGTCCCTTGCGCGGGCAGAAATCCTTCCCGTAAGGCGAAGAGCTATCGCCGATCCATTCATCGACATCGCGGACATCGAGCAAGGCGACGCCGGGCTTGCCGACGGCGGCCAGCATGGTCTTGGCGTCGATCAGGATGTCGCCGGCCTCCGGGATGATCGCGAACGAGGCAGGCTTGGGGGTTGGCACCGTGGTCGTCGTCGGCAATCCCTTGGCGACCCAGGCATCGTACCCGCCATGCAGAACCTTGATCTTGGGATAGCCGAGCATGGTCAAGAGGTAATAGCCGCGGCAGGACTGGCCGAAGCCGGAGTTCATCGACTGCTCATAAATGACCGCCGTTTCCTTGCCGGAGAGCCCCGCCTTGCCGAAGGCGTCGGCGAATTTCGTCTTCAGTTCGTTGATGCCCTCCGGCGTCGATGTGGCGAGGTAAGTGAAAATCTCATGCACGTTCACGGCATTGGGGATGTGCCCCGCGCCATAGGCATCCGGATTTCGCGTGTCGATGATGACACACGGCTCTTTTGATACGAGTTCGGCGAGTTCGCTGGCAGAAATCAGAACGTCCGTCATGGAGCCTCTCCTGTTTGGTGGTGTACGCTTGTGGTCGAGTCAAAAAACTTCACATCTCTGCCAACATCTTGCGCAGTTGTTTCGTTGCGGGCGTGACGATGGCGACGAAATAGGCCTCGCGTAGCCGTCGCTGGGCGCGATGGCTCATCAGGTAGCCGCGCGCGCCGCAATGAAGCATCGCCGCGTGCGCCGCCGCGACGCAGGCATCGCCAGCGCGCAGTCGAAGCGCGACAACCTTGCGCCAATAAGCGTCCGTATCGTTGTAGGGATCGGATGCCAGCGCCATGGCTTCGCTTTCCAGTTCGGAAAGCAATTCCTGGAAGTTGACCGCCTGCTGCGGCAGATAGCGATTGACGTGGCCGAGCGGCGCATCGACTTCGTTCATGATGTTGATGCAGTCCCTGATCAGGCCCGTGGCCATGCCGGCCTGAAGCAGGATGAACCCCGAACGGATCTTCTTCACGAACGGACCAGCCGGGTCGGCCAGGATGAGATCGTCGGGCACGAAAACGTCGCGGAATTGCACGCCGTAGGTGCCCGTGCCATCCATCGCAAGGAACGGCTTGCAAGGCTGCAAGGTGACGCCGGGATCGGAACAGTCGGCCAGGAACATCACGATGCCGCCGGGCTCGTCCTCGCGCTCGAAGATCGTGCCAAAGAAATGGCCGGCCCCGAGGTTGGAAACCCAGGGCAGCGCGCCCTTGACGACGTAGCCTCCCTCGACCTTGCGGCCCTTCAGTTTCAGTTTCTCGATCCCGAAGAAGCTCTTCATCGGATTGGAAAGACCCGTGCCGCCGAGGATCCGCCCGGTGGCGAAATTGTCGCCGAATTTGGCGATCAGCTTTGGATTGCTCGAATTCGCCGCGTACCAGACCAACGTGTTCTGGCACCAGGCCATGAACGCCGTCGCGCCGCAGACTTCGCCAAGGGCCGCGATCGATTGAATGGCGCAGCGCAAATCGGCTGCGCCATTCTTGGGTTGATGACTTGCCCAGGCGCCGACGTCGCCAAGACGCCGGAGCAGCTCATCCGGATAGACCTCGCCGGCGTCGATCGCGGCCGCCATGGGTGCAAGGTTCTTGCGCGCGATGGCAGCCACCTGATCGGTGATCGACGCCGGTGGCGGATCGTCTTCGACCGCGCGCCGGGATACAGCCAATAAACCCATGAGACCCTCCGCAACCGCCTGGTTTGCAACGCCTGGTTTTTTTGGCCTTCAGGAAGCGCTGACCTCGAGGTTGACCGGGCGCGTGAAGGTGTTGGCGACCGGCGACCACTTCTTGACGTGGGATACCAGCGCGTCGATCTCGCTTTTCGGAACGCCTTCGCACTCCATGTCGACCTTGACGCGGACATCGGTGAAGCCGACCGGCTTCTCGCTGACGTCGCCGGTGCCCCAAACGGCCGTGATGTTGAGGTCTCCTTCGAGCTCGAGTTCGAGCTTGTTGACGGTCCAGCCGCGATGCACCGCGTTGGCATGGAGGCCAACCGCAAGGCACGAACCGAGCGCCGCGAGCGAGGCCTCGGAAGGATTGGGCGCGGTGTCGTCGCCAAGAAGGCCCGGGGGCTCGTCGACGATGTAAGGCGCGAGGTTGCGGATGTAGTTGGCGTGACGGAACTTGCCTTCGGCCACCGTCTTGCATTTCAAGGTCTTGATGACCTTCGGATTGGCCTTGCCGTTGGCGATGAGCTGCTCGAGGCCTTGCTTGTCGATGGGCGCGAGGCAGCCTGTAAGCGCTGTTTTCTGAGCGACCGCGGTCATTGAGTTTCTCCCTGGGAGGCAGGATACCGAACGGTCTGTATCCTGCAGGAAGCGTGCCAGAAGCCCCGCGGGAGAAAACGCCAAGCCTTGAAGCCGCTTAACCCGGCCTGCCTCCAAATCAACCAGCGGCGAACTGCTCAATCGCGATGCAATTGCGGTCAGCCGCGATCAATTTGCGCGCAGCAAGATGCGACTTGATGAGTACAGCCCAGTTGGATTAACTGCAGCCATGGGCAAAGCATCCTCGAAGGGGCGTTCCGTCGCCGCCAGTCACGATGCCGGCGACGAGGAGTTGGCGCGCGGACGGTTGCTGAGTGCCGCGACGCGATTGTTCTGCAAGAACGGCATCAACGCGACCGGCATCGACGCCATCATCAATGAAGCCGGCACCGCGAAGACAACGCTCTACAAATTGTTCGGATCGAAAAACAACCTGGTGCACGCCGTCCTCGAGAACGAGGGCAAGCAGTGGCGCGAATGGTTCATCGCGGCAATCGAATCCGGCGGCGGCACGCCGCAGGCCAAACTGACGCGAATTTTTCCGGCGCTGAAGGACTGGTTCCGCCAGGAGCGGTTCTACGGCTGCCCCTTCATCAACGCGGTCGGCGAACACGACAAGGATCAGAAGCAGCTTCGCGCCATCGCGATGCGGCACAAGAAGGTCGTGCTGGCCTATATCGAGAAGCTCGCCGGCGAGATGGGCGCGTCCGAACCGGAAGTGCTGGCTCACCAACTCGCGCTTCTGATGGACGGCGCGATCGTCGCTGCCATGGTGTCGCGCGATCCCGGCGTCGCCGACACCGCGGGCCTGGCTGCATGCTCATTGTTCGAGCCTTCAAAGCCCAAGAAGCAGCGGCGCGCGGGCAGCGCGCCGGAACAGCTCGTCGCGGTCTGAGCGGATCGAGCGGCGCGACGCCGCCCTCCCCGTCTCAGTGCATGATCCGGAAAAGTGGATACCGGTTTTCCGAAAAAGATCATGCTCAAACAAAAAGACAGAGCGTGATGACGATTAGAAAAGTCATCTCCTCTATTTGCCGAGATGCTTGTCGAAGAAGGCTGCGATCTCCTCGAACGCTTCCCTCGTCTCGGGCGCGGTGTCGTCGCGGATGTAATGCGCGTGCGACATTCCTTCGAAGACCTGAAGGGTTGCCTCGACGCCCGCCTGACGAAGCTTGCGGTGAACGCGCACCGTGTTGCTCAGCAACAAATCGCGCGTGCCGCTGGTGAGGATCGTCGGCGGAAAGCCCTTCATGTCGCCATAGACCGGCGACAGCAGCGGGTCCTTCAAGTCGTGCCCGTTGGCATAGACCTTGGCGCCGTCGTCGCAAAAGCCGTCCGGAGAAACCAGCACGTTGTCCAGCATCGCGTTGGTCTTGAAGGTGTCGCCGACCTTGGTGACATCCGACATCGGCGTTCCCGGCGCGATCGCGCCCGGCAAGGGAAGCCCCAGTTCCTTTGCCTTCAGCACCATCTCGAGCGTCAGCGACCCGCCGGCCGAAGTGCCGAAGATCGCCATGTTCTTGGCGTCCATGGTTTTCAACGCGGCCTTCCAGACCGTGATGCCGTCATCAAGTGCTGCCGGGAAATAGGCTTCCGGCGGCATGCGATATTCCACCGAGATCACCTTGATGTGCCCGAAGCCAGCCATGAAGATTGCTTCCGGCAATCCGGCTTCGCCGGGGTTGAGAACATAACAGCCGCCATGCATGTGAATGAGCTGCCGGTTGCGGTTCTCCGGCGCGATCGTTTCCGGCGTGACGATAAAGGCCCGCACGCCGTCGATGGTGGTCTTCTCGACTTTCACCTTCAGCCGCTCGAGCATGCCGGGCACGTTCTTGATCAGCGCCGCCGCGCCGGCATCGGCGACCGGTTTCCATTCCTCGCCGGTCTTGGGGTGAATATCCCAGTTCGACCGCAACGGCGCGCCGATGATCTTCTGCAGTTGCGGGCTGACGGTGGTCGGCACCGGAATCGTCTTGGCGGGCACTTCGAGTGCGCCGGGCGGCGCGCTCTGCGCGGCAACCCTTCGCCGTAATGGCGACGGACACAAAGGCGAGGCAGCTCAAGGCCAGAACATGGGCAAGCGAACGCGGCGACTTCTTCATCGGTCGTCTCCAATTCCAGTGGTTTTGTCGTTGCTAGAAAAACCGCGCTCTTATTTGAGCGCGGCCTCGACCTTGGCAATGCCCGCGTTGGCGCAGACTTCGTCCTTGTCGCCGCCGGGCGCGCCCGACACGCCGACGCCGCCGATCACCTCTGTGCCTGCCCGGATCGGAACGCCGCCACCGACACCGACCAGTCCGGGAATCTGCCGCAGCGGGGCCCTGGCAGGATCCTCGAGCTCCTTCATGGTCTGGAGCGAGGTCTGGTTACGGATTCGCGCGGTGTAGGCCTTGAGGCGGCTGAACTCCATGGTGTGCGGGCTGGTGCCGTCGCCGCGCACCTGGCCGGCGACACTACCGCCCTTATCGACGACCGTGACGGAGACCTTGTATCCGTCCTTGGTGCACTGCTCGATCGCACCCTGAATGATGGCGACCGTCATTGCCATCGAGACGTTCTTTTCAACCTGCGGTGCCTGCGCCAGGGCCGGCGCGGCGGCAAACACCGAAATCGACGCAAGCAGTGTAAATTTGACGGAACGCATGTTGGACTCTCCCTGATGTTGTTGCTTTATCTTGGTATGGAACCCTAATCCGACCGGGTTAGTCCTGGCAACTGGTGAGAAATTCGCTGTCCGGCCAATGTCAGGATCACCCAGGCAGGAAAGCAGCAAGCCGGTCGAGTTCGGCCGAAAGATCGCTCTCGACGTCCGCAACCCCCATATTCACGACCTGGTAGCCGCGCGCCTCAAGCCAGACCTTCCGGGCGACGCGATCCTTCACGATCGTGTCGCTCTCGTTGGGATTGATCAGTTCGATCGCGATCCGGTGCACAAACGAGACAAAATCCGGAATATGCCGCCCGACCGGCGTCTGCCGCTTGAACTGACCGGCGAAACGGCGGTCGCGGGTGAGCGATTGCCACAGAATCCGCTCGGCATCGGTCGGATTGCGCCGCAATAACCGCGCCAACCCGCGAACCGTGCCGCTTTCCGCTCGCATCGCGCCCTGACCGTGCTCGGCGAGCAGCGCGCGAAGCCGCGTGGCCTGCGCGCCATCGAGCACCCCGCCCTTGGCAGGTCCCTTGCGCCCTTCCGCGATCGCCATCACCACGCCGTGGAGCGTGTGCATGTCCTGCTTGGTCGGATCCATCCGGGTGAAGATGTTGCGCAAATTGACCAGCATGGTTTCGCGCTTTTCCGCCGGGCGCAGGAATTCGACCTTGTCGAGTTCGCGCACCAGATTGTCGAAGAACGCCTGCATCTGGTGCTGCGAGGCGGGCTCGGAGCGCTCGGGCATGGCAAACGGCAGCGTGCTCGCGGTCGAAAGCTTGAACCACTCATAGCCGACGAGCAGCACCGCCTGCGCCAGATTGAGGGACGCAAAGCCGGGATTGACCGGAAAGGTGATGATGCGGTTGGCAAGCCCGACTTCCTCGTTCTGCAACCCGTAGCGCTCGCGGCCGAAGAGGATGCCGACCGTGCCACCGGCCTTGATCCGGCCAACCATCTCGACGGCTGCGGCCTGCGGCCCGACCACGGGCTTGGCCTGGTCGTGGGCACGCGCGGTCGTGGCAAACAGCAGCGCGCAGTCGGCGACGGCCTGTTCGAGCGTATCGAACAGCTCGGCCTGATCCAGGATATGGTCGGCGCCGGCGGCGGCGCGCTGTGCGCTGATATTCGGCCAGCCGTCGCGCGGGCTGACGATGCGAAGCCGTGTCAAGGCGAAATTTCCCATGGCGCGCGCGGCCATGCCGATGTTCTCGCCAAGCTGAGGCTCGACGAGAATCACAATGGGACCGGTCAGGTCGAAGCCTGTCTTGGTCTTGTCGGTGCCCGAACCGGACATCTCACTTCACTTTCTGAATCAGGTTTTCAACACTTTAGAATCCGCCTCTGAGGAAAGCGATTCCACACCTTAATCACCAATGGTTTCGGCACCTTGGCGACAAGGTCCCTTCCTTCATCCGCCCGGCGGAATTTCTCAAGCAATATAATTGATTTAGAGAAGTCTTTTGACGCCGATTGAAATCCGGGCGCGCGGCCGGGCGATCGCTTGCGCGGTTTTGCCTTTCGGATAGGTTGTCGATCAAAATCAAAATGAACCCGAAAGCCGGATCAACGGCGCGGGCACAGGGGAGGCGTCCATGCGCAGATGGTCATCGGCCGTTGTCGGAGCAATTCTGATTCTGGCGGGCGGCGTGCTTGCCCATGTCACGCAAACCGCAGGCGGCATCCAGATCAAGGACGTGCGCTTTGCCGGCGCCAAGGGCAACACGATGAGCGCCCTGCTTTATATCCCGCCGAACGCGACCGCCCAGACTCCGGCCCCAGGCATTCTGGCCGTGCACGGCTACATCAATTCGCGTGAGACCCAGGACGGCTTTGCCATCGAATTTGCCCGCAGGGGTTATGTGGTGCTGGCGCTCGACCAGACCGGCCACGGCTACAGCGATCCGCCGGCCTTCGCCAACGGCTTTGGTGGTCCCGATGGGCTCACCTATCTGCGCAGCCTCGACATCGTCGACAAGAACAATATCGGGCTTGAGGGCCACTCGATGGGCGGTTGGACCGTGCTTGCCGCCGCAACCGCGATGCCCAACGACTACAAGTCGATGGTGCTGGAGGGGTCCTCAACCGGCAAGCCGTTCGCCGCAGAGGGCACCGCGACCTGGCCGCGCAATGCCGCGCTGGTGTTCGCGCAATACGAAGAATTTCCGGACCTGATGTGGGGAATTGAGCGGGCGCGCGACGTCACCCAAAGCCCAAAACTCTGGGCGCTGTTTGGCACCCAGGGGCCCGTCGAACCCGGCAAGGTCTATGGCGACCCCGCACAAGGCACGGCGAGAGTGCTGTACATGCCCGCGATCACGCATCCGGATGAACATATATCGCGCCAGGCGATCGGCTACAGCCTCGACTGGTTCGCCAAGACCTTGCAGGGCGGCACGCCGCGCCCCTCCGAGGATCAAATCTGGTTTCGAAAGGAGATCGGCACCCTCGTCGCGCTGATCGGCTTCGTCGTTCTCCTGCTCGGCGTGTTCGACGGCCTGCTTGAGGTACCCGCTCTTTTCGCGCCTGAGGGTCCCGGCGGCCGCCGACGGCACAGTGCCCGCGCAGGCGGCCAGCGGTCGCCGCTGGACCGCAGCCTTCATCCTCTCCGCCTTCATTCCCGCGCTGACTTATTATCCGGCATTCGCGCTCGGCGGCACGTTGGTGACGGCGTCGCCCTATTTGCCGCAGGCCGTCACCAACCAGATCATGGTCTGGGCTCTCATCAACGGCCTGATCGCACTCGCCTTGATGGCATTTGCGCCGAAGCGCGCCAGCCGGAGGGGGATCGTCGGACCGTCAATCCTGATCGCTTTGGTCACGGTGATCGTGGGTTATGCCGCGCTATGGCTCTCCGATCTCGCCTTCAAGATCGATTTCCGGTTCTGGATCGTTGCGCTCAAACTGATGAACGCGAAGCAATTCCTGATTTTCCTGATCTATCTCTTGCCAATCACGGCATTTTTCGTGATCGCGCTTCACCTGTTGCACCGGAATTTCTCGACCGCGGACGCATCGCGGGTGTCGCTTTACCTGACCAATATCCTGGCGCTGACGCTCGGCTTCGTCGTGCTGGTGGGCCTGCAATACGTAACACTCTGGCTTTCCGGAAAACTGTTCAATCCCCTGCCCGATCCTGGCTTCGTACCGCTTTCCACCATCATCGCCATCCAGTTCGTGCCGCTTTTTGCGATCGTCGGGATCATCGCCACCTTTACCTGGCGACGCACCGGCTCGAGCCTGCCCGGCGCGCTGATCTGCGGCCTTTTTGTCACCTGGTATGTGGTGGCAGGCACGGCCACCCAGGCGGCGTTCTAGGCCAAAAGATGGGCTGAAACTGCATAACGCCTTGGCTTTCGCCAAGGCGAATGCGGTGCTATAGCGCGCATATCATTCATCCTGAAACGCGCGATTCCAAAAAGGCCCTATTCCCCATGGCAAAAATCAAGGTGACCAACCCCGTCGTCGAACTCGATGGCGACGAGATGACCCGGATCATCTGGCAGTACATCAAGGACAAGCTGATCACCCCGTTCCTCGATATCGACCTGATGTATTTCGACCTTGGGATGGAATACCGCGACAAGACCAACGACCAGGTCACGGTGGACGCAGCCAACGCCATCAAGAAGGTCGGCGTCGGCGTCAAATGCGCCACCATCACTCCGGACGAGGCCCGGGTGAAGGAGTTCGGCTTGAAGGAAATGTGGAAATCGCCGAACGGCACCATCCGCAACATCCTTGGCGGCGTGGTGTTCCGTGAACCGATCATATGCCGCAACGTGCCGCGCCTGGTGCCGGGCTGGACCAAGCCGATCATCATCGGTCGCCACGCTTTCGGCGACCAGTACCGCGCCACCGACTTCAAATTCCCCGGCAAGGGCGTGCTGACGATGAAGTTCGTCGGCGACGACGGCAAGGTGATCGAACGGGAAGTCTACAAGTCCCCGAGCGCCGGTGTGGCGTTGGCAATGTACAATCTCGACGATTCGATCGCCGATTTTGCCCGCGCCTCGTTCAACATGGGTCTCACCAAGAACTATTCGGTCTATCTCTCGACCAAGAACACGATTCTCAAGGTCTATGACGGGCGCTTCAAGGACATCTTCCAGGATGTTTTCGACAAGGAGTTCAAGCCGCAATTCGACGCCAAGAAGATCACCTACGAACACCGCCTGATCGACGACATGGTCGCGGCCGCCATGAAGTGGTCCGGCGGCTACGTCTGGGCCTGCAAGAACTACGACGGCGACGTGCAGTCCGACACCGTTGCACAAGGCTACGGCTCGCTCGGCCTGATGACCTCGGTGTTGATGACACCGGACGGCAAGACGGTAGAGGCGGAGGCCGCCCACGGCACCGTGACGCGGCATTACCGCGAGCATCAGAAGGGCAAGGAGACCTCGACCAACTCCATCGCCTCGATCTTCGCCTGGACGCGCGGGCTGTCACATCGCGCCAAGCTCGACAACAACGACGCATTGGCGAAGTTCGCCACGACCCTGGAAAGGGTCTGCGTCGAGACCGTCGAGGCCGGCTTCATGACCAAGGACCTCGCGCTTCTGGTCGGCGCCGACCAGCGCTGGTTGTCCACCACCGGCTTCCTCGACAAGGTCGCGGAAAACCTCACCAAGGCGATGACAGCATAATGGGAAAGTCGTTGGCCGGAAGCGCCGCCCTCGCGCTGCTTTCAATGGCGGCGCCGATTGGCGCTTCGGCCACTGATACTCCTCTCCCCGACGCGATCGCCGCGCCGGGAGAAACAGTCGCGCTCGCTGTGCACGCCGAAGGCGCGCAAGTGTACGAATGCAAGGCCTCCTCCGACGGCAAGTTGGTCTGGGCGTTCCGCGAGCCGATTGCCACGCTGTTCGTCGACGGCAAGACGATCGGCCGGCACTATGCCGGGCCGAACTGGGAACATGGCGACGGCAGCGCCGTAGTCGGCAAGGCCAGCGGCAACGCCCCTGGTGCAACGGCCGAGGACATCCCCTGGCTGAAGTTGCAGGTGGTCTCCGCGCGCGGCACCGGCGTCCTGACCGGGGTCACGACCGTGCAGCGGATCAACACCAGGGGCGGTAAGCTCGAAGGTGCCTGCGACAAAGCCGGCAGCTTCAAGAGCGCGCCTTATGCGGCGGACTATGTGTTCCTGCGCAAAGGCTGAACGAAGGTTGCGCGCCGCCTAGGGAGACGCTCCATGCTGTTCATGGTGATCGAACGCTTCAAAGATCGCGACCCCATCCCGGTCTACAAGCGCGTTCGCGCTTCCGGCATCAAATTTCCCGAAGGGCTCACTTACGTCGGAAGCTGGATCGAACCCAATTTCGATCGTTGTTTCCAGTTGATGGAGTGCGACGACGCGCGGCTTCTGCAGGAATGGATCCTGAATTGCCAGGGACTTGGCGTGACCTTCGAGATCGTGCCGGTGGTGCCCAGCAAGGAAACGCGCGAAGTCGTCGCGCCGTTCCTGGATTCGAAATAACATTTCAATTTAGCATTCTCGCCCGTGACCAACTGAGAGCTTTCTCAAGAAACGGTGATGCAGCGAACAGCGCCGTGATTTGGACGGATTTCGCGACTTCGCTGGATCGTTCATATCTCGGAGCGCGCTGAGAAGATTCCGGCATGAACCTGACGCCTGTCCCGTTCCGGTCACCGCTTTCCGCATACGAGCAACAGGCCGAAAGCCTGCTCGCCGGGCACCGGGCCGCCGATCCCGCGGCCATCGATCTGTTCCATCGTAAGCACCCCCGCTTCCTCGACGAGAAGATCAAATGGCGGCCGAAGTTCATCGCCGACTCCGAAATCCGCGATACCGCGCTCTCGCTCGACGATGCCCGCCTCACAATCGCCCGCCACTACGACTTCCTCGACTGGCCTTCACTCGCCGCCTACGTGGACGCGATCTCACAGGACGGTCCCGTCTTCGAATTCGAATCCGCCGTCGAATTCATCGTCAATGGCGATCTCGCCATGCTGGAACACGCGCTGCGCCGCGATCCCGCTCTCATCCACGGCCGTTCCAGCCGCGTCTGCTGTTTCGATCCACCGGTCCACCGTGCCACCCTGCTCCATTACGTGGCCGCCAACGGCGTCGAAGCATGCCGCCAAAAGACGCCCCCCAACGCCGTCGAGACCGCCCGTGCGCTGCTTAAGGCCGGCGCCGAGCCCGACGCCCTCGCCGACATGTACGGCGCCGAGTGCACGACAATGAGCATGCTGGTATCGAGCAGCCACCCGGCCGAGGCAGGACTCCAGGTGCCGCTTGTCGAACTGCTGCTGGATTTTGGCGCCGCGATCGAAGGACGCGGTACGAGGAAATGGGGCACGCCGCTGTTCACCGCGCTGGCCTTCGGGATGAGCGACGCCGCCAAAGTTTTGGCCAAACGAGGCGCACGTATCGAACTGCCCGCCGCCGCCGGGCTGGGCCTCGTGGACGACGTCGCCCGCCTGCTCCCTGACGCGGACGCCGAAGCGCGCCAGCGTGCGCTTTCGCTTGCCGCGCAGCACGGACATGTGGAGATTATGCGCCGCTTGCTCGACGCCGGTGAGGATCCAAATCGCTACAATCTTGAGGGCAACCATGCGCACACAACGCCCCTGCACCAAGCCGTCCTCGGGGGCCACGAGGACGTGGTGCGGCTCCTGGTCGAGCGCGGCGCGCGGCTGGATATCCGCGACACCATCTGGCACGGCACGCCGCTTGGTTGGGCATTGCATGCCGGTGGCAAGACACGAGAGCAGATGGCTGCTTGCCTGCGGTCGCTCGGCGCGGTGGAGTAGCTTCACCGAGCGAATGAGCAGCCCGCGCCGCCTGGGCTATGTCTCCGCGGCCGGCTGATCATCATGCGTGGCCTGCACCAGCTCGGCGGCGGCGATGTCGCCGGCCTCCGCGAGCCGCGCTTTGGCGGTCTTGTGCACATGCGCGGCGAGCGTTGGCATTCGTTGAAGCAACGCATGGAAATCCTGCGCATCGAGTACAAGCAGCCTCGTCTTGCGCATCGCCGTCACGGTGCCGCTTCGATTGGCGCGGTGCAGCAACGCAATCTCTCCGAAGAACGTGCCGTCCGAAAGCCGGACGCGCCGGTTCGGCAATTCGATCTCGACCTCGCCGGCGGTGATGAAATACATCGACGATGCGACGTCGCCCCGCCGCACCAGGATCTCGCCGGATTCGATGGCCTGGGCCCGCAACAGTCGCATGATGTCGGCGATTTCGGTTGCGGAGAGATGCGAGAACAGCGGCACCCGCGCCAGCATGCCCCACGTCACCACGAAATCGCGCCGTCTCACTTCGTCGGCAAAGGCGGTCGAAATGATCGCCACCGGCAGCGCGATCATGGTCAGGCCGCCGACAATGGCGAAGACCGATATCAGCTTGCCCAATGGCGTGATCGGCACGACGTCGCCATAGCCCACCGTGCCGAGCGTCACGATCGCCCACCACATCGCCTGGGGAATGGTGCCCAATTTGTCCGGCTGCGCGTCATGCTCGACCGCATAAAGCAGCGAGGCGAACACCAGCACCGCGCCCGCCAGAATCACCAGGCAGCCGAACAGGGTGCGCCGCTCGGCGTGGAGCGCCGCCAGCAGCGAGCGCATCGCCGGGGAGTAGCGCACCAGTTTGAAAAACGGCAGCATGCCGAGAAGTGCCAGCGTCGACCGGTTCCCTACGACGAGGACGATCGCCGCCGGCAGGAAGGCCATCAGATCGATCAGGCCAAGACTGGACAGCACATATTCGATGCGATCCTGCGCCGGCGTCTTCTTGCGCGGTGAGTGGCCGACGACGCTCCAGAGCCGAAAGAAATATTCAACGCCGAAAACCACCACCGCACCGATCTTGATGGTTGAGAAAAGCCATCCGAAACGTGCGTCGAACTCCGGCACCGACGCAAGAACCATCGCCAGCACGTCGACGATGATGATGAAAATGATCAGCCGGACGACCCGGGAGCCGACGGTATGCGGCAGATGATCGTGCTCGAGCAGTTCAAACAGGCGATCCCGTAAATCCGGGTCGTTCAGCCGCCCTGTGCGGGGAAGGATCGCCACTGCCAGTGTCCCAAAGCTTTTTTCGGAGTTCGCGCGCTTGTGTTTTCGTCCTTTGCCGCGAACTCTGAAACCGAAGAAACGCTATAATAACCGCTTATGCGACCACGGATTTGATGTCCATCAACCGTCGCGCGGCCGATCGGGAGGCTAGGCGCCGGCCATGGCCTTTTCGATCGCCGAAAGCGCCGCGTCGGCCTTGGCGCCATCGGGCCCGCCGGCCTGGGCCATGTCGGGCCGTCCGCCACCGCCCTTGCCGCCGAGGGCTTCGGACGCCACGCGCACCAGATCGACCGCGTTGTAGCGCGAGGTCAGATCGGCAGTGACGCCGACGACCACACCGGCCTTGCCGTCGCCAGTGACGCCCACGATCGCGACCACGCCGGAGCCGAGTTGCTTCTTGCCGTCATCGGCGAGGCTCTTGAGGTCCTTCATTTCGATGCCTTCGACCGCGCGCGCCATCAGCTTGACATTGCCGACTTCGCGAACGCCCGCAGGAGGCGCACCCGAGCCGTTCGAAGCCGCGGCTCCGCCGCCCATCGCCAGTTTCTTGCGCGCGTCCGACAGCTCGCGCTCGAGCTTTTTGCGCTCCTCCATGAGTGCAGCGATCCGCGCCGGCATCTCCTCGAGCGGAGCGCGCAGTTCGGAGGCCGCGGACTTTGCGAGCTGCATGGTATCGTTGGCGTGTTGTCGCGCGTAGCGTCCGGTCAGCGCTTCGATGCGGCGAACGCCCGACGATACAGCGCTCTCGCCGGTCACCGAGATCAGACCGATGTCGCCGGTGCGGCGCACATGGGTGCCGCCGCACAGTTCGACCGACCAGCCGAGCGCGTTGGTCCCGTGCTCGCGCGCGGTCTTTCCCATCGAAACCACGCGCACCTCATCGCCATATTTTTCGCCGAACAGCGCGCGTGCGCCAGCCTCGCGCGCATCGTCCACCGCCATCAAGCGCGTGGTGACGTCGTCATTCTCCAACACCACCTCGTTGGCGATATCTTCGACGCGGGCGAGTTCTTCCGCCGTGATCGGCTTGGGATGAACGAAGTCGAAGCGCAGCCGGTCCGGCGCCACCAGCGAGCCGCGCTGGGCAATGTGGTCGCCGAGCACCTGACGCAGCGCCTCGTGCAGCAGATGCGTCGCCGAATGATGGGCGCGGATCGAAGCGCGCCTGCCATGATCGACATCGAGCTGCAGCGCCGCGCCCGGCGTCAGCGTACCCTGCTCGACGCTGCCGATATGGACAAAGAGATCGCCGGCCTTCTTCTGGGTGTCGGTGACGCGGAATCTTACCCCGTCGCCGGTCAAGACGCCGGTATCGCCGACCTGACCGCCGGACTCGGCATAAAATGGAGTCTGGTTCAAAACGATCGCGCCGCTCTCGCCCGCGGCGAGGCGCTCGACCTCCTTGCCGTCTTTCACCAGCGCGCCCACGACGCCCTCGGCGGTTTCGGTCTCATAGCCGAGAAATTCCGTGGCGCCGAGCTTCTCGCGCAGCGGAAACCAGACGCTTTCGCTCGCGGTGTCGCCACTCCCCGCCCAGGCCGCGCGTGCCTTCGCCCGCTGCCGGTCCATCGCGTCGGTGAAGGAGGCGATGTCGACGCTGATGCCGCGGTTACGCAGCGCATCCTGGGTGAGATCGAGCGGGAAGCCATAGGTGTCGTAGAGCGTAAAGGCGGTATCGCCGTCGAACATGTCGCCCTTTTTCAAGGACGCGCTTTTTTCATCGAGGATCGAGAGCCCGCGTTCCAGCGTCTTGCGGAATCTCGTTTCTTCCAGCCGCAAGGTTTCCTCGATCAGGCCTTCGGCGCGAACGAGCTCGGGATAGGCCTGGCCCATTTCGCGCACCAGCGCCCACACCAGGCGGTACATCAGCGGGTCCTTGGCGCCGAGCAATTGCGCATGCCGCATCGCGCGCCGCATGATTCTTCGCAGCACGTAGCCCCGGCCCTCGTTCGAGGGCAGCACGCCGTCGGCGATGAGAAACGACGACGCGCGCAAATGATCGGCGATGACGCGAAGCGATGCTTTCTGCTCGCCTTGCGGATCGGCCCCGGTCAGTTCCGCGATCGCGCGGATCAAAGCGACGAAGAGATCGATGTCGTAATTGTCATGCTTGCCCTGGAGAACGGCCGCGACGCGCTCGAGGCCCGCCCCGGTATCGATCGACGGCTTCGGCAGGGGATTGCGAACCCCCGGGGAAACCTGCTCGTATTGCATGAACACGAGATTCCAGATCTCGATGAAGCGGTCGCCGTCGGCTTCCGCCGAGCCTGGCGGTCCGCCCCAGATCTTGTCGCCGTGGTCGTAGAAGATTTCCGAGCATGGCCCGCACGGGCCGGTGTCGCCCATTTGCCAGAAATTGTCCGAACCCGCGATGCGGATGATCCGGGATTCGGGGAGTCCTGCGATCTTCTTCCAGAGGCCGAACGCCTCGTCGTCGTCGACATAGACGGTAGCCGTGAGCTTATCCTTCGGCAGGCCGAATTCCTTTGTCACCAGTTTCCAGGCCAATTCGATCGCGCGGTCCTTGAAGTAGTCGCCGAACGAGAAGTTGCCGAGCATTTCGAAGAAGGTGTGATGTCGCGCGGTGTAGCCGACATTGTCGAGATCGTTGTGCTTGCCGCCGGCACGGACGCATTTCTGCGAGGTGGTTGCGCGCGCATAGGAGCGCTTCTCGACACCGGTGAAGACGTTCTTGAACTGCACCATGCCGGCATTGGTGAACATCAACGTCGGATCATTGCGCGGCACCAGCGGCGACGACGGCACGATCTCGTGGCCGTTATCGGCGAAGAATTTGAGGAAACTCGACCTGATCTCGTTGACGCCGCTCATTTTGGTCCAATCGCAAGGTACCCGGGAATGGCCGCCAATGGGACCAACTCTCCGGCGAGACGCTTTTAGACAAGGGTACCAGCGCTGTCCAGAAACTGTGCAAGCCAATCAGGGGCTTGCCGCACCACCGCAAAACCCGTTGACGGATGCTGCGGCCGCGTTGACAGCCTTGGCGTGCCTGTGTTTTCCTCCTATCTGTTCAAGACAGTCACGTCGGGAGAGATCGGCTTAGACGCCGGCGCCGAAGGAGCAACCGCCCCGGAAACTCTCAGGCAAACGGACCCTCGTGACTTTGACAGCATCTGGAAAGAGGTACCGAAGGGTTTTGGCCCGGCGTACCCGCCGACGGGATAATACTCTCAGGCACAGCGACAGATGGGGCTTTCTGGGTTTTTGAGGGAATCAGCCTTCGAAAATCCGCGAGGGCCCTGTGATGCTTGCGACCGACGGTCAATGCTCTTCCCCGCCATCCCTGCAACGAACCCCTCTGCACGCCCTGCATCTGGCGAGCGGCGGCAAAATGGTGCCGTTTGCCGGCTATGACATGCCGGTGCAGTTCGGACCCGGCGTGCTCCGGGAGCATCTGCACACCCGCTCACACGCCGGCCTGTTCGATGTCTCGCATATGGGCCAGATCGCGCTGCGGCCGAAATCCGGAAGGGTCGAGGACGCCGCACTGGCGCTGGAACGGCTGGTACCGCAGGACATTCTCGCGGTTGCGCCGGGACGGCAGCGCTATGCCCAGTTCACCAATGAGTCAGGCGGCATTCTCGACGACCTGATGGTGGCGAATTTCGGCGACCACCTGTTCCTGGTCGTCAACGCCGCCTGCAAGACTGAGGACGAGGCGCATCTGCGCGACCGCCTTTCGGACGTTTGCGTCGTCGAACCGCTTCCCGACCGCGCGCTCATTGCGCTGCAGGGACCAAAGGCCGAATTGGTGCTGGAGAATTTCTGCGCGGACATCTCCGCGATGCGTTTCATGGATGCCGGCCCCCGTCGCGTTGGCGCCATCGACTGCTTCGTCTCGCGCTCCGGCTATACCGGGGAGGACGGCTTCGAGATTTCAGTTCCGGCCGAGGCGGCCGAGCGGCTTGCCAGAGGGCTGCTCGCCGAAAGCTGCGTGCTGCCGGTCGGACTTGGGGCGCGCGACAGTCTCCGGCTCGAAGCCGGGCTTTGTCTTTACGGACACGACATCGACACCTCGACGACGCCCGTGGAGGGCGCGCTGGAATGGTCGATTCAAAAAAGCCGGCGTAACGGCGGCGCGCGCGCCGGCGGATTTTTGGGCGCTGACTTGATCCTGGCTCAGCTCGAAGCGGGCGCGCCGCGCCGCCGTGTCGGGCTGCGGCCCGAGGGCCGCGCCCCCGTGCGTGAAGGCGCGCAATTATTCGCGGGCGCAGCATCCTCCCAACCGATCGGCGCGGTGACCTCGGGCGGTTTCGGACCGAGCCTCAATGCGCCGGTCGCGATGGGTTATCTGCCCTCGCCGCTGGCCGCGCCCGGCAGCCTGGTGTTTGCGGAAGTGCGCGGCCAGCGCCTGCCGCTCAAGGTTTCGCCGATGCCCTTCGTTCCCAACACTTACAAAAGATGACCCACGAACGCCGAAGGATTTGTCATGGCCACGACGCTCTACACCAACGATCACGAATGGCTCCGCATCGAGGGCGACGTCGCCACCATCGGCGTCACTGATTACGCGCAGTCGCAGCTTGGCGACGTCGTGTTCGTCGAACTGCCCAAGATCGGGCGCAACCTGAAGAAGGCGGACGCCGCCGCCGTGGTCGAATCCGTCAAGGCCGCATCCGATGTCTATGCGCCAATCTCGGGCGAAGTGACCGAGGTCAACGAGGCGCTCGCAGCCGAACCTGCGCTGGTCAATTCCGATGCCGCAGGCCGGGCGTGGTTCTTCAAGCTGAAGATCGCCGACAAAAGCGAACTCGGCGGCCTGATGAATGAGGCCGCTTACCAGAAACATATCGCCTGAGAATTTCTTGCAGCGAGGAAAACCGCATGACTGCGCACCGCAAGCCCGCCAGTGAGCCCGCCGCCACCTTCGTGCGTCGCCATATCGGCCCCTCCCCGCGCGACGTCGCGGCAATGCTCGAAACCGTGGGCGCCTCAAGCCTCGGCGCGCTGATGGCGGAGACGCTGCCGTCATCGATCCGGCAGACGGCGCCGCTTGATCTCGGGCCGCCTCTCAGCGAGACCGAAGCGATCGCGCATATGCGACAGCTTGCGGGCAAAAACCAGGTCTTCACTTCGCTGATCGGCCAAGGCTATTCCGGCACGATTTTGCCGGCGGTGATCCAGCGCAACATCCTGGAGAACCCGGCCTGGTACACGGCCTATACGCCCTACCAGCCGGAGATCAGCCAGGGCCGGCTGGAGGCCCTCTTCAACTTCCAGACCATGATCTGCGATCTCACGGGCCTCGACGTCGCCAACGCCTCGCTGCTCGATGAGGCGACGGCTGCGGCCGAAGCGATGGCGCTTGCCGAGCGCGCGACGCAAGCGAAGACCAGGTCGTTCTTTGTCGACGCCGAAGTCCATCCGCAGACATTGGCCGTACTGCGCACCCGCGCCGAGCCGCTGGGATGGAATCTGATCGTCGGCGACCCCCTGCGCGACCTCGATCGCGCCGAGGTCTTCGGCGGCTTGCTGCAATATCCCGGCACATCCGGAGCGGTGCGCGACCTCCGACCGGCGATCGCGGCCCTGCGCGCCAAGGGCGCGCTCGCCATCGTCGCCGCCGATCTGTTGGGGCTGACACTGCTGGCTTCGCCCGGCGAACTCGGCGCCGACATTGCGATCGGATCGGCGCAACGCTTCGGCGTTCCCGTCGGGTATGGCGGGCCGCACGCGGCCTATATGGCGGCGCGCGATGCGCTCAAGCGCTCGTTGCCGGGCCGCATCGTCGGCCTGTCGATCGATTCGCGCGGGCAACCGGCCTATCGGCTGGCGCTGCAGACGCGCGAGCAGCACATCCGCCGCGAGAAGGCGACGTCCAACATCTGCACCGCGCAGGTGCTGCTGGCGATCATCGCCTCAATGTATGCGGTCTATCACGGGCCGGAAGGGTTGACCCACATCGCCCGCTCCGTGCATCGCCGCACGGCCGTGCTGGCGGCGGGATTGCGCAGGCTTGGCTTCGCGCCACGGTCGGACGCGTTTTTCGACACCGTGACGGTCGACGCCGGCGGCAAGCGGAACGAAATCATCGCCGGCGCGCGCGTTGAGAAGATCAACCTGCGTATCGGTGAAGGCACGCTCGGCATCGCGCTCGACGAGACCACGACGCCGGCGATCGTCGAGGCGGTGTGGCGCGCCTTCGGCGGCAAGCTTGCCTACGCCGACGTCGAATCCGCGAGCAGCGAGGCGATCCCCGCAGACCTGAAGCGCGGCAGCGCGTTCCTCACCCATCCGGTGTTTCACGCCCATCGTTCGGAAACCGAACTTCTGCGCTACATGCGCAAGCTCGCCGACCGCGATCTCGCGCTCGACCGCGCGATGATTCCGCTGGGTTCGTGCACCATGAAACTTAACGCGACAACCGAGATGGTTCCGCTGACCTGGCCCGAATTCGGCCAATTGCATCCGTTCGCGCCGAGCGAACAGGCGGCTGGCTATCACGCGCTGTTTGCGCGGCTGGAACGATGGTTGTGCGACATCACCGGTTATGAAGCGATTTCGCTGCAGCCGAATTCCGGCGCGCAGGGCGAATATGCCGGGTTACTGGCGATCCGGGGCTATCACGCCGCGCGCGGCGAAGCTCACCGCAACGTGTGCCTGATTCCCTCCTCCGCGCACGGCACCAATCCGGCGTCCGCGCATATGGCCGGCATGGACGTCGTGGTGGTGGCCTGCGACGCGCGCGGCGACGTCGATGTCGGTGATCTGCACGCCAAAGCCGGGCAGCACGCCAAAAATCTTGCGGCCATCATGATCACCTACCCCTCGACCCATGGCGTGTTCGAGGAACACATTCGCGAGATCTGCGACACCGTGCATGGCCACGGCGGACAAGTTTATCTGGACGGCGCCAATTTGAATGCGCAAGTCGGGCTGGCGCGGCCCGGCGATTACGGTGCCGACGTCAGCCATCTCAACCTGCACAAGACTTTTTGCATTCCGCATGGCGGCGGCGGCCCCGGCATGGGCCCGATCGGCGTGAAAGCGCATCTTGCGCCGTTCCTGCCGGGGCATTCCGCAAACGGCGGCGGGACGCCGGTCGGTCCGGTTTCGGCCGCGCCTTATGGCTCGGCATCGATCCTCACGATCTCCTACATCTACATTCTGATGATGGGCGGCGAAGGCCTTGCTCGGGCAACGGAAATCGCGATCCTCAACGCCAACTACATCGCGGCGAGACTAGACCCGCATTTCCCCGTGCTTTACCGGAACGCGAAAGGCCGCGTCGCGCATGAATGCATCGTCGACCCGCGGCCCCTCAAGGCATCGTCCGGCGTCACCGTGGACGACATCGCCAAACGGCTGATCGATTACGGCTTCCATGCGCCGACCATGAGCTTTCCGGTGCCGGGCACGCTGATGATCGAGCCCACCGAATCCGAATCCAAAGCCGAGATCGATCGTTTCTGTGACGCCATGATCGCGATCCGGCACGAAATCGCCGAAATCGACAACGGGCGCTGGAAGGTCGAGGCCTCGCCCTTGCGTCACGCCCCGCACACGGTGCACGACATCGCCGACGATGCCTGGCAGCGGCCCTATGGCCGCGCCGAGGGCTGCTTCCCCGCCGGCACCTCGCGCACCGACAAATACTGGTGCCCGGTGGGGCGGGTCGACAATGTCTATGGCGACCGCAACCTGGTGTGCTCGTGCCCACCGGTTGCAGAATACGCGCAGGCGGCGGAGTGAGAGCGCGGCCGCAGGATGGGCTTGAGTGTTAGCTATCCAACGAACTAAGGCGCGATTAGAACCGGCTCCCAGCGCCAGAGGCGATCGTTGGTCAGGTGCGTGCCGCCCCACCAGCGATCGATTGGGTTGTGTCGGCTGAAATCTTCCTTATGGGCAAGAACCGCCTTGCCGAACTCGCTGAGCGACAGCTCACTTCGCAAGTAAGCCGTATGACGGTCGCGCAAATTTTTGCGGTCGAGCGTGCGCAGTTCCTCGTCGAGGCCCGCCACGGCCGGTCGCGGGCCATGCGCAAGCCCATCCAGCAAGTAGCCGTATTCCGATTCGCTGAAAATCCGCTTTTGGCGCGGTTGGCCGAGATGGAAGAGCGCATTCGTGAGCGAGTATCCCCGCGCGATCAGCTCGAGCATCCGCATTTCCGTGGCGCCAAGCCCTGTCAAAAGATGCGGCAGTTCTTCAAGCAGGTCGATCAAGACGGGTCTGAGCAGCGGCAAGGCGCTCAAATCCCGACAGAGCAGATCGAAACAGGCCTCCGGCGTCTGCGCTCGATATGCCTGCCAAGCCGCGCTGGCTGTCTCTAGTTCCCTTTCGGTGACGTCGACGGCCGGTGGCTGCCACTTGCCAAGCCGCTCAAGCCCGATCATCGCGAGGTCGACCAGACGAAACTTCAACCTGGCGACAGTCTCCGGATGAGACTGGAAATAATCGAGTAGCCAGACCAAGCACAACTGAGCATTGGGTTCTGTGTCGAACCATAGTTCGACAGTCCCGTATTGCTGGCAGAATTCGGCCAAGCCGAGGTCCCTGCGACTCCTGTTTTCGCTCTGACTCCAACGGACGGCGAAGTCCGACCAGTGATGCCCAGGTGCGTGATCGGGCCCGCGCGGGCCGAGATAGGTTGCGAGCTCATCAGGAGACGGCAACGGTCCCCAGACGAACCGAAAGAAGAAATCAACCGCAAGATCGGCGAAGTCCGACTTGGTGAATTCCGGCATCAAACAACTGGTCAGGATCAGGCGCTTCACAGCCACTCAACGCAAAACGAGGCGGGCGCCAAAGACGTCGGCAACTCAACGTCCTCAGCGCCCGCTTGGGTAGAACTTTTGGCCCTGCAAGCCAGCTTCGGCTAAACCTCAATCCTCGGCGGCCTCCGGCTCATCGCCGTCGGCGTCGCGTTCGGGGGTGCCGGCCAAAATCTGTTCGGCGATCAGGCCCGAATTCTGGCGGATCGCCATCTCGATCTTTGCGGTCATGTCGGGATTGGCCTTGAGGAACGCCTTTGAGTTTTCGCGTCCCTGGCCGAGCCGCTGGCTGTCATAGGAGAACCAGGCGCCGGACTTCTCGACAATGCCGGCCTTGACGCCGAGATCGAGGATCTCGCCCATCTTGGAAACGCCCTCGCCATACATGATGTCGAACTCGACCTGCTTGAACGGCGGCGCCAGCTTGTTCTTCACGACCTTGACGCGGGTCGTGTTGCCGACCACTTCGTCGCGTTCCTTGATCGCGCCGATGCGGCGAATGTCGAGGCGGACGGAGGCGTAGAATTTCAGCGCGTTGCCGCCGGTGGTTGTTTCCGGCGAGCCGTACATCACGCCGATCTTCATCCGGATCTGGTTGATGAAGATCACCATGGTGTTGGATTTGTTGATCGAGGCGGTGAGCTTGCGCAGCGCCTGGCTCATCAGGCGCGCCTGCAGGCCGGGCAACGCATCGCCCATTTCGCCTTCGAGCTCGGCCTTTGGCACCAGCGCCGCCACCGAATCGACCACCAGCACGTCGACCGCGCCGGAACGCACCAGTGTGTCGCAGATTTCCAGCGCCTGCTCGCCGGTGTCGGGCTGCGAGATCAGGAGTTCGTCGATGTTGACGCCGAGCTTGCGCGCATAGACCGGGTCGAGCGCGTGTTCGGCATCGATGAAGGCGCAGATGCCGCCCTTTTTCTGACCCTCGGCGACGGTGTGCAGCGCCAGCGTGGTCTTGCCCGACGATTCCGGGCCGTAAATTTCAACCACCCGCCCCCTCGGCAAGCCGCCGACGCCGAGCGCGATATCGAGCCCGAGCGAACCGGAGGAAATCGTCTCGATATCCATGGAGCGGTCGTTCTTGCCGAGCCTCATCACTGAACCCTTGCCGAACTGACGCTCGATCTGGGAAAGCGCGGCGGACAGGGCCTTGGTCTTGTCCATGGAGGATCCTTCAACGATACGCAGGGCAGTGGCGGACATAGGTGGTGCTCCTTATGGCGGGGATTCGCGAGCGGGACAAACAGCGGAAAAGTGATTCAGCGACTGGGAACACCGTACTCTATTTGTTCCGTGTTCGCAATATGTTCTTTTGGGGAGCTAGGTACTGGCCTGTTTTAACCCCCAGTGGCCTAGTTTGATTTTTGGCGTGGCCTAGTTTGAAATTGGACACTGTCCGCATCTGGACAACGTAGGGTGAGCAAATATCTAATGGCTACTCATGGTAGAGCCGAAATATCGTCTTCCGACATGGTTGCAGGCCATTTGGGTAATAGTCTGCATCCCTGCTTCTGTTCTCGGACTTGTGCCGAGCCTCGACAGATTAATTTGGCGACCGACATTCGTTGCCCTGGCTACGCTGCTCATATTTACGTGCCTCTACAACAAAACTAAAACTGGGATGTGGCTGCCAGGAGCCAAGAAGCTCGCTCCACAAGAAGGCGAATAAGGCTGCCTCAGTTAGCGGCCTCTTTCATCAAACGTCCATTTCGATTTGATCGCCGAATACCTGGACGCTACGCTCGCGATTGAGCCTAACCGGCCTGTACGTCTAAGGCGGAATTTCACGGAAATCGAGGGTGGAAAGTGTAAGTATGCCGGGAGGATTTTCCCCTGTCGCGAGTGTCGCATCATGTACACACTGCCCGTAAAGCGCGCGAAGCTATTCTGGCTGATAGAATTGTATTTATCAGATCATCATGATGTCGAAACATTCTGCAAAGAGTTCGAGCGAACCTACAATTTTGAAGTTGACCGAGGTGAATTGTCGGCTGACGAATTGGCTGTTTTTGGTGACCTGTTTAACAAGGTCACCATGTTCTCGCCGTTCGAGAATGATCTAAAGACCTACCCGCTCTACGTCAGCAAAGAACAAATCAAAGCCGCTGTTGCGGCCGCGCGGGCTAAATTGGGAGTGTCCTGATCTGCCGGAGCGAGTGTCCTAATTGGGACAGCACCTGGGGAGCCTCGGCGGCTGTGGCCCTCCCCGTTTGCCACCGCCGTCCCCATTTTTTCTTCGCAATGTCCCAATTCGAACAAGCGTTGGCGCTTGACTCGAGGAAGCTGATTTGGGGGGCGCTTATGAAAGCACTGGGAGCCGTTGGCATCGCCCTTGTGGTGCTCTATTTCGCTGACCAGCAGTTTGCCCAAGGCAAGTTCAGCAGTGCTGCTCAGCAAATGGCAATGCAGATGAGGCATTCTCTGGGAATCTAGAGCGAGATGACTTTTCTTCGAATCGTCATCGCGCTCTATCTTTTTGTTTGAGCATGATCTCCGCGCAAACGCTTTCGCGTTTGTCGCGAGGGAAAACCGGTATCCACTTTTCCGGATCATGCTTTAGATCGTCCCGATGGGAGGGGCCCCTGTCCTCGATGGGCGTCGTGGATCGCATGCGCCGTCTGCAGCCTTGCGTCCTTCTCCCCCATCGCCGCCCTCGGGGGGCTTCCCCGTCGTTCTCCGGACAACTCGCAGCTCATTCCACTCGACGAAGACGCCAAAGGGCTTCCTTAAAAAAAGGAATGGCTTGATCAAAATCAAGGTTGCAGGTCGACGACAGGCCTACAAGAGCGTGTGCGGCATGAGAGGGTTCAAGATCTCTCGGACCCCGGGCCGAATCACCGGGGCGGAGTGGGTCGACCGGTCGACCCATTGGCATTGGCTGGCGAGACAGAAGGAGTTCGATCAACCGAGCGTCGAGGATATCGAGTTCGCTTAAATCCTTGCGGATTTTTCAGTATTTGAAACCACATAGGCAGTTTTTGAGTAGCGCGTGCGGTCGCGATAGGGCGTTTCCTTATTTGTCGCGTAGAGCTGACCCGTCAGGGCCACAATTTCAATTACGCGGCAGGGGTCGTCGGCTTGTTTGATCTCGGTCGACGGCCCCACCCGAACTGCCGCATAGGCTGATGATCGCGTAAACGATCATTAACCACACTGATGCAGACTATTGAGGCTGTTTTCTGGTGCAGCAAATAAAAAGCCGTCATTGGTCGGAAGCCAATGGCGGCTTTACCTTTTGTGGCGGGACCGCGCACGCGGGCCATCGCGCCCAAACCCTCTCGGCAAACGGCCCCGTCTCGCGGGGATTGCGAAATGGGGCCGTCGACGGCGGGGGCAATCAGGAGGACCAAGCGCCGCCGTCGGAGAAATACGGGGCGCAGGCACCCTGGTTTCAGAACCGGCGAACGAATGCGCAAAATGCGTGCGGGTCTTGATCTCACGCAATGCGCCACCCGGCGATCCCATCCATTGATATGCCTGTCATTGCCGAACTGCCCGCAAGGAAGCTGCGACGTTGACATCGAGCCTCCGGATTCCCGGATCTGGAGGCTCCTTCATGTCCGGTTCAGAACTTCCGCGAACGCCTGGCGCGGGTAACATGCAGCGCGAACTTCGCGCTGCACCGAAGGCACCCCATCGATTTTTACTCGAGCCCTCCATGAGCCTCGACATATCGCGCGGGTTCATCCCGATCCCCCAAAAGAATGTTATTGGCCGAGCCCTGTCAAAACTTGGAAAATGGATGTTATGATTTCGCCGGGTATCGTCCCGAGCGGTACGGCCTTCCGGGATGAGGCCCGATTTGATCGCGAGTTGAAAATGACCGTCCACGCCCCGAAGCTTTTGACGCCCGAAGAGTTTGCCTCGCTGATCGAAATCGCGATCACCTCTCCCAGTCCGACGGTGCAGGCCCCGCATTTGGCGAAGTTGATCAGCCTTGGCTTCGTCATCGTGACCGCCAAGGGACCTGTCGTCACCGGTGACGGCTTGATCCGCATCACCGAAAGCGAGTAGCCGCCCGCGTGTCGTTTGCGAAAGCGCTGCGCCAGGCGCCGCGCCTCCGCTTCGCATCGATGATGCGAATTGACCTAGATCAAAGGCGAAGGCCCGCCGAGCCGTCAGGCTTGCCGGTCATGAGCAACTTTATCTTCAAATGCCCCAGGACCGGAATGAACGTACAGCACTGGCAGGCGGACGAAGTCGTGCCCGGCGATCCGCAATGCACTTACGAAACCGTCGTCTGCCAGGCCTGCAGCCGACTTCATTTCATCAATCGATCGACCGGCAAGTTACTCGGCGAACAGCAGCGAGAGGAATGATCGGCGCCGGTCGTGCAATCAGCCTCAGCCGGCGGGAGTGCTCGGACGCTCTTGCGAGGCATCTTCGGATCCAAGACCGAGCCGCAGCTCGTCGGCCGACACGAAGCGCGCGCCGAGCCGTTCGCCATTTCGCCAGGTCAGCCGGCAGATGCGAAGGACCTCGCCGCTGGCGGTAAAGGCGAGGCCAAATATTTTCGGCACCGCCAACGCTCCGACCTCGAGGCTGACGCCTTCATCGGAAACCTCGAAAATGGTGCACTCTATCCATGGCGCATCGGGCGCGGGGATCAAGAAGCCCGGCTGCCGCAGATCAACCCGGACTTTCTTCTGAACGCGAAGTTTGCGATGTCTGACCATGAATCCCCTCGCGCAACCCTTAAGCGAAATGCCTGAAGGGCCGGTCTAAAAAAAACCAACAATTATAGGAAGTCGCTGATCCGGCCCCGCCGAGGGGCGGATCACCGTTGGACGGCCACTCAGTCAGCGCTCGGCAGCCGCCGCATCGTGAATTCGATGGCTCCGTCGGGCAGCTCTCGCCAGCTCTCGACGGAGCTCATATAGGCTTGCCTGGGATAGCGGGTCAGGAAATCGCGCGCCTTGGTCCGCGCCTTGTCGCGCGGCAGCGTGAAAGTCTCGCGCACATAGCCGTCCTGCCGGCGCCGGGCAGCCATCCGCTCTGCGAGATCGCGCGGGCGCAAGGCCATGTCGCAACTCCAACCAATAACGACAATCTCAATATAGGGCCTTTGCAGGCCAAATCCGAGTCCCGGTGCGGCCCTGCCAACGCGGATTTCAGTCGCCCGGCAGCGGAACGCCGGCATCATCATCGGCTCAGGCGGCATGATCAGGATGTCGGATCGCGCCCCACCTTGATGCGGATGCCATGCAAGAGCTGCGAAACCATGCTCAAGCAATCGACCACGGTGAGCCGGCGGCGCGCGCTAGTTTGAGGTGCCGCCGGTCTTGGCCTTCGGCTTTGCCGAGGACGCGGACTTGGCGGAAGCTTTCGGTGTGTCCGTGCTGCGCACGTTGCCCCAGGGATCGGCCGGAGCCTTGGCATCCGGGATTTTCTTCAGCGTGTCCTGGTACGCCTTGTCGCGCGCCGCCTCGGCGTCCTTTTCGTCCTGCGTCTTGCCGGGCCTGTCCTGCAGCAGATTCACCGGCGGAATTTGGGCAAGAGCGGGTGAGGCCAGCAACATGATGACCATCCCGAGGCGAAAAGCTCTCATGAGAAACTCCCTGTATTTTCGGTCAATATATCACCGCGCTGGCGGCGGCGCCAAGCGCACATGCCGGCGCGACGCACATCGCACGACCCGCTAGAAATGATCCGACTTGCAGGATTTCTGTGACGGCATCCAATCGTCCCAGATCGGACCGCATTTGGTGCAGCCGTTGAGCGCAAGACCCACGGCGACAACGCTGAAGATAACTGCCGATCGCCTCAACATTCTCTGCGCATCCCCGGTGACCTGCCTATCATAAGGCCCGAAGTCTGGCATTTTCAAGCTGCGGCGGACCAAGGTGCACTTGCGCCGCGCGCGTCTTGGAACGAGCATAATCGGCAGACGGTGACCGGGAACCCCTCCATGCAAGACAGACCGAAGGCTGAAGGATTCGATATCGAGCAAGCCAGACGCATCCTGGGCGATGTATTCGCGCCCTGGGTTCAGGACTTGGGACTTTCGATCGACGGCGTCGAGTGCGACCCGCCGCCGGGAGCACCGGCCGACTGGCAGCCTGGCGCGGTTCTGCGCATGGCCTTCTCCGAACGTCTTTGCCGTCACGGCGGCATCGTCTGCGGCCAGGCGCTGATGGCTTTCGCCGACACCTCGATGGTGATCGCGATGGTTGCGGCCAACCGCGGCTACCGGCCGATGACGACGGTCGATCAGACCACCCATTTCATGCGCGCGGCCTCGCAATCGGACGTGGTGGCCGATGCGCGGGTGGTCCGTCTCGGGCGGACCATGAGCTTCGGCCGCGTTACGCTGTCCAGCGCGACCGACAACAAGGCGGTTGCGATGGTTTCAAGTGCCTTTGCGATGCTGTGAGAAATCGGCCGCAGCAGGCCTCCCGTCCACATGGTTAAGAAAGTGCGAAGCTGGCGCCAAGTACAGCGCTTATTCGATTCAATTACCAGTAATTCGCCTTTGCTATGCCGAACCGCAAGCGATCGAGGAAATTCGGACATTTGCGGCGATGATCGAGAAACGAATTGCCCCCAGACATAGAGTGCTCAAGCACGGCAGCCTCACCTTCGGCGGTGGCGGTGGCGGTGGCGTCGACTGCACGGTCCGGAACATTTCCTCGGGCGGTGCGCAGCTCGATGTCGCCAATCCAATGCGCCTGCCGCCATCCTTCACGCTCGTGATCGAAACCGACCTGTTCACGCGCCGCTGTCATCCCGTCTGGTGCAGCGACACCCGGCTCGGCGTCGCGTTCGACTAGGGCACGCATCGCCGTTTCCAGAGCCCTACCTTAGCGATTGTTAATGGAACAACACGCGCATTCTTGCCCGGGCCGAGATAAGATCGGCCGATGGGGTGGAGCATCATCGCATGACGCTGATGGCCGGCGGGGCGCTTGCATTGGCGGGCTGCGGCCTTGCCGACAGCCGCACCCCGCTGCCATTGCCGGAGTTCTTGCGCGCCAAGGCCCCTGATCCGCCTCCGCTCGAACCTCCGCCCGACACGGGACGGCTCGTGCGCGAGGGGCTGGATAAAGTATTCCTGGCTTCATCCAATCCACAAAGGGTACAGGTTTCGCCGCCGCGCCACGAACTGCGCGGACCGGGCTGGACGGCGTGCGTCAGGGCCGAGCTTACCTCCGCAACAGGCAAACCGGTCGGCGAGGAAACCTATCGCATCACGATCTCCGGCGGAGCCATCGTCGACCGGCGCCGAGCCGAACCCGAGGACACCTGCGCGACGGAAAGTTACCAGCCGATCTGAGTTGAGCAGGTTCGGCGCAATCGGCCAGAGCATGATCCGGACCCGAAGGGCCGCGCTAGCGCAACGTGGAAACCGGTTTTCCCTCGCGACAAACGCGAATGCGTTTACGCGGAGATCATGCTCAAACAAAGAGATGAGATCATGATGCGATTCCATTTAATCGCATCATGATCTAGGCCCAGTCTCCGAGCTTCAGCGCGACAGTCATCGTGGCCTCGCGGAGCTCGTCGGCGAGCGCACGGTCCTCGATGGCGCGCGCGACCACCATGCCGCCCATGCAGAGCGAGGTGAGCGCGAGGGCGAGTTGCCTTGCCGGCTGGGACGAAACCGTCACCCCCTGCTCGAACGTATCGATCATCATTCTCAACGCCGCTTCCTGAGCATCCCTGACCGATTGGTCGTTCCTGGAGATGTCATTGGGCAGGGCGATCAGGGGACCACTCGTCTCCACATCTTCGAGGGCCTGACGAGAAAGATAGTCGCGGACAAGCTTGGCGGCGCGATCGGAGACTTTATCCGGAGCAATTCCTCCCAGCTTTTCGCTTACAAAGCAGCTTATCGCCTCGGCATAGAGCTCGCTCTTGCTTTGAAAATAGCTGTAGAAGCCGCCTCGCGTCATCCCGGCGCCAGCCATGATGTCGTCGATCGAGGCGGCCGTGAAGCCGTGACGGTTGAAGAGCTGCAGCGCGCTTTGGATGATTCGTTGCCGAACTTGTTCACGGTGATGAGGCTGGCTGGCCATTCTCATCCTCGTGCCGATGCTGAATTGTTAATCAGCATGATATATTCCGAAACAAATAGCCGTATGTTCGTAGTCATAACCGTCCCGATTGCTCCTGCCCGAGGCATGTCCACTTTGCGCGCGTACTATCCAAAATGATCAGTACGCTTCAGCGAGGCAATCATTCCACAATCACGAAAATGTAATCCGAACTTGTTCCACACAGATGCAAAAGCACGGCGTTCGCTGCATCGTCGAGCAAGATGAAACGCTCGCGAGTCTCGCGTGCGTCAATTGGACGACAATTGGACGTCGAAGAGATGTCGAATTTTTTTCGCTGACGCGCGCAGGAAGTCGCGGGCTTGATTTCTTGGACGTGGCTTTCTTTGACGTGGCCCACCGCGCGGCTCAAGCGCAGCGACTCCGCGCACGCCGCCGCACCGACCGCAATCAATTGGCGGCGGCTCGTACGCCGCCGCCACGGTCGATGGCGAATTTTCGCATGTCACCCACTGTTCGCGCAGGCTCGGGCGTTACGTTTGGCAGGAATCGTCTTACGCGGCGACGTTCGACTGTTTTTCGAATTCTTCATATGCAGAGATGGCATCCGCCGCGTACATCAGTGACGGGCCGCCGCCCATGTAGACGGCCATGCCAAGCGTCTCCTCCACTTCCTGACGCGTGGCACCAAGCCTGACCAGGGCCTCGGTGTGGAAGCCGATGCAGCCGTCGCAACGGGTCGAAATCGCGATCGCGAGCGCGATCAGTTCCTTGGTCTTTTTGTCCAGCGCGCCGTCGCGGGTCGCCGCCTGCGCGAGAGCCGAAAACGCCTTCATGGTGTCGGGAATGTCCTGACGCAGTTTCCGCAGATCGCCGGAAATGCGCTTGGTGATGTCGCTATAGCTCTTTTCCATGAGGCCTCCTCACTTGCTTGATGACGTCTGCGACGAAGGTTGCCGCAGCGCGATGTAAATGGCGGGAATGACGAGGACGGTGAGCAACGTCGAGGACGCAAGCCCGAACAGCAGCGAGATTGCAAGCCCCTGAAAAATCGGATCGAGCAGAATGGTGGCGGCGCCAATCATGGCCGCGAGTGCGGTGAGCAGGATCGGCTTGAAGCGCACAGCGCCGGCTTCCAGCACCACCTCACGCAACGTCTTGCCCTGCCCGCCGCTGTGGCGGATGAAGTCGACGAGCAGGATCGAATTGCGCACGATGATGCCGGCAAGCGCAATGAAGCCGATCATCGAGGTCGCCGTGAAGGGCGCGCCCAACAGCCAATGGCCGATCAGAATTCCAATCAACGTCAGAGGAATCGGCGTCAAGATGACAAGCGGGAGCCGAAAGCTGCGGAACTGGGCCACGACCAGAACATAAATGCCGAGGATCGCAGCACCAAACGCCGCGCCCATGTCGCGGAAGGTCACATAGGTGATCTCCCATTCGCCGTCCCACAACAACGTCGGGTGAGATTCGTCGGCCGGCTGTCCGTGCAGGCCGATGACAGGTTTCGGCAACTTGCCCCAATCGTGGGCGTCGACGCGCCTGGCCACGTCCAGCATGCCGTAGAGCGGCGCTTCGAAACGGCCGGCGAGTTCCGCCATCACCATATCGGCGAAGCGGCCGTCACGCCGAAAGATGACCGGGGAGCCCTCTTCGGTCGCCGCCTTGACGACCTGACCGAGTTCGACAACCGTCTTGCTGCCAGGCAACGTATTGGCCGGCACCGGCGTCGACGCCAGCGCCTGGCTCCAGGCGAGATCGCGCTTGGGCAATTTGACCGCGATCTCGATCGGATTGCGGTCCTCGCCGCGATGCGAGTAGCCGACCGAGACGCCGCCGAACAGCGTCTGGATGGTGTCGTAGACGTCGCGCTGCTCGACGCCGAAAAACTCCAGCCGGTCCTGGTCGATCGACAGCCGTAGTCTCGGCCGCTTCTCGCCGACGGAATCGTCGACATCGACGATGAACGGCACTTCGTTGAATATCTTCTTCAGCTCGACGGTGACCGCCCGGCGCGTTGCCGCATCGGGCCCGTAGATCTCAGCGAGCAGCGTCGCCAGCACCGGCGGCCCGGGCGGCACTTCGACGACCTTGATGCTGGTGCCGGCGGGAACGGAGACGGCCTTGAGCCGTTGCCGCAGATCGAGCGCGATGTCGTGGCTCGCCCGCTTGCGTTTCCCGCGCGCTTCGAGGTTGACCTGCAACTCGCCCAGCTCCGGTCTTTCGCGCAAATAATAGTGGCGGACGAGGCCATTGAAATTGAACGGTGCCGGCGTGCCTGCATAGGATTGCACCGACGTGATCTCCGGCAAGCCATGCGCAATGTCGGCCGCGGCAAACAGGGTGCGCTCGGTGTCTTCGAGGCTCGCGCCTTCCGGCAAGTCGACCACGACCGCAATCTCGGACTTGTTGTCGAAGGGCAGCAATTTGACGGTGACGGCCTTGGTCGCAAACAACGTCATCGACAACAGCGTTGCGATGCCGACACCGAGCAGGAATATCCAGGACGAACGCTTGCTGCGGACAATCGGGGTCGCAAAGCGGCGGTAGAGACGCCCAAGCACGCCTTCGTCATGCGCTGCATGTCCCGCGCCCGCGGCAACTTCCTTTGGCGCCAGCCGCAGCATCAGCCAGGGCGCCACGACCATGGCGACAAAGAACGAAAACAGCATCGCCGCGGAAGCGTTCGCCGGGATCGGCGCCATGTAGGGACCCATCAGGCCCGACACAAACAGCATCGGCAGCAGCGCGGCCACGACGGTCAGCGTGGCGACGACGGTCGGATTACCGACTTCGGCGACCGCCTCGATGGTGGCCTGCACGCGCGGCCTGCCGTCTCTCATGGCCCAGTGGCGGGCAATGTTTTCGACCACGACGATGGCATCGTCGACCAGGATGCCGATCGAAAAGATCAGCGCGAACAGGCTGACGCGATTGATGGTGTAGCCCATCAGGTTGGCGGCAAACAGCGTCAGCAGGATCGTGGTCGGGATCACCACGAGCGTCACCAGCGCTTCGCGCCAGCCGATCGCGATCCCGATCAGAACAACGATCGAGACGGTTGCAAGGCCGAGATGAAACAAGAGCTCGTTGGCCTTCTCATTGGCGGTCTCGCCGTAGTCGCGGGTGACCGTGACCTCGATATCATTGGGGACAAGGCGAGACTTCAGCCCCTCGAGCCGCTGGGCGATATCCGCGGAGACCACCACGGCGTTGGCGCCGGCGCGCTTGGCGAGCGCGAGACTGACCGCGGGAACCCGCTCCCATTGCCCCTTGCCGTCGCGCGCATCGTTCCAGACCCGATGCTCGAGGGTGTTCGGCCCGATCACCACCGCGGCGACGTCCTTGACATAGACCGGCCTTCCGTCCCGCGTCGAAATCAGCAGCAGGCCGATATCGGGAATCCCCGACAAAGTCTGACCGGCCGCAACGCTGCGCACGATTCCGGCATCGCGAACCTGGCCGGCCAGGAACGAACGGTTGGCGTCCTTGACCTTGGCGACAAGCTGCTGAAGCGTGACGCCAAACAGCGAGAGCTTCTCCGGGTCCGGCTCGACCCTGATTTCCTGGGCCGCGCCGCCGGAAATGTAGGTGAGCCCGATGCTGTCGACCTTCATCAATTCGGCGCGCAGCTTGTCGGCAAGCTCGTAGAGATCCTTGTCGGTCCAGCGACCGGCAGCCGCGGGCTTGGGCGAAAGCGTCAGCACCGTGACGGCGACGTCGTTGATGCCGCGCCCGACGATCAGCGGCTCGCTGATGCCGACGGGAATCCGGTCGAGATTGGCGCGCATCTTCTCGTGAACGCGCAGGATCGCGTCATCGGACTTGGTGCCGACCAGAAAACGCGCGGTGACCATCACGCGATCATCCTCGGTCTGGCTGTAGACGTGCTCCACGCCGTCGATGCCCTTGACGATCGCCTCCAGCGGCTTGGTGACGAGTTCGACCGCATCGGGCGCGCGCAAGCCATCGGCGTTGACGCGGATATCGACCATGGGAACGCTGATCTGCGGCTCTTCCTCGCGCGGGATCACGGCAACCGCAATCAGGCCGACGATGAGCGAGGCAAGCAGGAACAGCGGCGTCAGCGGCGAACCGATGGTGGCCTGGGTGAGCCGGCCCGATAAACCGAGATTCACGGCTGCACCAGCTGGTCACCAACGTGAATGCCGGACAGGATTTCAATGCCGTTGGGAAGATCGGGCGAAGGCAGATCGCGCCCGCGCTGGACCGGCGCGTCGATGGTCTGGTCGCCGCGGCGGATGTGGACGTAGTCGATCCCGAAACGCGTGGTCACATAGCTGGAAGGAATCACGAAGGCGGTCCGCGTGCCCCCGGATACCCAAACCCTGAGGCGATCGCCGACGAAGTATTCCCCCAACCCCGTAACCGTCGCATCGGCGATGACACGGCCGTCCTCGATCTGCGGATAGACGAGGTCGATCACGCCTGCCTTGGACGTCTGATCGCCGAATTCGGCGCCGTCGACGCGGATCTTGTCACCGGCTTTCAGAAATCGGGCGTGGTGTTCCGGCACCCGCAGACGCAGTTTGAAATCCTGTTGCGCGATCATCGCGATGGGGTCACCGGGCAGCACAACGGAACCGACCGCCACCAGCTTTTTCAAGACGCGTCCGCCAGCGGGCGCAAGCACCTGCCCTTCACTGAGCTGTTGCTGGATCACTGCGCGCTCGGCGGTCCGCGCCCGCAATCCGTTTTGGGCGACGTTGAGCGCGGTCCGGGCCTCGTCCAGTTTGACGCGCGGAAGAATGCCCCGGTCGACCAGTCCCTGGATCCGATCGAAATCGATTTGAGCCTGGTCCGACTGCGCCTGCAATGCGCCAATCTGTGCATCGAGCGCCTTCATCTGCAGGGCAAGCTTCTCGTCGCCAATCGCCGCAATCGCCTGACCGCTGGTGACCGGATCGCCTTCCCTGACGTTAAGCTCGACGATAATGCCGCCGATCCGCCCGCGTGCCGGAACCACGCTTATGCTCTCGACGGTGGCAAACACCGCTTTCTCGTCGGCAACCGAACGCGAGGCAACGGCAAAGACATCGGCGCGAGCCCCACCGGATGCCACAATCGCAAAGAGGCTCAATATCATCAGTCTGCGCATCGGTTTACTCATGGTAATCGCCAGCGTTTGCCCATCTCGTTGAAATTTGCCAGGCGGACATTGACCTGTCTCAAGGCGCCGCCCGCGCGGTCTCATATTTTGCGCTTGGCCTTCACGGCTTTCGGAGGCGCGCAATAGACCTGATAGAGCGTCTTCAGAAGCTCGCGCGCAGGCTCACTCACGATCGAATAGTAGATCGTCTGGGCGTCGCGCCGAGCTGCCACCAGTCCATCCTTGCGAAGGAGAGCAAGATGCTGGGACACCGTAGAATCACGGAGACCCAGGAAATCCGCGAGATCGCCAACCGAGCGCTCGCCGTCGATCAATTGACAGATGATCAAGAGCCGATGCCGGTTGGAAAGCGCCTTCAAGAGATCGCTTGCCTGATCGGCCGCAGTTTCCATCTCGGTAATATTTATTTTCATACTTGCGTATATACGATACTTCGAATATATAGTCAACACGCACGGCAAACGAGCCACGCTCAAGAATGGTGCAGCCGCAAGTTCAGGGAATGCAGTGAACGGAGGCAATTATGGCGGAAGTTGTTGTTCTAGGTGCCGGTCTCAGCGGAACGCTGATGGCCTATGAATTGTTGCCGCAGTTGAGAAAGGACGACCGCCTCACCGTGGTCTCTCAAGGGCCGGTCTACCATTTTGTGCCCTCCAACCCCTGGGTTGCGATCGGCTGGCGCAAGCGCAGGGATATCGAAGTCGACCTTGTTGACGTTATGAATCGAAAGGGTATCCGCCTGCTGACTCAGGGCGCGCAGCGCGTGAATCCCTCGGAAAACCGCATCGAACTCGCAGACGGAATGTCGATCGACTACGATTATCTGGTCGTCGCCACCGGACCCGAACTTGCGTTTGACGAAATCCCGGGGCTCGGGCCGGACGGTCATACCCAATCGATCTGCCACGTCGATCACGCTTCGGACGCCAGACAGGCCTTCGAAAAACTTGCCGCCAATCCGGGACCCGTTGTGATCGGCGCCGTGCAAGGGGCATCCTGCTTCGGCCCGGCCTACGAGTTCCTGTTCATCCTGGAGACCGAACTGCGCCGTCGCAAACTTCGTGACCGCGTGCCGATGACCTTCGTCACGTCGGAACCGTATATCGGGCATCTCGGGCTTGACGGTGTCGGTGACACCAAAGGCCTGCTCGAGAGCGAGATGCGTGAGAAGCACATCAAGTGGATCACCAACGCCCGCGTGAAGGGCGTCGAACCCGGAAAGATGTCGGTCGAAGAGCTCTCCGAAGACGGCGCGATCCGCAAAACACACGAATTGCCGTTCAGCTATTCGATGATGCTGCCCGCCTTTCGCGGAGTTGCCGCCATTCGCGGCATCGAGAAGCTCACCAATCCCCGCGGTTTTGTCATTGTCGACAAATACCAGCGCAGTCCGGAATTTCCGAATGTGTTTGCCGTCGGTGTGTGTGTGGCGATTGCGCCGGTCGGAGCCACCCCGGTCCCGGTCGGCGTGCCGAAAACGGGCTTCATGATCGAATCGATGGTGACTGCGACAGCACGGAATATCGGCTCGCTGCTGAGCGGCAAGACGCCGTCCGCGCAGCCGACATGGAACGCGATCTGTCTCGCCGATTTCGGCGATTCCGGTGTCGCCTTCCTGGCGCAGCCGCAGATTCCTCCGCGCAACGTCAATTGGTCCTCGAAGGGTGAATGGGTCCACTACGCAAAGGTCGCCTTCGAAAAATACTTCCTGCGCAAGATCCGCCGCGGCGAAAGCGAGCCCTTCTACGAGCGCTTCCTACTCGACAAGCTCAACATCGCGAAGGTCAAGGAGGTCGAACCAGCAGCATGAGTACAGGCAAGATCGTCTGTGGACATTGCGGCAAGATCAATCGGCTGCCCGCCGAACGGCCTGCGGCCGCCGCGCGCTGCGGATCGTGCCACCAGCCCATCTTCGGCGGCCACCCTGTTGAGGTCGACGAAGCGGGATTTGGCCGTCACGTGGCGCACAGCGATATTCCGCTTCTTGTCGACGTCTGGGCGCCGTGGTGCGGCCCATGCCGCGCGATGGCTCCGATGTTCGAGCGAGCCGCAAGCGAGCTTGAACCGAGGGTTCGCCTGCTGAAACTCAACGCCGACACCGCGCCATCGGTCTCGTCGCGCCTTGGGATCAGCGGCATCCCGACACTTCTCCTGATGCAAGGCGGCCGTGAGCTTGCGCGGACTTCGGGCGCGATGGACGCCAAGAGCATCGTTGCCTGGACCAAAGCCGGACTTGCCTCGTGATCTTCGTCTTCATTGAAAGGAAATTGCCATGAACATCGATAAAGCTGTTCTCACCTTCGCCGGATGCGTGGTGCTACTCGGTCTTGCGCTCGGCTGGCTGGTCAGCCCTTACTGGTACTTGCTGACGGCGTTTGCCGGGTTCAACATGATCCAATCGGCGTTCACCGGATTCTGTCCGGCGGCGATTGTGTTCAAGAAGCTCGGCTTGCGGGGCGGCAACGCATTTTCGTGATCGACGGCACGACGCCGGCTTGAGGTACCGCAAGGCGAAGGCTTTGGCGGAACATTACTGGGTGATGGCCCCCTGGGCCAGCGCCCGTTGAACATCTGGATTGCCGGCAACCATGAACGAAACCATCATCGAAGGCCCGCTCTACGAAGCCCGCAAGAAGGTCTATCCGCAGGCCGTTCACGGCAGGTTTCGCCGGATCAAATGGGCAATCCTGATCTTCGCGCTGGGGGTCTATTACCTGTTGCCCTTCGTGCGCTGGAACCGCGGCCCCGGCTTTCCCAGCCAGGCCGTTCTCGTCGACTTGCCGCATCGCCGCTTCTATTTCTTCTTCATCGAGCTATGGCCGCAGGAGGTCTATTATTTCACCGGCCTCCTGATCATCGCGGCGATGACGCTGTTTCTGATGAATGCGGTCGCGGGTCGGGTTTGGTGCGGCTATTTGTGTCCGCAGACCGTCTGGACGGATCTATTTTATGCGGTGGAGCGCTTCGTCGAAGGTGACCGCCGCGAGCGGATCATGAGCGACAAGCGCGGATGGACCTTCACCCATATTCGCCAGGCCGCAACCAAGCATTTCATCTGGATCATGATCGCATGGTGGACCGGCGGTGCGTGGGTTCTTTATTTCGCCGACGCACCAACCCTGGTGAAGGAACTCGCGACCTTCCAGGCGCCGTTCATCGCCTATCTCTGGATCGCGATCTTGACCGCGACCACCTACGTCTTCGCCGGCCATGCCCGCGAGCAGGTCTGCATCTATATGTGCCCGTGGCCGCGCATTCAGGCAGCGCTGACGGACGAATGGGCGCTCAACGTCACCTATCGCCTTGACCGCGGCGAGCCACGCGTGTCGGTCAAGAAGGCAGAGCAGCTGCGCCTGCACGGCGAGCCGGCCGGCGACTGCATCGACTGCCACCAATGCATCAATGTCTGCCCGACCGGGGTCGATATTCGCAACGGAATCCAGCTCGGCTGCATTCAGTGCGGCCTGTGCATCGATGCCTGCGACACAATCATGAGCGAGATCGGCCGTCCGACGGGCTTGATCGCCTATGACACCGACATCAACGGCGAGCGCCGGAAGGAAGGCAAGCCGCCGATCTATCGCTTGATCCGGGCGCGGACCGTTCTTTACGCCGCCATCATCGCGATCGTCGGCAGCGTCATGCTCTATGCGCTGGCGACCCGAACGACGATGAGCGTCAACGTTCTGCACGACCGCAACCCGCTGTTTGTGCTGTTGTCGGACGGCGGCGTCCGCAACAACTACACGGTACGTATTCTGAACAAGGGTCCCGAGCGCACATTCGTGCTGGACGTGTCCGGCCTTCCAGGGGCGGAGCTGCATATCACGGGCACCGAGCCGCGTGCGGATGGCAAGCTCGCGGTTGAGGTCGAACAGGACCAGACCCGCGAAATTCGCCTCTCCGTGCAAGTGAAGAGCACGATGGTCCCCGAAAATCCGGTCGGTATCGAGATCAAGGCAACCGACGCCGCCACTGGACAAAGCGCGACCGAACAGGACCATTTTGTTTCGCCCAACAAGTGATCCCTCGGCGTGGCGCCCGCGAGCCGGCGCTTGGAGCGTAAACGCCGGATTAACATTACCAATCAAATTGAATCCTCGCGCCAACGGTATTTTCCAAGGTTTCCGCTAACGTTTCCCCGACAGCGTGGAACGCGGCTCGATAGCCAGCGCCGAGACTCGCGAACGGGAAACGGGGACGTGGCCGAAACAGCGGAAATAGCGGTGGTGCGTCGGGCATCGGTTAACGATGCCAGGGACAGACACGCGCCCGCCACGACGAGTTCACGTGAAACCGAGATTGCCCCGCTCACGGACATTCCCGCCGACGACTGGCGCGCGCTGGCCGAACGTGCGATCGAGCCGAACGGATATTATTTGCCGGCGTGGGAATTGGCGGTGAACGCCTCCGCGCGCGGCCGGACCGGGGCCTCCGCGCTCAGCGCATGGAGCGAGGTGTCACCGAACCGATTGATCGGCCTGTTGCCAGTCGTATCGATGTGGCGCGCCTGCAAGATCCCCCTTCCCGGCCTGGTCAGCGCAAGCCCTTACGGCACGCTTTGCACGCCGCTGCTCGACCGCGATTGCGCGCGCGAGGCGGCCAAGCGAATGATGACGCAAGCGCGCGCGGCAGGCGCCCATGCGCTGATACTGCGTGACGCCTCACTCAACGGCGCTGCGATGAAGGCCTTCACCGAGGTGCTGCGGCAGGACGGCATGCGTCCGCTGATCCTGCAATCGCATTTTCGGGCCTGCCTCGACGCAAGGCGCGAGGCCGACGAGCTGCTGCACGACGCGCTCGGCGGCAAGAAATTGAAAGAACTGCGCCGGCAGCGCAATCGGCTGGCCGAGCACGGCGCGGTCCGTTTCGACGTGGCGCGGACGCCGGACACGGTTGCAACCGCCATCGAGACCTTCCTGGCGCTCGAAGCGAGCGGCTGGAAAGCCAGGCGCGGCACCGCGCTGAGGCAGGACGAAGGCGATGCCGGTTTTATCCGGCGCGCCACCAAAGGGCTCGCCGAGACCGGCCAATGCGAAATCGTCACGCTCCATGCCGGCAACACACCGGTCGCGGCCGCCATCGTGCTGCGGCATCAGGACCGCGCGTTCTACTTCAAACTCGGAATCGACGAACGCTTTTCAAAATTTTCGCCGGGCGTGCAGCTCACCCTCGAGCTGACGCGGCATCTCTGCGCCGATGCCGTGCTGGCAACGGCCGATTCCACCGCGAGCGCCGATCATCCGATGATCAATCCGATCTGGCGCGGACGGCTCAAGATCGGCGACGTGATCATTCCGCTAAGCCGGAACGATCCGGTTGTGTGGCTGATTCACGCGGCGATGGCGGCGCGCCGGTTGGCATATGAATTCGCACGGCGAACCATCAATCTCATCCGGCGATAGTGGCTTTTTCTACTCCGCGGCCTGCGCGTTCACTTCCGCCGACACTTGACGAATAGCGCGGGCGAGTTGCTCGGCGGGCTGCGCGCCCGACACCGCGTATTTCTGCGCGAACACGAAGGTCGGCACGCCCGAAATGCCCTTGTCGGACGCATCCTTGGCCTGCGCCGAGATCAGCGCCACGTCTTCGTCGGTCGCAAGACGGCGGCGGATATCCTCGACGTCGAGACCGCAATCGGCCGCCGCCTGCACCAGCACGTCGATGTCGGTGAGATCGCCGCCGTCACGGAAATACAGTTCCATCAGCCGCTGTTTCATCTCGGCCGATTTGCCTTGCGCGTCGGCCCAGTGAATCAGGCGATGGCAGTCGATCGTGTTCGGCTGCCGCTTGACGAGGTCAGGCCGGTAGGTCAGGCCCTCTTCGCCCGCAGCGGTGACAACGCGTCCGGCGATGCCCTTGTAGGCCTCGACCGAGCCGAATTTGGCGGTGAGATAGTCCTCGCGGCTGATTCCTTCGCGCGGAACCCAGGGATTGAGGAAAAACGGCCGCCAGTGAACTTCGACGGGAACATCCGGCGTCAGCGCCAACGCATTCTCGATCCGGCGTTTTCCGATGTAGCACCAGGGGCACACCACATCGGAGACGATGTCGATCTGAAGCGGCTTCAAGGTGCTCATCGGTGGCGTCCTTGCTCGAGGGAAGCCCAGAGATAAGCCGCAAACTGGGTGCGAACAAGGGAGTTATTGCAGACCGGCCGCCATCGCTCGCATGCGCCCGGCAGTGAACTCGTCGGCGGGAAAGAACGTCTCCAGCGCCAATTCCGACAGTGTGATATCGACCGGCGTGCCGAAAATCATCGTGGCCGAAATGAAACTCAACACGTCGCCGCCAAACCGCAATTTGAAGGGGATCGCGACATTGTCGGGCGGCAATGGTCCCGCACGCGCCGGGATCGGGTAGGCCTTCAGCTCGTGATAGAGCCTGATCAGTCCGGGATCGGCGGTTGCCTCGCACTGGCGGTGCAGGCGCTCCAGCAGATGCCCGCACCACTCGGCAACGTTGACGGTGCGCGCCGCCAGCGCCTCCGGGTGAAAGGCGAGCCGCAGAATGTTGATGGGGTGGCCGAGCAGCCGCTGCGGAACATCTTTCAACAGCGGCATCACCATGCGGTTGGCCGAGACCAGGTTCCAGTGCCGGTCATAGGCCAGCGCCGGATTGGGCTCATGGGCGCGCAGCACAAGATCGATCGCGGCGCGCGCCGATTTCAGCGCGGGATCGTCCAGCGAGCGCTGCGGAAAGGCCGGCGCGTAACCCGCCGCCACCAACAACACATTTCGCTCGCGCAAGGGCACGTTGAGCCTTTCTGCAAGCTTCAGCACCATGTCGCGCGAGGGTGCCGCACGGCCGGTTTCGACGAAACTCAGATGGCGCGCAGAAATCTCGGCATCGCCGGCAAGATCGAGCTGGCTCAGGTGGCGGCGCTGGCGCCACTGACGCAAATGCTCGCCGATATGGGCGGGCGCGACCTGATCAGCGCGAGCGGTAGCAGACTGTGCGTTCATGGTCGGGAAGTTAGCACGCGAATTTCATGCCTTCCATTACCTCCGACGTAATGGATCAGCCTCCCGCTGCGGATCATCTTCGAACTCACAGGAGGTGACGCGTCGACCCTCGATGCGCTGATCCATCTCCGCTTTCGATCAAGGAGGACCACGATGATCCATCCGTCCCAGTTCCTGCGCCGCGCCATCCAGGCCGACGCCATCTTCAGCGGCGCATCAGCCGTGCTGCTGACCTTCGGCGCCGGAGCGTTCGCCCCGCTCCTCAACCTGCCCGAGGCCTTGCTGCGCGAGACCGGCCTGTTCCTGATTGCCTATGCGGCACTCGTCGGCTGGCTCGGCACGCGGCCAACCATGCCGAGAGTCCTGGTCACAATCGTGATCGCAGGCAATGCAGTGTGGACGCTGGCGAGCATTGTTCTCTTGTTCAGCGGCGCAGTGACGCCCAATTTGCTCGGCGAAGGGGCAATCGTGATGCAGGCGATCGTGGTCGGCGCGCTTGCCGAGCTGCAATATATCGGATTGCGCCGGAGCGGCGGCATGCTCGCCGCTTAGGCCGAAGATCTAGGCCAAGGATCTAGGCCAAGAATCTACGCCGAGGATCTAGGCCGAAGAACTAGGCCAAGGCTTGCTGTTTCTGACCGGTGGCCGTCGCGCCAGCCCTGAGCTTGGTGGAAACTCTTGGCTTCGCGGCGGCCGGTCTTGCGGCGGTGGACTTGGATCGGCCGCGGCCGTTCGGGAGACCGCCGTTGGCGTGCGTACCATTGCCGTTGATAAGTTTGCCGCTTGAATTGACGTGAGCGGTCTTGCCGTTAAACCTTTGCTTTTGCTCCAGCTTCAGCCTTTCCTTGAGTTCCAGCTTGAGCTTTTCCTTGAGCTTCTTCCTTTTCCTGGGCCTTCAACGCCTCTTTCTCGGCTTTGCGCGCAGCCTTGGCCTTGAGCCGCAAGCGCTCGACCCTCGCCTCGGCGCGCTTCTTCTTGCGCTTCTTCTCGCAAGCCTCGCATTTGCATCCGATCGGCTTCAGATACGCCTTGAAGTAATCGGTGCCGTAATCGTAGTTGATCTCTTCGCCGGGCTCGATGTTCTTGATCGCGCGGATATAGACCTTGCGTTTGCGCGGCCTGACGTCGGATTCCGCGTTCGGCTTGCAGGCGTGATTGATGTAGCGCGCGACGTTCTTGCGCACCGAGCCGTCGATGGTCCAACGGTTGTTGAGTTCGAACAGATATTTGTTCTCGATCGCGTCGTCTTTCTTCTTCTTGGAATCGAGGAGCGGGCCAAAATAGCGAACGATTTTGGTGCCCTTCTTGATTGCTTTGGTGGCGAAGAGGCCAAGCCCGGTACGGGAACGGCCAACGCGATAGGGTTTGTTCGGCGAAATGGCAGGCATGACGATGAATTAACTGACACGCTAGTGAGAGCGACGGATCGCGAAGGCAGTGTTCTAGGACGATTCCATGCAAATGTCAGGCCCTTCGCGCCGTTTGCTTGAACCTTCCCCAGATTGCGCAGGTCAAAGACATGATTCCTCAACGTCAGCCACCTGATGAAGTACATTCCTCATCAACTCACCATCAAGCTCAGGCGTCTCGCGCCGTGGCGTCGCTGATTTATGACGGCTTTGTGATTTCGATAGCCCACGCCGAAACAATCGGCAGCAGTCACACCGGCCGCGCCGCCGAACTGGTGTTCCGGCGCTACCTCGGAGCTTCTTCACGTCGCTGGCGGCCGCACCACCGTCGTCCTGAGCATCGCGTCCAGAAGGGTTGCGGCGTCGGTGCCTTGGGGCAGTCTGCGGAGAATGTCGGAAAGCCGGCCATCGAGCAGCAGCATGGTGAAACCATGCACCAGCGACCAGGCGCGAGCGATCGCAGCGCCCTGATCGAGCGAGAGTGCTTCCGCGGAAATCGGCTCCTGCCGCTGGGCGCCGATCGCGCCGGCGAGACCCGCGAACGACGCCTTTGCGGCCTCATGCAGCGAGGGGCGCGACATATCGAGACGCTCGGTGCGGAACATCAAGCCATACATGCCGGGATGAGCCTGGGCGTAGGCGACATAGGCCTTGGCGCGCGCCATCGCCCTCTCCGCCAGCGAGTTGCCGCCGGCGCCCGCCGCCACCATCGCGGCGTTGAATTGCCGGAACCCGATCGCGGCGAGTTCGCTGACAAGACCAGTCAGATCGCCGAAATGATGGGTGGGCGCGGCGTGAGAGACGCCGGCTTCGCGCGCCACTGCCCGCAGCGTCAACCCCGCCACCCCCTCGCGCTCGAGCACCCGCTCGGCCGCCGCCAGCAAGGCGTCGTGCAGGGCGCCGTGATGATAAGGCGCGGTCCCGCCGCCGCGACCGGAGCGGGCCGTACGTGGTTTGTGCGCGGTCCGCGCCGGCGCCACGGCTGAGGCCGCACGCTTTGCTCGGGTAATGCTCGGTTTTCTCGACATTTTTCACATATAGATCACGATTTTGACACTGTAAAGATTTCGCTTGACGTTTCCCGTCGACAGGGATTAGATATCTTTACGATGTAAAGATTGACGCCGAGGCTGCCATGACGATCTTCCTGATCCTTGCGCCCTATGGCGCTTTCGCAGGTCTGATGCTGGTCAGTTCGGCCACGGTGAGCCTTTTCGCGGGCGCGGCCATTTGCCTTTTGGTGATCGCCCATGACGCGCTCGGCGGCCGCTCGATCAAGGTGCTCGGTGTGGGCTCCGCGATCCTGTTTGCGGCCCTCGGTTCTTATCTCGCGCTCACGGACGCTATCTGGAGCGCTTCGGCCGTGAAACTCGCGGTCGATGCCGGCGTGCTCGGGATCACGCTTGTTTCGCTTGCCATCGGCAAACCGTTCACGCTGCAATATGCCCGCGAAATGACCGACGCGCAGACGACCAAATTGCCGGATTTCCTGACCGCCAATTATGTGATCACCTGGGCGTGGGCGCTCGCCCTCGTCCTGATGATGACGGCGAACGCGCTTGTGATCTATATGCCGGGCCTGCCGCTGTGGTCGGGCCTTGCGATCGCATTCGCCGCACGCAACACCGCGATCTATTTCACCCGATGGTATCCCGAACACCGCAGGACGAAACTCGCAGCACCCGCCGCGGCCCCGTCCGGTTCCTGAAAACCACGTCGAACGACACGATAGGAGTGCCGAAAATGAGGGACGTCCTCGTCAAACTCATCTCCGATTTCCTCTCGACGATCGTTTTTCTGGCACTTTACCTGACCACCGGCAATCTGATGCTGGCGACCGGCGTGGCGATCGCGGGCGCGTTGGCCCAAATCCTCCGCGCCCGCATCACGGGTCAGCCGCTCAACTTCATGGCCTATGCCAGCGTGGCGCTGGTGATCGTGCTTGGCGGTGCGACGCTCTTGACCGACGATCCCCGCTTCGTGCTGGCAAAGCCCTCAATCGCGCATTTCGCCATCGGCGCCATCATGCTCAAGCGCGGCTGGATGCTGCGTTACGTGCCGCCGATCGTGGCCGACACCATCCCGGAATACGTGACGTTTGCCGGCTACGCCTGGGCGGCGCTGATGTTTGCGCTTGGCCTCGGCACCATTGGTGTGGCGCTATCGGGCGACATCAGGTTGTGGGCGATCTATGTCTCCGTGGTCGCGGTCGGCGCCAAGATCGTGGCCTTCGCCGTGCAATATGCCGTATTCCGGCTTGCGGTCGCCAGCCGGATCCGCGCCCTCAGCGCCTGAACAAAGATTTCCGGCAAATAGCCGCAGGGCCCGCCATTGGGCCTGGGCGGAAGATGCGCTATACCGCCGCGCCAGAACCATTTACGGTTTTGCGAGGAAAATCGTTAGGAGATGCCGATGGCCGTGGACGGAAACTGGAACATCACCATGAGCACGCCGATGGGCGATCGCGACGCACCTTTGACGCTGAAGAATACTGCCGGCACGCTGACGGGAACGATGGCCGCCGAAGGCAATACGGCCGAAATTTTCGACGGCAAGGTCTCCGGCGACGACGTCTCCTGGAAAATCTCCATCACCAACCCGATGCCGCTGACGCTCGACTTCTCCGGCAAGGTCTCCGGTGACAGCATTTCCGGCGAAATGGGCATCGGTCCGATGGGCAGCTTTCCGTTCACCGGGACGCGGGCGTAAGGCGTTTGCTGGCGCGGTCCGGCTCGTCCCACGGATAGTCACCAGCTTCTGCCCGAGACCAGAAAAGGCGGATCTTGCCCAAAGTCGCCAAGGGTCGGCGTCAGAGTTGCGAGTCGATCGGTAGCAGCTTCAACAGGTTGGCAACGAAGCGCCGGCGAAAGCCGGTTTCGGGTTCGTCCTGGTAGCGCACCCTTTGGCCATCCCTCTCCGTCTCCCAGGCGATCTCGCCATTCGGGTCGAGGAGGACGCGGTAGCTATTGGCGGGCACGACGCCAGTCGCCATGTAGGCGGTGAGCTTTTCGGCAAGCTCCGGGCTCTCGATATAGAGTCCAGCTTCGGTGTTGATCACGGCAGAGCGCGGGTCGAGGTTGAAGCTGCCGATGAACACGGCTTCGCCGTCGAAGGCCATGGCTTTGGTGTGCAGGGCCGCTGACGACCGCTTGGATCTGAGCGACCAGCCCGGCCGGAAGGCTTCGGTATCCGGGCGCAGCTCGTATAGCTCCATGCCGTTCTCGAGCAGCCGCCTCCGGGTCTTGGCATAGCCTGAATGCGCCGGCAGCATGTCGTTCGAAGCAAGCGAGTTGGTCAGCACGCGCACTCGGACATTCCGTTCGTGCAGCGCTTTGACGGTTGCCTGCGCCCCCGCCGGTAGGACGAAGTACGGTGATTCAACGAGCAGCTCCGCTTTCAGCTTGGCGATCCGTCCGCGAATGAATTCGATGACGTCATCGCTCTCTTTGCCGCGGGCGATGGTTTCCGGGTCGTCGGCGATGATTCGGCCGTTTGCCCACACGAGATCGTTGCGAAGGTCGGTGCCTTGGGCCACCAGCTGGTCGAGATCTTGGTCGATCGGATAAGGGTAGTCGGCCGCGGCGATCTCCTCACGCAAACGAACCAGCATGCCATCAAGATCGGCTGCGCCATGGGCGCGATCGACAATGGCGGTGATCGGAACGGTCGAGGGGCTGTTCCAGAATTGGTCGAATACCCCGGACAGATCGCGGACGACAGGCCCCACCGCCAATACATCCAAATCGCGATAATTCGCGATGGTGTTCACGCCATAGTAGATGTCACCGATATTGCGGCCACCGACGATCGCCGCCGCATTGTCGGCAACCATCAGCTTGTTGTGCATGCGGCGGTTGACCCGGCCGAAATCGAAAATGAAGTCGAGAATTGACCAGCGCCGGTTAGTGAGCGGGTTGAACAGACGGATCTCAACATTGGGGTGAGCATCGAGGGAAGCTTTGACGGAATCGCTGGACTTATAGAAAGGATCGTCGACGAGGAGCCGCACCCTGACCCCGCGATCGGCCGCCTTCATCACGTGGTCGACGACGATCCGGCCGGTCGTATCACCGTCCCAGACGTAGTACTGCATGTCGAGGCTTCGCTCGGCCAGGTCGGCCAGCGCCAAACGGACGATGAAGGCCTCGCGCCCGTGGCTCAACAGGCTGAAGCCGGACAGGCCCGGATGCTCATCGGCCGCCGGACCGAAGAATTGGCCCAGCCTGGTCGACGCGAAGCCCTCGAACGCCGTCGATACCGTGCGCGGATAGTCAGGCCGGAGGCCGGTGGCGCGGCCGGTGACGACCTGGGCAAGCCAAATCAGGGCCGGCAACGGCAAGCCGTCAAGAGCGCGCCCGCAACCTGGTCTAAGAGTATTCGAGCTCCGCATCATTGGTCACTGCCCTCAAAACGAAGACAGAATATTCTTGCAGATGCTCGCCAGTCCGGAAGCGGCGCGCACCTGCAAAGCGCCGACCGGTCCGTTCAAGCCTCTTCGGCCACGGGAATCCTGCCACGCCGGGCGGCCGCCGCAAGTGCGGCATGATCGCGCTCGGTCTGCTCAAGATAGGCCAGCGAGAATTTCCCGATGGCGTCCGGGAGCGCATCGCCGGTGCCGCAATAGCCTGAAATCATCGCCGAGTCGCCCGACTTCGCATGAGCAAGCGCCAGTGCCCAGCCGCACAGACCGCAGTATTTCGCGAGGTCACCAAGCGCCTCGCGATCGCCTTCGTTGAAAGTCAGGCCGCCCTTCATATCGGCGAGTTGTCGCACATAGTAATGCCGGCTGCCGTTGACCGGCTTGACCGGCCCCCAGCCAAGAAAGATGTCCGGGGAACCCTGGATCATTCGCTGACCCACCACCACGCGCCGCCCTTGCTGCTTGATCGTTCTTCTGCCGTCGAGATGGCGCGCCAGCACGGACTCGCGCGCTTCCTTGATTTGGAGGAACAGTGGACTATCGGCGCCTTGCTCCTCAAGCAGCACAACCCAACAACTGGTGCCGACGCTGCCTATGCCAACAACCTTGCGTGCGACATCGATGATCTGGTAACGCGACAGCAGGCGCCTGCGATCCTCCGGAAGGGACGCAAGGTAGCACCCCAACTTCGCCTGCAGTGCTTCGGTGATCGGTATACCGTTCGGGAGATGCTTCGCACGAACGATGATGGGCACATCCTCTAGGATCCGATGCTCACCGTCGACCTCTTCTGTCATCCGATCGAGCGCCCGAATGTGGCCTCGGGCGCGTGCCTTGTCGAAGGTGGCCTGAGCGAGCTTTCGCATGCGCGGCGGGGTCGCAGCCAGGATCGCTTTCTCGTCGATCAGGTCGTACCAGACTTCCAAAAAATCCATCTCGGCGTAACGGCGGATCCGCCCGACATAGGCCTCGACCACCGCGCGCGCCGCCTGCTCGGCATCGGTCCGGTCGCCGCCGACAAAGAGAGCGGCAACCGCGGCGCTCGTCGCCAGCCGCTTGACGTCCCACTCCCACGGCCCCGGAAGAACCTCGTCGAAATCGTTGATTGCGAAAACCAGGTTGCGTTCGGCCGACGCGAACAGGCCGAAATTCATCAGATGCATATCGCCACAGGCCATCACCTCGAGATCGGTGCGCGGAGAGTTTGCCAGATCGCCCGCCATGATTGCGGCGCTTCCCCGCAGGAAGGCGAAAGGCGATCTCAGCATACGCGCCATCCGCACCGGCACGAGTTCCTCAATGCGGGTGGCATTCTGCGCCTGAAGGACCGAAACCGGATCGGGTCGATCGGGCGCGCGCCGAAATGCCGCGTGGGACGAGCGCGGTAAATTGCGGCGAATGGCCTTCCCATTCGCCATCCGCTCCGCGCGCGATTGATGGACGGCCGCTTTGAAACTGTTGAGCTTGGCGAGTTCGGCTCGGCTCGCACTTGATCCAAAGAAGTCTTCGAGCTGGGGCATGCGCGTGGATCCTGCACCGTTCCCACAGCTTCGCCAACGCCGCGCGACAAACCGCAGCCAGCTGCCTCTCAATCTTGACGGTAGTTCCAGGGTCGGACCTTGATTTAAGTCAACGCTCCCGCAGGCCGGCCGCCAGCGGGATCACATATCTTTACGGTGTAAAAATTGACGCCGAGGCTGCCATGACGATTTTCCTGATCCTTGCTCCCTACGGCGCTTTCGCAGGTCTGGCGCTGGTCAGTTCGGCCATGCCTCCGCGCGTTCTGATGCAGCTATTTCTGGGGATCGCGCGTGACTGGAGGATACTCCTGCGGGGCCTCAGCGCGCTCATACATCGTGTAGTCGCGAATGATCTCGAAGGCCTTGCGATCTGCCGATTTGTCCTGCGCGGCCGGCGACTGCTCGGACAGGACAAGAAATTTTCCTTCCCGGTAAACGCTCTTAAACAACTCGCCGCCGGCCGGCCTTGCCGGCTCGGTATCATGATAGAAAACCCAAAGGCTGCGAGCCGCTGAGGCAGCGCGCGAAGCATCGACGGCAGGCCCGATCCGCAGCCGATAGTCCTTGAAGTGCTGCTCGCGCCCTGCCCGCTGGATTGCACGATGCTGGGTGTGCGCGCGCCAGCGGATCAAGGATTCTTCATCCACCCACCATTGGTGCGATAGGATGACCTCGGGTCTATCAGCACTGGTATAGCGGTCGATGAATAGAACGCCACCGCTCCGTTCCAATTCCGGTCGCAGAACGGCCGCCAGTTCGAAGTAGCGGGACGCATGACCTTCCAGCGGAATCACCTCGAAGAAAAGTCCAATCATGGCCTTACCTTGCGCGCGAAATGCATTGCGAATTGATCATGCTCATCGGCGGCGCGGCGGGTTGCCTGGCCGTTACGGCAAATGACCACCGAGCTATTGCCCACTTGTTTGTTTGGGCTGCAAATGTCTTTGATCCTGCGTCTGCGCTCGGACCTGCAGCGACTGAGGCGTCGCCACCGGCTTTCGCGTCGCGTTGGCGATCGGCAGTGGGGATGACACCAGAGTTTTGGGCCGCGGCTTCTGCTCCGGAGCGAGAAGGCGGGCCACTTGTTCTTGGCTTTCCTTGAGCTGCCCGGCGATTTTGGCCATTTGGTCCTGACTTGCCTTTAGCTGCTCAGCCAAATTGACGTTGTCGCGAGCCATTTGAGCCTGCGCCGCCTTAAGATCTTCGGCGAGGTCGGCGTTGTGGCGAGCCGTTTCCTGCGCCGCCCTGAGATGCTCGGCCAGTTCCGCATTGCCGCGGACCATTTGTATTTGTCCTGTTTTGAGCTGATCGATCCCCTGCTCCACATTTGCGAGTTCGCGCACCATCGTTTGGATCTGCTGCGACACGTCGGGAGCTATTGCGGCGGGTGCCGGAGCTTCTGGAGCCAAACGCTGGAGCGCGGTCTGCGCCGCAGGCGGATGCGGAGTTCCTGCACCAGTTTCGGCCGTCATATCGGCTTTATATGGGACCGGCCGTGCCGGCATCTCTCGTTTTTCATTCGACACCGATGAGGTCGAAATCGGGTCCGGTGCCGGTTGGTCGTGGTTCGAACGCCACGCAAAGGCGGCGACGCCGATGCACGCTACCGTCAGCAGACCCATGCTCCGCAATGCCAGCCCACCACGCGATGACCCTGGGCCGGGCTCCGCCGAACGCGGCAGGTCGCTCGGAGGATGGGGCATGGCATTTTTCTCTTTTTCTGATTTGAAAGCCCTGTCTTCAAACTGCGCGCGTTGTTCGCCGCCGCGCCCGACCAGTTCATGAGCTTCAGTGATCGCGGCCAGCGCGATGTCGCGAAAATGACTTTGTTGCGGGGTCGCCGTGATACTCATTCGCGCTCCTTTTCAAAGCCCGGTCGCCCAAAGGGAGGGCTGCCGTCTGATCTGCGCGGGCCGATTAAAGCACAAAAACACAGAGCGAAGAATTGGCTAAAACATGGCAGGAGCACCGCGTCGAGGCCCTTGGGGAGGGTTCGCCCAGGTGATCGCAACACCCAATTTGGTGCCCTGTTGACCGCCAGCGGGCCGATGTCCTCGGCGCACAAGCACTTCCGAGATTTTCCGGCGCCACGGCGGCGTCAATGCGGCACCCATCTCTGGCATTTCCAATTTTCGACTCAAATTTGCCGGCCGACTCAATTCATTCTGCGCGGCGATGAGATGACTGGGGGCGTTTTCAGTTATTTGAAGTGGAGTATTAGTCATGAACCATCTGCCGCGAAACAAGCCAACCCACCTTGATGGGCCTACTCTTTGGGCTGACGAACCTACCGACGATGCACTTTCGCTACTTGAGGAAAATGCGCTTCGAGAGGATGAGTTGGCACTTTGGGATGACGAACACACCGACAATGTTCATTCGCTGCTTGAGGAGAACGCCCGGCTTCGAGGGCTTTTGGTCCAGCTATCGGACCTCATCCGCAGAAACATCCCTCAAGCAACGTAGCGCTGTGTCATGGCAGAATCGCTCCGATTTGCGGGTCCGCACGGCCCGCAAAATGACGAGTCTTGGCTGGCGAGCAGCGCCGCGACCTCGTGGGCGCACGCATCGTTTTCCACGCTGGCCCCGTGCGGCAGCCGGAGAATCGACGAGGTTCGGAACGATGGGCAAATTCGCGAATTTTGCCGGTTCCTTGCGCGAGAGTGGAGAGGCAGCCGTCGTCACTCCTATTCCGTTCCCTCCAGAGGAAAATCGTCGGCATGGTCTCGAACCATTGACGGCAAATGGTCGGCAATTGGTTTGGCGGACGCAGTTGCGAAATATTCTTGGAGCGGAAAAAGCTTCTCCGAGAACAAGGCCGAGTTGGATCGCTACGCCGCCGATCTGCAGTCCGCCATTCGACGTGACTGTAATCATGATGTTTGCTCGATCTTGCGGGCGATCATGCATTGGGGCGGAGTGGACAACAAACATCGACAGAAGCGGACGTTTGAGTGGATTGAACGAAACGCGGATGAGATTTCCGCCAAGCTTTGGACCGCAATCGATCTGATTAAGGATGAAGGCGCCTCGCTGGAGTCGTTCGACGGTGAAAACCTGATGATGAACTCAACGATGACGAGATTCGTGAGCCTCGCCGACCCCGAACAGAAGCTTATGATCTACGATGGCCGAGTCGGTGGTGCGCTCGGCTTCTTTGTTGCCAGATTTGCCGAAGAACGGGAAATTCATCAATACGACCTTGCCGAGGAATTGCTTTTCGCCGTGGATCGAGAGGCCAAGCGGTCCCCCGAGACGAAGCGCATTCATTTTCCGGCGCTATTTGGCAAATCCAGAGATCGCTGTCATGCCTTGATGGTGCGATCGGCATCGCAAATCATCTGGCAAGTCGCGAGAGAGTGCCAAGCGAATCCGCGCGAAATCGAAGCTGCCTTGTTTATGTGGGGATATAAAGTCACGGAAAAACCAGATGATTTGCCGGTGCAGATCGGCTGAGGCAAAAATCAACATACGTTGCGATACATTCCATTATAGCAAAAGCAAGGGCCGCCTTTCGCTTTGTCAAGCGTGGGGAACATGACGTCCCCCGCGACATCCGCTCGCACAAAACGCGGCCCGATACCGTCAGGTGGGCCGGCGAGGCACGATGGCGATTGGATTGAACGTGTAGACGGCCTCGCCGTGCTGATTGTAGGCGGTCCATTTGATGCGGGCGACGCCTTGCGGCTTGCTCCGCGAAGGGATCAGTTCGACCACCTCTCCCTCCAGGTGAAGGGTATCGCCGGGCCTCACGGGCTTCATCCAGCGCAGCTCGTCCACGCCGGCTCCCATCAACGGGTGCGGCCCGAACGGCCGCGCCTGAATGGCAAGATTCATGGCGATCGCCGCCGTGTGCCATCCCGACGCCGCAAGCCCTTTGAAGACCGTTTTCTCGGCAGCATCCTCGTCGAGGTGAAACGGCTGCGGATCGAATTCGGCCGCGAACCGCTTGATGTCTTCCCGGCTTACGGTCACCTTGCCGCTCGTAAAGCGCATGCCGAGTTTCAAGTCATCGAACCATTCAATCATCGCAGGCTCGGCTCACAGGCGCGTTGCAGGAGGAGGCGGCGAAGAAACTTCACCCCTCACCCCAGATTCAATTCCTTGAAGAAGTCGTTGCCCTTGTCGTCGATGATGATGAAGGCCGGGAAATCCACGACCTCGATGCGCCAGATCGCTTCCATGCCGAGTTCGGGGTATTCGACGACCTCGACCTTCTTGATGCAGTGCTCGGCGAGGTTCGCCGCCGCACCTCCGATCGAACCAAGATAAAATCCGCCGTGCTTCTTGCAGGCCTCGCGGACCGCGACCGCGCGATTGCCCTTGGCCACCATCACCATCGATCCGCCCGCCGCCTGGAACTGGTCGACGAAGGAATCCATCCTTCCTGCGGTGGTCGGGCCGAACGCGCCGGAGGCGTAACCATCGGGCGTCTTGGCGGGGCCGGCGTAATAGACCGGATGGTTCTTGAAGTAATCCGGCAGCTTCTCGCCCTTCTCCAGCCGCTCGCGCAATTTGGCATGCGCCGAATCCCGCGCCACGATCATGGTGCCGGTCAGCGACAGCCGCGTCTTGATCGGATGTTTTGAAAGCGTTGCCAGAATGTCCTTCATCGGCTGGTTGAGATCGATCTTCACGACTTCGCCGCCGAGCGCCTGCTCGACCGTCGGCAGATATTGCGCGGGGTTGTGCTCGAGCTCTTCGAGATAGACGCCGTCCTTTGTAATCTTGCCGAGCACCTGACGATCGGCCGAGCACGACACGCCTAAACCAATGGGCAGCGAGGCGCCGTGGCGCGGCAGGCGGATCACGCGGACGTCGTGACAGAAATATTTGCCGCCGAATTGCGCCCCTACCCCGAGCGACTGCGTCATTTTCAGGATTTCCTGCTCCATCTCGAAGATCGCGGAAGGCGTTGCCGTCGGCCGACCCGTGCGTTGGCAGCGCGTCGAGATAGCGGGCGGAGGCAAGCTTCACCGTCTTCATGCAGAGTTCGGCGGACGTCCCGCCGATCACGATCGCGAGGTGATAAGGCGGGCACGCCGCCGTGCCGAGCGTGAGCACCTTCTCCTTCAGGAACGCCAGCAGGCGATCCCGGGTCAAGACCGAAGGCGTCGCCTGGAACAGGAAGCTCTTGTTGGCACTTCCTCCGCCCTTGGCCATGAACATGAACTTGTAGGCCAAGTCTGTTTCCAAGGAGCCGCCCTCGGCGTAGATCTCGCACTGCGCCGGCATGTTGTTGGCGGTGTTCTTTTCCTCATACATCGACAAGGGTGCGACTTGCGAATAGCGCAGGTTGCGGCGCAGATACGCATCGCGCGCGCCTTCGGAGAGCGCGGCCTCGTCGTCGCCATCGGTGATGACGCGCGCGCCCTTCTTGCCCATGATGATCGCGGTGCCGGTATCCTGGCACATCGGCAAGACGCCACCGGCCGCGATATTGGCGTTCTTCAGGAAATCGAAGGCGACGAATTTGTCGTTGTCGCTCGCCTCGCTGTCGTCGAGGATCGCGCGCAACTGCTTCAAATGCGAGGGCCGCAAGTAATGATTGATCTCGCCGAAGGCTGCTTCCGACAACGCCCGCAGCGCCTCGCGCGAGACCACCAGCATGTCCCTGCCGAGCACCTTCTCGACCCGCACGCCCTCGCTCGTGATCTTCTTGTAGGGCGCGGTGTCGGGCCCAAGCGGAAACAGCGGGGTGTGCTTGTAGGGCGGAACGGGTTTCGGATCGGGGAAAGCGATGGGGGCGTTCATGGGCAGTGGCTCGCATGTTTTGAGCCGGAAGCGCCTGCTTCGAGGCACCACCCGGCGATGGCACCGTTCTAAGCACTTTTGCGCCAAAAGGAAGGGAGTGCAGCATGGATGGGCGTGCGCGAATGCGGCCCTCCGGTGATCGTGTCAACGCGGCAAAGGCCCCTTCGACATGCCCACCCTTGCGCGAACGGCCCTTGGACGCTTCAATGGCGCAAAGGGGCAGTTCACAATGGCATTGAAAGTCGACGTTTTGCGATTCACCACGCTCGCCGCGACAATGGCGCTGGCGGCGGTATTTCTCGTCCTCGCCGCCGCTACACCGGCGCGCGCCGACCGCTGCCAGGACATCGCAAACCAGCTCAAGAACCAGATCGATGGCCTGAAGATCGGGATCACGGCCGCCAACGTCATCTATCTGTCGCACCCGCTGGCCAAGGAACTCTCGCTCGGCTGCACCAACCGCAAATACTCCAACGAGCTCTACGTCAAGGCCGACAGCCGCAAACCGAAACCGGAATTCGTCGAATTCGTCGCCAGCGCGGCTGCCATCGTCTTTACGCTGCCAAGGGATGATATGCTCAAGGGCGCCTCGCGCTGCATGTCGCGAATGGGCATTTTTCGCGGCGACGATGTCAATATTCGCTACCGCCGCCTCGACATGAATTGCACGCGAACCAAGACCGAGGCCGCGATCGCGATCCAGCGCGGCAAGGACGAGTAGGCGCAATCGCTACAATTTTAGCGATTCATGGGAGCTGCCGTTCACCACATTGCGGCGCGTACCGAGATAGGCCCCGATTTACCGATTGGATTCATAAAGCCTTTGCGCGCACGCCTGCACAATCGGCCGATAAGTGCAGCAGGATCCCGTTCATGAGCATTTCGAGCATTCCGGCGTCAACCCCCGCGCCGATCAACTATCCCGACCCGAGCACGACCAAGACGCCCGACGTCAAGCCTGACGGCGACGCCAACGACGCGGGCGCGGCCCAGCCGCCGGTTCAGGCCGCCCTGCCGCCCGGACAGGGAACGCGGGTCAATCAGCTCGTCTAAGGGCGAGCACACCCAAAAATCACCAGAGGGTGTTGCGCAAGCGGGCCGCGCCTGGCGACCCGCCGAACGGCGTTGCGCGGCTGCGTGCGATTGAAGGCAACCGCCGCAAGTTTGCCTGAAATGGCCCGTCTGCTCACGGAGATTCCAGCACGGAGCGGACGATGCCCGACAGCAAAACCTTCACCGGCGGCTGCCATTGCGGCCTGGTACGCTTCGAATGCACCACCGATCTTGCCATGGTCACCGCGTGCAACTGCTCGATTTGCACCAAGAAGGGCCTGCATTTCGCGTTTCTGTCGCCTCCGAATTTTCAACTGCGCGCCGGCGAAGACAATCTGAAGGAATATCTGTTCAACAAACACGCGATCCGGCACCAATCCTGCGGCGACTGCGGCGTCGAAGTGTTCGCGCGCGGCAGCAAGCCTGACGGCACCGAAGTGGTCGCGCTCAATGTCAACTGCATCGACGGAATCGAACTCGCCAAGCTGGCGATGACGCCGATTGACGGGCGCAACAGGTAGGTTGCATCGATCTCCCGGCGCGGCACGCTGGCCCACGCATCCTACAAATCCAGCTCCTTATAATGCCGGAAAATGCCGTCCTCATTGAACGGGATGCGACGGTCGCTCGAAAGATAGGCCCCGATATTCGGCCGCTGCGCCACGCGGTCGTGCAGCTCAAGCAGTCCGGGAATCTGCCGCTCGAAGACCTTCATATGCTTGGGAAAAGCGTAGCGCAGCCCTTCCACGATCTGGAACAGCGAAAGATCGACATAGGTCAGCCTGCGTCCGGTAACAAAGGCGCCGCCATTGTGCTGGCGCAGGCGTTCGAAATAGCCAAGATATTTCGGCACGCGATCGTTCCAGAATTCGCGCGTGCGCTTCTTTGCCTCGCTGCGTTGGTCCTCATAATAAAGCGTGGGTCCCAGCGGATGATGGGTGTCGTGAACTTCCAGCACGAAATCCGTGATCGTCAGCTGCAACTGGTGCACCCAGAGCTTTGCCGCGTCCGCCTTCGGTGAGAGGCCATGGCGCGGTCCGAGATAGAACAGGATGTTGGCGGTCTGCCCGATCACGAGCTTGCCGGCTTTCAAAAACGGCGGCGCGAACGGCGGCGTGCCCTTTGCCTCCATCATCCGCATCATCGCCGCCATGCCGCGTTCGCCGCGCGCGACATCGTCATAATCGGCGCCAGCCTCTTCCAGTGCGAGACGGACATATTCGCCGCGGCCTTGAATGCCCGGCCAGTAGTAGAGTTCATAACGCATCGCAAAGGCCCTTCGTCTGTGATAGCAGGGCGAAACATGCCAGAAGTTCGCAGCAGAGCACCAATCCAACCGGCCTTGTTATACTACCGACGCCGCCAAAATGGATCATTCCCGATCATGAGCAAACTCTCTGCACGTGTCGCTGTTGTTGCTCGGACTTTGCGTGGCATTCGAGTTGTCTGCGGCGGAGACGACGCGCGCAGCCGAACCTTCGTCGCCATGGACCGCCGATCTCGATCAGATCCGACAGGTGGCCGGGATGATCCCGGGGCCGCGACCGCTCCGCGTCAACGTCGTCAAATTCGCCGAAAGCCGGCGCACCAAGAACTTCGCGGTCAAGGGTCTGCCGGCCGAGCCGAGCGTGCAGGCGCGGACCGCGTATCAGATCGTCTATGGCGACGGAACGGTGATGGTCGACACCGGCATGGACCTGCCGACCCATCAGTTCTTCGGTCGCGGGGTGCAGGAACCGTATTTTCCCGAACAGGCGGCGCGGGTGGCGGAGGCGCTGCGAAACGCCAAGGCAATCATCGTCACCCATGAGCATGGCGACCACGTCGCCGGGGTGATGCGCAGCGCGTCATTCGCCGAACTCGCGCCAAAAACCCTGCTGACGCGCAAGCAGCTCCAAACCCTGATCGACGAGCCGCAGATTCCCGAGCTGAAGCCGACCGCGGAAATGGCCGCGCGATTGCGCGTGTTCGACTATCCCGACTATTTCCCGCTCGCGCCGGGTATCGCGCTGATCAAGGCGCCCGGCCATACGCCGGGCTCCCAGATGGTCTACGTCGTGCTGCAGTCAGGCAAGGAGCTGCTGCTGGCCGGTGACGTTGCCTGGCACATGGATGGGGTAAGGCTGAACACCGGCAAGGACGCCCCGTGGATCAAGGAGCCGCCGGAGCTGATGGCCGCCGAGCTGAACTGGCTCAACGGCCTCAGCCGCACCGAGAAGAACCTCGCGATCGTCATCAGCCATGACGAGGACCAGCGCCGGCAATATATCGAGCAAGGCATCCTCGGTGATGGATTCGAGTAACGCCCCGCTCTGCCCGGTGAGGTCTTTTGGCCCGCGTCTCAATTCGCCGCGAAGCAGTACATCAGGCCGTCGCCGCCGGTGCTCTTGAGGTCGGCCTGCGAGCAACCGCCGTCCGGTCCGCGCGAGGGGTGCGAGCTGTTCCAGGATTTTGAAGCATCGTCGTCGCGCAGGCCAATGCGGTCGGAATGTCCGACCATCGCCGCACCTTGCGTGCTGCTCGTCCAGTTCTTGCAAGTGCGGTCCTCGCCCGCCGGAAATGCCGTGCCGTCGGCTTGCGATCCGGTCAGCACGTCATGTCGGTTCGGCGTGTCGCCGCGGCCGTTGATGACGTCGCCCTTCTCGCTGAGCGCGGTCTGTTTGGTCAGACCATTGGCGCCGTGCAGATCGGCGACATCCTTGGCGACCACGACGCCTTTCGAATTCTGCCACGGTCCCTTGCCGATGCGGTCGCGCGCATTCACCGCCGGCTTGCCATCTGCGGCCTGCGCCGAGAGATAAGCGCGCCAGGTCTTGGCGCCGGCGCCCGCGGCCTGCGCCAGCGTCTGGCAGTAATTGTCGGCGCCGGCGAGGCCACCGAGGTTGGCGCCGTTGCCGGGACCAACCGAGGTCACGAAGAAGGTGGTATTGGCCGATTGCGCCTGCGCGGGCTGGACGGCGACGACCGCGATTGTGGCGACAGCCGGAATGAGGCTCGCGCGCGAGACAATTTGAGCGAAACTGGGCATCTGTTCCTCCGATTCGTTTTTGATTTGGTGGCCAAAAAAGTGTCAGCCGGCGGTCCGAAAACCAACCCATCCTAGCCGATATTAATCCGCCTGCGCGACGCCGAAATGAAAAGGCGCCGCGGAGTGAACCGCAGCGCCTGCTGTTTGCCATCTTTCGCGGCGATCAGCTTGTCTGCTGGATCGCCGAGAGTTCCCAATTGCCGCCACGCGGGCGCAGGAAGGTCCACACTTCGGTCGCCTCGGTCGGCTGCTCGCCGCCTTCGACCAGTCGGCCGGTGGTGCGATCGACGGTCTTGTCGACCATCGAGAAGCGCATCGCCACGCTTGCGAAATCGGTTTCGCCCTCGCGCCAGGCTTCGGCAAGGTCGCCCTGCAACAGCTTGGTGCCGGAGACCTTGTTGACGACGTTGCGCGCCTTGTTCTGTTCGAGATCGCGGGCAAAATACGACACCATTTCGGGCGTCGCCAGCGTGTGGAGCCTTGCGACATCCTCGTTGGACCATGCGGCCTGGGTTTCCCCTAACAGCCGCTCAAAGGCTTCATAGTCGGCGGGAAGAATCTCAAGCGGTGCGCTGCCCGAACCCAAGCCGAAACCGGAGCCTGTTCGCAACGTCGACTGTGCGCTGAGCGGGGACGGGCCGCCCGCAAAGGCGGATGCCGTCTCGTGGCGGCGCTGCCACCACGACATCGCGAGCCTGACCACGAGAATGATCAAGCCGATCTGGAGGACAAGGCCGATGATCGACGACAATCCGCCGATCCCGCCAAACATTCCGCCGCCAAACAACATGCCCAACAGGCCCGCGCCGAGGAAGCCGGCGGCGAGGCCGCCCAGCATGCCCATGCCGGGCCGGTTGAAGAATCCGCCGCCCGCCGGCGTGCCTAGCCCCGGGCTCGACGGTTGGGTGATGGTGCGATTGAACGGCTGCGCCGCATTCGGGGCGGTCGATGTGCTCGGCGGCGCGGAAAAGGTTCGAGCTCCCCGTGACCCCGAACTGACGCCTCCGCCGATCCGCGCGTCGGCCGATGAGACCGCCGCGACAAGGGGTAACGCCAGCGACAAAGCGATGGCGATCGCCTGTATGGTGCCGCGAGCGCGTTGCGTGAATTTCATGGCAATTTTCCTCAAATCCCCGGCTTGGGGAAACGCCCCTAAGATGGGCAGGGTTGCCCAAAAGTGAAGCCGTTGCGAGGGAAACAAGCTGCGGCCCTCGGTCGCGGGGCGCCGAGGTGGCCGAATTGCCGGGGGCCGGCGGAGCGTTCCCGAAAGCCTTATGACGGCGCCATGGTTTCCTTCACTGCCGCAACCAGTTGGCTCAGCGTGAAAGGCTTCGGCAGGAACGCGAATTGCTGGTTCTCGGGCAGGCTCTTCTCGAAGGCGTCTTCGGCATAGCCGGATACGAAGATGATCTTGAGGTCCGGATTTTTCCCGCGCATCATCTTCAGAAGCGTCGGGCCGTCCATTTCCGGCATCACCACGTCGGAAACCACGAGATCGACCGCGCCGTTCTTTTCTTCCAGCGCTTCCAGCGCCTCTAACCCGTTCGACGCCTCGATCACGCTGTAGCCGCGCGAGCGCAGGCCGCGCGCGTTCAGCGAGCGCAGACCCTCTTCGTCTTCGACCAGCAGAATGGTGCCCTGCCCGGTCAGGTCGGCGCGCGGCTTGGCGTCCGCCGGCGTCTCCTTGGCCGCGGCGGCAGCCGAGTCGGGCTGAACCTCCTGCTCGGCATGATGGCGCGGCAGGAAGATGTGGAACGTGGTGCCCTTGCCGGGTTCGGACTCCACGTAGATAAAGCCGCCGGTCTGTTTGACGATGCCGTACACCGTCGACAGGCCGAGCCCGGTGCCCTTGCCGACTTCCTTGGTCGAAAAGAACGGCTCGAAGATCTTGTCGACGATCTCAGGCGCAATTCCGGTGCCGGTATCGGAGATGTCGATCCGGACATAGTCGGCCGCCGGCATGCCCTTGTAGGCGAGATGCGCGGATTCCTCCGCAGACAAATTGGCGGTTCGCACCGTCAGCTTTCCCCCGTCAGGCATCGCGTCGCGGGCGTTGACGGCGAGATTGACGATCACCTGCTCGAACTGCGACACGTCCACCTTCACCGGCCAGAGGTCGCGGCCATGCACGAGGTCGAGCTTGACCTTCTCGCCGATCAGGCGGCGCAGCAGCATGGTCAGATCCGACAGCGCGTCGCCGAGATCGAGCACCTGCGGCCGCAGCGTCTGGCGGCGCGAGAACGCCAGAAGCTGGCGCACCAGGGTCGCCGCCCGCGTCGCGTTCTGCTTGATCTGCATGATGTCCTGGAACGACGGATCGGTCGGCTTGTGTGCGTTCAGCAGGAAGTCGTTCGCCATCATGATGGCCGAGAGCACGTTGTTGAAATCGTGCGCGATGCCGCCGGCGAGCTGGCCGACCATGTCCATCTTCTGCGACTGGTTGATCTGGTTCTCCAGCGCCCGCCGTTCGGTCGTCTCCAGCATGTAGACGATGGCCGTCTCGGCCTCGCGTTCGTCCTCCTCGACCGCGGTGACGAAGAACTGCCCCCAGCGCTCCCTGGCGCCGTCGAGCATGGCCTCGACCGGCGGGATATCGCCCTGCCCCTCCGCCGCCTGATTGATGGCCGCGACCAGGAGATGGCGATCGCGCGCGTTGACGGTCGAGAAGATCGACTTGCTGGCCACGCCTTCGGGGCTGAGGCTTTGGGCGAGCTTGGCGAAGCGCGCATTGGCGCGGACCACCGCGCCCGAGCGATCCACGGTCGCGATCGCCATCGGCGTATGGTCGAAGAAGCGCATGAAGCGGACCTCGGCCGCCCGCTGCGGATCGGAGCGTTCGTCCCGCGCCCGGCTGATCACGAGCGTGCGCGAGGCGCCCGGCGCGCCGTCGGCCCCGAACGCCAGCTTGTGATAAAGACGGACCGGCATGGTCTTGCCGGTTCGCATGCGCAGGTCGATGTCGAACACTTCGGTCTTGACCTCGCCCGGCGCAGGCCCGATCGACGTCAGGAGCGACGCGCCGTCGCCCGACACGATGTCGGTGAGCTTCAACCCGCCCGATCCGATCTCCGCCAGATCGTAGTCCAGCCAGTTGGCGAGCGTGGCATTGACATAGGCGATCTCGCCGGCGGGATTGACCGAGAAGAAGCCGCATGGCGCGTGATCGAGATATTCGATCGCGTGCTGCAGTTCCTGGAAAACGTCCTCCTGCCGCTCGCGATCGCGTGTGATGTCGGCGATCGACCACACCGCATATTTCGCCTCGCGCTTGCCCTGGCCGAGCGGGCGAACCCGCATCCGCAGCCAGCGGCCGTGGGTTCCATCCTGGCCGGCCAGGCGGACCTCTTCCTGCTGCCGCTTGCCTTCGCGCGCCGCCTTCAGCAGCCGAAACACCGCTTCCGATACATCGGGATTGCCGATAAAGGCCCGTTCCACCGGGCGGACCTCGTGCGGGCTCGCAGCCCCGGTCAACGCGAGATAGGCCGCATTGGCGTAGGCCACATGACCGCGGGGGTCGGTGACCGCGATGCCGTCATAGGCGAGATCGGGAACGCGACGCACGACCGGATCATCGGTCGAGCGATCGGTGAAGCGGATGATCCCGGCCGCGAAAGCAAACAGATTGAACAGGCCAACCATCGCCAGAAGCGCAAGCAGGCCGAGAATATAAGGCTGCGCCTGCGCCCGGCCGATGGTCGTGAGCGCGAGCGCTGCCGCCACGATCGCGCCGGCCACCAGCAATACCAGGACGATGCTGCCGCTTCGCCGCACCGGCTCATGGGCGGGCGCCGGGCCTCGTGACGCATCTTTGTCAGGTTCGGCGGTCATACCGGTGGACACGGCCTGTCGACATGGATGAGACGCGCTTTTCGCGCGCCGGTTCGACGCGCGGTCCGCGCGTCCCCTCCTGAGTGCCTGAATCGGACGGGCAAGCGCAAGTCCGTCACGCGGTTATTTCCCCGGCCGCGGTCATTTCCGGCTCACGTTCCGGCTCACGTGGGAAATCCATTGCGATCATAACCGCCGGCCGGACAGCCCGCGCTTGAGACCCATCACGTAGCCGATCACTTCGGCGACCGCATGATAGTGCTCCACCGGAATCTCCTCGTCGATATCGACGGTAGCATAGAGAGCCCTTGCCAGCGGCACGTTCTCGACGATGGGGATATCGTGCTTGCCGGCAATTTCCCTGATCTTGAGTGCGATATTGTCGACGCCCTTGGCCACGCATACCGGCGCCGACATGCCGCGCTCGTAGGACAGCGCGACCGAATAGTGGGTCGGGTTGGTGATGATGACGGAGGCCTTGGGAACCGCGGCCATCATGCGCTTCTTCATGCGCGCCTGGCGCAATTGCCGGATGCGGCCCTTGATGTGAGGGTCGCCTTCGGACTGCTTGAATTCCTCCTTCATCTCCCGCAGCGACATCTTTTGCCGCTCGTACCATTGCCGGTACTGGAAGAAATAATCGGCGATCGCGACAACCGCGAGCATCGCCACGACGGCCCCCATCAGATGCAAGGTCAGGCTCGTGACCACGCCAAAGATCGCGGCCGGATCGAACCGCAACATCGCCTCCAGGCGGTGCCGCTCCGGCCACAGGATCGCGGTCATCACCGCGCCCAGCGCCACCAGCTTGAACACGCCCTTGGCGAAATTCGCCACCGCCTGCTTGCCGAAAATCCGCTTGGCTCCGGCCATCGGCGAAATCTTGCTGAGCTTGGGCTTGAGCGATTCGCCGGACCAGACCAGCCGGTGCTGCAGCATATTGCCCGCGATCGCCGCCAGCATCAGCATCAGAAGCGGCACCCCGAGCGCCGCAAGCACCGCATATTCGAGATGTTTCGCCAACGACAGCAGGCCGGGTCCGTCAGTGCGGATCATCCAGGAATTGGCGATCAGGTTGCGCAGCGGCGTCTGGATTCCGCCGATCGAGCCGGAGAAAGTCGAGAACACCAGCGTGGCGCCGGCGATCATGAACCAGGTATTGACCTCCTGGCTCTTGGCGACGTCGCCGCGGTCATGAGCGTCGTCGAGACGTTTTTGCGTGGGGTCTTCTGAGCGTTCTGTTGTGTCGTCTTCTTCCGCCATCGTTTCAAGGCTCTCACTTAAGCGGGATCATGTCGTGCATGACGGCGATGAAGTAATCGAGGTAGGTTCCCATCATCGCCGAAATGACCACGGCAAGGATCAGGAAGCCGGAGAGGATCGATAACGGCACGCCGACGAAATAGACCTGCATCTGCGGCATCAACCGCGCCAGCACGCCCAGCCCGATGTTGAAGACCAGGCCGAAAACCAGAAATGGCGCCGCAAGTTGCATGCCGATCTTGAAGGCGGCTGCGAAGGCGCGGGTGGCAAGTGCCGCGACGTCCCCGCTCGGTATCGGCTCGCCCGGCGAAAAGATCGAATAGCTGTCGTTGAGGGCTGCGATGACGAGATGATGACTGTCGGTCACAAACAGCATGGTCACGCCGAGCAGCGTGAGGAAATTTCCGATCAAGAGACCTTGCTGGCCCTGGGTCGGATCGACCGATGTCACGAATCCGAGGCCGAGTTGCTGGGCGATCACCGAGCCTGCCACCTGGAGCGCCGCAAGCGTCACCCGCGCGGTGGCGCCGAGCACGATGCCGACGATGATTTCGTAGAGCATCAGCACCAGAAGCGGCGAGAGCGAGCCCATGTCGATCTGGTAGGCGGCGCGGTGCAACGGCAGGATGATCAGGGTCAACAGAAGCGCGATCGCGAGCTTGATGCGGACCGGAATATTGGACTCGCCCAATCCCGGCAGCAGCATCACCATCGCGCCGACACGGGCGAATACCAGCATGAAGGCAGCCGCGAGCGCCGGCAGAACTGAAATATCGATGCGCATTTGCGCCGCATAATGCCATCAACCGCCTATGATTCGCGATGATATCCGCATCATGTGGCCGTGCAGCGAGTTGGCCATGAATGGCAGCGCCAACAGCAGCGTGACGAAGATCGCAAGGATCTTCGGGACGAATATCAGCGTCTGTTCCTGGATCTGCGTGAGCGCCTGGAACAACGACACCACAACGCCGACGACGAGGCCTACGATCATCAGCGGCGACGACACCACGACGATGGTCCAGATCGCATCGCGCGCCACGTCGAGGGTTTCAGCACCTGTCATTTGACTTCCTGTTCTCTACCCCGTCATTGCGAGGAGCCCTTGCCACGAAGCAATCCAGCCTTCTGTATTTGCGGCGCGATGGATTGCTTCGCTGCGCTCGCAATGACGAACTAGATCGCCATCTTCATGATGTCTTCATAGGCCTGGATGACCTTGTCGCGCACCGACACCAGCGTCGAGACCGCGACGTCGGTTTCGGCGACCGCCGTCACCACGTCCATGACATTGGCCTTGCCGGAGGCCATCGAGACCGTCTGGGCGTCGGATTTGCGCCCGACCTCGAGGACGCTGCCGATCGCGTCCTTGAGTACCGCGCCGAAGGACTGCCCGCCGGTGTCGCTCGCCTTGCCGGCGCCGCCGGTCTCGAGGATGCGGGCGGCCGAGGCGTAGGCGTTTGCAGCAACTGTGGGTGAAGCCATGGTTCAAGCTTTCCTGTTCAGGCCTTGAGGATGTCGAGCGTGCGTTGGATCATCCGGCGCGTTGCGCTGATGATGTTGAGATTGGCTTCGTAAGATCGCTGCGCCTCACGCATGTCGGTCATTTCGACCAGCGGATTGACGTTGGGATATCTGACGTTGCCGGCGGCGTCCGCCGCCGGGTTACCTGGCTCGTACTTGATGCGAAACGCGGCTCGATCGGGACGGATCTTGCCGAGCGTCACCACCTTCGCATCCAGCGTGCGATCGAGCGCGGAGGAAAAGCTCGGCACCTTGCGGCGATAGGGCTCGCCGCCGGCGGTCGGCGCAGTCGAATCCGCATTGGCGATATTTTCCGAGATCACGCGCATCCGTCCGGCCTGCGCCCGCAGGCCCGACGTCGCAATGCCCATCGATCGGGCGAAATCGCTTGCGTCGTTTGCCATGATGCTGCCCTTCCCTTAGCCGGCGCGCCTTCGAGCCCTCTGGCTCCGGATCATGCCCTTAGCCCTTGCCGATCGCCATTTTCAGAAGGTGCAGGCTCTTGGTGTAGAGCGAGGTCGCCGCCGCGTAATCCATCTGGTTGGCGGAGACTTTGAGCATCTCCTCCTCCAGGCTCACGGCATTGCCGGCGGGCCTCGTTTGAAACCCCACCCTTCGGTTCTGATCAAAGCTTGGTTCGGCGCCCGAGGCGGCGATGTGGCCCTGGGTGGTGCGCAGCATCGCCAGCGATCCCGCCCCTCCCGCAGCACCGGCGCCGCTTTGGTCGAATTTCGGTTCGACCAGGTCGCGCGGTTTGAAATTGGGGGTATTGGAGTTGGAGACGTTTTCGGCCAGCACGTGCTGGCGTTCCTGGTGCCATTGCATCTTGGTGCGCAACATCGACAAGGCCGGAAGATCGTTGATGGACATCGCGCCGCTCTGCCTTCGCCTCCGCAGCCCGATGCCGCTCAAGGTAGGCAGAATTTGCCGTGTGTATGGTTAACGGCTGGTTAAGATCAGACCCGCGGACGAAGGCTTATTCGGCGGCAGATTGGTCGATCGCGAATCGCTCCGAGCGCAATTTCGCCACGAATGCTGCGTTAACCAACGAAATCATCAGTATTGGGACCGCGAGAAGTCGTTTTGGCCCAGCCGATTCATGGGTTATTAAGATATTAAGGCGGCAGCTTCTGCCGTGGGAAATTAACAGTTTGGGCCGGACTTAGGCTTCGTTTGCCGTGCGGTGGGGTCGCCTTTTGATCCGCGTCCGATAAATAGAAACTTGAAGAAAACGCTACTTGCCGGGGATAGAGCATGCAGGCACTTACATTTGTCTTCGCGTTTGTGGCGGTCCTGGCGCTGATTGGCGTTGCGGCTTGGCTGGTGCGCCGATTCGCCAGCAACCGGCTTGGCGCCAATCCCAATCGCGGCCGGATGCCCCGCCTGGCGGTGATCGACGCTGCCGCCGTGGACGGGCGCAGACGGCTTGTGCTGGTGCGTCGCGACAACATCGAGCACCTGCTGATGATCGGCGGCCCCACCGACATCGTCGTTGAATCCAACATCGTGCGCGCCATGCCCGGACGGGACCAGCTGCCGCAGCGGCCGGCCGTCGCCAGTCCGGAGCCGCGTATCGCTCCCCTCCCCGACGCGAGCAACTGGAGCGACGCCGATAACGGGCGCGGCGAGCCCTTCGAACACGCCGAACCGCAAATGCCAGAGCCACCCCCGCGCCAGGTGCGGCCGTCCTTTGCCGACGAAGCGCGACGACCGCCACCTCCGGCGGAACGGCGCATCGACCGCGATCCGCTGTCAGGCTTCACACCTGAGCCGCTCGGCGGCCGTCCCGAGCCTCGCCCCGAACCCCGGATGCCGTCTCGCGGCGAGCCATTGATGCCCCGTCCGCGCCCGAGCGAAGCGCCAAAGCCGCCGATCCGCGCGCCGGAGCGCGTCACGATGCCACCACCTCCGCCCCCGCCTCCGCCGCCACCCCCTCCGCCGCCAGCTCCCGCGCTGTCGTCGGCGGACCAAAATCTGGCCGAGATGGCGCAACGGTTGGAAGCAGCGCTTCGCCGTCCGACCGGCGAGCCGGTTGCGCCGCCGGTCGCGCCCGAACCGCCGCCTGCTCGCGCGGCCGCGCGCAGCGAACCCCCCGTGGCTCCACCGGTGCCGCCGGCGCCATCGAAGAGCGGATTTGAGAACCTTGAAGACGAGATGGCGTCCTTGCTGGGCCGTCCGAAGAACCCTTCGTGAGGCCGGCGGCCCTCCCGCGTAGAGTTCTGTTTTTTGTCACTCTGATAGCCACCGGATCGCTGGCGGTTCCCGCGTTCGCGCAGGATATCAGCATCAATCTCGGTCAGGGCAATGGCGGCGTCACCGAGCGCGCGATCCAGCTGATCGCGCTATTGACGGTGCTGTCGGTCGCGCCGTCGATCCTGATCATGATGACGTCGTTCACCCGGATCGTGGTGGTGCTGTCGCTCTTGCGCACCGCGCTCGGCACCGCGACCGCGCCGCCGAACTCCGTCATCATTGCGCTGGCCATGTTTCTGACCGCGTTCGTGATGGCTCCGGTTTTGCAGAAATCCTACGACGACGGCATCAAGCCGCTGGTCGCCAACCAGCTCGGTGTCGAGGAAGCGCTGCAGCGCGCTTCGGTGCCGCTGCGCGGCTTCATGCTCAAGAACGTGCGTGAAAAGGACGTGAAACTGTTCATGGATATGTCGCACGAGCCCCCGCCCGCGACGCCGGACGATATGTCGCTGCGGATCCTGATGCCGGCCTTCATGATCTCCGAGCTCAAGCGCGCGTTCGAAATCGGCTTCCTCTTGTTCCTGCCGTTCCTGATCATCGACCTCGTGGTCGCCTCGGTCTTGATGTCGATGGGCATGATGATGCTGCCGCCGGTGGTGGTCTCGCTGCCATTCAAGCTGATCTTCTTCGTGCTGGTCGACGGCTGGTCGCTGGTGGCCGGCAGCCTCGTGCAGAGCTACGGCGGATAGAAGCATGATCCGGAAAAGTGGATCCCGGTTTTCCCTCGCGACAAACGCGAAAGCGTTTGCGCGGAGATCATGCTCAAACAAAAAGATAGAGCGCGATGACGATTCGAAGAAAAGTCTTCCCGCTCTAGCGACGCCGGCTCAGCCGCTCACGTCATACTGCTTGCTGAGGTGATCGCCGATCTGGACGATCATCGCGACGCATTCGGGGTAGCCTGGCTTCGCCACGGTCGCCTCGTCTGCCGCGGCGCGGAATTCCCAGCCATCTTCGGTGCGGATCACCGAAATAGCGATTCCGTCCGGGCAATCGGCGTGAACCTTGAGTTCAGCCCTCGCCATCGCGATGAGTTCGGCTTCGGTCTTGGTCGGCTTGCTCATGGCGGCGGCTTCCCCTGCGCGGTCTGCCGACGCAAATTGACGCCTCGGCGGGCATCTGTCGAGGGGATAAACCTGCAATATCGCGGCAGCTATTTCTTCGCCGCGCCTGCCGCCTTCAATCCAATGATCGCGGGCAGCGATCCGGTCGGGACCGGATCGGCCTTCGACGTTCCCGGCGGCATCGTCGCCCGCGCGGTTGCGTCAGGGAAGCGCATGCGCATTTCACGCAAGAACCCGTCAAGCGTATCGACGCTCGCCGCCATTTTGGCGATCTGGGCGAAGTCGGCGCCCTTGGAGCCGACCGGCTTGCTCGCGATGTCGAAGGCGGTCCGATCGGCCTCGCCGCTCATCAGCGGCGCGTATTTTTCGCGGAAGCGCGCCAGACCGATGGCATCCTCGGCCAGCGCATATCCGACCACCGCGCGGATGATGTCGCTCTTTTCCATCGAATTGAGCGGTTTGAAATCGCGCCAGCGCTCGGCGTAGTACAACTCGATCTGTTCGGCCAACTCGCGCCACTGCCGCGCCGCCCAATAGATATCCGAGCGCAACCGGATCGCTTCCCGGCCGCCGATGTTGGAGATGATGTCGAGCGCGAGGTCGTGACGGCCGACGTCGCTCTGCGCGCGCGCCTCCAGCAACAGCCGTTGCTGACGCAGTTCGCCGGAGAGATCGGCAATGCGGGTCGAGCGAAGCGCCCCGATGGCTCGCTCCGGCTTGCGATTGGTGAGGTAAACCATCGCCAGGCGCGCCGCCACTTGTGAGCGCGCGGCGCCTTCGAGCCGCTTGTCGATCTGGTACTGAAGCAGTTCGGCCGCCTGGTCGAGCAGATCGACCGCGACCAGCCGATCCGCAAGCCGGCGGATCATTTCGTCGCCGCGCCGGCCGATCGGCGTCAGGTCGCGATATTCGTAGAACATGCCGAGCGCTTCGATGGGGGGAAGTTCGTCGCCCTTCGGGCCCAGAAAAAGTTGCGCAAACAACGCCGACGCGGCGTCCTGGCCCTGGCGGGCGACCTCGAGATTGGGTGCAAGCATGTTCGCGATCCGCACCGCACCGAACGACTCGGCGTAGCGCCCGGTATCGGCGTAGATGCGCGCCAGCATCTCCAGCGTCTGCACCTCGAGCGCGTCGCCGCGCCACGTCACCGAAAGGGTCTCAAGTTCGCGCAGTGAATCGGCCTGGTTTATCTCGTCGCGTCTTTGCCTCAGCGCAATTTCCAGCAATTTTGCCTCGGTCGCCGCGGCGCGGTCAGACGATCTGATCGCGCTCCTGTATTCGTCCAACGCGTCCTTGTCGTGGCCTAGTCCCTCGGCGAGCCTGCCGCGCAACACCGAGACCGCCGGCTTGAGTTCCGCCGACGAACCGATGACCTCCAGTTCGCTGGCCCGCTTTGCAGCGCCCGGGAAATCCTTGACCTCGAGCGAGGCTCGCATCGCATCGGCGAGCACGACGCGCTGCAGATCGATCGGCAGAGACGTGATCGCGAAATCGACGCTCTTGAATTTCTCGCGCGCATCGGCCCATTTTCCCTGCCGCGCGCTGGCCATCGCCTTCCAAAGCTGCGAATCGAAATTGGTTCCGATTGCGGGATTGGCGAGGTCCTTCAAGCCTCGCTCCGGCCGCCCCATCAGGATGTTTGCGACCGAGTGCACGATAAGGGCAGCCGGGTCTTCCGAGCCCGCCTTGGCATCGGCGAGCGCAAGATCGAGGACACCGATCGCTTCCGGATACATCGCGCGCGACATGTAGAACCGCGCAAGATCGACGCGGGCCGACGCGCGCTGGTCCGGCGCGGCAGTCGCCGCAGCCCCCGCGGCCTCGATCAGCGCGTCCTCCCGCGCGACGAAGCTTCCTTGTTGATTCCTGCGCCACTCGCCGAGGTCGAAAATCGGCCGTACCGCCGTCGGCGCACGCTCGGCACCGGTATCGGCGGGCGACAGCGTCAGGCCGCCGGGCTTGCCGAGAACGACCTTGTCGGAAGCAATTTCGGCCGTGACATCGTCGGAATTCGGACGAACCGCCACGCCGTGAATCGACTCCAGCAGCGACATCTCGACGAAATCCTGCCGTCTGATGAAGCCGCGAGCCGGCGGCATCGCCGTGACAACGAAGAGAGTGTCGCCCGCATCCGGATCGACAAAGCGATGAAGAAGGCCGGCCTTGGGCAACGGCACGGTCACATTGGCAAGCGAGGGTTCGGCGATATTTCGTATCGCGGCCAGCGGTTGGGACGGGGTTTGCACGGTATCGCCGAACGTGACCGTCCAGCTCGCGCCGCTGGGCAGATCCTCGCCCGAGAGCGAGGACAATTGCGGGCGGTTGAGACGGATGCGGACCGCCTGCCCCTTTTCCAATGGCATGATGCTGACGTCGGCAATGGCGGCGCCAGCCTGGCCGCGGATCGGCTCGACATTGATCGGCTTTTTGGAATCGAACATCAGCCACAGCGTATCGGCGCGACGGAACAGCGCCGCTGGCGTAGCCGTGGGGAATGAAAAGGTCAGGTGCAGACCATCGCTGTCGCGGCTGACGCTCACGCCGGCCGCGCTTGCGTCCGGCCTGGTCTCGGGCGATGGCGCGTTTGCCGCGGCATCTTTGACGGAACCTCGGCCAAAGGGGGCGGCGGCATTTTTGGCGGCGCCTCGGCCACGGCCGCGGACGGCGCTTTCGGCGCCTCAACCGCCGCAGGCGGCGGCTCCCTTGCGGCCGGCGCAGGCGTTGGCGCCTCCGACGCGGCTGGCATCTTCGGCGCCTGTTCGGGATTGAGCTCGATATTGGCTTGCCGGGCGAGCGTCTCCGACGTCGGTGGCGCGATCTCACCGGCCTGCCGCGCTGTCGCCGCCGAAGCGGCGGCCTTGTCCGCCGCGGCCGGCTCAACCGGCTTTGGCGGCGCGGGCTCAACTGCCTTTGGACCGACCGGCACCGGGGCGGTTCGCGCTTCGGCCGCGCGCGCCGGAGCGTGCGCCGCATCCGATACTGTCGGCAGCACCGGAGGCTTTTCGGCCTGCTGGAACGCGACGTCGATGATGTAGTTCTTGTCCTCGCGGAAGGAGTGCACATCGACGTCTCCCACCATGGCGATTTCCACCATCGAGGCTTCGCCTTCGACCTTCTGGGTGATCGAGGCGACATTGGGCGGCGCCGCCAGCTTGGCGTCCGCGAGGTCGAACACCAGCGCCTTGCTGAACAATAATTTGAGCTTCTGTTCGTTGAGCACCGAAGAGATGCCGACGCCGTCAGGCATTTCGAAAACAAAGCGCACAAAAGTCGGCTGGAGCAAAGCACGAACACGGACCGGCGCACGCTTCTTCGCTTCGGACAGCGCCCGCTGCTGGCGCAGTTCACGCTCGGCGATCCGCGCCCGCTCGGCCAGTTCACGAACCACATCCGCGGGAAGGCTCGGCGGCGGACCGCTCCAGGAGTCCGGCAGGAAATCGACGAATACCCGCTCGCCGGCCGTCATGGTGTTGATGGTGACCCTGCGTGCCAATGACAGCCGGATCGCCGAGCCGTCCGGATCGCGTCGTGCCGATCCGACATAGTCGGGCACCGCCTCGGCCACCTTGTCGATGGAGACGTCCACCGGACGTTCGAACCGGATCACGATGATCGATCCGGCCGTCGTCACCTCGGCCCCGACATCCTCGGTGAATTTGAGAACCAGCCGGGCATAGCCGCCCCCTGCCGAGAACGTGGCCTCGCCCTTGATGGGCTCCGCCAGGCCGGCACCGGGAAACATCAGCCCGATCAAGGCGAGCGCCGCAACGCCGGACATCCGCTCGAGGCAACGGCGGAACGTCCGCGCGCAGACGCGCGCTCGCGACCAAGATCCAGTGGCAGCCGTTCGCGCCATTCCGGTTAAGTCTTTCAGTTCAACGATCCGATCGCCGGCGGGGACGCCACGCGCGCGCCTCGCCGCTTCGAATCTAGAATTGGCGGTTTAAGGACCTGTTAAATATTCCCGCTAATTGGACTTTTGCGGTTGCAGCACCTTGCCTTCGATTTTGGGGAGGTCGGCTGTGGAGGCGGACTTGTCGGTCCCGGCCCGGCGCGCCATTTCGACAGTAAGCCGCTCGGCGACTTCCGGCGACATCACCCCGAGGATGTCGGACATCTTGCGCGGCGCGATCTGGGAGGCGATTTCGAACAGCACGGACATTTCGAGCCGATCGAACACCTTGGCGGCGTCCTTCGGCTTCATGCCCTCGTACATGGTGATGATTCCCTTGAAGCGTGCCGCATCCGCTTCGTTCTTTTGCTGGGTCGTCGTGGTGATCCGGGATTCGATCGCCTTCAGCTCCTCGACGCGCGTTTCCACGCGTTTTTCGGCAGCCTTCAGCAGGCTCTCCCGAATGTCGATTTCACGTGCCCGGGCGTCGAGTTCCTGGCGCCGCGACTGCAAACGCTCGAGGATCGCGCGCTCCGAGGCCGAGACGGCTTGTCCCTGTCCCTGCTCGGGATGAATGACGGTCTCGGCCTTCCCCACCTCCGGCGCGGCGGCGGGCTTGGCCTCGGGCTTAGCCTCCTCCTTGGGCTTCTCGTGCACCGAACCCGTGATGTCCGAATTGTCGAGAGCTTTCCTGCCGGGAAAGTTGAAGGTTTCCTGCGCCCAGGAAGGTTTGGTCGACTCCGGCCGATAGTCGAACACGTAGCCGCCGTCGATGATCAGGCCTGCGATCTTGAGCAGGGCAAGACCGAAGATCGCGACCAGGACGACCGGAAGGACACGAATGTTACGAAACGATTTCATGCGGCGAGGCCGTCAGACCTTCTGCGATCGGTAAATGCCTGCGCCGCCGCAGCGACAGCCTTGGCCGTCGATTCCTTCGCGGTCGCGGCCTCCGGTTCCGCCGGCCGCGCGGCGATCGCGATCTTGGACAATCGTCGGATCACGGCGTCGCTCTCCGCCAATTGCTTTTTCAACTGCTGGGTCATCTCGCTGGCCGATGTCAGTTGATTGCCGAGGTTCTCGTTGACGTCGCGCACGGTGTGCTTGAGGCCGCCGATGGCGCGCTCGGCGATCTCGGTCGCCGTGATCAGTTCGGCGATCGTTGCCTTCAGCGAATGCTCGTCGGCCTTCAGACGCTTCAGACGTTTGTTCAACAACATGCAATAAGCTATCGTAAGCATGAGCAAAATCGCTACAAGACTCTCGATTGCAACTCCTAATGAGTGACTCATTGGGCCTCCATCATCTTGGTTTGCTCGTCGGCCTTCTCGAACATCGCAAAAGTGGTGTTCGGCTTGTGCAGCTTCTTGGTGACACGGATGGCGACACGGTCGCCGACCCTGCCCATGCGTCCCTCGGTGAGGGTCACACTGCCGCAACGCACCGCAACCAGCGCGTCGGCCCGCATCTCAAGCGGCAAGGTGTCGCCGACCTTCAGCGTCATCAACTGCTTGAGCGGAATATCGGCCTCGTAGAGCACGGCATCGACGGAAATCTCCGCCTGCGCGACTTCGGTTGCGAAATGACCTTCCCAGATCGGATCGCGGCCGAATTTCTCGCCCATGAACATCTGCAACAGCACGTTGCGGATCGGTTCGATGGTCGCATAGGGCAGCAACAGCTCGATATTGCCGCCACGATCCTCCATGTCGATGCGCAGCCGCACCAGGATGGCCGCATTGGCGGGCCGGCTGATGGCGGCGAAGCGCGGATTGGTTTCAAGCCGGTCGATCGTGAAGGTCACGGGCGACAGCGGCCGAAAGGCCTGCTCGGCATCGGCCATCACCACTTCGACCAGCCGCTTGACGAGATTGGTTTCGATGGTCGTGTAGGGACGCCCCTCGATGCGCAGCGAGGTCTGTCCGCGGCGCCCGCCCAGGAGAACGTCGATCATCGAATAGATCAGGCTTGAATCCACCGTCGCGAGGCCGAAATTTTCCCATTCCTCGGCCTTGAACACGCAGAGCACCGCCGGCAACGGAATCGAATTCATGTAATCGCCGAACCGCACCGAGGTGATGCGATCGAGTGAGACTTCGACGTTGTCGGAGGTGAAGTTGCGCAGACTGGTGGTCATCAGCCGCACCAGGCGGTCGAAGACGATTTCGAGCATCGGCAGACGCTCGTAGGAAACCATCGCCGAATTGATGATCGCGCGAATGCCCGAATTGTCGTCGAGATTGACTTCGCCGACATTGAAGCCGAGCAGGTTGTCGATCTCCTCCTGCGACAGAACCCGCTCGCCGCCGTTCTTGCCGCCACCGAAGTCGCGGCTGCCGTCTTCGACCATCGCGGCCCATTGCAGGGCCATGGTTTCGGAGAGTTCGTTGGCCGCGGCCGCCTGTGCGGCTTCCGCCGGATCCTCGGAGTCGAGCGAGGCTTCCCATTGCGCCGCAATTGCATCCTGGTCGACTGGGTCGTTGCCCGCCATGATCCTAGATCCGTCCCGTCACTGAACCACGACTTCCTTGAACAGCACCGCGCTGACCTGATTGGGCGCCACCGCCAGATTGACGCGCCGGGTCAGCTCCTCCTTGAGCCGAAACAGCCCCGCCGAGCCGTTGAGGTCGCTTGGCCGCAGTTCTCGCAGATAGGTTTGAAAGATGTCGGTAACGCGCGGAAGCGTCGGCTTGATCGCTTCGCTCTGCTTTTCTTCCTTGACCTCGAGCACGAGCTTGACCTTGAGATACTGCACGCGCTCGCCGGGCAGTCCGATCAGATTGACCAGCATGTCGGGTACCTCGACATAAACCGGCGGTTTCGGCGGCGGGGCGGCCTCGACGTGCTGCGTCTCTTCGCCGCCGTGATGGCGCATCAAAAAGAACCAGGTCGCGCCGCCACCGATGATGGCAACCACGGCGACGGCGGCGATGATCAGTTTTAGCTTGCCCTTCGGCTTGACGACGTCCGCGCCTTCCGCAACGCCTTCCGCCTGATCGTTGTCTGCCATCGCCTGCCCGGTCCGATTTGGAAAATGAACTCGATGCCGGCAGGCGGCCCGATGACGCGATACAAAAGCCGCCAGCACTGCGCTCGATGCGGACGCTAAGGTAGTAATGGTTAATGGAACCTTTCTTTTGCCCCGCAACTAGGAAAAAGTTGCCGGGCAAACATGGTCAACAAGACCTTATTGCCGCCCTGACGATCCCTCCCCCAAGCACCCAAGCCATTGAAAAACAAATAACTTCGAGAGTGGCACGGCTTTCGCTCTGACGTTGGCGGGCCGCGGCTTGGGAGAGCTTTGCGGTTGTCGGGATCCAAAGGAACCGCCTGGGAGGGCAAGGGCCAGTGGATCGTTCAGGGGAGAACCAGCGATGGAGAATGCGCTTCTCATCGGACTTTCGCGGCAAACGGCGCTGGAGCGGCAGCTGGATATCGTTGCCAACAACATGGCGAACGTAAACACGGCAGGCTACAAGGCCGACGGCTCGCTGTTTGAGGAATTTCTCAATACGCCGGCGCACGAAGACAATTTCGTAGGCGCCGACCGCCGCGTCAGCTTCGTGCAGGACCGCGGTACCTTCCGCAATTTCGCACAAGGCGCGGCCGAAGAGACCAAGAACCCCCTCGACGTCGCCATCGACGGCTCCGCCTTCCTGACCGTGCAGACGCCGGCCGGCGAACGCTATACCCGTGATGGCGGCCTGCATATCAACAACCAGGGCCAGTTGGTGACGGTCGCGGGCAATCCGGTTCTCGGCACCAGCGGCACCATCACCTTTCAGCCGACCGACCATGACATCAACATCACGCCTGACGGCACCGTCACCGTGGTGGAAGGCAATGGCAGGACGGATTCGATCCGCGGCAAGCTCCGCCTGGTCAGCTTTGCCGACGCGCAGAAGCTGCTGAAAGAGGGCTTGAACCTCTACACCGCCGGCGAAGGCTCGGCACAGCCCGACACCAAGTCCGTGGTCCGCCAGGGCTTCATCGAGAAATCCAACGTCAACGCGGTATCCGAGATGAGCCGCATGATGGAGGTCACGCGCGCCTACACGCAAATCTCGACGCTGCTCCAGCAGCAGCACGACCTGCAGAAAAACGCAATCCAGCAACTCGCCGACGTTCCGGCCTAACGGCCATTCAGGAGACGATCCATGCAAGCTCTTCATACTGCTGCGACCGGAATGGCGGCCCAGGAACTTAACGTCCAGGTCATTTCCAACAACATCGCGAACCTGCGCACCACCGGTTTCAAGCGGCAGACGGCATCCTTCCAGGATTTGATCTACGAACACATCCGCCGGGTCGGCGCGCAGGCGTCCGATCAGGGCACCATCCTGCCGGTGGGCATCGATATCGGCGGCGGCGTCAAGACCGTCGGAACACCGCGGTCGATGACGCAAGGAACACTTTCGCAGACCGGCAACGATCTCGATCTCGCCATCACCGGCGAAGGCTTCTTCAAGATCCAGATGCCGGACGGCACCTTCCAATACACAAGAGACGGCACGTTCTCGATGGACAACACCGGGCGTATCGTGAACGCGCAGGGAAATCCGGTTCAGCCGACCATCACGATACCGCAAAACGCTTCCGGCCTGACGGTCAACGCGCAAGGCCAGGTCTCCGTGACGTTGCCGGGGTCGACGAACACCTCCACGGTCATCGGCCAGATCGGGCTGACGCGCTTCATCAACAAAGGCGGTCTGCAGCCGGTTGGAAACAACCTCTTCACCGACACGCCGTCTTCCGGTCCGCCGCAGGATGGTCTGGCCACCGCCGAAGGCTTCGGAACCATCAATCAGGGCAGTCTCGAGCAGGCCAATGTCGACGTCGTCTCCGAGATGTCCGACCTGATCGCCGCGCAGCGCGCTTACGAAATGAACGCGAAGGTGATCACCGCCGCCGACCAGATGCTGCAATCCACCACCGCGCTGTTCCGCTGAGGAAGCTGATGATGACTGCTCGTTTCCTCCTCCTTGCCGCCGCGCTCATCGTCGCTGCTCCCGCGGCGGCGCTCGCGCAAGTCAGCGAGGAAACCATCGCGGTTCCGATGCTTCGCGCCAACGTCACCGTGGAAAGCGATGTCGTTCGCATCGGCGATGTGATCGACAACCCCGGAACGGCGGCGCGGATCGCAATCTATCGCGCGCCCGATCTCGGCACCACCGGCTCGCTGCCGACCGCCCAGGTGATCGCGGCGCTGCAAGCGCATCAGGTCATCGGCGTCGACACCAGGGACATCAAGGTGGTCTCGGTGACCCGGCTGGCGCGCACGCTGGAGAGCAAGGAGATCGAATCTCAGGTCGCCCATGCGCTGGAGCACCGCAGCGGCCTTGGCGATGCCGCCAACCTCAACCTGACATTCGATCGCGAAATCCAGGACCTCAGGCTGGAGGCGTGGAACAACGGCGCCATGCAGCCGATTTCGGTCCGGTACGAACCGCGCAGCGGTCGTTTCGACGTCAGCTTCGAGATCGCCAACGACATCAACAGCACGCGGACGAAGCTTCGCTTCACGGGTACCGCGATCGAAACCGTGGAAGCCGCCGTGCTGACGCGCAGCGTCGACCGCGGCGAAGTTCTGAAATCCGGCGACGTGATCACAGAGCGCCGTCCGAAAGCCGAAGTAGGCGGCGACGTCGCGACCCGGAATCAGGCCGTCGGCATGCAGATGCGAAGACAGTTTCGCAGCGGACAGGCCCTGAAGGTGGCCGATCTCGCCAAGCCAGACCTGGTGCAGCGCGACGACAACGTCACGCTGATCTATGAATTGACCGGTCTTTATCTCACCATGCGCGGCAAAGCGTTGGAGAACGGCACCGAGGGCGACACGGTCAACGTTCTCAACATCCTGTCGAAGCGCACGGTGTCCGGCACCGTGATCGGCCGCGGGCAGGTCGCAATCACCGTCGCAACGCCGCGGCTTTCCGCAGCCACCGACACAACCTCTTCGATCGGAGCGACTGAGACGGCTGCGCCAGTTTCGGTCGCTACCCGCAACAATGCGCAGACGACTGCAAAAACCGAGTAATCGTAAATGTTGACTTCCAGTTTCAATCGTATCGCGCTCGCCAGCACATTCCTGACCATCGTCAGCGTCGCCGGCGGCTGTTCCTCGATCGATCGCCTTTCCCAGATCGGCGAGCAGCCGAAACTCTCGGAGATCGAAAACCCCACGGCAAAGCCCGGCTACAAGCCGGTGCAGATGCCAATGCCAAAGCCGGAAGCGGTTTCCTACAACGCCAACTCCTTGTGGCGAAACGGCTCGCGGTCGTTCTTCAAGGACCAGCGCGCTCATCAAATCGGCGACCTCTTGACCGTCACCGTCAACATCACCGATCAGGCAAATTTCGCCAACGAATCGCAGCGCAGCCGCAAGAGCACCGAGGACACCGGCGTAACCAATTTCTTCGGCAGCAGCCTGTTGTCCGCAGCCGCCGTGACCGCGCTCACCGGCCGGACCCTGACCGCGGATTCCAACAGCTCGTACGACGGCAAAGGCTCGATCGTGCGCCAGGAAACGTTGCAGACCAACATTGCCGCCGTCGTCACGCAGCTGCTGCCGAACGGCAATCTCGTGGTCGAAGGCAAGCAGGAGGTCCGCGTCAACTACGAAAAGCGCGAGCTGATCGTCGCCGGCATCGTCCGGCCGGAGGACATTCAGAGCGACAACACCATCGATTCAAGCAAGATCGCGCAGGCCCGCATCGCTTACGGCGGCCACGGCCAGATCACCGACGTGCAGCAACCGCGTTACGGCAGCCAGGTGATGGACGTGCTGCTGCCGTTCTAGGCATCGCCGCGATCTTTGGATTTCGGATGCGTTTGATGCCGAGATAGACACGAGCTCCCACATCGCATCGCGAACCTAGGCGCGGTGAGATGTTCAACGCGGCCTCCGCCAGCTCCCCTGGCGGAGGCCGCAACTTATCGACACAATCGCGCCCGCGCTGCTGCTCGGCTATCTCTTCGTGAACAAGCTGGCAGATATTTCCCGCCAGGAGGACTGCATGCCGTCGCGCGGCAAAACTGCGCGGCCATCGAATTGCCCTCCGATCGCGGCAGGGACGTTTGAGCAAAACGACGCGCAGCCGTTTCAACTCGGGGCCTGTCGGGGAGATCCACCGCGTTCGCGGCCGGATCGAACACCTTGCGGTTGTAAAATTCCGCATCGCAGTCGAACTTTGCAAGTATCGCCGCACCGCAGTCGATCCGCTTGCCGCCGCGGATCACGTTGACAGCAATCAGCATTCGTCCGATGTTGTTTGAGAAGACAAGACGTCATCTCACATAGTCGCATTAGTCTCAAGTCAAAATGCTGGAACATCAAAGTTCCACGGTCAACGGGAGCGAATACCATGATCTTTCATCACCACTCGAGCGCCAGTCTCTACGCGCTCGTGATTGCCGCATCCGTGGTGGCTTTCGGCAGTCCGCTGAGTGCTCAGCAAAAGCCGGCCCTGTCGGTCGGCTCCGACGCGATCGGTGGCCAGGTCACCGGCGCAAATGGACCGGAGGCCGGGGTCTGGGTGATCGCGGAAACCACCGATCTTCCGACCAAATTCGCCAAGATGGTCGTCACCAATGATTCCGGTCAGTTCGTGATTCCGCAGCTCCCATCGGCAAAATACAAAATCTGGGTGCGCGGCTACGGGCTCGTGGATTCCGACAAGCAGGATGCCGTTCCCGGAAAAACCATCGACCTGACCGCAAAGCCGGCGCCGAATGCGGCGGCGGCGGCGGAATTTTATCCCGGCATGTACTGGTACTCGATGCTCAGTATTCCGCCCGCAAGCGAGTTTCCGGGTGGCGACAAGAGTCCCACCAAAATGGCGGCCAGCATGAAGACGCAGGCCGACTGGATCGATACGATCAAGAATTCCTGCCAGTCATGCCACGCGCTTGGCAGCAAGAACATCCGTTCACCCCACGTGTCAGAGCTTGGCGAATTCAAGAACTCCGAAGACATGTGGGCGCGCCGCGTGCAATCCGGCCAGGCGATGAACAACATGGCGCTTGGCCTCAACCACCTTGGGCCGGATCGCGCCTATAAGATGTTCGCGGAATGGACCGATCGCATCGCAAAGGGCGAACTTCCCGCCGACAAGCCGCAACGTCCGCAAGGCGTCGAGCGCAACGTTGTCATCAGTTCATGGGACTGGGGCACGCCGAAGCTTTATCTGCATGATGAGGTTTCGACCGACAAGCGAAACCCGACGGTCAATGCCAACGGCAAGATCTACGGTTCGCCCGAAGAGAGCACGGATTTCGTTCCGGTGCTGGATCCCGTCAAGAATACGGCGTCGCTTATCAAGCATCCCTATCGCGATCCGGCGACGCCAAGTTCCGCGGATGACCCGAAGGGTACGTCCGTGTTCTGGGGCGACGACCCGATCTGGGACGGTCATACCAGCATCCACAATCCGATGATGGACGAAAAAGGCCGGGTCTGGTTCACGGCGCGGATTCGCCCGGCCAAGAATCCCGACAGCTGCAAGGCTGGGTCTGAGCTTCCCTCGGCAAAGGTTGCGCCGCTGGACGACATCCGGCCGTCAGCTTTCGTTCTATGATCCGAAGACCGAGAAATGGACGCTGATCGACACGTGCTTCAACACGCATCACCTGGTCTTTGATCGCGATGCAAACAACACGCTCTGGCTCAGCCAGGGGCAGCCTTTCAGCGGTGTCGTCGGATGGCTCAACACCAAGCAGTTCGACGCCACCGGTGACGAGATGAAATCGCAAGGCTGGACGCCGACGGTTGCGAACGTCAGCGGCACCGGCAAACGCGAAGCATTTGTTGCGCCGGATCAGCCGGCCGATCCCGCCAAGGACAAGTGGGTCAAGGCCGCGTTCTACGGAGTGATGCCGAGCCCGAAGGGTGACGTGATCTGGGGCCAGGCGATGGGTACGGGCTTCTCGCGCATTGCCCAGCCGAGTTTCCTCATCCGCCTGATCCCGGGAAGCGATCCCTCCAAGACCGCTGTCTCCGAGATGTTCCAGGCGCCGGAGGGCGGATTTGGCTCGCGCGGCGTGGACGTCGATTCCAATGGCGTCGCCTGGACGGTGCTGGCGAGTGGTCACATGGCAAGCTTCGATCGCTCCAAGTGCAAATCGCCGCTTTCGGGACCGGACGCGGCGACCGGCAAGCAATGTGCCGAAGGCTGGACGCTTTACCGGATGCCCGGACCTCAATTCAAGGACGTGGATCCAAAGGGTAGCGCCAATCACGCCTATTATATCTGGGTCGACGTCTACAACACGCTTGGCCTCGGAAAGGATGTGCCGATTGCGATGGCAAATGGCAGCGAGTCTCTCCTTGCCCTGGTTGACGGCAAGTTCGTCGACATCCGCATCCCCTACCCGCTCGGATTCTTCAGCAAGAACGTCGATGGCCGCATCGACGATCCGAACGGAGGCTGGAAAGGCAAAGGCCTTTGGACGACGTCGGGCACCCGCACCAATTTCCACAGTGAAGGTGGCAAGGGCGTTCTTCCCAAAGTCTTCAAGGTGCAGATGCGTCCTGATCCCCTTGCGAACTGAGACTTGAAGAAAGTTCGCCAACCCTCGATCGCTTCGCTGCATTGACAATTGCAGCGAAGCGATTTGCAGTTGGGGGCTGGAGTCGCGGTGATGCGGTATCGTCATACTCAACGGGGCGACGTCATCCTGACCACCTGTCTGGCGATAGGTGTGCTGGCAGCCGCGGCGATGTGGCAAACGGCGAAGACGCCGCTGATTTTCACGCTGGTCACCCTCATCGCGGTTGCCGTCGTCTTCCACGCGCTCACGGTTGAGATCAGCGACGGCGAACTCCGCTGGCATTTCGGTCCGGGATTTTGGACCTACCGGCTTCCATTGGACGAAATCCGTTCCGTTACGATCGTGCGTAACTCCTGGTGGAACGGGTTTGGCATCAGGAAGGCGCCGGGCTTCAGCCTCTACAATGTATCTGGCCTCGACGCCGTGGAGCTTGCGCTGAAATCCGGCGATATCCGCCGCATCGGCACCGATGATCCGCAAGGTCTTGCTGCCGCGCTCAAGGCGACAACACGCGGCTGACCGCCTGCCCTACTCGTCGCGATAGACCTTCTCGCGCTTCTCGTGGCGCTCCTGCGCCTCTACCGAAAGGGTTGCGATCGGGCGGGCTTCCAGCCGCTTCAGCGAGATCGGCTCGCCGGTCTCCTCGCAATAGCCGTAGGTGTTGTCCTCGATGCGCTGCAGCGCCGCGTCGATCTTGGAGATCAGCTTGCGCTGGCGGTCGCGGGCACGCAGCTCGATCGCGCGGTCGGTTTCCGATGAGGCGCGGTCGGCGAGATCGGGATGATTGACGTTCTCCTCCTGGAGTGTCTGCAAGGTGATCCGCGATTCACGCAAGATCTCGTCCTTCCACGCCAGCAGCTTGGCGCGAAAATAGTCGCGCTGGCGATCGTTCATGAAAGGCTCTTTTTCAGAGGGTCGATAATTCTTCAACTTTTCCAAGGCCAGCCCATCTGTAAGTTCGAGTGCCCGTTTTTTGCGAATCCGATGGATCCCTTGCGGCATCCTCTTACACGAACTTCAGCAACAAAGGGCCACTCACAAATTTAAGTTCCACCGCCGCCCTTCTATTTGAAGTTCCTACTCTGGTACGCGGCAACTACCGTAGGAAACTCGAATCGGCGACGTCAGCCGGGCAAAAATGTCCGCCCGCGCGCGCCTTATATAGCGGCATGTTGTGACAGACAATATCGCCGGCGGGCGGCAAAAGACGTGGATTTCCCGCTGGAAGCCCGTAAACGGGGACTTAGAACTGGCCGGCTTTGGCCAGCTCAACTTCGACCCTCAGTTCGATCTCCGACAAAACCGAATCCAGGCCCGGATCCCCGGAGGATGTCTTGAGGTTGGCGGCAGCGTCGCGTAACCGGCCGACCGTCGAAGCATCGAAATTACCGGATAACAGGCCGATCTTGAGGTCATCGAGCACGTCCAGCGCGCGTTTGCCGCGCTGCACCGAACGTTTGCGACGCTCGATCGGATCCTCCTCGATGCCTTGCATGGCCAGCAGCGCATCGATGCCGGCAGCCGCCTTGGGAGCTACCGCTGCGCGCGTTTCCGGGGGCGCGGTCGCATCCGGCAGCGCAAACCCGCCCGAGTTGGTTCGGCGGACATTGCCCGTCTGAGACCCGAGGGTGGTGCCGTTCGGTCCGTAGATGCGCATCGCTGGTTCTCGAGCTTTCGGCCCCAGCATCGCCCTCTGTGGTTAACGCGACGTAAATGACCCGGCAAAAACTGCCGCCGGGAGGCAGTTTCGCCGCCCCGATGGCCCTATCCGCGCCCGACGTTTCGAAATTTATATAATAATATCAATATCTTGTATCGTAGAGCGAGCCTGGCACGGCGCTCGCATAGTTAAAGCCGGATCGCCGTCATGGGAGTGATGCGCGCCTCCAGTCAATACCCTCAGCGGGGAGCAGAGGATGCCGAGCGTTCATTGGGGAAAAGTGTTCAAGCCCGCCTTCGCGGCGCTGGCCGCGCTGGTGCTATCGGCGCTGCCCGCGGGCGCAACGTCAAGGATCAAGGATCTCGCCAACATCGAGGGCGTGCGGCAGAACCAGCTGGTTGGCTATGGCCTTGTCGTCGGCCTCAACGGCACCGGCGATACCCTCAACAACATTCCCTTCACCAAGCAATCGCTGCAAGCGATGCTCGAGCGCATGGGCGTCAACATCCGCGGCGCCACCATCCGCACCGGCAACGTCGCGGCCGTGATGGTCACCGGCAATTTGCCCGCGTTCGGCACCCAGGGCACCCGCATGGATGTCACGGTCTCCGCGCTCGGCGATGCCAAGAATCTGCAAGGCGGCACCCTTCTCGTCACCCCCCTGCTCGGCGCCGACGGCAACGTCTACGCGGTGGCGCAGGGTTCGCTGGCGATCGGCGGCTTCCAGGCCGAAGGAGCGGCCGCCAGCATCACCCGCGGCGTGCCGACCGTCGGCCGCATCGCCAACGGCGCCATCATCGAGCGCGAGATCGAGTTCGCGCTCAACCGCCTCCCCAATGCGCGGCTCGCCTTGCGCAATCCCGATTTCACCACCGCCAAGCGCATTGCGGCTGCGGTCAACGATTTTCTCGGCACCAAGACCGCCGAGCCGATCGATCCTTCGACCGTGCAGCTTTCGATCCCCGCGGAATTCAAGGGCAACGTCGTCGCCTTCCTGACCGAGATCGAGCAATTGCAGGTCGAACCGGACCTCGCCGCCAAGATCATCATCGACGAGCGCTCCGGCATCATCGTGATGGGCCGCGACGTTCGCGTCGCCACCGTCGCCGTGGCGCAAGGCAACCTCACCGTCTCGATCTCCGAGAGCCCGCAGGTCAGCCAGCCCAATGCGTTCGCCCGAGGACGAACCGTGGTCACGCCGCGCACCAGCGTCGGCGTCACCGAGGACGGCAAGAAGCTCGCGCTGGTGAAGGATGGCGTATCGCTGCAGCAGCTTGTCGACGGCCTCAACGGGCTCGGCATCGGCCCGCGCGACCTGATCGGCATTTTGCAGGCGATCAAGGCGGCCGGCGCGATCCAGGCCGACATCGAGGTGATGTGATGCAGACGGCACCGGTCGGAAGCAGCCAGAGCGGCGCGCTTGGCAAGGCGCCGATCCCCTATATCAACGGTCGGCCCGATTACGACTTCGCGGCCGCCTTGAGCAAGGTTTCGCCGCAGCTGCAGGCCAAGGCGAAGTCCACGGCGCAGGATTTCGAGGCGATGTTCCTCAATCAGATGTTCTCGCAGATGACCAGCGGCCTCAAGGGCGAAGGTCCGTTCGGCAATACGACGGGCACCGGCGTTTGGCGCTCGATGCTGACCGAACAATATTCCAAGTCGTTCGCACAAGCCGGCGGCGTCGGAATTTCCAAGGAAGTGTATCGCACGCTGATCCTCCAGCAAGCCAAGCGCGCCGGCCAGATCCAGGAAAAACAGGCATGAACCAGCATCCTCAACGGCAGCCCATTCCCGTCACGATGGCATCCACGCCAGCGCAGGCGCGCAAGCTTGCCGAAAACCTGATGGATGTGATGAGCGCCCTGCTCGGCGTCATCGAACGCGAGACCGAGCTGGTTCGCGCGGGCAAGATTCGTGAGGCGATGGCGTCAGAGGCACAGAAGGCGGAACTTTCCCGTCGCTACGTCAGCGCGGTCACGCAATCTGAAAGCCAGCCACAAATATCTGACCGACACAGCGCCGGAGCTTCTGACCACCCTGCACCGTCATCACGACGTGTTTCGCGCGATGTTGCAGATCAACCTCACCGTGCTCGCAACCGCGCATGCGGTCTCCGAAAGCATCGTACGCGGCGTCAACACCGAGGTTCAGCGCCGCAACATTCCAAACACCTACACATCGGCCGGGCGGCGCGTGACGCCGGGACCACGGCATATCACGCCGCTGGCCGTCAGCCGCTCGCTCTGAGCGTCGTTCGAAACCTGTTTCCAGACAATTCTACTCAAAACGCCGCGCCGAAATCAGCGCGGCGTTAACCGCATTCACTAACAAAGTGTTGAGACGCGCAGTTCATAATTGCCGATTGAGAGGGGATGGGATTTGACTCGAGGAAAGCCAGGAGGCTGCCATGAGTACCGATTTCAGCATCAGACCGGTCGGGGCGCCGGTCGCAGCGCCAATTGTAACGACCGCGAGTGATTCAGCTCGCGGCGCCGTCGCTACGCAACTGCCGCCAAGCCAAACCGTCACGGCTACGGACGCGGGCGCTGCCGCGCGCAACGATTTACAGGACTCAGGCGATTTCGTTTCGCGTCAGGCGTTTTTCGACCGCGCCGCGGCGTCGGTGGTGTTTCAGGTCGTCGACAGCAGGACCGACCAGGTGGTTCAGCAATTCCCCGACGAGGCCGTGCTGCGCCGCCGCGCCTATTTCCATACCCTGGATCTGACCAAGGAAGCGTCCTCACGGCCGTTGGCGACCGATCTCAAGGCCTGACTGTCTGATTAGCTAGTCTGGGTGGCTTGGGCAGTGTCAAGAAAGGTTCGACCGCTCGCGGGATCGGTGACGACGTTCTTGATGATTGCCGTGCCAGCCTTGGACCCCAACACAAATTTGCTATCGCCGACGCGGAACGATCCGTCCTTGATCAGGACGCTTTGGTTCTTGAATGTGGTTCCGCTTTGGTAACTTGCCTGCGCGCGAAAGCCGCTGACTTGCGAAATCGTGATCTTGAAGGTCTTCTTGTTTGCGTAGGTTCCCGTCCAGGTCCCCTCATAGAGCTTGGGATCGACCGCCACATACTTGGCCTTCGACGGAACAGGGGTCGACCCAACAGTCTTGTAGTTGGATGACAGGATGCTGAAGACATCAGCCATGAGGCCATCACGCCTTGCCGGACAGGCCAGCAGCAATATGGCAGTTGATGTCGATCAGCGATTTCAGCTTGGCCGGATTCGGGTCAATCTGCATGTCGATCGTCTGCTTCATCACGAACACACCGATATTGGCGATGTTCTGGCGGATCTCCGGCGGCTGCATACTGTCGCCGGTCTCGGCCGCGCTCATGAAAATCATCCACAGGCGTCGGTTGAACAGTAACGCCTTGTGCATATTCGCGTCAGGTCCTGCCCAGTTTGCCTGCACGTCGCGTAATTGCTTGGCCGCCTTCAACAGCGCCTGCGCTTCGATTTCCCTGGCATTCCCGGTGACATGCGACGTGCGTGAATAGGCTTGAGCAGCATGAGACATTCATCACTCCAACTGGGGGCACACGCACGACACCGGCACCGGAAATTGCCCAGGTTTTATACGTCCGCTGCCTTTAAGATATGGTTAGCGGGAGTTACCCAATGTGACTTTAGGCGGGCAATAACCGGGCAACCTAGTATCCTCAGGCGGCTACGCGGCCCCTGAGGTCACAAAACAAACGGCGGGGTTTCGCCCCGCCGTTGCGCTTTCGTATTCGATTGCCGCGATCAGCGCAGGAGCTGAAGCACGCTCTGCTGCGCCTGGTTGGAGAGTGCGAGCGCAGAAACCGCAATCGACTGGCGGGTGGACAGCGCCTGGCTGTTGGCCGCTTCCTCATTGGTATCAGCCAGTGTCAGGTTGGCCGAGCCGGTCTGCAGCACGTTGATCAGGTTCTTGTTGAAGTCCTGGCGGATCTGCACGATCGACAGGTTGGAGCCAAGACTTCGAGGCCTCCGACCGGAGTTCGTTTGACGCGGTGTCCAACTTCGCTAGCGTCGCGTTCGCCGAGTTGTTGTCGAGGAAATTCGTACCTGAGACCAGCGGGGCAAGACCGAGGCCGGGCGCGTCAAAGGTGACACCGGTGATGCTGAGCGTGGACTTGCCGGTTTCGTCGAAGGTCAGCTTGAGCGTGTCGCCGTTCAACAGATTGATGCCGTTGAAGGACGAATCCTGCGCGGTGGTCGTGATCTGCGTGATGATGTTGTTGTACTGGCTCACGAGGCCGGCGCGAATGGCCTGCGAAGCCGGATCTGCGACCGGTGCGGTGCCAGCTCCGAATGTCGCGGTGCCGGCGGTGCCTCCGGTGGTGATGGCGCCGATCGTGGATGAAGCAGCATCGTTGGTCGTGGTGATTACAAGCTGATTGCTGCTGTTCAGGAAAGCCGTGAGGTTGCTGGCCGCCAAGGCGGAATTTAAATCACTCAGCGACGTGACCTGCCCGGCGCCTGCGCCAAAGGTGACGGTGATTGTGGGGATGCCGGGGGCCGCCGCGACCGTGAGGGTCTCACCGCTCTTGATGCTGGTGCCGTCAATCAGATTGGTCGTGGTGCTGGCCGCCGGGAGGGCTGTTGAGGAAGACGTCGACTTCGGCGAATAGCCGGTGGGCGCCTGTAGTACCTGGCTCGCGATTGACTTGGCGGTATCGACCAGCTTCTGCAGCGAGGTCAGGCCGGTATTGGCGGCCTGCAGGACCTGAACGCCGTTGCCGATGCTGTCGAGCAGGTTATTGATGTCGCTGGCACGGTTATCGAGACCCGCCGCCGTGAAAAAGTTGGTTGGATTGTCGAGGGCCGTGTTGACCTTCTTGCCGGTGGAAAGCCGGATCTGGGTGGTCGAGAGCAAATCCGCAGTCGACTGCAGCGAGAGAAGATTTTGGCGAACTGACGCCGAGAGAACAATACCGGACATTGGTTGGACCTTCCTATGCAGTGACGTGTCGACTGCCAATCGATAGGTGGCGGCCGGGAACACCTTTCCTGCCCCAAGATAGAAGCCCTCCTTTAAATTATGGTTAAAATCGACTTAAGTTAGGTGGTTAACAAATCCCTAAGCGGGCATGGCGGTTGCGGCCAACGCTCCTCGCGGGGGTCTGCCTCCTCCTTCACCAGGGTTGACGCCGAGCCTCGGCCCGCCAAATTCCGAACCCACAGGCAGACTCAAGACGCAAAAAAGAACGGCGGGGTTTCCCCCGCCGTTCCGGTATCTGCTGTTGCGTTTGCGATCAGCGGAGCAGCTGAAGCACGCTCTGCTGAGCCTGGTTGGAGAGCGCCAGCGCGGAGACCGCAATCGACTGGCGGGTCGACAGCGCCTGGCTGTTGGCCGCTTCCTCGTTGGTATCGGCCAAGGTCAGGTTGGACGAACCGGTCTGCAACACGTCGATCAGGTTCTTGTTGAAGTCCTGGCGGATCTGCACGATCGACAGGTTCGAACCCAAGGACGACGCTTCGGTACGGATCGAGGTGCTGGCAGCACTGAGTGCAGTGAGCGCCTTGTTCGCCGAGTTGTTGTCCAGGAAGTCCGTACCCGACACCAGGGCATTCAGGCCCAGGCCGGTGGAATTGAAGGTGATGCCCGTGATGCTGAGCGTGGACTTGCCGGTTTCGTTGAAGGTCAGCTTCAACGTGTCGCCGTTCAAAAGGTTGATGCCGTTGAACGACGAATCCTGCGCAGTATTGGAGATCTGCGTGATAATGCCGTTGTACTGCGCGACCAGGCCTGAACGAATGGCCTGCGAAGCCGCATCGGCGACCGGAGCAACTACGCCTGCCGCTACCGTCGTTCCCGTGAGTGAAACGGTGTTAGCCGCTGCGGTGCCCGTCGTTGTAAGCGTCTGACTGGCCGCGTCGTTGGACGAGGTGAACGTCAGGAAACCGGTCGAGCTAATCGATGCGACGAGGCCGATTCCAGCGGTGGAAAGCGCGGAATTGAGCGCGCTCAGGGAGTTTACGTTTCCTGCGCCCGCCACGTTGCTAAAGGTTAGCGTCAGCGCCGAACCAGTCGCCGGCGTAAAAATTACCGTTTTGCCCTGCAGGCTTGTAGTGCCACCGGTCGTCAGGTCGCTAGCAGAGCCCACAGCGCCAACTGTGGTGGTTGCACTGGCCAGTGTCGAATAGCCAACGGTCGTTTGAAGAACCTGGTTGGCAATCGACTTGGCGGTGTCGACTAGCTTTTGCAGCGAGGTCAGGCCGGTGTTGGCCGACTGCAGAACCTGCACGCCGTTGCCGATGCTGTCGAGCAGATTGCCGATGTCGCCGGCGCGGTTGTCGAGACCCTGCGCGGTGAAGAAGTTGGTCGGATTGTCGAGGGCCGAGTTGACCTTCTTGCCCGTGGCAAGGCGGTTCTGCGTGGTGGCGAGCAGATCAGCGGTCGACTGAAGGGAGAGGAGGTTTTGGCGGACTGAGGCCGAGAGGACGATACCGGACATTGTTCATACCTTTCTGGTGTGAAACCGAGAGCACAAGTTACCCCGATCCATTTCAGATCAGGAGACGGTGGCACGGTGGAAGCAAGTTTCTAAGAAAGCGTGAAATCGATAGGAGGCATTCAACTCACCGATCTCCAGATGATGCGCCCCACCGTATTTTCCTTCCAACGCGACCCGGTTAAAGGCGTTGATCTGACTGCACAATTCCGCAGGGCCTGCCCGCGTTTACCAAGCGTTAACCACAATGGGAAAGGATGAACTTCGACCACGACAGTATCAGTCCGGCGTGCGCGCGCAGTGAGCGGCTAAACGCGCGAAGCTCTTACGTGAAGCTCTCATACCGCTTATGTGACTTGAGTGATGTCTGATATGGCACGCGGCAACGGAGAACAGGCATGGCACTGAAGGTCGAGCTCAAGCCGCACGAGCAAATCATCATCGGCTCCAGCGTGATCACCAACACCGATCAGCGGGCAAGGTTATTGATCGACGGCGACAAGATACCGATCCTGCGCGAGAAAGACATCATGACGCCGGCCGCCGCGGATACACCGGCCAAACTCATCTACCTCGCCGTCCAGTTGATGTATATTTCGCCGGACCCGCAGATCAATCACGGCACCTACTTCAATCTCTTGCGCGACATCGTCACTGCCGCGCCGAGCACATGGCCCATCATCGAAGGCATCAACACTTGCATCCTCAGCGGCGACCTCTATCACGCACTGAAGGAAGCCAAGAAACTGGTTGCCTACGAGAAGGAGCTTCTGGACGCAGCCCGCGCCAAACAGCAAAGCGCGGCGGAAGCCCGGCAATCCGCCTGACGATATCAGCCTGGCGAAGACCGCCGCGCTCCGAATTCCAGCACCGCGGAGATCAGCGCATCGACGTCACAAACGTCGGTGCGATGGTTGACGATCGCCGCGCGTATCGCAAGTTGACCATCCAGCATTGTTGTCGACGGCGCCGCGACGCCGGACTCCTGGACGTCGATGACGATCTCGCCATTCACCTCGTTGGCATTAGCCGCACGATAACGGAAGCAGACGATGTTGAGCTGCACCGGCGCGAGCAACTCCAGCCGCGATTCCTCGGCAATCCGCGCCTCCATGTATCTGGCAAGCGCGCAAGTGCGCTCGATCATCGCTCCCAGTCTTTCCGTGCCGTAGGCTTTCAGCGTGAACCAGGTCTTGAGCGCCCTGAACCCGCGCGACAAATCGGGCCCGAGATCGCAAGGCCAGGGCGAACCGGCTGCAAGCCCGCGCGTCTCGCGGCGCAAATAAACCGCCGGTGCGGAAAACGCCTCGCGATGCCGCTCGCCGTCACGAACGATCAGGAAGCCGGCGTCATAGGGCACCTGTGCCCATTTATGAAAATCGAGCGCGATCGAATTGGCGCTGTCGAGCCCCGCGAGCCGCGGCGCGAGCGCGGGCGAGAGAACCCCGAGCGCGCCATAAGCGCCATCGACATGAAACCACAGTTTTTCATCGCGACACAGCGCGCTCAAGGCTTCAAGGTCGTCGATCGCGCCGATATCGACCGTGCCCGCGGAGCCGACAACAAGAAACGGCGTCAAGCCGATCTCGCGATCCCTCGCGATCTGGGCGCGCATCGCCGCCACATCAACACGATGCGATCGATCGACCGGCATGCTTCGCAGCGCGTCGCTGCCGAACCCTGCGAGGTCCATCGCCTTTGAAATACAGCCATGCGCGGCCGTCGACGTATAGGCCGTGAGCAGCGCGCCCTCGCCGCCGACGCCATGCTGTCTCACGATCGGCCCCATCACAGCCGTTCGCGCCACCAGCACGGCCATCAGGTTCGCGATCGATGTTCCCGTGACAAAGATTCCGCTCGCTTCGGGCGGGAAACCGAACATCGTACGCGTCCATTCCACGATCTGGCGCTCGACCTCGATCGGAATATGGTCGCGGCCGCCGAGATTGGCGTTCAACCCGGCCGCCAGCATCTCCGCGAGCATGCCAACCGCGGTTCCACCGCCATGCACCCATCCCATGAAACCGGGATGAACATTTCCCGTCGCATACGGAGCGATGAATTCGGAAAACTCCTGATAGATTTCGCCGAGATCGGAAGCCTTGCGCGGAAGCTCGGCGCGAAACCGCGCGCGCACTTCATCCGGTATCGGACGCCACACCGGCCGTTCACGTATTCTCGCGACGTAATCGATCATGTCATCGAGCATGCGATGACCTTGAGCGCGAAGTTGGTCCCAATCCTGCGGATCAAGCGTCTCGCTTGATCCGGGCAATGCCGGTGTCATGCCGCCTTCTCCCGCGTACGCAAGGCGTGGCGTTGCAGCATCGCCGCGAACGCATCGAATACCTGGCGCATCTGCGGCACCTTGTACGGAAAGATGTCGGGTGGATCCATATTGTGGACGATCGCGGTGTTGTCGGCCTCGAATATCAACAACGATCCGTTTCTCGTTTCCGCGCAATCCACCGTAAAATAATCTAGCCCAATTCGATCGACAATGTGTCCGAGCGCCGCGCGATGCCGCGCTGCGAATCCGGTATCGAACGTTCGCATGAAAGTCTCTTCCTCGAGGCGCTTGCCTGCGCTCAAGGACATTCCCGCGTTGAGATACCAGATGTCCCATCGATCGGCGACGGCGAGATGACACGCGTAAGGCCGGCCATCGATCACGACGATGCGGTACTTGCGAAACAGGCCATCGCTGCCGGCGTAATCGACAAAACGCGAGATGAAGAACTCCTGCTCGGCGCGTTCGCCGAGATAACGTCCCATCGCGGCCGGGTCGTCGATCTTTGCAAGACCCGCACCCGCATGCGATCCACGCGGCCTGACGATGACGGGAAATGTAAGCTCCGTTGCGATATCGAACGGCGACATGGCCGATCGCGACAGCTCGGATAGGCAAACGCGCGTCACCGCCGCGGTCGTCGGAATTTCGAGACCTTCAATCCCCCGCAGCAAGCCGTGCAGCTTGTCGCGATCGAGATTGCCGATGAGGTGGGGCGGATTGAGAAGCGGCCGCGGCCAGTTCGGTGATGCGCGGCCGATCTTGCGCAGCGCATCGCGGCAGTCCGCGGAAACCGAGGCGATCACGATTGCGACGTCATGGTCAGGCAACGGCTCGGGCAATTCGGCTTCGGCAATGACAAAGAGCGTCATCAATTCGATCCCGCTGTCCTCGAGCAGGAATTCGATCGGCGTATTGCTTCCCATGTCGGTTGCCGCGGCCAAGGCGAGAACGCGCAAACGAGGACTCTTCATCCCGCAGGGCGAGCCGAACAATCGGTGCGAGGCAAGAATTTCGTTTTGAATCGCCAGGCCCGCCTTCTTGTCGCCGAGCAATTGCGCGATCAGCGACAAATCGAGCCCCTCGCCCGCCTCGATGGTGCCGTCGATCAATTTGGCGATCAGTCGTTGCCACAGCGGACGAAGATCGATTCCCGCGGCCGCCATTTTCGTCAGTCTGGCAAGGCCAACGCGTTCCGCGCAAGGCGGCCGGAGGATACCGGCCGGTTCGGGTGAAACAGCCTCTATCTCACGCAGCATCGGTCGCAAGCGCGGGCGCGGCAAATTGCGACGCGATCTCGCCATGAAACACCGAGGGCCCGACATGGTCGAGCCGGCTCTGAAGGTCGGCCCATATTTCGCCGCCGATATCGGTCCAGCGCTTGCAGAAGGCGAAATCCTCGCTCAGATAGGTGCCGGTCGAAGGATCGATCATGCATTCGAACAGCGCAAACCGGTTGGAACTTCCCGCGAGCCTGTCGAGCGAGTGCTCGCGAAAAAATTGCAGCGGCGCGTAAGCTGGATGCGCACACATCTTCTCGAACACGTGACGGCGGATCATCAGGAATCCCGTGCCTGCGTACCGCACCCGCGTAAAACCATTCACGACGGCGACATGATCGGGATCGTTGATTTCGAGGACATAGTCGAGCGCTGCGGCCGCCACGTTCGGCCGCCTGCCATCGATGGCGCGTTTCGCCTTGTCCCAGTTGACGCGCTTGATCGGATAAACGCCGGCGACGACATCGGCGCCGGACTCGATCAGCCGGAACACCTGATCCGGGGTGAAGCCGATGTCGGCATCGACGAAAAGCAAATGCGTCGCCGAGGGATCATCGAGAAACAGTGTCATCAGATTGGCGCGCGCGCGGGTGATCAGCGCATCGCCGTCGCGCAGCTCGATCTTGAGCTTCAGGTTGGACATGGTCCGCGCGGCGTTCTGCAATTGAAAGATCGAGCTCGCATAGATGGTGGAAACCTGTCCGCCAAAGCATGGCGTGGCTACCACGAGGTGAATTTGCTCGGTCATGAAGGGCTCCGGTGGACGTCGTCCGCAATCCTCACCAAACAGTAAATAGACGTGGTTAACGAAATCCTAACGGCGCGGCGCCACCATACGCCCCTGCCCGGCGAAGCTCCGCAGTTCGTCACCCAGGCGGGCGATCACGCTGTCCCAATCGCCGAAGGCCGGCTGCCGGAGCAATTTGGCGGTCGGATACCAGGGCGAGTCGTCCCGGTTCCGCATCCAGCGAAAGTCGGCCGCATGGGGCAGAAGGATCAAGACCGGCTTGCCGAGCGCGCCGGCCAAATGCGCGACGGACGTGTCGACCGAGACGACGATATCGAGCAACGCGATGACGGCCGCAGTATCGGCGAAATCGGCAAGGTCGTCGCCGAGATGGACGAGGTTCGGCAGATCGCGCAACGCTTCGCGGTCGGTATCGCGCAATTCACTTTGAAGGCTGAAGCAGCGCAAGGGAGAATCTTCAAACAGCGCAGCGAGTCGCGAAAGCGGGATCGAACGGTTGATGTCGTTCTTGTGCGACGGCGAGCCGGACCAGACAAATCCGGCGCGCGGGCCGCCCTGCGGAAGACGAGCGCGCCAATCTGCCACGCGCTCTGTGGGCGCCGCAAAATATGGAACGGCCGCCGGGATTGTCTCGGGCTTTGTTCCAAATGCGTGGGGGAGACTGAGCAACGGACAATGCAGGTCGAACCTGGGAAGCGGTTCGCCCTCGGCAATGACGTCGATGTCGTCAACCTGCGACAACAATGACCGCAATTCGCCTTGCACTTCGCAGACGACCTTCGCGCCGCGGCTGGCCAACAGCGGCGCGTAGCGGATAAACTGGATGGTGTCGCCGAACCCCTGTTCGGCGTGAAGCAGAATGGTCTTGCCGGAAACCGGCACCCCTCCCAGCCATAACGGGGCTGAAAGCCGGCGTCGCTTTCCGGCGAAGGCGGCGGTCTTCCAGCGCCACTCATACTCTCTCCAGCCGGCATCGAAATCGCCGAGCGTCAGCCGCGTCATGGCGGCCTCGAAATGGGCCTCCGGAAAATCCGCTCCCTTCACCAGCGCGGCTTCGAAGTCGACGAGCGCCTCAGCCGGCCGATCGAGGCGGCGAAGCGCATGACCGCGGTTGGTCAGGATCTGCGGATGACCCGGCATCGCCGCGAGCGCCTGGTCGTAGCACGACATCGCCTCGACGGGCCTGTTGAAACGCACAAGCGTGTTGCCCCGATTGACGAGCGCCCCGACATGACCCGGATTTTTCGCGAGCACCTCGTCGAAGTTTACAAGCGCTTCATCGATGCGGCCGAGTTCGAGACTGGCGTTGCCGAGATTGTAGAGGATCTCCGGATGGCCCGGCGCCAGCAGCAAGGCGCTGCGATAATTCGCGACCGCCTCCTCAAACCGCCCGCTCGCATGAAGCGCGAGCCCGAGATTTGACATGGCGTCCACCGAGCCGGAATTGACCTGAAGCGCCTTCGACAGGAAGCGCAATGCCTCCACCATGCGTCGGCGCTGCAGGTTGAGAAGGCCAAGCAAGTGCAGCGCGTCGAAATCGTCGCCCCGGTACTCCAGAATCCCGGCACACAGCCTTTCGGCCTTGTCGAGATCACCTTCTCGAAACGAGTTGTAGGCCTGCCGCTGCAAGCGCGACAGGTTCGGCGTCCGCGCGGAGGCATTGGTCCAATGAGCAGACAACTGTCACCCCTAAAGAGCGAGACGACCGCTCTCGAATCAATTGTCGCCTGGGAGGCTATCATGTTCGGGATCGTCCGGTTGAAGGGGCCGCCGGACGCGCGGTCTTGGCGTATTTCGCCGGTACTTTGGTCCGTAATTTGCATCGAAGTTGCGTAACGCTCTCGTGACATAGGTGATGCAAATGCGATTTCTCCAGATTTCCTGCGCCTCCGCCCTGGTTGCGCTGCTTTGGTCGCCGCAGCCTGGGTGCGCCGAGTCCACCCTTCGTATCGCAATGACCGCGTCCGATATCCCGACGACCACCGGCCTTCCCAATAACGGCTTCGAAGGCATGCGTTTTCTCGGCTATCCGATCTTCGAAGGGCTGGTGTTGTGGGACCTGACAAGCACGGACCGTCTCGCGGGCTTGCGGCCGGGACTTGCCGAGAAATGGGAGCAGGCGCCCGACGACAACAAGACCTGGGTTTTTCACCTGCGTCGCGGCGTCAAATTCCACGACGGCACCGATTTCAACGCCGATGCCGTGACCTGGAATCTCGACCGCTATTTCAAGAGCGACAGCCCGCAATATGAAATCACCAGCTCCGCGATGACGCGCGCCCGGGCGCCCCTGTTTGCTTCCTACAAGAAGATCGACGATTACACGGTTGCGATTTCAACCACGAAACCGGCCTCATACTTCCCCTACATGGCCGTCTATATTTTGTTCACCTCGCCCGCTTCATTCGAAAAGGCCGGACGGGATTGGGCCAAGGTGGCCACGCTACCGGCTGCCGGCACCGGCCCCTTCCGAATTTCGAAGATCGTCCCGCGCCAGGAAGTCGATCTCGTTCGCTGGGACGGTTACTGGGATGCCGCGAAGAAGGCAAAGCTCGACAATGTCGTGCTGATGCCGATCCCCGAAGCCAATACGAGGCTCGCAGCGCTGCGCTCGGGCCAGGTCGACTGGATCGAAGTGCCGCCCCCGGACGGTCTTGAGTCGCTCAAATCGGCCGGTTTCACCATCACGACCGGCTCCTACCCGCATGACTGGCCCTGGTTCTACAACATCGGCGCCTCGAACAGTCCGTTCAAGGATGTCAAGGTCCGCCAAGCCCTGAACTACTGCGTCGACCGCGAAGGACTGGTGACCTTGCTCAATGGCACGGCAGAGCCTTCCGTCGGCTGGCTCAAGGTCGGCGACCCGAATTTCGGCTCTCCCGAGAACCGCTACAAATTCGATCCGGCCAAAGGCAAGAAGCTGCTCGCCGAAGCCGGCTTCACGCCCGAAAAGCCACTCGCCTTCAAGGCGATGATCTCGACCTCGGGTTCGGGGCAAATGTTGCCGTTGCCGATGAATGAATTCATCCAGCAAAATCTCAAGGAGGCCTGCGGCGTCGACGTCGAATTCGACGTGGTCGAATGGCAGATCCTTCTCAATGCCGCCCGCGCCACGCCTGACAGTCCGAATCTCAAGGGCGCGATGGTAATCAACGTCTCTTCGCCGTCTTCCGACGTCGGCATCATGGCGCGCTATTTTTCCTCCGCCAATTTTTCGCCGAACGGCTTCAATTTCGAGCAGTGGAAGGATGACACGTTCGACAACGCGCTGACGACACTCGCCGAAGCCAACGACCCCGCGGTGATTTCGACCGCGCTGCGCAAGGCGCATGAACGGCTCGTTGACAACCCGCCCTGGCTTTATATCGTCCACGACCTGAACCCGCGCGCGATGAGCCCGAAGGTCAAGGGGTTTGTCTCGCCGCAATCATGGTTCATTGACCTGACGCTTGTCAGCATGCAGTGAAGAACTGCGCGGGAAGCGCGCGTCATGCGCAACGAAGAAGGCCCCGCCGGTTTCTCTCGCCGGGCGGGGCCAATCAAGAGTTCGCGCGATCGAAGCCGTGAACTCACTTCTCCAGATATTTCGCCGGCGGGAAATCGCGCGAGTACACCGGATTGGCGAGAAACGCCGCCTTGCCATAGGTCCAGAACTGGCTGACGTCGGGATAGGTCTTGAACACGGAATTGACGAGACGTCCGTCCTTCCGCGTCACCTTGCGCAAGTAAACGTTGCCCACGACATTGCCGAGATCGTCGAACTTCACCGGACCGCGCGCCGTGTCGACATTGGTGGCGCGAAGCGCGGCCATGAAGGCAGGACGGTCTTCCACCTTGCCGTTGACGGCCTTGACGGCGGCTTCAAGCACCGCGCCGTTCACGTAGGTGCTCGCCGCATAGAATCCGGGATCGTATTTGAATTCCTTTCGGAAAGCCGGCGCGAAGGTCTGGTTCGGCTTGGCGTCGAGTTCGGCCGAATACCAGCAGGTGGTGACGATATCGAGCGCTTCGTCGCCCATGTTGCGAAGCACCGCCTCGTCGAGCGCGGTCATTCCGCCGATGACCTGCATCTTGTCCTTCAGGCCGTAGTCGACGAATTGCCGCAGGAAACGGAAGCCGTTCGAACCGGCGAAACCCAGGAAGATCGCGTCCGCGTTCTTCAACTGCGCCACATAGCTTCCGTAATCGGGCACAGTCAGCGGCGGAAAAAGCTTCTGGATGATTTGGCCGCCATTGTCCTCGAACACGCGTTGAAAGCCCGCGCACATCTCCTGGCCATAGGCGATGTCGTCGGCAATCGTGATCATCTTCTTGAATTTGAGCTCCTTGGCTGCATATTCGCCGAGCGGATGCGCGCACTGCGAGGACGTAGAGGTGGCGCGGACGAACCAGGGATTGGCGCTTCGCTGCGTCATATCCTCGGCGGCAGCCACCGAAAGCGTCGGAATCTTGTTCTGACGGATATAATCGTCGATCGCCAGGGCCTCGAACGCCGCCAACGGCCCGATCAGGCAATGCACATCGTTCTTCTCGACCATTTCCTGGGTCTTGCTGCGCGCCGTGGCCGGAATGCCCGCGGTGTCGCCGACCACCAATTCAACCTTTCGGCCCGCCATCGTGTAGTCGCGCTCCTTCAGGTACATGATGAGCGCGCGCTCCATGTCGATGCCGCCGGAGGCGAGCGCCCCGGTCTTGACCGTCAACAGGCCGATGCGGATCGGGCCGTCGGCGGCGCGTGCAAGATTGGGCGCGACGATGCTCGACAGGCCGGCGCCCGCGACACCCGACACAAAATCACGGCGTGAAATCCTCATAATCTTCTCCCTGAAATTTTCCGGTTTCGATCGAGCCCTCGTTCGCCTAGCGAGGCGGGACAATCGGAACCAAGACGTTGCAGAAGCCCTTTTGGTCGATATGAAGCGTAGTCGTTCCCGAAAACAGCGCCGGCGGCCGATCGCGCGGATCGTCGTGCAGAAATGGTCCGCATCCCAACAGTTCGTTCTTGAAATTGGAGAGTTTCGCGCCCGTCGTTGCCTGCCAGGCGTAGTCCTTGCCGCGAACGCTCAACGCAATGCGATATCCTTTCGGCACGACGATTGAGGTCGGCCAAATTTCGATCGCCAGATCAACCGGCTTGCCCGGCTGCAACAACTGCACCTCGTCGTGAGTGTGATAGGGACGATACGGCCGGGACAAGGCTTCATCGCGCTTGCGATGCGACGCGCGCAACCAGCCCTGCGCGATCGGCGTATGCGGATCGATCGCGCCGACGAAAGTCACCTCGCGCAGGTCGGCGCTGAAAACGCGGAAGACCAGAAAGATGTCGGCGTCCTCGGTGCTGGAAGAAATTCGCAAACTGGCCGCGAGCGGGCCCGTGATCTCCGTCGCTTCCGTCAACGGCCTCGACATGAACGTCAAGCCGTCGCCCATTGCGGCAAAGCTCAGTTCCGCATCCTCTTTGGGTGGCTCCGGCGAAAGCGTCTGGTTCCGTGGATCGAGGTAAAACTTCGTCCAGGCCGTCGACGGCAGCGGCCAGTCGGCCTCGTGCCGCTCGACGAAGCGATCGACATGACGAACCTGCAACTGAACTTTCGGTTGCTCCGCCCAACCATTGGCTTCGCCTTTGAGGTAGAAGTCGAAGAAGCGTTTCTGCAAGTGCCGGCCGTAGTCGGTGTAGAAATGCGTCCAATGCTCGAGGCCATGGCACTCCAGCCACTTCTCTTTTGACGCGGCCCGAACAAAGCCTTCGAAATTTCCCCGCGGGTGGAGGCCCTGCCCGCCCCAATTGGCCGCCGACAAGAACGGCACCGTGACCTTGCTCCAATTCGGCGAGCGCGCCTTGTGGTACTCATCGTCGAGCGGATGGGCGAGGATGTCGTCGCCGAAACTCGAACGGTTTCGCGCCAGCGCTTCGTCCGACATGGTCTCGTCGCCGCACACCAGAGCGCCGGACACGATGCTGCGCGGTCCTCTTTCCCCGAGCCCATACTGCACGGTCTTGACCTGCATGTCGTACCAGTTTGCCCAGAACGTCGAGAGAATGCCGCCGTGATGGGTCATGTCGCGGTACCAGTCGGCGGCCCCTTCCCAGATGCACATGGCTTTGAGATGCGGCGGCTGGAGCGAAGCCACATGCCACTGGTTGATGGCGTAATACGAAATGCCGTTGAGGCCGACGTTGCCGTTCGACCAGGGCTGGACGCCGGCCCATTCGATGCATTGAAAAAAATCGCGCGTCTCGCGCGGTGAGAAATGGTCGACGAAGCCCGGCGAGCGCCCGGTGCCGCGCGAGTCGACGCGCACGCAGACATAGCCGTGAGGCACCCATTTTTCGGGATCGACCACTTCCCAATTTTGGTACTTGTTGGTCGATCCGTAAGCCACGTCCGGATGATTTGCGATCATGGCCTGCCAGGCGCTCGGATAGCCTTTCTGAAAGGCGAGCCCCTTGGCGTAGGGACCATAGGTCAACAGAACCGGCCATTTCCCCACCGCCTTCGGCCGGAACACATCCGCCCGCATCACCACGCCATCATCCATGACGATAGCGACGTCCCACTCGATGAGCATGTTGTCCCGCTCAACCGGCCCAGCCATATGCCTCCCGCCCTCTTCTTTTTGTCGTGGTGGCGAGTGTTGAGTTTTCCTTTCAATTTATCAAACGAAAAATTCCGGTCGTCCCGAGGCAAGGGTCACAAGCGGCGCTCTTGACTGCGCTGCAAGATGCCTGCGTGCGACGCCTTGTCACGTGAACTTGGCTTCGCCGTTGGGTTGGTGCCTCGCCCCACCATCCCCGCTTCCGTCAAGGTCCGGCCCGGACCGAGCGACGCGCAAGCGGCGTTAGGGAAGCATCAAGCATAGAATTTGAATCGTTGCGGACGCTACCCGATCGTCCCTCGGTCTAACGAACTTTTCAGGCGAAGCGGGTAGCGCAAACGTAGTACAACCAAAGGATGGCAGTAGAGCACGAGCAAATGCAGTCGCAGCAGATCACATGGAATCCACAAGCAGGTTGGACGCCGATCGGGGCCGAACCGGAAAAAATCTCCCTTGTCCTTTATTTTGGCGCGCGTGAAGCGTTGACTTGCGGTGCGCGCTATCGCGAACTTCGACAGATGTTTCCGGCGGCCCACGTTTTGGGTTGCAGCACCGGCGGCCAGATCAACAATTGCGATGTGGGCGATGAAGAAATCGTTGCAGCGGCGATTCGCTTTCATTCGACAAAACTGCGGCTGGTCCGCCAGGACATCACCGATGCGCGGCAATCCCGCAGTTGCGGCGAGACCATCGGGCGAGCTCTGAGCGAAGAAGATCTGGCCGGCGTATTCCTGCTGTCCGACGGCTTGAACGTCAACGGCAGCGAACTGGTCAATGGGCTGGTTGCGGCGATCGGACCGGGCATTCCCCTCACCGGCGGGCTCGCAGGGGACGGCGCCAATTTTGCCGAGACGCTGGTCGGGGGCGACTGCATTCCGCGGGCGCGCCTGGCGGTCGGTATCGGCTTCTATGGCAGCGCCATCAGAATCGGGCATGGCAGTGCCGGCGGCTGGGATCTGTTCGGACCGCGCCGGCAGGTGACCAAGTCGGCCGGAAACGTCCTGCTCGAACTCGACGGCGAGCCTGCGCTTGATCTCTACGAACGATATTTGGGCGCCGAAGATTCGAAGGGTCTTCCCGGCTCTGCCCTGTTATTCCCGATCGAGGTCCACGATCCCGGGCAACCTGACTCCGCGGTGGTGCGAACTGTGCTCGCCGTGGATCACCAGTCCCGATCCATGACGTTTGCCGGTGACGTCCCGCAAGGGTGGACCGCGCAATTGATGCGTGGGAATTTCGACCGCTTGGCGGAAGGTGCCGCCGACGCCGCGCGTCAGGCACGCAATGGCCTAAATGTGGGGAAAGAGGAACACCAATTCTCGATCCTCGTCAGCTGCATCGGCCGGCGACTGCTGATGGGGCAACGCGCATCCGACGAGACCGAGGCCGCGGGCGCGGAGCTTGGACCGGACACGCTCAGACTTGGCTTCTATTCCTATGGCGAGATTTCCCCGCACGCCAAATCCGGGATTTGCGGACTACACAACCAGACCATGACCGTTACCTCGTTCGCCGAGGTGGAGACCTAATCGTGCATCGTCTGATCGCCAAGCAGATCGCCAAGGCGACCGACGCGACGGGCGCGGTTGATATCACTCAGCTTGCGGCGCTGGTCGGCGGCGCCTATGACGAATTCGACCGCGATCGGCGGCGCACGGACCGCTCGATGTCCCTGATGATCGAGGAAATCGACGCCAAAACCCGCAATCTCGAGCAGCTCGTCGCCAAACGCACGTCCGAGCTGCAGGCGAGAGAGCGAGACCTCCAGGCGCAGAACGTCCGCTTTGACATCGCCATCAACAATATGACGCAGGGACTTCTGCTGTGGGATTCGTCGTCCCGGCTGATCGTCTGCAACGAGCGCTATATAGCGATGTATGGGTTGTCGTCAGCCGTGGTGAAGCCCGGTCTTTCCCTTCGAGATCTTCTGATTCATCGAAAGGAAATCGGATCGTTCAAGGGTGACGTTGACGAATATTGCTCCTCGGTCCTGCGCGGCGTGGCGTTGGGGAAAACCGTGGGAAATACCACCGAGACACCCGACGGACGCTCAATACTGATCGTCAGCAAGCCGGTGGCCAACGGCGGATGGGTCGCCACGCATGAGGATATCACCGAGCGCAGGCGCGCCGAGAAACAGATCAGGCATCTCGCCCACTATGATGCACTGACCGATCTGCCGAACCGCGCGCTGTTTCACGAGCGCCTCAAGGAGGAATTGGCCGGCATTGTTCCGGGCGAACAATTGGCGGTTGTTTATATCGACGTCGATGAGTTCAAGAGCGTCAATGACACGCTCGGCCATCTCGTCGGCGATGAATTGCTGAAATCCGTGGCCTTGAGTCTGGGCCGTTGCGCAAGAGCGAACGAATTCGTCGCCCGGCTCGGAGGCGACGAATTCGCCATCGTCCAGACCGCGGTCAAAACGCAGGCCGACGTCACCGACCTCGCCACACGCGCACTCGACGCAATTCGCGCGCCTTGCGAATGTCTCGGTCATCAGGTCACAACCGATGCCAGCATCGGTATTGCTCTGGCTCCCCAGCACGGCGCCGACCTTGACCAGATCCTGAAGAACGCGGATTTGGCCATGTATGCGGCCAAATCGGCCGGACGCCGGACCTGGCGGGTCTTCGAGCCGGAAATGGACGCAAGGGTCAAGACACGCCGAATTCTGGAAATGGATCTGCGCCAGGCGATCGCGGACCGCGCGTTCGAGGTCTATTACCAGCCCTGCGTCAGCCTCCAGGACCACGGCATCACCGGTTGTGAAGCGCTGGTGCGCTGGCGTCACCCCGAGCGTGGCATGATCTCGCCCGCCGAGTTCATCCCGATCGCCGAAGAGACCGGTTTGATCAACGAACTCGGCGAATGGGTGCTGACCACGGCCTGTGCGGAGGCCATGACATGGCCCGAAAATATCAAGCTCGCTGTCAACGTGTCGCCGGTTCAGTTCAAGAGCGGCACGCTGGCATTGAAGATCGTCGCGGCATTGTCGGCGTCGGGACTCGCTCCGAGCCGACTGGAATTGGAGATCACAGAGGCGGTCCTTATTCGCGACGACGACGTCGCGCTCGCCATCCTGCACCAGCTTCGCGCCATTGGCATACGGATCGCGCTCGACGATTTTGGCACCGGCTATTCCTCGTTGAGCTACCTGCAGCGCTTTCCATTCGACACGATCAAGATCGATCGCTGCTTCGTCAACGATATCGAAGAGCCCGAAGGATCCTCCTCCTGCATCGTGCAGGCGGTGGTGAATATCGCCGCGGCACGCCAGATGATGACGATAGCGGAGGGCGTCGAGACGTCGCGACAGCGCGAATTGCTGCGCGCGCTTGGCTGTACGGAAATGCAAGGCTACCTGTTCAGTCCGGCGGTATCGGCGGCCGATGTCAGAGGATTGCTGCGGTCCAGTCGCGACAGGGCCGTCGCATAAATCGTCAGGTCGCGCAACAGACCGCGCGGCCGCCTCTGGCCCCAGCAGCGCAAGCTATGCCGCCTGCTCGTGGCCGGGCCGGAGGTGGCGATAGAGCATCGCTGCGAAGGCGTCGAAGATCTTGCGCATCTGCGGAGGCTTATAGGGAAAGACTTCGGGCGAATCCATGTTGTGGACGACCGCCGTATTGTCGGCTTCGAATATCAACAGCTCGCCATTCTTGTTTTCCGCGCAGTCGATCGTGAAATAATCGAGGCCGACCCGATCGGCGACGGCGGCGAGCGCGCTTTTGTGGCGGACGGCAAAATCGCCGTCGAAGTCGCGCATGAAACATTCTTCTTCCAAACGCTTCTCCGCGTCGAAGGCCATGCCGGCATTGAGATACCAGATATCCCAGCGATCGGCGATCGCCATGTGGCAGGCGTAGGGCCGACCGTCGACGAAGACGATGCGGTACTTGCGAAACAGGCCGCCCTGGCTCGAATAATCGACGAAGCGCGCGACGAAAAATTCCTGCTCGCCCCTGGTGGCCAGATACGGCTCGACCATGGCCGCGTGGTCTAGCCTGGCAAGCCCGACACCCGCATGTGAGCCGCGCGGCCGGACAATGATCGGAAACTTCAGCTCCGGCGACACTTCCGCGAACTCCGCCTTCGAGTGCGCCACCTCGGATAATTGCGCACGCGTCAGGCCAAGCGTGGCGGGAATATCAAGTCCGGCGATGCCGTGAAGCAGGCCATGCAGCTTGTCGCGATCGAGATTGCGGACAAGGCGCGGCGGATTGAGCAAGGGCCGCGGCCATCGCGACGCCACCGAATCGATCTTGCGCAACGCCTCGAGGCATTCCTCCGAATCCGAAGCAATCACGATCGCAACGTCGTGCTCGGGCAGCGGTACCGGCATATCCACGCCAGCGACGACGTAAAGCGTCTGCAGCTCAATTCCCGAACCTTCCAGCAGAAATTCAATGGGGGTGTTGCCGCCCATGTCGATTGCGGCCGCCAGCGCGAGAACCCGCAATCTCGGCTTCTCAGACGAACATGGCGACCTGTACAATTGGTGAAACGCGAGCACTTCGGCCTGAATGGCAATTCCCGTCTGCTTGTCGCCGAGGAGCTGGGTAATCAGCGACAGGTCAAGCCCCTCGCCTGCTCCGGCCGTACCAGCGGCAAGCTTTGCAATCAGTTCGTCCCGCAACGGGCGAAGATCGGCCCCCGCAAAGGCCATCGTCGTCAACCTGGCAAATCCAATTCGGTCCGCGCTGGGGTAGCGCGCAAGAGCAGGCGCCGAATGATCAGGCTCCACGGGACATCCCCTCTAGTTCCAGTCCTTCCGTGCCGGCGATCAGTCGTTCGAGCCTTGAAACCGCAAACGCGACCTGACCGATTGCGCGCTCCAGATTGCCGCGCGCAATATCTTCGTCCGCCGACCAGGCCTCCGAGACCAGACGCGCGCTCGCGCTGATGCGAAGGGCGGCCGCCGGAATTTTTTCGTCACAACCCAACGCGACCGGCTGACCGATCAGGCAAGGCTTTGTTCCGCTCTTCATGTCGTCGGAGGCGACGTTGCCGGCCAGCGCGCGATATAGGGACTTGCACTCTTGCAGGCCAAGAACGCGATTGCCTTGCCGAATCACGAATGGAAAGATCGTCCTCTGGGCCAATTCTTCAGCGCCCGCGCTGGTATCGTCCGGCTTTGGTTGCGGCGGCAGCAGATGAAGAGACGGCGATGAGCCGATGATCCGCTCGACCTCCTTGCCGAAAGTCGAAAGCGTCATCTGGCGAAATGCGACAGGCACACGGTAATAGGCCCCGATTTCCTCAAGCGCTGCTTCCCAACGCAGCCATTGACCGAAATTGGCCCTGACAGGGAAATGCGACCGCAGGTTCGGCCAGTTTCGCGGCCAGTCGCTGCGGCTGTTGTAGTCGAGAAGCCCGCAAGGAACGGCGCTCGTCCCATCGAGATCGTTCGCGAGAGAAGCAGGCACCAGCAGCGCTCCGCTGAAGGGTGGGCCGGTAAAGAACTTCGACCCCGTGATGATCACCATAAAGCCGCGCTCGAGATATTGTCGCAGCCGCGCGCGGCCGAGGCGCATCTGGCAGGCGTCGACGACGATCTGGACCGCTTCGGGCCAGCGGGCCGCAATCTCATCAAGACATCGCTCACTCGGCGCGCGCCAGCCGAACTTCGAGGAGTCCATCACTTGAAGCAGCACCTTGCTGCCGGTGGCGACCGAACTCTCGATCGCCGCGAGAACCATGGAGTCGCTTGCGATGTGCGGGCGGGCTTCGCCCGCCTCATCGAACAGCCGCAGCGCGATGCTTTGGACGGAATGGGCAAGCCCGACGATGGGCTCTCCCTTCTGAACCCGGTTTCCATTCGCGGTTGCGGCACTGAAATGACAGCCACGCGCCGTATTGACGGTGCCGCTCCCGGTTTGGTCGGCCGCGACAACGACGGTCGTCAGTGCGGGGCCGAGCAGCGTGCGGGCAAGGAACAGCGCCTGAAGTTGCGAATCCGTTCCCGACGGGGAAAAGACCACATCCACGCTGGTTCGCGACAGGCCGAGAGCGGCCCTCAGTTCGTCGCGCATCGCCTCGATGCGGGAATCGAATGCGGCTTCGATGCCGACCGCAATGGCCGACTGCATCAGCTCTTCCCGGGCTTTTTGCGCGCGATCATAGGCGCGCTGCGAAATCGACGTCGCTGTGCTTGAGGAGAAGCTCAGCGTATCCGGACAAGGATATGGCTGGCAGCCATACTCATTGAGTCCGCTCGCCGGATTGATGGTCAATCGCGCGTCGCCGCCGGTGCCAAGCAGCCGATCCAGCGGCGCGAACAGTTCGGCCATGGATGAGGCGGAACGGGATCGATCCGAAGAGACGGCCTTCTCGGCCAGTTGCAATCGAATGCCACCATTTCGCATCTCAAACCCCACGCCCAAACCGCTGTGTCGGGCCGGTGCGACACAATGGCCCCAATTGCTGCTAACGCGGCGTTAACCCGCTTTCCGAGAAGTAAACAGGTATGGTTAATGAAAGCTTTATTCGGGGAGCGGCGCAGTCTGCCCTTGCCGCTTTCAGGCCTGCCCGTCCTTTAACCGCCCGGCACAAGGAACTTGGTCAGGGTCAGGCCTGCGAGCATGGATGTGGTTTGATAGGAGGCGCTCAGCGTCGTCTGCAGTGCCAGAATCTCGCTCGCCACCTGTTGCGTCGACACGGTTTCGGTCTGGTCGACGATGGTCTGAAGCATGTTCTGGGTCTGGGATTGCCGGGCGCTCGCCGCCTTCATCGTCAACTGAGCGGCAGCATAATCGGTTTGAATATCTGAGATGGTTTGCTGACCGGGCTGCGGCGTCAGGTTGGTCGCGATGCGATCGCTGAGCGCTGCGATCTGCGCTGGCGAATTGGCTGCGGTCGGCGGTGTCGATATCGCGGCGAATACCGCCACCCCTTCGAGCTGCGTGCGGATCGCCTGCTCGTTGGCCTGGGCGCCGTATTGAACGACGATCGAAGAATCGATCCGCGCCGTCGACGATGCCCGCGGCGATGGGCTGGAATTGCCGGTGTACCAGGCCACCGTGCTGGCCGAGCCGTTCACCAGCGAGGTCGCCGAACTCAGCGGCGAGCCCGAGACCCGCAACGGCGGCTGCGCCGCAGTCACGGTCGGGCCAAAGCCCAGTGCTGCGAACGCGGCCGCGTTCGAACTTGTGACAGACAGGCTCGCGGCGTTGTCGGTATGTAACGTGATCACGCCGCCGCTGATGGTGGACGGCGTCGAGGTTCCGGTGATCGAGTCGATCTTCGACAGCAGCGTCTGGACGCTGTCGGTGACGTTGAGCTGATTGCCGGTCGCGCCGGAGGCGACAAAGGTGATGGGCGTGCCATTGACGGTGATGGTGTCGCCGGCCAAGAAATTGGTGGCGAGCGAATCCGTGTTCGCCAGGCCCGACAAGGCGGTCGCGCCGGTGATTGGCGCAGGCGGCGCGGCCTTGTTGTTGACCACGCTTCCGGTGGCCGTCCCCGAGGGATCGAAGAAGTCGTGCCCCGCTTCAACGGCGGAAGCGGCCACCAGCGACGTGTTGGCGAGCTTGCCGATCGCTGCATTGAGCGCCGTGTTCAGGTTAGCGGCCGTCGCCGCCGGCGTCGCGCCGATGGCAAAGCTGCCTGTGGGCGGCGGCGTCGCGTTCGATGCCGTCAACTGAACCGACTCGGTGGTGCCGTCGGGGAGATTGAAGGTCAAGCTTATATGATCGCCCGAGTTGGGATTGGTCGCGCCAAGCGCGATCGAGACCCCGGCCGGCGAGCCGGACGGTCCGGTGACGGTCGCACCGGTCAATGTCGACGACACCGAATTCAGTTTGAGGCCGAACGGCGAGCCGGCGACATCCTCGGCGACCGAAACCGTCGTCGGGAATGGCACGCTCGGCCCCGTGATCACCAGACGGCCGAGACCCGTGGTGCCGTCTGCCTGCGCGCGCTCGGCGATCACCTGCTTCAGTCCGGCCTGCGCGCCACTTCCGTTCAGGATGGTGTCGGTGGAGGCGACCGCCGGCGTGTGAATTGCGCTGCCGGAGAATAAGAAGCGATCGCCGACCTGGGTGTTGAGGATTCCCACGATGGAAGTCAGCTCGGTGAGCGCGTTCTGCTGCGCGATGGTTTGCCCGTTCGAGTTGAGGTTCTGCGGCGTGGAGGCCGCATCGCTCTGCACCTGCCCGCCGATCTGCGTCAATGATTGCAGCGCGGTGTTGGCGGCGTTGATGGTGGTGTTGACGTTGCTGATCGTGGTGGTGAACGCCGAAATGCTGGCGAGCTGGGAGCGCGCGGCGACCGCAAAACCCTCATCCACGCCCATGCCGGAATAGGTGGTCGACTTCTCCCCGGTCGCAAGCTGCGTCGAAAGGTTCGTAAGCTGGGTGTTGAGGTTCTGCACCGCCTGGCCGAACAGCGAACCCCCAGGGCCAATGATACCGTTAATCGCCATCTGGATCGCCTTACAATTGGATCTGCATCAAGGTCGCCATCATGCTTTGGACGACCGACATCACGTGGGCATTGGCGGCGTAGGAATTCTGCAACGCGATCAGATTCGACATCTCGGTGTCGATATTGACCTTGGAGGTTGAATCGAATTTCTGCTGCAAAGTGCTGACCACGATGCTCTGGCCCTGCTGCAACTGCGTTGCCGAGCTTGCGGCACCGGCCTGCAGGCTCAGGAACTGCTGTAAATAGTTGCCGATCGTGCCAGTGAATGGCGCGGTGGCCGAACCCAATCCGGTTTTCGGCGAATAGTTGAACGTGCCCGTGGTCAGTTGCGAGAAGATGAAATCCGAACGCGTGGTGTCGCCGGCCGGCGTCGGTGGCGAGGTGTTGAAGACCGTCAGGTTCGCCGGACTGTTGAGCAGCGCCGGATTGACGGAGATGCGCCCGGCATAGCCGGTCAATTGCGAGCCGCTGCCGGTGATCGCGCCGGTATAAAGCGCGCCGGCGTCGACGAACAACGGCAGTTGCGGGTTCCCGCTCGTCAGCGAAGTGACCGTAGCGGTGACGGACGCTGCGGTGACGGTCGCACCCGCGGTCAAGTCGTTGGTCACGCGCAGGGTGTTGCCCGACGGCGTTGAGAATTGCAGATGATTGGCACCAAGCGCCGCATTCAATTGCGTGACCACCGAAGCCAGACCACCGGTGAAATCGACCCCGATCACCCTTGGGCTGACGTTCGGCGCGCTCGGCAGCGGCAACGCGGTCGGATCATCCACGCGCACGATCTGGATTTGCTGCTGGGTATTGGTCGTATTGTCGGTGTAGGTCAGGTTGATCGAGTTGCCCGGCTGCAGATTGGCTACATTAAGATCGAAGCCGGCCTGGGTACCCACGCTCACCGCTGTCCCGGGCGTGGTTTGATCGGAGAGCGAACTGGCAAGCGTCGCGGCGAGCTGATCGACCTGGGTCTGCGCCTGCACCAGGGTCTGGTCGCGCAATTGCAGGTCGGCGGCGATCTGCCCCGAGCTGATCACCTTGTTGGCGACCACATCGAAGGCGGCGCCGTTCGGAAGCCGGACCGTAAGCGACCCGACGCCCGACTTGGTCGGATCGGTGTTGTACAGCGAGGTCGGGGTCAGCGTCCCCGCGGACGAGAACGCAAACTGCGAAGCCTGCCCGCTACCGACGAGCTGAATGCCGGTGTTGGTAAATAAGCTGACCTGGTTGGTGTTGTCGGTGATGGCTTTGACATCCACCAGCTTCGACAGATCGTTGATCGCGTTGTCGCGCTGATCCATCAGCGTCGCGGCCGACGGATCGCTCGGCGGCATGCTCTGCAGCTTGGTGTTGATGGCGGCAATCTGGTTCAAATCCGTGTTGGCCTGAACCACGGAGGCGCCGATGTCCTGCTCGACGTTCGAACGCAGCGTCTGGATACCCTGCGAGGTCGTATTGAGTTGCTGCGCCAGCGTCTGTGCCGCATTGAGTGCCGTAGTCTGCGCGGAAAGGCCGGTCGAACTTGTCGACAACGCCTGCAACGCCGAAGTGAAGTTGTTGAACGTCGTCTCAAGCGTGCCGGTGTTTCCGGGTGTCCCGTAAAGACTTTGCAGTTGCCCCAGAATATTCGAGGTCTGGTCGGCAAAACCGCCGCCGCCGATTTCCGTGCGCAACTGGCCCTGGATGAACCGATCGAACTCGCGGTTGACGCCGGTGACCAGGGCAGAGGCGCCGGGACCGCCGCTGGGCACTTCGATCTGGTTGACGTTCTCGGCAATGTAGCCGGGCGTATTGGCGTTGGCGACGTTCGCCGACGTGACCGAAAGCGCGATCTGGTTGGCGCGCAGGCCGGACATCGCATTGGCAAGGGCTGAACTCAAACCCATCTTTATTGCCCGCCTTGAATTAGATCACACTGAATCTTGCCGACGCCGATCAGCGCAGCACGTTCAGCAAACTCTGAACCATGTCGTTGGCCGTGGTGATCACCTTGGTATTTGCCGAATAGGCCTGCTGGGTCACGATCAGCTTGGTGAATTCGTCGGCGATGTCGGTGTTCGATCCCTCGAGCGACGAGCCTGAGATCGTTCCCGACGCGCCGATGATCGCAGGACCCGACTGGTCGGTCACCGCATAGGCGCCGCCGTCGAGCGCCTTCAGGTAATTGGTGCCGTTGAAGTGCGACAACGTGATCGAGGCAAGGTCAATGTTCTGCCCGTTGGAGAACGTTCCGACCACGAGGCCAGAGTTGTTGATGGCGACCGACTGAAGCTGACCGGCGGCAAAACCGTTCTGGGTGATGGTGCCGATGGTCGCAGTACCTCCAGCGCTCGCAAATTGGGTCAAAGCACCGGAATTGATGTTGAGCGTGATGTTCCCGAGCGTCTGACCACCCACCGAGACATTGTTGATCGGGATGGCGGAGCCGGCTGGACTCGTCAGGGCCCCGTTGGAGTTGAAGATGAAGTTTGTGCCGACGTTGGTCCAGGCAACCTGGTTGCCGCTGGCGGTCGGATCATTCTGGTAAAACAAATTCCAGGTGTCGACGTGTGGGTTGCCGAGGCTGGCGCTGTCGGTCTTGGCCCATCGCAACTGGATGTTGATCGGCGTTCCCGCCGAGTTGAACACCGTCACCGCGCCGCCGCTGATGCTCTCATTGTCGAAGGTGGTGAGGTCACTGCCGATCACGAAGCCGGTGCCGGCCCCACCACCGCCGGTACGGGTCGCCGCGATCGTGGTGTTGAAACCAAGGTCGTTGATCACAGGCGAAGAACCGGTGATTTTCAGATCGTTTGCCGTGCCGGTGTTAAACGTGATTGCGCCACTGCTATTGATGGTCGACGGGACGCTCGTACCGGTGATCGAAGCAATATCGGTCAGCAGTTGCCCCATCGTGCTGCCGGCCAACGAAGTATCGATGTTATATGGTCCACCGCCGGCGGTAAAAGGTCCAGCCGACGAACCTCCGCTATTTGTAAAATTGATAATCGTCGCGACCGGGGCGGCAGTCGTACCCGTGGTGATTGTAATGGAATTACCCGCAAAGGCTGATGCGCCGGTGAATGCGCTTAGCAGCGTGCCAGCGGCGAGTGCGCCCCCGCCCACGGAAACCGGCGCGCCGGTGACCGCGGTGTTGCCGAATGGCGGCGCCGGCGTGCCCGCCACGACCGGGTTCTGGACGAAATCTGCGGGATTGAGGCCACCTGCGGCCGTGATCGTGCCAGGAGCTGCGCTCGGGCTATTCGCCGTGACCGGCACGGTCGGAAGGTTCGAGGCATATTGAATATTGGTTGTCGCCTGCGCCGGAATGAAGTTGTTCTGGAACTGCAGGACCGTGGGCACGTTGCCGAGCGGGTTGCCGGTTTTGGGATCGACCGCGACCCCCATCAGATAATAGCCGGCGCCGTTGACCAGATTGCCGTTGGCGTTGACCTGGAAATCGCCGCGGCGCGTGTAATTCGTGACGCCGTTGAAGACCGGCACGTTGTCCGTGATCCCGGTCGCCTTTTGCACCGAGAAGAAGCCGTCGCCATTGATTGCGATATTGGTCGCAACCGTCGAACCCGAGACCGTGCCCTGAGTGGTGATGGTTGCTTGCGAGAAGGCGGTGACGCCGCCAGCCACTTGCTTGTTGGGCGTCAACGCGTCCGGGACGAGATCCTCGAAACTGGTGCCGATGCCCTTGTAGCCGACGGTCGAGGCATTCGCGATGTTGCCGGATATGTTCTGCAACGCGAAGGATTGAGCCTGCAGGCCGCCAACCGAGGTGTTGAGCGCGTCGAAGATACCCATAACTTTGTCTCCAAATTCGATTCCCGAAAGCCAGCGCGCTTTGCCACGCATGGCCGTCATCGAGGGAGACTTCGCAATCGCCGTGCCAAATACGAGAATCGAATTATTTCAAATACTTAAATAGAAATGCCCCGGTCCGGGGACCGGGGCACAATTGCCGGGCGGGCAACAATTGCCGGGGGGTTTTGGCGCTTCAGCTCGCCGACGGCGCCGCCGGGTGGAACACCAGCGCGAAGCCGTCCATGCAGTAGCGCAAGCCGGTCGGCTTGGGCCCGTCGTCGAAGACGTGTCCGAGATGACCGCCGCAGCGGCGGCAGTGCACTTCGGTCCGCAACATGCCCAGCGTTCGGTCTTGGGTCGTACCGACGGCATTCTCGAGCGGCTGATAGAAACTCGGCCAGCCGGTCCCGCTTTCGAATTTTGTGTCCGAAGCGAACAGCGGCAGATCGCAGCCGGCACATGCAAAGACGCCTTTGCGATGCTCCTTGAGCAGCGGGCTCGTCCACGGGCGCTCGGTACCCTCTTTGCGCAGAATCTCATACTGCTGCGGCGTGAGCTGGGCGCGCCACTCCGCGTCGGTCTTTTCGATTTCGAATTTTCCGGCGGCCCTCGCGGGTCCGCCTCGCAGCCAGCGGAGGGCGGCAAAGCCAAGCAAACCTGCGGCGGACGCGAGCAGGATACGGCGGTCGATCATGATGGTCTCCGTGCAAAGCGGATTTTCGGGTTGTTCGGTCTCAAATACGGGGCGCTTTGCGTGAAAGTTACACCGAACCGGGCGGAAACTTCTCACTTTCTTGCGAGGAACCGACCCGGGTGGCTGCCCTTCGCAAGCGCGGCGACACAGGAGAGCTATCCGGCTTCGCCCGTGTTCGCAGCCGCCGAAGGCCCGGCATGTTCGGGGCGAGGACGCTCAGTGCGAGCACCTTCCGGATTTGGCCGGCCCGGCGGCGGGCGGGGTCGCGGTGGCCGGGTTCCGGCCTGCCGGTTTGCCTCGGCCAAACGCGCATCGCGGATACGCTCCTGCTCGCGCGCTCTCTCCCGATAGCGCGCCAAGGCGCCGGCGGCAGCAGAACTCCCCCGCGCCCACATTCCGATGACATGTCCGGCGACCCGGCCGGTGGGGCCGCCCGCCCACACCAGTTCGAACGGCGAGAACAGCCGCCAGCGCTCATCGCCCCAGAGAATGCTGCGGGCGATCAACTGCCCGGCCATGGCGGTGGTGCTCAACCCCTGACGGCCGAAACCGCTCGCCACCCACAAGCCTTTACGCAATTGTCCGATCTGGGGCATGCCATGCACGGTCTGGCCGATCGCGCCGCCCCACACGTCCGCGATCTCGACCCGTCCGAGGCGGGGAAAAATCGTGCGGATCCGTCGCGCAATGGCGGAAGCAAAGCGTGCCGGCCTGGCGTTCCAGGTGGTTTCGGGGCTCGCCCACATCAACCGGTCGCCATCCACGATCCGGAACTGATCGACGCCATCGGTGTCGGTCACCGAGCCCTGGAACGCGATCGTCTCGGCAAGAGCTTCACCGAGCGGCGCGGTGATCGCGGCATAGCGCCACACCGGCAGCAGCGTTTCCGACAACCGCCGCGAGGGCGCGCCGAGATGGACGTTGCCGGCGAGCACGATGTGCGAGGCGCGCAACCGCGCCGAGGGTGTGACGATACGCTTGCGAATTCCGGAGGCATCGATGCTGACCACCGGCGTGTCCTCGAAAATCCGAGCCCCGGCACGCTGCGCCAGCGCTGCCAGACCATGGACATATTTGGCGCCATCGATCTGGAAGGCCCCCGGAAAATACACGCCATGGAAATAGCGATCGGTCTTGAGGTGATTTCGGACGCGATCGATCTGCCAGCCCTCGACCTCGGTTTCGAAATCCTCGGTCAGCATCTGCAGTTGGCTGATGAGCCGGTCGCCGACATCGACGTTGGAGACTTCCAGCGCGCCCTCGCTGAGCGCAATTCCCGGAATCAATTGCTCAGTCGCATGGGCGCGGACATATTCAGCGCCCTCCTTTGACAACGCCCAGAGCTCTCTTGCGTCTTCGAAACCGATGCGCGCGATCAGGTCCTTGATCGCGAGCGCGTAGCCCGGCATCGCCGTGCCGAGCATACGGCCGGAGGCGCCCCAGCCGACATTTCGGCCTTCAAGTACGGCGACACTGGCACCGAGGCGTGACGCCTCAAGGGCAACCGTGAGGCCGGCAAGGCCCGCGCCGACGACGCAGATATCGACGTCCAGATCGAAGGAAAGCCGCGCACGGTCGCGGCTCGGCCCGGTTTCCCCTCCGTTGGTCGTCCTTGTAGAAATCTCGCTCATATCGTTTTCTTACGGATCGATCTCGTGCTTGTCACCTTGTCCTGAGCGCAGGTCGAGTGGATTTGACCTTCGCTACCCAACTGGCCGCGGGCTCGCAAAGCGAAGGTCAAATCCCTAAACTCCGCCAGAATGTTGTATTTGCTGGTGGTCCCTTGATTCTGACATTCGCAAAGGTGTCTGCTGGAACGGGAAGCGAATATCAGAATCGGACCACCAGTCTGTACATTAAACCGGCAGGCTTGAACCGAACCGAGATACGCCATGCGCCGTTTGATGCTGCTGCGGCACGCCAAGACCGAAAATGACGCGCCGAGCGGCCGTGATCAGGACCGCCGGCTCGACAACCGCGGCCGTCATGACGCGGCCGAGATCGGTGGCTGGATCGGCCGGCACCCGCCATTTCCAGATCTGGTGCTGGTTTCACACGCGGTTCGGGCCTTCCAAACCTGGGAGATCGCCTGGGAGGCGATGAAAGAGCTGGCTCCGGAGCCGCAGGTCGAGCTGATGCCGGAACTTTATGGCGCCGACATATCCCAGCTTCTCGAAACCATCCGCGACGCATCGGCGGCCGATCCGAGGCGGCTGATGATGGTTGGACACAATCCGGGCATGCATGAACTGGCGCTGGCCCTTGCGGGTAGTGGCGATTCCGCCGGCCGCAAGGCGCTCACCGACAACCTGCCGACCGCGGGTCTTGCCATCTTCGACTTTGACATCAGCGACTGGACCGATGTGGCGTTGCGGCGCGGGCACCTGGTGCTGTTTGTCACCCCCAAATTGTTGAAGCAGACTTCGGGCGACTGAGCTCGAACGATCGTCAGGCGCGTCAAGAAAGCGCATCAAGCGCTTCTAAAGTATCAGAGCCCTTTCTGTTCTGATTGAAATGAGGACCGAATAGGCTCTAGGCTGGTGATCCACACGGAGGCGCAGATGTTCAAATCCATCCTCGTGCCGCTTGATCTCGCCGATACCGACCTGGCAAGGCCGGCGATCGCTACCGCCGCGACGCTGTCGCAAACCTGGAGCGGCACGGTGCGCCTTCTCAACGTGTTGCCGATGACACCGGTCATGCTGGCCGAATATGTGCCCGCCGATTTCGATTCCCAGCAGCGCCAGACTTCGGAGGAGGCGCTCGCCATCGTCGCGCGCGAATCCGGCATCGATGAAAAGCGCATCTCCACCGCGGTGCGGCAAGGCGGCATCTATCACGAGATTCTCGAAGAGGCGGCCGCGATCAAGGCCGACCTGATCGTCATGACGTCGCACCGGCCGGCGATGCGGACCTATTTCCTCGGCTCCAACGCCGGTCACGTCGTGCGTTACGCCAAATGCTCGGTGCTGGTGGTGCGGCACTAGCCGTCCGAGCATTTCGGTCCGGGAGAAAAACTTACGGCAGCAACGCCTTCGGCAAATCATCGAAGGTATATACCAATGGGCGGTTGCGCGTGACGAAACCGCCCACCTGCCACGCAAACAAAGCCGCGAAGCCCACCAGGAAGAGCGCGCCCGCCCATTCGCCGGTGGTGACGGAACGCAGCAAAAGCCCGGTCATCGCGACGGCGAGCAGCGTCACGCAAATAATCGCGGCCGCATAGACCCGTGGCCCGAGACCGCCGACCAGTACGGCCCGGCTGCCGGCCCTCGCCATGCGCCGATGCAACTCCGTGATGAAGGTGCGGTAATCGCGGTCCTGCGGCGCCATCAGGGCGGCGGTCTGCCAACTGGTCGAAAGAATGGCAATGCGTGCGCCATTGACATTTCCGAGATCGGCGCGAAACCGGCGCGACTGCATCGAGACCGGACGATACGACAGACGAACCATCGCGATGTCGGAATAAGGCCACACGCCGGACCGGCCGGCGATGCGCCACGACAGGCCCTGCTCCGTCAGTTCGAACTGGTGCGCCGCGCCGATCAGCGACGCCTTGTAGGCGTAACGGGTGGTCGGGCCAGTCTCGGTCGACAATTCAGACGGCATAGGCACCTTCGCTCGACAACGCGTTAGTGCGGCATACATGCCCACAAAAATGCGACCGTTGCGAGGGCGCCCATCGCCGTACGCACGCTGTGGACCGCGCCCCATCTAACGACGAGCGAACGCGTTTGCGGTCCAGCCTTGTCGGGATCGGTCGCCAGCAGCGCATCGTTGGTGGGCTTGATGACGATCAGCGTCCAAGGCCACGGCGCGATGATTGCGATGGCGCCGATCAGAAAGGCCGAATGCGAGGTCTGCCACCACGCCAAGAGACCGAGCAGAAAACCAACCAGCGCAAGCGGCGCCTGCATAGCAGCTCCGCGCTGGTAAGCCGGTTTCCATTCGGTCAACAGCGCGCGATCGTCAAGGTGCAGCCGGGCGGGTTGTTCGGCGACATTCACGTAAAGCGCGGCGCCGGAAAATATCGCCGAGGCAATCAACGCGAGAAGACCGGCGGTCATCGTTCAAGCCCTCCCAAGAGGATCGAATGAATTGGTCGCATCACGCTTGCGCACATCGCAGGCTTTATCTTACAAGCGCAGCATGCCCGAGACGACCTATTTTCCGAGCCGCCTGATTCTCGGCGCCGCCGCGATTTCAGGAGTACTGCTTGCGCTCGCCGTACACATGCTCGGGGCGCGCTTCGGCCTCGATCTCGGCGGCCTGTGGCGATCCGCTGCGCGCGAATTCATGCCGGCGCGCGCCGCGCTGGCGTGGTGGTTGATCGCAACCGTCGGCTTTTGCGGCGGTTACTTCGCCGCGACGCTGATGCAAAGCGCGGTATCGGGCCAGATTCCACAACGGATGCGGCAGTTCCTGATCGCCGTCGGCGTGCTGGTGCTGGCGAGCGCCGGCCAGGCCGCCTCGGCGCCGAGCCCCCTTCCGACGGTTTCCGGCATGCTCGCGGGATTGGCCGCGCTCGTCCTCGGTGCCGCGATGGCGTTCTGCGGCGCGCATTTTGCGCTGCGCAAGGCGTGAAGCGAATGGTCTGTCAGACCTTGATCAGCGGTGCCTTGACAGAGCGTTGCGGCATCTGAACGTCCCAGGCAAGCCCCAGCAGAACCAAAAGACGCAGTAGCAGGTACGTCAGATCGATTTCCCACCAGAGTCTTTGATTGCAGGCCGAGTTCGGTTCGGCGTGGTGATTGTTGTGCCACCCTTCACCGCTGGCGGCGATGGCCACCCAGACGTTGTTGCGGCTCTGGTCGCCGGTCTCGTAATTCTGGTAACCGGACACGTGAGTAAACGAGTTGACGCTCCAGGTGATATGCCAGACGAAAACAGTTCTGACCACCACGCCCCATAGCCAGACACTCGCGCCGAACTGGGCCGCCGCCATTGTCGAGCCGCCGAGAGCCAGCTCGATCAGGAAGCCCACCGCAAAATACAGCACCGACTGCGCCAGCGTGATCCACACCACGTAGCGCTCGATCCACCGATAGAACTTGTCGCGGATGATATCGCGCGCATACCGGTCATAGGCCACGTTCCGTCCAAGGTCGGTGTTTTCAATGAACAGCCAGCCCATATGGGACCAGAACAGATTGACCAGCGGGCTGTGCGGATCGGCTCGCTCATCCGAACGGTGATGATGGAGACGATGCGTCGCCACCCATCGGGCGGGCGTATCCTCCACGCACCAGACCGCCAATATCGCAAATCCATGCTCAAGCCAGAGCGGGCAACTGAAGCTTCGGTGACTGAGCAGCCGATGATAGCAAAGGTTCATTCCGAACGCGCCGAAGACGTAGATTCCGATCACCGCAAGCGCGACGCCCGTCTTGCTGTAGAACCAGGGGACGAACGCCAATAAAGCAAGCAGGTGGTAAGTCCCGACCGCGGACACATATCGCCAATTGATCCGCCGTCCACTCGCACCGAGGGGAAGCGGCAGCGAATGAATCTCGGGCGCACCAAAACGCGTGTCGGCGTTATCAAATTCTTTTGTCAAATGCTCAGTCCCGCAATATCGCCACTTTTGTACACGATCCACGGCCCGTCACGAATTGAATGTTGTGAAATTATCGGGCAAATCAGCGGCTTTCTTGGGATTTTACCCTTCGATCTCTGATGCGTGCCCGAGCAAGAAGTCGCCCTAAGGTTGCTCGCGCGGCGTTTTGTCTCAACCGCACGTTTTGTCTCAACCCCACCTCTCGTCCACGATCAGTTCGCAACGTCGTCGGCTTCGCATCGGCCGCGCGTTCCTCAACGAGCGTCGTCGAACACTGGCGACACCTCGGAACCGACAAGTCGCGCGTATGTTCCCGTGCAGTGCAAAAACGTCACCGTGGCGCCAATAGAACTTCAAAATGATGGAACAGACCGGCCAGGCCCGACCGCGACTCGATTCCTTCACGATACCGCATATGTACGGGATATGACGGCGGCGGCGATCCGAGGGCGGCGCAGGGCTTGTCAAGGACTGCACAAGGGAACGTTTTTGCCTTATGGGTCTTCACATCGACGGCGATCTGCGCCGAAGGCCCATGAATCGCTGCGAGAGGCTTGCAACTTGCTGCCGCCCCGCCGGGAGGACGAATGTATCGACTGTTGACCACGCTGGGGCGTGGCTTCAAGGAACGGATCGGCTGGAAACGGCTAGGGATCGTCGCGAGCCTTCTCATCATCGCCTTTGCGGTCACGACGCTGGTGCGTACCCTCAAGGGCATCGATACCGGCGTCATGCTGGTTGCGCTGACCGAAATCCCTCCGTACCACATCGCGCTGGCCGCGTTGTGCGTGGTCGGTGCGTTCTGCACTTTGACCTTCTATGATTTCTTCGCACTTAGGACGATCGGCAAGAAGCACGTGCCCTACCGAATTGCGGCACTGTCCAGTTTCACCAGTTATTCGATCGGCCACAACATCGGCGCCACCGTGTTCACCGGAGGTGCGATACGCTTCCGGATATACTCCGATTACGGATTGAGCGCCGTCGACGTCGCCAAGATCTGCTTTCTTTCCGGCCTGACGTTCTGGCTCGGCAACACCTTTGTGCTCGGTATCGGCATGGCCTGGCATCCCTGGGCTGCTTCCGCCATGGATCAACTGCCGCCCGCGATCAACCGGCTGATCGCCATCGGCGTGATCTGCGCGATCGTTTCCTATTTTGTCTGGCTCAGCCTCGGCGAGGAGCGGCGCGAACTCGGACAAAACGGCTGGAAGGTGAGACTGCCCTCGGCACCGCTGACACTGGTGCAGATCCTGATCGGCGTGCTCGATCTCGGTTTCTGCGCAATGGCGATGTATTTGCTGATGCCGGCGCAGCCCGACATCGATTTTATCTCGCTGGCGGTTGTTTTCATACTGGCGACGTTGCTCGGCTTCGCCAGTCACGCCCCCGGCTCGATCGGCGTCTTCGACGCCGCGATGCTGGTCGCGCTTCCGCAATTTGGCAGAGAGCACTTGCTGGCGACGCTGGTGGTGTTTCGCGTCCTCTATTTCATGATCCCGTTCGGCATTGCGATTTCGATCATGGGCACCCGCGAACTCTGGCTCAACGTGGTGCAGCCCTGGCAGCAACGCCGCAGGCTGAGCGAGGCTTCCGCCGCGCTCGGCGAAGCAACGGAAGTCGCGGAGGTAAAGGCCACACTGCCCTTCGCGCAGCACTCTCGCCGCCGCTCACGCCAATAATTGCAAATCCGAACGGCTCATTGTTTGGCGGGCGGTGCGGACTTTTTTGCGCCGGCTGGCGGCTTCATCGCCGGAGCCTGCGCCGGCAGGTATTTGGCCACGATGGCGGGGTCGACGGACGCAAGCTCGGCGTCAGGCAAACGATGCCAGGTTTCATTCTTGCCCAACAGCGGCGTGAGTACATAACCACGCAGGATGAGATCCTGCCCGTCCGGGCTGATGGTCATCTTCGCCTTCCAGATTTCGCCATCGCGCGGATCCAGAATGTTGCCTCCCTCGTATTCGAGGCCGTTGCGCTTCATATTGCGGATCAGGGAAATTCCGAGCACGGGCGCGTTCTTGCGATCGTCGGTGCATTTCGAACAAATATCATGTTCGACTTCACCAGGCTTCGGAAAGGTCTTGGCAATCACGCCCTCGAAGAAGCCGTCACGGCGATCGACCACGAGAACCCAGACCACGGGCTTGCCGTCCTCGATCTTCTGCCAAAGGCCCGCAGCAGTTGGCTCAGCCGCCCGCCCGGGAACGGCGGCGACGAACAAGATGGCAAAGCCGGTCACGATCGGAAGCGTCGGTCGCAATCTGGAGAAAATATTCCACATCGTCATCACCTGATCAGCTCGTCGAACGAAGCCAAAGAATACGGCCATTTCGCGAAGGGTTCCAGTGTCCTGGCGTCGCATCTCAAGCGCCGCTTCAAACCGCGCCGCATCGTCACGAATATAATTATCGCAACCGGAGCGCAGGCCTGCCGAGCCGCGTTCCTCCGCTCGCTTTCTGCCACTCAATTGACGCCGAGCTTTTTCTGCAGGCTTGAGGACGACGTTGTATATTGGAATACCAGCCGCTTGTCGGGATAAACGTAGCGATGTGCCTTCTGGGCCATCAACGACCCTTCATGGAAGCCGCACAGGATGAGCTTGAGCTTGCCGGGATAGGTGTTGATGTCGCCGATCGCAAAAATTCCGGGCACGCTGGTCTCGAAAGCCGAGGTCTCGACCGGCACCAGATTGTTCTCAAGCGCGATGCCCCAATTCCCAACGGGTCCCAACTTCATGGTCAGGCCGAAGAACGGCAGCATGGTATCGCAGGCGACCCTGGAGACGGCATTGTCGTTTCCTTTCACCTGCGCACCGGCGAGCACGCCGCCCTCGCCTTCGAGCGCCGTGACCTGGCCGATCTTCAAGTCCAACTTGCCGGCGGCCACCAGCGCGCGCATCTGTTCCACGCTGTGAGGCGCGGCGCGGAAATCGTCACGGCGGTGCAGGAGCGTCACGCGCTTGGCGATCGGATGCAGATTGAGCGTCCAGTCGAGCGCGGAATCGCCGCCGCCGATGATCAAGAGATCCTTGTCGCGGAACTGTTCCATCTTGCGCACGGCGTAAAACACCGAGGTGCCTTCATAGGCCTCGATGCCCGGCACCGGCGGACGTTTGGGCTGGAATGACCCGCCGCCCGCCGAGATCACCACCACCTTGCACTCGAACACCTTGCCGGCATCGGTGGTGACACGAAAGCCGGGATCGCCGATCTTCTCGATCGTCTCGACCATTTCGTTGAGATGGAAGGTCGGATGGAACGGCTTGATCTGCTCCATCAGCGCATCCGTCAGGCCCTGGCCGGTGACGAAGGGAATTCCCGGGATGTCGTAGATCGGCTTTTCCGGATAGAGCTCGGCGCATTGGCCGCCGATCTTGTCGAGGATGTCGACAAGATGCGTCTTCATGTCGAGCAGGCCCAATTCGAAAACGGCAAACAGCCCGCACGGGCCCGCGCCGATGATCAGCACGTCGGTTTTGATCGCTTCGCTCATATTGCTTCTTTTCGGTTGGACAGGGCCGGCAGACGCCCCTTTTTGTTGCGCCTGTCTAGCCAACACCGAAGAGGGAGGAAAGCCATAATTTGGCGGAAGCCGCCACGGCAACCCCTTGCCCGCGCTCGACAACCAGTGCCACATTTCCGAAGTTCGTCAACTATTGCGGCGCCTCCAGTACGAACTTCGGAAAATGCGATGGCACTAGGAAGGCGTCTTTCTCGTGCCGCTCTACGATTTGAAATTCCTAACGCACCCGCGGCAACCGCTGGAGGAACTTCAAATCGGCGGCACGATGCTGTAAGGAGACGAATTTCGGAGATCGTGCCCGTGAACGCCCCTGCCCGACTGGATTTAACGCCGCGCCTTGAGGATTTTCCTTACCGGCTGACCGACAATGTGCGCTTTGCCGATCTCGATCCCAATCAGCACGTCAACAACGCGGTTTATGCGACCTATTTCGAGACCGGCCGCGTCACACTGATGAAGGATCGCAGTTACGGGCTGATGCCCGAGGGCCTCGCCTGGATCATGGTGCGGCTCGATATCCACTTCCGCGCCGAACTGCGCTGGCCGGGCATGATCGAGATGGGGCTCGGCGTCTCGAAGTTCGGCCGCACCTCCGTCACTTTCGATCAGGTGGTGTTTTCGCAAGGCCAGTGCGTGGCGTCGGCGCAGTCGGTGACGGTGTTGATCGACGAAGCCACGCGCAAGCCGACGCCGCTCACGCCGGATATCATCGCAAAATTCCAGCCCTGGCTTCGCCGCGGCGCGAAGCAGTCGACCTGACATCAACAAGCGGCGGCACGGATCGTCGCAACGTTGATCTTCGAACGCGTCGAATACGCGCTCTCCGCAGAACGCGGAAAACGATCAGGGCTTTACGCCTGACGCTCCGGCGTCGAGACCACGAGGCCGTCGAGTTCGTCGCTCACCTTGATCTGGCACGACAGCCGTGAATTCGGCCGCACGTCGAACCCGAAGTCGAGCATGTCCTCTTCCATCGGCGAGGGCGCACCGACCTTCTCGCGCCAGGCCTCGTCGACATAGACATGACAGGTTGCGCAGGCGCACGCGCCGCCGCACTCGGCTTCGATGCCCGGGATGGCGTTGCGGATCGCCGCTTCCATGACGGTGGCGCCGTTTTCGACGTCGATGGTGCGGGTTTCGCCGGTATGGTCGACAAAGTGAATCTTGGCCATTTTCGCTCATGCTGCCGGATAAAAGGGGTCCGGGCAGTCCTATAACGGGTCGATCCGCTCTGCGCCAGCGGGGCACGCGTGGTCGGGCTGAAAAGCCAGGAAAGCGCGACCTTGCCGCGCTTGCCTCCGGGGTCAGGACCGGTGCAGGAGCGCGTCGATGGCCGCGCGCGCCTGCGCCACGGCGTCGTTGAGCTCGACCAACGCCTCTGCCGGATCGCCGCCGGTCCGAATCAGGATCTCCAGGGAGCTGGCGGCATCTGCGACTGCGAATGCGCCGATCGCGCGCGCCGAGCCCTTCAGCGTATGCGCCAGCGCACCCGCATTGACGGGTGAACCAGCAAGAGCGGAGACGAGCCCGACGGCCTGGGCCGAAAACATCGCCAGCACCTCGCGCTCGAGACCAGCATCGCCAAGCGTCATTCGTTGAAGATGGGCGGTATCGATCGGACCGTCATCGGGAGCGAGCGGTGGCGATGGCATCCAATCAATCCGATCCACATGAAGCGGCATGGCGATACTTCCGAAACTCTCCACAGCTTCGGGCGATCCGGCCGCGAGGTTTTGGGTAAGCCAATCATGGAATTGGTTAACGCAAGGTTCCGCCGCAAGTTCGCCTTCTTTTCAGCGAAAAGTGGCCGCAATTAACCAACAGGCCTGAGAAGTGCGAGGACTTGTAAGGTCTTACGCCGCGGCGTTATTAACGATGATTAAGATTGTATTAATCGCGGCCATTTCTTTCGCGTCGCCTAGCCAATAGGATGTTTGGCGCCTAGCGGAAAAGCCGACCTGAAAGCCGCGCCTTGACGCCGCACAGGTGTGGTCGGTTTGGGGCTTGCGGGGGGCGTTCGCAGGACTTTTCCGGGACGCATAAGAAGTAACACGAGGGCTCAGACTGAACATGGCGAACAATCCCAAAAAGGTCAAAGACCCTACTGAAGTCGCGCTTTCTGCCATTCAGGAAGCTTTGAATATCTCCGATGCTTCGGCGAACGACGGCAATCGGGGTTCGGCCCTCGGCGATTCTGCGCCGGCAAATCCTTCGAGCGAATCCGACTACAACGAGCCTTCATTCGATACCCGTCCGGGCAGCGAACGGGCGATCTTTGAGTTCGATCGAAGAGCCGCGCGCGACCCGCCGTCCCGCCAATGACGACCGCGAAACCATTGGTCAGATTCTGCAGGCCATTCAAAAGGGCCGGCCCGCCCGCAACGTCTTTACGCTCGCGACGCTTTTTGCCGGCGTCTGGATTCTGGGCGCCATCATTCTCACGATCAGCTTCCTGCCTTCGCTGCAGGCGGCCATCGGCCAGGGCAGCGGCGGAACGCTGGCACTGGCGGGACTGGCGGCGTTGTTTTTCGCACCGGTTTTGCTGTTCTATTTCATGGCGAGCCTGTCCTGGCGCGGCCAGGAATTGCGCATGATCGCGCAATCGATGGCGCAGGTTGCCATCCGTTTTTCGGAGCCCGAGGGCGCCACCAGCGACTCGATGGTGACGATCGGTCAGGCGATCCGCCGCGAAGTCGCGGCCATGGGCGACGGCGTCGAACGCGCGATCGCGCGCGCCGGCGAACTCGAAACCCTCGTGGCCAACGAAGTCGCAGCGCTCGAGCGCGCCTACAGCGACAACGAGGTGCGGATCCGCGCCCTGCTGCAGGACATCGCCCATCAGCGTGACAATCTGGTCGGACAGGCCGAGCAGGTGCGCAGCGCCATTTCCGGCGTGCAGATCGACTTGCGCCACGATATCGCGCTGATCTCGGACGCGATCGCCTCGCGTGTCGACGAGGTTGCCAAGAGCATCACCGGCGCACTCGAAGAACGCGGCGCCCACATCACGAGCGCGCTGAGCAATGCCGGCGACAACATGATCCTGGCGCTCGGCGAGCGCGGCGGTGACCTGCTCGACCGGCTCGAGGAAGCCAGCGCCGAGACGACGCGCGCCGTGCTCGACGCCAGCGAGCGGCTGACCACCAGCCTCAATTTCAAGACCGGCCACGTCCACGACGAATTCGCCGAACTCGCCGAGCGCGTGCACGAGATGCTCAACGAGCGGGTCGACCGCATCACGTCCGACTTCGAACAACGCTCCTCCACGATCGTGGACGGCATCTCCGAACGGACCGAACAGGTTCACGACTCGCTGAAGAACTCCAGCGACTCCCTGCTTCTGGAGCTCGAGCTGCGCAGCGGCGATCTGGTGAGCAAGATCGACGAGGCCGGCAACCGTCTCGCCTCGACAATCCTTGCCTCCGGCGACAAGGCCAGCGATGCGCTCGACGTGACGGTGAACTCGCTGGTGGCGAAGGTCGTCAGCCAGACCGAAAGCACGCATGACACGCTGAGCCTGCAGATGAGCGCCTTCGACGAACTGGTGAAGAACCAGGGCGGAGAACTTGCGGAAAAATTCGCCCGCGACAGCGGTACGCTCGGCGCCCTGATCACCCGCCATATCTCCGAATTCGACCGCACCGTCAAAACCTTCGGCGGCGAGGTTGTCGAGCGGATGGGTCAGCGCACGCAGGATATTGCGGACACGTTGAAGACCTATGTCGACAATTTCGACTCGCGGCTGACGTCCAATAGTGGCGAGATCACCGCCTCGCTCGACCAGCGCCTGCTGCAATTCGAAACGACGCTTGGGACCCGCGTCGCCAATCTCGATACCTCGCTCGACAGCAAGATCAAATCCTTCGATGATTCGATCGACGGCCGCCTCAAATCGCTCGAGCACACCTTCGATACGCGGGCGAAGTCGGTGACCGAAACCGTCGACAGCCGGCTCGGTACGCTGGCCTCCTCGCTGACCGACGGCGCCGCGCAGGCGATCCAGTCGATCGACACGCGCCTGACCATGCTTACCTCGTCGCTGACGGAAGGTGCCGCCCAGGCGGTCGCTGCCGTCGATCGGCGCGTCGCCAACGTGACCGAAACCATCGACGGCCGCACCGCGCAGCTGACCGAAACCATCACCGCACGGTTCCAGGAAATCCATCAGGGCCTCGAAACCCGCATCGGCTCGGTCGCCTCCGACATCGACACACGCGTTGCCCAGTTCGAAGACCTCCTCGGTTCACGCATCGAGGCCGTGGCCGGCCGCATCGAGAGCAGCGGGCGGCAAGCCAGCGAAGGTCTCACGGCGCGCGCCGAGGAATTGTCGCTCGGGATCAAGTCCCATGTCGATGACGCCGAGCGCTCGCTGACCAACCTTGTCGTCAATACCAGCGAAACCATCCAGGCCGGCGCACGCGCGGCGCAACAGGCGCTGCTGACGGTTTCCACCGACGTCGGTGCCCAGCTGAAACTGACGTCATCGGAAGTCGAGCGTGCGCTGACCGCGGTCGGCGACAGCGCTGCGAATTCGATCGTGACGAGCGCTCGCGACGCACAGGCTACCCTCGTGTCGGCCTCCTCTGAAGCCGTCGACCAGGTCAAATCCCTGTCCGCCGACGTCGAGCGAACGCTCTCGGCCGCGGGCTCCTCGACCGCAAGTTCGATCGTCGCCGGTGCCCGCGAGGCTCAGACCACGCTGATCTCGGCGTCCACGGACGCGGCCAACCAGGTCAAGTCGCTTGCCGCCGACGTCGAACGCTCGCTCTCGGCCGCCGGCACCGCGACCGCCGCCTCGGTTCTCGCCGGTGCCCGCGAAGCGCAGACCACGCTGGTCTCGGCGTCCACGGACGCGGCCAATCACGTCAAGTCGCTCGCCGACGACGTCGAACGCTCGCTCTCGGCCGCCGGCACCGCGACCGCCGCCTCGGTTCTCGCCGGTGCCCGCGAAGCGCAGACCACGCTGGTCTCGGCGTCCACGGACGCGGCCAATCACGTCAAGTCGCTCGCCGACGACGTCGAACGCTCGCTCTCGGCCGCCGGCACTGCGACCGCCGCCTCGGTTCTCGCCGGCGCGCGCGAAGTCCAGACTACCCTTGTTGCCGCATCGACGGAGGCTGCCAATCACGTCAAGTCGCTCGCCATCGATGTGGAGCGCACGTTGACCGCGGTCGGCGCGGACACCGCCGCCTCCATCCTCAACAGCGCGCGCGAGGCCCAGAGTTCGCTGACGGCGACCTCGGCCGATTCCGCCGGTCAGATCCGGGCGATCGCGACGGATATCGAGCGGTCGCTCTCGACCGTTACCGCCAACACCACGGACAAGATTGCCGCCAGCGCCCAAACCGCGCAGCAGGCGCTTGTGGCCGCCTCCAACGAAGTCAATTCGAAGGTCAAATCGACCTCGGCGGAAGTGGAGCGCTCGGTCCTCGCCGCCAGCGGCACCTTCGGCTCCGCAGTGACCGGCAAGGCCGATGAAATCGTCAGCTACGTGCAACAGCAGACGGAACGGCTCTCGCAGATGATCGACGGCAAGCGCGGCGCGCTGGTCGAGGCCATCGGCGCGAAGACCAACGTGCTCACCGCCGACATCGACCGCGTCACCTCGGAGGCGCTGCGGTCAATCGAAACCCGCGGGCAGGCTTTCTCGCAATCGCTGCTCGGCAACGGCGCCGACGTGGCACGGACCATCACGTCCGCCGGCGAACTCGCCACCAACTCGGTCAACAAATCGCTGAAGGAGCTGGAGCAGGCTTCGCGCACCGTCATCGACCAGTCACGCCAGGTCTCGGTCGCGGCGGTGACCGAGATGCAGGAAACCAGCAAGATCCTGCGCACCGATACGGTCGCCCTGTTCGAGCGCCTGCGCGAGGGCAATATCCTGTTGCAGGAAGTTCTTACCGGAGCGCACGACAACCTCAACTCGCTCGAGCGGGCGCTCGTCACCCGCGTCGCCGACTTCGTCTCCGCCATGAACGACGTCACCTCGCGCAACGGTGCAGCAACCCAAACGCTGGAAGATCAATTGGGCGTCTTCAACTCGAAGTCCTCGAAGGCGCTGGAAGACCTCAATTCGCTGTCCAGCCAGTTTGCGACCCACGGCAAGGCCCTGGTCGAGGCGGCCGCCCTCGTCGAGCAAAGCAACCGCAACACCACCGCCTCGCTCGCCGAGCGCAAATCGACGCTGGAATCGCTGGTCACGACCATCGATCTGCGCACCGCCGACCTCGATCAGCGGCTGTCGCGCTTCACCGGCCTGCTCGATGAATCGCTGGCGGCGGCCGAAGAACGCGCACGCGACATCGCCCGCGTGGTGGCGGAAACGGCCGGTGCGGGCTCAGCCGCGATCAGCCGGCAGTTCGAAGCGGTTCGCGCGGCGGCCGAAGAGGAGCGCCGTCTGACCGCCGACTCCATGAGCGAAATGTACGAACAGAGCACGCAAGAAGCCGAAGCGATGTTCAAGCAGTCCGCGGAGAAGTTCGCGACCATGGTCGCGAGCATGAAGCAGATGGCGGCCGAGATGCATACCGAGCTGGAGGCGACCCGCATCGAGCTTCGCCGCGGCGTGCTGGAAATGCCGCAGGAGGCCGCCGAGAGCACCGCGCAGATGCGCAAGGTGATTGTCGACCAGATCGAGGCATTGGCGGAACTCAACCGCATCGTCGCCCATCACGGCCGCGGCCTGGATGTCGTGACAACCAACCGCACAAGCGTACACCGCGAGGAAGAGCCAATGCTGGCCGCCGTTGGCGGGCGCGGCGAGACACCACGGTCCACGCCGCGCGGCAGTGCATCGACCCTGCCGCCGCCGGATTTGGGCCTGCCCGCCTCGCGACGTACCGAGGCTCCGCCAGTCGCCCCCGCGGGCTCCGATCAGGGCCGCGACGGATGGCTTTCCGATCTCTTGAGCCGCACCGATGACGCGGCTGGAGCCGCCCCAGGCAATGCCGCCCCGCGCGGCCGCCCGGCCCAACAACAGGGCACCGGCGGCAGCCCGCTGGAGACGCTGTCGCTCGACATCGGCCGCCTGATGGACCGCAACCTCGCCGCTGAAATGTGGGACCGCTATCAACGCGGCGAGACCAAGGCTTTCTCCAAGCGGCTCTATACGCCGTCCGGTCAGAAGGCTTTTGACGAAGTCGCCCGCAAATACCGCGCCGACCGCAACTTCAAGCAGACGGTTGACCGCTACGTCGCCGAGTTCGAACGCCTGCTCGATGAAGTCGCGCGGGAGGATCGTGGACCTCAGGCATTGCGCGGCCACCTCACCTCGGAAACCGGCCTCGTCTATACCCTGCTCGCGCATGCGGGCGGACGGCTCGGCTAAGGGCTCGAGCCGAAAGCAAAAATAAAAACGGAGGCAGCGACGCCTCCGTTTTTGCTTTGGGCTGGAACAAGATCGCGATCATTCAACGCAAAGGTGATTGGCCGCCCTTCCCCAATCTCGATACCTCATTCCCGGGGGCTCTTTAACCGCCTGTCTCAAACATCCTTGCAGGAGTGAACAATGTCCAAGGTTGCACTCTACGTTCCCCTTGAAGCCAAGCCTGGAAAAGAGAAGGAAGTCGCCGAGTTCCTCAAATCGGCACTGCCGCTCGTGGATGCGGAACCCGGCACTGTCAGCTGGTACGCCATCCAGAATGGTCCGTCGTCGTTTGCGATTTTCGATACGTTTGACGACGAGTCCGGCCGCAATGCGCATCTCAATGGCAAGGTCGCCGCGGCGCTGATGGCGAAAGCGGACGAATTGCTCGCCAAGCCGCCGGCGATTCACAAGATCGACGTTCTCGCCGACAAGCTTCCGAAGAAGTAGCCGGCCCAGCCTTTATCTCAGACGGGACTGATCTTCTTCACTCACCGATCTCATTCAGAGACCGCCTTCGGGCGGTCTCTGTTTGACGCAAGACTTTTCGGAACTTCCCTCTACTGTCGCCTTGGGCCGACAGGTGCTGCGGCGGGCGGCGGTGTCGGCGTCGAGGCGGAAGCCGCTGCAGGAGTGCTCGACGGATTGCCCGCACCGAACAGCAGCCGCGTCGGGTTGCGATCGAGATTGTTCACCGCGCGGCTGATATCGGCCAGCGTGCGGCGGCCATCGGTCATCAAGGCGCCGGAGCGCTTGTCGAAATCTTCCGCCAGTTCCCGAATCGATTTCACGGTCAGGAACAATTCGCCGCCGTCCTTGCCGCCGGCCAGCGTATTGAGGCCGAGCATCAAATTGTCGGCCTTGCCGATCACGCCATCGACCTTGAGCATCACGTCGTCGATCTTCTGGGCGTTGCGGGCGAGCGAGGCGGTAAAGGTCTCGAGATTATGCAGCGAGTTCTTGACCGCCTCCTGGTTGTCGGCAACCACGCGGTTGATGTTCTGCAGCGTGCCGCGGATCGCCTCGGTGACGTCCTGCAACGCATTCGGATCAGCCGTCAGCACGGGAACGCCGTCCTCGTCCAGGGGAACCGCGGGCGCAGCCTCCTCGCCGCCCTTGAGCGAAATCGCGGCGACCCCGGTCAGGCCCTGAAACTCGAGTCCGACGAGCGTGTCCTTGCGGAGCGGCGCGTTGTTCTCGACCATGGCCAGTGCGACGACGCGACGCGGGTTGTCGAGCTTGACCGAGATGACTTCACCTACTCGAATACCGTTGAAATTCACGCTTCCGCCGTTGCGCAAACCCGCGGCCGGACCTTCGAAGACGATGCGCAGCGGGCTGCGCGCCTTGGTGGTGTGGAGGCTCTGGAACCACAACACAAAGCCGAACGCGGCGGCGATCACCGCAAGGGTGAACGATCCGATCAAAACGAAGTTCGCCCGCGTTTCCATTCAAACAACTCCGAAAACGTAAAATCAGCCCATGACCGCGCGGGCGCGCTTGCCGTGGAAATAAGCCCTCAGCCATGGATGCTGCGAGGCCTGCATATCGGCCATCGACCCTGCGGCAATGATCTTACCGTTCCCTAAAACGGCAATGCGGTCGCATGCCGTGTAAAGGCTGTCCAAGTCGTGGGTTACCATGAAAACGGTCAGGCCCAAAGTGCGCTGGAGTGTCCGGACCAGTTCGTCGAAGTCACCGGCGCCGATCGGATCGAGGCCGGAGGTCGGCTCATCCAGGAACACCAGTTCAGGATCGAGCGCCAGCGCACGCGCCAGCGCCACGCGCTTGATCATGCCGCCCGACAATTCGGAAGGAAAGCGGTCGGCGACTTCCGGGCGCAATCCCACCATGCCGAGCTTGGCCACCGTGATCTCGTCAAGCAGGCGCTGGGTGACGTTGAGATATTCGCGCACCGGAAACTGGATGTTCTGCCGCACCGTCAGCGAGGAAAACAGCGCGCCTTGCTGGAACAGGATTCCCCAGCGCCGCTCGACCCCTCGCCGCTCCGAAGCGCTTGCGGCATCGAGGTCGACCCCGAACACCTCGATACGCCCCGAGAGCTTCGGGACCAATCCGATGATGGTGCGCGTCAGCACCGATTTGCCGGCGCCGGACGGTCCGACGAAGCCGAGGATTTCGCCGCGCTTCACATCGAGATTGAGCCCGTCGAGAACCCTGGTGGAGCCGAACTGTACCGAGATGTCGCGCACCCGGATGATGGCGCTTTGCGGCTCATCTGCCATTCGCTACATTCCAATCGAAGCAAAGAAGATCGCAAACACGCCGTCCATCACGATCACGAAGAAGATTCCCTTCACGACCGAGGACGTGGTGTGTTGACCGAGCGACTCCGCACTGCCCTGCACCGCAAGCCCCTCGACGCAGGCAACAATCCCGATCACGGCGGCCATCACCGGCGCCTTGATGATGCCGACGGTGAAATGATCGATCGAGATCGCGTCGCGCAGCCGAAGCAGGAACGCCTCCGGATCGACGCCGCCATAAAGCCACGCCACCAGCCCGCCGCCGTAAAGCGCGGCGATCGCGCCGAGGAAGGCCAGGATCGGCAGCGCGATGACCAGTGCCAGCATCCGCGGCAGGATCAGCACCTCGATCGGATCAAAGCCCATGGTGCGGAGCGCGTCGATCTCCTCCCGCATCTTCATCGAGCCAAGCTCGGCGGTGTAGGCGCTCCCCGAACGGCCAGCCACCATGATCGCCACGAGCAGCACGCCGATTTCGCGCAACACCAGCACGCCCAGCATGTCGACCACGAAAATATCCGCGCCGAATTTTCGGAAGTGAAAGATGCCCTGCTGGGAGATGATGCAGCCGATCAGAAAGGTGATCAGCACGACGATCGGCACCGCGCGCCAGCATACCTGCTCCAGATGATGCACGGTCGAGGTCAGACGGAAGCTGCGGGGATGGACCAGGACCCGCGCGCTTGCGGCGAGCACCGCGCCGAGCATGTCGACCAGGCCGATGATGGTGCCGGTGATGCCGACCATGGTGCGCCCGACCTGGTCCAGCATGCCCGAAATCGTCACCGTCGTGGTGTCGGCGGCCGGAATGGCTTTCACCCGGCGCACCTCGTCGACAAGGCTCGAATAATTCGCCGAAAGCCCGGCGATCTTTGCCTCGACACCACCCTGGGTCAGGCTGCGGCGAAGACGCTCGATCAGCCAGGCCCCAAAGGTGTCGAGCTTGGAGACCTGCGATACGTCGATGAAGATATTCGGCCGGCTTCCGGTCAGCTTTTCGGCATCGGCCACCATCTCCTCGAGCGCCGGCGCGAAGCGGGCGGTCCACGTCCCCGTAGCGCAGAGCGCAAGCCCGTTGCCCCTTGCTATCCGCTCCAATGTCGGGTCGCCGTTCACGATGCCAACTCCTGTGCCGATTCTCCTGCTAATGGAGGAAAATCCGGCAACGCTTCGATAAGCTTGTGGAAACCATCCCTAACCAGCCATACTTGGTCGCGCCGGGCAAGCCAGCCGTTCAGAATTGCCAGATATTAAAATGACTTCCAGCAAATCGCCAACGCTTGCCGCGCAAATCGAGCACTGGCCGATCGCCGGCCACTTCACCATCAGCCGTGGCGCCAAGACCGAGGCGGTGACGGTGGTGGCCGAAGTCAGCCAGGGCGGCCATACCGGGCGTGGCGAATGTGTTCCCTATCCCCGCTATGGCGAAACCCCCGAAGCCACGCTCGCCGCGATATTGGCGATGCGCCAAGCCGTCGGCAAAGGCCTCGACAGCAGCACCCTGCAAGCGGCGATGCCTCCCTGTGCCGCCCGCAACGCGCTGGATTGTGCGCTCATCGACCTCGAGACCAAGGCGAGCGGCCGGCGCGCTTGGGATCTGCTTGGGCGCCCCACGCCCCGCGCCTGCGTCACCGCCTATACGATCTCGCTTGGCACGCCGGACGCGATGGCGGCGGCGACCGCCAAGGTGGCGCACCGAAAGCTCCTGAAGATCAAGCTCGGCGGCGACGATGATGGCGCGCGCATTGCCGCCGTGCGCCAGGCTGCGCCTCGATCCGAGCTGATCGTCGATGCCAATGAGGCCTGGACGACAACCAATCTCGAGCAAAATCTCGCCGAATGCGCCAAAGCCGGCGTCACGCTGGTCGAGCAGCCGTTACCGGCCGGCCGGGACGAGGCGCTCAGCCGCGTCAAGAGACCGCTTCCCGTCTGTGCCGACGAGAGCGTGCATGACCGCGCTTCGCTCGCGGGGCTTCGCGAACGCTACGATGCGGTCAATATCAAGCTCGACAAGACCGGCGGCCTGACGGAAGCGCTTGCCATGGCGGACGCGGCCCAGGCGCAAGGCTTCCAGATCATGATCGGCTGTATGGTCGCGACTTCGCTTGCCATGGCGCCGGCGATGCTGCTCGCGCAACAGGCCCGCTTCGTCGATCTCGATGGCCCGCTCCTCTTGGCGCGCGACCGCGACGGCGGGTTGCGCTACGACGGCAGCATGATCTATCCGCCGGACGCAGCGCTCTGGGGATGAACCATCAGCGCGCAGTTCTTCTTCCAGAACTGCGTTATGGCTTGCTTGACGCATTTTCTTCGTTCGAACGGGTCTCCACCTCGCCCGATAACGCTACGAAATCCCTTGCAGACCAGATGACGGCCGCACCAAGCAGCGCCATCGCGGCCATCGCGTAATAGACGCCCGGCCCGTGGCGGGCAAAGACCGCCCCCGACAGGATCGACGCGCAACTTGCGACAATGCCGGCACAGGCGGCGAGGTATCCCTGCCCTCGCGCCATGACATGTATCGGCACATGCCGAACCATGAGCCCCATGGTGCCGACCTGCGTGAGCCCGAAGGTCAGCCCATGGGCGAGCTGGACCATCGCGAGCACGGCGACCGGTGGCGCCTGCGCCGTGATCAGCCAACGCGCGACCGCGCTGAGCGCCCCGATCAGCACCAGCACCGAGGGCTGCAGTTTGAAGCGCGGCGACAGCGCGAACACCACGATTTCAGCCACAACGCCCAGCGCCCACAGGGCCGCAATCGTCAGCCCGCCCAGGCCGGAGAGCTGCCAGGTGATGGAGGCAAAGGTATAGTAGGCGGCGTGGCTGCCCTGGATCAGCGCCGAGGCCGCGATGATCGAAAGAAAACCGGGCTCGCGTAATAACGCCGTGGCACGGTGCTGCGCCGCGGACGTCGCCCTGGGCTTTTCCAGCGGCACAAGCCCAAGGCTGATCGCAGCGCCCAGGGCGGACATGGCAACGATGACCCAGATCAGGTTCCGCGTCGCGATGAAATCCACCAATAGCCCGCAGGCCAGCGCGCCCGCGACGAAGGTCGCCGAGCCCCAAAGCCGCAGCGGCCCGTATTTGAGGCCGTATCGCGCGACGCCCCGCAGCGCATAGGCATCCGTCAAGGGCAGCGTCGGCGTCCACATCGAGGCCGTGACGACGTAGGCGATCAACACCAGGAGCGGCTGGTGCTGGGTGCCGACAACCGCAAACCCGAGCGTGGTCGCAAAGGCGGTGACGATCATGGCGCCGCGCAGCCTGGCGTGCTTTTCGGCAAGGCCGGTCACGAACGGCAACACCGTAAATCGCGTCAGCGCCGGGACCGCCGTGATGACCCCGATCCAGGATGCGTCGATTCCGACCGCGCGCAGCCACATCGGGAAAAACGGCAGATGGCTGCCGATCAGGCTGAACACCGCGCCGTAGAACAGTGCCAGGCGGCCGGCGAATCGGCTCCCGCCTTGGGCAGATGCGGTGGGGATTTGTGATTCGGATGGCATCAATTCAATTGCGATTCGGTCGATATCGTGGTGATCGTTAGCGTAACGCGCGATGATTTGCGCGATGAGTTTGCCATGGCCGACGAAGCATTCGCCCTGTCACCGATCTCCGCGCGCGCGGTCCAGCCGAGCGAGGAGGATTACGACGCGATCAGCCAAGCGTTCATGGAGACCTCGCGGGGCCGCTGGTTCCTCGGGGAATATGCCAAGCGCAACCGCAATGCCGATACCAGGATGGTGCTCGACGCGGTCGCGCGGATCGAGGAAACGCTGGCCGCGCAGAAGAAGCCGCCTCCCGATCCCAGGCTCCCGGAGGCGCTGGCCGGAATCAGGGCGGCGCTGGCCGAGGCAAGAACTGTCGCGGCGGCCGCCCTTGGCGATCTGGCGCTGGAGGAAAATCTGGCGCCGGTGCGCAAGGGCGCCCGGGTGATCCGGGAAATCGCATGGCGGCTGCGAGAGATCGGCGCCGACGGTCGGATTTGCGATCTGATCGATTCCCAGGTCGGCGCCATTGAAGCCGCCTGCGGCAAGATGGCTGTGATCGATCCGGCAACCGATCTGAGCGACGCATTCGGTCTGATCGAGGGACGGATCGCGGAGTTCGATGACAGCGATGCCGTCGCGCCGGCTGAAGCGGCCGTCAGGTCTTCGCCGCAAGCTGCTGAAGAAACTCCCACTTCTGCGCGTGCCGCCGAACAGGAGGCGGTCGCCCAGACGACGCAGGCAGCGAGCGTCGCCGGCGAGGCCGAAGCCGCGACGAGCGATGCTGCGGTGCCGGCTGAACTCATTGATGCAACGGTTGAGGCCGCGGAGGTAGTTCCCGAACCGGCCGACACCTTCGATGCCCAGGACGAAGCCATGCTGGACATGGTTGCGCTCGAGATGGCCGCGCCGGATTCTGACGAGGCCTACGAGCCACTCGAGCAAGAATCCTGCGAGCAAGAATCCTCCGAACAAGAATCCGCCGAACAAGAAGTCCTACGAGCGCGAGGCCGCGGAGGATGTGCCGGCGGCCGAGCCCCTCGCCGTGGCCGAGCAGCCCGCGCCGATCGCGGCACAAGTTCAACCAACGTCTCAAGCTGTCGCGCCTTTGCTTGAACCGTCCCTTGGTTCGAGCCTGATCGCCAACGGGATCGTGCAGCGGCCGCGGGTATCAAGGCCCGATCCCCTGGCCCCGATCCGGCGCATGAGCCAGACCGAGAAGATCGCGCTCTTTTCCTAGAACACGGCGCTCAGGCGATCAGTCTCGCATACAAATCCGCATCGACATTGCCGCCGGACAGCACGATCACGACAGTCTTGCCGCGCGCGTCGATCTGGCCGGCGAGAAGTGCGGCAAGGCCAACCGCCCCGCCCGGCTCGACCACGAGCTTCAACTCGCGGAAGGCAAACCCGACCGCGGCACCGACCTCCGCATCCGACGCGGTGACGCCCTTGGTGAGCAGGCGGCTGTTGATGGCGAAGGTGATTTCGCCGGGGATCGAGGCCATCAGCGCGTCGCAGATGGTGCGTCCACTGGCCTTGTGCGGCTCGCGCCTGCCCGCGCGCAGCGAACGCGCGTGATCGTCGAACGCTTCGGGCTCGGCCGACATCAGCATGGCCTGCGGAAAGCGCGCCTTGATCGCGGTCGCAACGCCCGCGATCAATCCGCCGCCGGAAGCGGGCGCCACCACGATGTCCGGCGTGACGCCAAGCGCGGTCAGATCTTCGGCGATTTCCCGCCCCACGGTGCCCTGGCCCGCGATCACTTTCGGGTCGTCATAAGGCGGCACCAGCGTCGCGCCGCGTTTTCCTGCAATATCACGGGCAATCGCCTCGCGATCCTCGCGGTCGCGGTCGTACAGCACGACCTCCGCGCCAAAGGCCTTGGTTCGCTCGCGCTTGGAAAGCGGCGCGTCGGCGGGCATCACGATGGTCGCGGGCATGTTGAGAATTTGCGCCGCCGCCGCCACGCCCTGGGCGTGGTTGCCCGAGGAGAACGCGACCACGCCGCCACCGCGCGCATTCAGCGGTATAGACGACAGCTTGTTGAAGGCGCCGCGAAACTTGAACGACCCGGTCCGCTGCAGCACCTCAGGCTTGAGGAACACCTTTGCGCCGACGCGATCGCAGAGAACCGGCGGCGACAACAACGGCGTTCGCACCGCGAAGGAGGCGAGCACGCCGGCTGCGGCGTCGACATCGGCGGAACTCACGGGCAAGGCAGAGGATGATTCAGTCATGAGCAACTTGTATCGCGTCCCCTGACAGGCGGGCAAGGTGCTTCAGGCGACGAAGCGCGCCTGCCCGGCTGCGAATGGCAGCGCGTCGGGTTCGGTTTCGAGGTTTCGGATATCGGCCATATTCTCGATGAAGGCGCGCGCCGAGACTTCCCACGTATGCGCCGCAGCGAATTCGAGGCAATCCTGCGGCGAGATCCGCAAGGCGTCGAGACAGGCCTGCCGCAGATTGTCGTTCAGCGCGCCAACCGGCGCTGTGCCGAGCACGTCGGCCGGACCGCTCACGGGAAAGGCAGCAACCGGCACGCCACTTGCGAGGGCCTCGAGCAGCACGAGGCCGAAGGTGTCGGTCCTGCTCGGAAACACGAAGACATCGGCCGCGGTGTAGATTTTCGCCAACTCCTCGCCTTGCTTCGCGCCGAGGAACACGGCTTTTGGATATTTGCGGAGCAGGCTTGGCCGCGCCGGTCCGTCGCCGACGATCACCTTGGTGCCGGGCAGATCGAGATCGAGAAACGCCTCGAGATTCTTCTCGACCGCGACCCGGCCGACGCAAAGGAAGATCGGACGCGGCAGGCCGAGATCGACAACGCGCGGGAAGAACAGGCTGGTATCAACTCCGCGCGGCCACAACACGACATTGCCAAAGCCGCGCGCGCGCAATTCGTTGGCGAGCGCCGGCGTCGCCGCCATCACCGCGTCGCTGCCGCGGTGGAAGGCCCGCAGCGCGGCCCATACCCAGGACTCCCGAACCGGCATGCGCGCCGAGACGTAATCGGGAAAGCGGGTGTGAAAGCTCGTGGTGAAGGCCACGCCACGTTTGCGGCAATACTGGCGCACCAGGAGTCCGATCGGGCCTTCGGTTGCGATGTGAATGCTGTCGGGCCGCGCCTCACGGATCAGGCGGGCGATCTTGGCACGGTATGGCAACGCCAGCCGCAGGTCCGGATAGCTCGGCATCGCGAACGTGCGGAACGAGTGCGGCGTGAGAAAAGTGACCTCGACGCCGAGCGCGTTCGCTGCTTCCGCGGTCATGGCAAGCGTCCGCACCACCCCGTTGACCTGAGGATGCCACGCGTCAGTGGCGATGAGAATGCGCATCAGGCCGCGGCGCGCGCGGTGACCGAGGCAACGGGGGCGGCCCGGCGCAGCGGGTCGGTCCAGGTGATGATTTCGAAGCGGCCGTCTTCGTGTTCGACGAGCGCGGTGCAGCTTTCCACCCAGTCGCCACAGTTCATGTAGCGAATGCCGTGCTCGTCGCGAATCGTGGCGTAGTGGATGTGGCCGCAGATCACCCCGTCGGCACCGTGGCGCCGCGCTTCCGCGGCGAGCGTCGTCTCGAAGGCGCCGATATAGTTCACCGCGTTCTTGACCTTCAGCTTCGCCCATTGCGACAGCGACCAATATGGTACGCCGAACGCGCGGCGGAAGAAGTTGACGAGCCGGTTCATCTGGATCGCGAAATCGTACGCCTTGTCGCCGAGATGGGCGAGCCAGCGCGCGTTCTGCACCACGAGGTCGAAGATATCGCCGTGAATGACGAGATAGCGCCGGCCGTCGATGCCGACATGGACCGTGTTTTCCATGACGTCGATGCCGCCGAAATGCGTGCCGTAATAGTTCCTCAGGAACTCGTCGTGATTTCCCGGCACATAGATGACCTTGGCGCCCTTGCGCGCCTTGCGCAGCATCTTTTGCACGAAGTCATTGTGCGATTGCGGCCAGTACCAGTTGGATTTCAGCGCCCAGCCGTCCACGATGTCGCCGACGAGATAGATCGTATCGGCATCGTGGGTGCGCAGGAAGTCCAGCAATCGGTCGGCTTGCGAGCCACGGGCTCCGAGATGGACGTCGGAGATAAACAAGGTGCGAAATCGCCGTTCCGGCAACTCTTCACTCATCGAGTCACTTCCCATGCGCGCCCCTAACAGATTCCCATGACAGCGCGATGACTGATCTCGCCAACTGTCTGCCTGAGGCTTAACCCACTGCTGTTAACCACGAATCGGATCGTCCCACCCCTCAACTCGCGAATAGCAGTCCGTTGCGACAATCTGGCGACACCGACGAGGCCGTTGAGAGGCGCACCTCCGCGTTCTCGCGGCGACACGAACGCCCGAGCCTTCTTAAAGAAAGGCAGCTCGCAAACGGAGGGCGCAGGGAAAGCCGGGTGCGCAGCAAGCACCCGCAGCCTCGCGTGCGAATTGAAATGAGCGCACGAGCAAAGTCACCGCAGGTTCGCGCAGGCGATTTTTCCGAGTTTCAGCCTGGGCAACCGACGCGTTGCACCGAAAATGATCGCGGCGGCGCCGACATCCCTTAGCCGCGCTCGGTTTCGACCGGTAATTCTCCCCGCACCGCGTGCTCTGTCCCGCCAGCCAGCGAATGACACGCAGGCGTTCGCCGATTTCGTGCGCGATTGTTTTGAAGTCTTGGGATCGCTCTGCCGACCAGCTGCACGAGGCCACATCATCAAGGTACGGCCAGCTTGATCATTCCATAGTCGTGAGACCGTTGCGCCAGACCATCTCGCGCCATGGACTCGATCATTGGCCAGTTCTGTCGGAAAAATATCGTCGCATCGCTGATGTTGGGCGCCCGAACCTTGACGCTGCAGGCCTGTCTTCCACCGTTGTTCGTTATCTGGAAATGGAACGTGTAAGCTATTGCCCCCGCATCTTCGTCACCCGGTCGGCATTCCCTGCGCATCGGTATCCCCCTTCTTGCGTCGAACCGGGACATTTTGAATTTACGATTCAGCTTTTCATGCGGCGCGCGCATGGCGCAGCACGCGCTGCATCGGTGCCAAATTACGGCTTGGCTTTTTGGCTTGGTCCTGGGACGCCGGCGAGTGAGCGCGGTGCGGCCGGTCCGTTGAACCTATGAGGTTCCCGAATGTGTCCTATCTGCCGCACTTTAAATCTAAACCTCGAATGCGTCGCATTTGCCGCACTGTGGACGTATTCCGGCGTTCATGCTCCCGGCGTGTCCTAGGGGAAGGCGGTCAGTTGCTGCCTTTTTTCAACCTAAAGGAGAAATTCCGTGGTGAAAGCTATGATTGTGACCGGGGCAATGCTTGCCGTGGTGACTGCCGCCAGTGCTGCCGATCTCCCGCGCAAACAGCCCGTCTATCAGGAGGCTCCCGTCGGCAAAATGCCGATCGGCAAGTCTCCGATCGGGAAGACCCCGATCGGCAAAGCGCCCGTCGTGTCGCACTACTGACAGGCAGTATCGACTCTGGTCTCGCTAAACTGACCTTAACGTCGACAGTCGAAGGACGAAACGTGGCGAATAGCCCGAAGAGATTTGGACTATCCTTGCTTTCGGGATTGGCACTTGCTGTTTTGCTTCAGTGCCAAATCCAATCGGCTTCTGCAAACGAGACCGAAACTGGTGGCGTTTCGGAACGTTTCGTCTCGCTGATGCGGGAATTGAAGCAGCGCGTTGCCGATGCCAACGCGCTTGTTTCCATTGAGGCGCCCGTTGAATCGAAACTGGCGCCACAGTCGACTCGGAAGACTGGATCAGCGAGGGGCCCGTACTACGTCGATTTCAGAGCCAGAACGGCGGCGAGTTGGGGACACGCGTTCGTCTGGTATGGGAAGACAAGCGAGCGAGCAGTTGAAGTCGCCGGCCTCACTCCGGCTGGAGACACCTTGGCTTATGTCCTTGGTCATGTGACGTGGGTGCCGTCCGAGACCGGGGCAAGCTACGGCGATCTTGATCCGGAGTACTTGACCGCTCATTACCGCGTTTACTTGAACGAGCCGGACGCAAGAAGGGTTTTCGCGTACATCAAAAAACTACAGGCGAGTTCACCGGTCTGGAACGCCGAAACAGCCAATTGCACTTCGTTTATCGGCAGCATCGCAAATTTCATGGGCTTGAAGGTTCCCCACCGCTGGCAGCGCCCCGAGGAGTACGTGAACAGTCTCAAGGCGATGAATGGCGGGCGTCAGATGGTCCGCCTGTCGTCGGAGCAATAACCGCGCGTTCGCCCCTCGAACGCAAGGACCAGCCCTCGCGTTTATTCCAGGATCAGCGCCTAGTTACCCGAGGGACGAATTGTCGGGTCGACGCCGCCTACCCTCGAACGGTCCCAGATACTCTCCGGCACCCAGCCGTCGCCGTAGAACGGCATCATCGGCACCTGATCGTAGGCCCCGCGAAAGATCGTTCTTGGACCGTAAGCCGGCCGGAAACCGTAGGCTGGCCCGTAATAGCTCGGCCCCACCCCGCGCTCGTATTGAGCAAAGACTGGCACAGTGAGAGCTGCTGAAACGACAGCTATTGCGCTGATTGTTCTGATGATCATTGGGCTTCTCCGGTCGGACGTGGTGAAAACTCCGTCCGCCAACCGGTCGTTCGCGCAATTGGTTCCACCCTTCAAGCGAACGTGAGAACCTGCGCGGCGTATACGCAACTCGACCGCAACGACGACAACAACATCAGGCTCAGGCAGGACATGGGAAAATCGTTCCCCGCCGATCAGACCCTGCGCCCCATGATTTCTCGACCGCCCTCAGTGCGGAAGTATTTCAACACGAACTTGCCCTGCCTGCCGAGCAGCGGGCCGCCGCAAGTGACACACACAATCTGGCTATCATGCAGTGGCGCGGCTTCGATGCGCACCACTTTGTATTGAGCGCCGCAGGTCGGGCACTGAAACCCGGTCGCTTCCTGTATGGGCGGATTATTGCGTCGCGGCCACACTGTCCGAATCCTTGTCCTCACGATATCGCGATGCGCACCGATCGATCGGGCGTCATCGAGACATGAACGCAAGTACCAGCGACATGGCGACCAAAGCGTTTAATCCGGTAACAGCGATACCGAGATAGAGACCGGCCATGGCATTGCACTCCCTCATGCAAATGCCCCCATCCAGATACATCACGCCCCACCTGCGATTCCGTTCCGCAACATACGTTACAAAGTGAACTTTATTTTTTGTTCCAGACGGCTTTTTCAAGACTACCGCGTGCTCAAACCATGAGCGCGCTTCCGGAACGCGGTCGCCGATGGCCCGCCGCAATCGGCACCCTCAGCGTGTGAGCACGAGTGGCCCGGCGGGCGGCGGGCTGGTCGCTGGCGACTGCTGCACACCCGACGACTGCGCTTTGGGTTGCTGGGGCTTATGCTGCGGGATCGGGGCCACCTGCGGGGGCTGGGCCGGGGATGACGGTTGAGATGACATCGTCTGCCTGATGTCCTCCCCGACGATCTGCAACTTTGCGATGTTCTGGGCCATCTGGTCTTGCCTGGCAGCCAGTTGTTCAACGCTGCGCCGCACGGCATCGAGATTGGACGCCAAAGGCGCAAGCTGCCGCACAGGGTCGGAAGAGGTTGCAGCCACGGCTGGCGCCGCCGTCGATAGCGAGAACAACCAGGCCAGCGTCGGAGCCCGCGCTAACACCATCTCCCTCACCGTATCGCCGCGGGCCTGCCAGGCGAGCGTGCCGCCCACGCCGATGAGAACCGCAATAGTAAACCGGGTAAGGGCGCGGAATATTCGCGCGCCGACCGACGGCCGGTGGCTCACGACCCGATCAATCCTCAGACTGGAGGGGCGAGGAGAATGCATCGACGGCTTCGCGGGCCGTTCCGGAATGGGCTGATCGGATATGGTGTCCAGATCGTGCGCTTCCGCGAGAGTCGGACTTTCCGAGTAACGCATTGGGTACCTCCGCCGACAGTTCTTCACTGCGATTTACGGAAGAGGCTCGCATGGTTTGACGGAAGCGAGGCAGGAGCGCAGCGGTCCTGGGGCGATTATAGGTACGAATGTTGCGCAACGATAAGCGCCATTGCCCCAGTGGCACGCCGCAGGTGCGTGAGGCAAGCGTGTCGCCAAGATCAGCGCGCACCGGGCCACATCGCCGATCGGCTGACCATCAACAATATTCCGCCGATCTGCGGCAGCAACGCCAGCAAGACAAGGCGAAGCATGGCGAAGTCGTCGCCCGATGGCCGCAGCTCGCCATGGGTGACCCATGCGACGAGCTTGATCGCGGCGTCGGTTTGAGGGTCCGCGGTCTGCCCGACCGATGCCATGGCGGTGTCGAGGATCTGGCGACGCCCGGCGACCGTCGCCTCGCGTTCCCTGCAGAACTTGCCGACGCCGTTCACACACTCCCGATCGCGCGCTGCCATGGCGTCATTCAATGCCGATTGAGCCGCCGCCACCGCGGGCGTGACGCGCGCCGCCCGCGCAGCCGTCACGTCGGTGATGTTGACCGACGCGAAGCCGATGCCGGCGGTGACGGCGAAGACAAAGGTCATCGCCCATACCGCCCACCCAGCCAGCGAGGTGGCGCGCTGCCGGTTCTGCCAAAGCGCTGCGGCACATGACGGCATCACCAGCGCGACGAGATCGGCGGCGACGCCGATGGCCAGAAAAAGCCAACCAGCGATGTCGCTCGATCCAAGCGATCGGGCGAACCAGCCGTTCGTGGTGATGCCCACTGCGGCGAGCGCGAGCGCGGCGGCCACCAGGAGAATCGAGGCGACCGGCCGGTATGACGGCGTGACGGCGTCCGACGTGATGGTCCGAGGCGGCGCGACCGGCGATGCGGCAAAGGCTGCCGTCTCCGACGGCAGAAACTCCACCGGTATCAGTGAATCTGAAGATGAACTTTCGGCATCCGGCGATGCGGCGGCCTCCGGCTTTTGCCGCTTGGCCTTTTGCCGTTTGCGCGGCCGGGACGCACCGGCTCGCTCGCCGCCGATCCCGGTCCTTTTGGGTTGATGCAGGGCGATGATGGAAGCAATAGTCTCGTCAGCCATTGGAACCGCTCACTTCGGTTGCGGTGGTCAGGCGCGGCGGCGCGGTGCAAACACGACGTCGCGCCGGTTGATTCATGAAGTTTGATTCATGAAGTTTGATTCATCGGCGCGCACCCTTCAGGAGAGAACAGTGACACCGTTCATGCAGGCGATCAAATCGCGGGAGCGAGGTTCATGGGGATAATCGCTGCGGACCCTCATCCGGGTCCCGGCTGCACATCATGGCAATGACCTTCTCAATTCCAGGGTCGTTCCATCTGTGGCCATTTTGCCATCCATCTCCGGACCCACGACGCTGCGCACGAATATCGCAGTCAGCAAAAACAGAGTTGCGACGACCAACGCGGTTACAGAGACGGTCAGATATTGTCTTGACGCTTTGTACATAAAGCCGCTCCCGGCGATACATCGTGAATCCCCCCAGGGCCACATCAACGACGTCACCGAGTCGCAGGGCCATTTGGTGGCGAGCGGGCGGCGAACTGGCGGCGCGAGCAAGGACGGCGGTGCAGTCAAGCCGCACGATGACCGGACGCGGACATTGATACGCACCCGACATATATTGTGCGGCTCAACCTCTGGCTCCTTTGATCTGTCGAGCTTGGACGTTTACACTGCCGCATTCCGGCCTCGGGGCGAGCATGCCAAGGCGAGAGCTTGTGAAACTGCCGGGTCGCTCGGCGGTGGCGGCCGAACAGAGGAGCAGCAGATGATCTTGAGAGCTTTGAGTGCCGCGGTGGTTGTTGCATTGGCAGCGGAGCCCGCAACGGCTCGGCAAGCGCGGGTAAACCCCGCGCCCCCCGCGGTGAGCACCTATTGCGCGACGATCGAACCGGGTAATCCGTTCAGCAAGGTCTATGATTATCAGGCCTGGAGCGCGTGGCGAGCCAGAGGCCTTTGGGACAGTAGTGGAGACAACGCCTGCGCTTTCAATCCGCTTTATTCGCCGCCGGGGACCGCGACTTTCAGGCCGGTACCATACCCAAACCCGAGCTGGTTTTAGCTGCCGGACGGCAAGGCACGCCCGCCCAATGCGGCAAGACGATACATCCCGGCCAGTGCAAGGTGCTCGCCAGGGAACGGCCGTCAAACCAATATCATTCGGCCGCCTGAGCTGTGTCGGTCCGCTTCGCGATGACTTGCCGGAATTTCGTCGCGAGCTCGTCGCAGTAACTGGCCAGCCCCTCATAAAACGCGCGCTGCGACCCGTGGGTCGCTTGTTGAGCCGCTTTCTCGTAACGCGCGACTTTGCCCTCGTATTTCTCTAGTTTGGTTTGAAGTTCATTCAGCACGGCGCCACTCCACGCAACACTCACAGGCGCGAATGATTGCCGGCGCTCCGACCGAAACGATGACTGGCTTAAGGCAATTTTGTAGCAGCGATGCGGCCCGCTTTTGGCCGCGGGGGCGGCTCGCGGACACCTCCGGCATGGCTGGCGTAACCGGTGGCGCCGACGATGTCAGTCGGCTTTAGATGCCCTGTGACTGCTGGTGACCCCTATGGAAGTGGGAAAATCTGCTACCGGGTCGTTGCTCCCTTTCGCGCTGTCACGATCCAGACGGAAGCCCTGAGCTGCACCTTGGAGGGGTCGCCCAAGGCGGCCAGAGCCTCACGTAGTCGAGGCTCGGCAGTCGGACGCAGCGCCGGGTTTTCGCGAACGATCTTTCCGAGCGGGCCAACTTTCAGAAGCATCCAAGTCATCGCGTCGAGACCACCGCTCGACACCTTTTCATTGTGCGATTGGATGACGATCTCACTGAATCCTGCCGCCTCAAGTATGTGGCGTATGTGTTCGGGATCCGCGAAGCTAAAAGGACTCTCATCGACAGTTGACTGGAATCCCGCCGCGGAAAGCGGCAGGTGATCCAACTCGTTCTCCTGAAGGGAACGCCAGCAACAAAACGCCAGCGCACCGGACGGCCTCAGGATTCTACGAAAGTTGGCGAAAGCCGCGACCGGATCGTTGAAGGTCATCACACCGAACCGAGAGAACACGGCATCCGTACTCTCAGACGGCAAATCCAGGTACTGAGCGTCGAGCTGGATCAATCTCACCTGGCTGAGCGGCTCGGTCCTCCGCTTGGCGATTTCCAGCAGCAACGGGGCCACGTCCACCCCGATCACCTGCCCTTCAGTTCCGACCTGCTCGGCGAGTTGGAGAAGTGTCTGTCCAGCTCCGCACCCGATATCGAGAACGACGTCGCCCAAACCCAGAACTCAGTGCGTCGATGGCCCTCAGCCCCAAGGGAGAAAGCTGAAGGTCAATTAGCTCATACGCCTCGGCCCACGCCTTTGCGTGGAGGAGCCCTGGAGACGAGATGTTCGCTGAACCTTGGCCGAGCATCGGAGGTCCATAGCAGGCGCGATTTGACGCCGCCAAGGGGCGCTACGTCAATAAAACCGGTGAAAATGATGAATCGGGCCGGAACCGTGCCCGACTTCGAGGCGATCGGCCGCCGCGATCGCCGCACTGATCCAGGCCTTGGCGTTGCGAACGGCACTCTCCATCGCCTCCCCCTTGGCAAGGTAGGCGGCGATTGCGGATGACAGCGAGCATCCGGTGCCGTGGGTGTTGTCGGTCGGGATGCGTGGCGCCGCCAGCGCGATGGTGGCGTTGGCACTGAAGAGGTAGTCGGTGCTCTCAGGCCCCTGCCCGTGCCCGCCCTTGATCAAGACCGCCGGACAGCCCAACGCCAAGAGCCGCCTTCCCTGGTCCTTGATCGCGGCCTCATCGGAAGCGACCGGCTCGTCCAATAACACGGCGGCCTCGGGCAGGTTCGGGGTGATCAGCACGGCGCGCGGAATGAGTTCTTGTGCGCAGGCCTGCAACGGCGTCGGCCGAAAGCAGCCGATCGCCCGAGGTAGCGATCATCACGGGATCGAGCACGACTTGCGAAGGCTTCCATCGTGCGAGCGCGGTTGCGATCGCTTCGATCGCCGCAAGCTCTGCCACCATGCCGACCTTGACGGCCTTGACGTCGAGATCGCCAAACACCGCGTCCATCTGCGCGGTCACGAACTCAGGTGGCACCGGATGAATGCCGCTGACCCCGCGCGTGTTCTGGGCGGTCAGGGCGGTGATGACGGAGGCGCCGTAAACACCGAGCGCGGCAAACGTCTTCAGGTCCGCCTGGATGCCGGCGCCGCCGGAGGAGTCCGAGCCCGCGATGGTGAGCGCGATCGGTATCGTCATCGCTCGGCTCGCATCGATTTCAGCTTTTTTGCCAGGGTCATGTTTTGTCCTAGCGCGGCGCGTTGTTGCCAGCAAGTTCCGGGACGCTATATTGAGCCAGGCGTTGAGCCTTATATTGGCCATCGGCGAAACACGGCGCGTATTCAAATGGAATACGCGCCGGTTATTTGCTAATGCATTTTCTTGCGGCTAACCGGATGCCACTTAGCCGGAAAATGCTCGTGGAGACGACAGCGATGGTTCCCTTCTTCGTTCAGATCAAATGCAAGCTCGGCCAGTCCTACGTCGTCGCCAACGCGCTCGCGGAAGCCGAGATCGCTTCCGAGATCTACTCCACCGCGGGCCATTACGATCTGCTCGTGAAGTTCTATGTCGACAAGGACACCGACATCGGTCACTTCGTCAACGAGAAGGTGCAGACCATTCCCGGCATTCAGGACACCCACACCATCATCACCTTCAAGGCGTTCGGCACGCCCTAGAACTTGAGAGCGAACTGCTCTGGATCACGACTTCCCGCCGTCCTTCGCCGCCGTCTTTGGCGGCCGTGGCGGTCCCTCCACCGGCGGCAGCGATTTGAGATAGTCCGCGATCGCCGCGCGATCCTCGGCCGACAGTTGCGACGTGTTCCTGATCACGCGCGCCATCGAGCCGCCGGCGTTGTCGCCATCGGGCAAATCTCCGGTTTCGAGGAAATAGTCGAAGTCCTTCACGCTCCAGTCGCCCAATCCCTTTTGGGTGATGTTGGGCACCCAACCCTCGCCTTCCGGATTGGGTCCGCCGGCGAAGCGCTTTGCGGTGATCATGCCGCCGAGAAAATTTCGCGGCGAGTGACACTCGGCGCAGTGGCCGAGGCCGTTGACGAGATACGCGCCGCGATTCCACGCGCCCGAGCGCGCGGCATCCGGCGTGAACGGCTTGCCGTCCATGAACAGCAACTTCCAGACGCCGACGTTGCGCCGGATGTTGAACGGAAACGGCAGGTCGTGATCGCGCACCTTGCCAGACACGGGCGCAAGCGTCTTCAAGTAGGCGAACAGATCGCGCAGGTCCTCGACCTTCGCGTGCTGGTATGAGGTGTATGGGAAAGCCGGAAAGTAGTGCGTGCCGGACGGCGACGTGCCCTTGAGAAGTGCGGTGACGAAATCCGCCTCCGTCCAGCTCCCGATACCGTCGGCCTTATCGGGCGAGATGTTCGGCACGTAGAACGTTCCGAACGGCGTGCCAAGGGCGAACCCGCCGCCGAGCTTCGACCGGTCGGGCTGGTTGGGCACCGCGTGACAGGAGGAACAACCGCCGGCGTTGAAGATTGTAAGACCGTTGGCGAGATTGGGCGTGTAGGACGGCAGCCTGTCCGGCGTAACAACGGAGGGGATCGTCAGCCACCAGAACACCGAAAGGCCGGCCGCCGCGGCGGCCGCGAGGAGGAGCAGAATTCGTCGCAGCATTCACCGATCCGTCATTACCCAGTCGACTTTTACGGCTAGCATGGCAGCCCTTCGAGCCAAACGCTTTCGGAAAATTTGTGGCCAATGCGCGGCGAGACGGGAATAAGATCGAGAGCCGGCTGTTTTGAAAGTCGGCAGCGTCAGTTTGACGCCCATAGGGAGAAAACCATGTCGAACATCAGGATCACCCTTGCTACGCTCGCGATGGGGGCAGCAATTGCCTTCGCCGGGCCTGCTTTCGCCGACAAGATGAAGGTAACATTGGACAGCAAATCCGAGGTCCCACCGAACGCCAGCGCCGGCACGGGCACCGCCGATGTCGATTACGATGCCGCCTCCAAGAAGCTGAGCTGGAAGCTGACCTATTCCGGGCTCTCCGGCCCCGCGACCGCAGCGCACTTCCACGGTCCGGCTGAGGCAGGCAAGAACGCCGGCGTCGCGGTCGCGATCCCCAACGCGACATCCAGCCCCGCCGAGGGCAGCGCCGTCCTGACGGACGCCCAGGCGGCCGATTTGATGGCCGGCAAGTACTACATCAACGTCCACACCGCAGCCAACCCGGGCGGCGAAATCCGCGGTCAGGTGACGAAGTAAGTCCGCACGCAATCAAAGAGCACGAACGATAAACACTAAACAACAAAAAAGGGCGGACGTATCAACGTCCGCCCTTTTCGCTGATCAGGTCCGGATTTATCCGTTCTTGACGCGATAGGTCTCGTGACAACCGCCGCACTGCTTGCCGATCGTGGGCAAGACAACCTTCAGCGAGTTCAAGATCGGTGATCTTGCCCTTGGCGTCCGCCACCGCCTTGGCGAAGGTTGCGATATGCTCGTCGAAGCCAGCCCGATCTTCCCAGACCTTGAGAGATGCGCTGTAATCTCCTTCCGCCTTCAGGCCCTTGATGCTGTCCGGAAACAGCGTTGGAAACTTCTTGATGGTGTCTTCGAACTGGGCCAACGCGGCATTGACCGCGGCCTGATCATACGGCTTCTCGCCCTTGACCATCGCCGCCATGGCACCCGCGTTCTTTCCGTTGTCCTTCATGACGGCCTGGGTCTGCTTGACCTGATCCTGTTGGGCCGCCACTACGCCAACGCCGAGCAATAACGTTCCAACAACCAAGGCAGTGCGTATCATCAGTCTGTTTCCCTGTGTTTTCGAGTGCACGATGAGCCGATCAAGTGAGCTTGTCTCGGCAGCCTGCAACGATCATTCTAACACCGCAAGGGGGGCTTCCTTCCCGCCGGACAGATCACAAGCTGTGCCGGCGTTGATGTTCGCGGATTGCGATCCAGACCCGTTCGGGTGTTGCGGGCATGTCGATGTGATCAATCTTATATTCTCGCCACAGCCCTTCGATGATCGCGTTGACGACCGCGGGACACGAGCCGATCGCTCCGGCTTCGCCCGCGCCCTTGACGCCGAGCGGATTGGTCTTGCACGGCACGTTGTGTGTCTCGAACACGAAGGAAGGACCATCGGCCGCCCGCGGCAGCGCATAATCCATGAAAGTGCCGGTGACGAGCTGGCCATCTTTCGGACTGTAGACCGCCTGCTCCATCAGGGCCTGACCGATGCCTTGCATCGCGCCGCCATGGACCTGGCCGGCGAGCAAGAGCGGATTGAGCGTCACCCCGAAATCATCGACGATCACGTAGTTGACGATCCCAATGAAGCCGGTGGCGGGATCGATCTCGACCTCAGCGAGATGGGTGCCATTCGGAAAGGTGCCGTCCGCGGCGGTGAACGTTGCGCTCGCGGCGAGCTTCGAAGGATCGACGCCCGGCCGCTTTGCGAGATCGGCGAAGCTGATCGAGCGGTCTGTGCCAGCGATCCGTATAGATCCTTCCGATATCTCGAGATCGGTGGGGCTTGTCTCCAGTATTTCGGCGGCGATTTCGCGCAAATTCTTGCCGAGTTCGCGGGTCGCGCGTTCGACGCTGACGCCGCCGGTTGGAATCGAGGCCGAGCCACCGGTGCCAAGCCCGGTGGCGATCTTGTCGGTGTCGCCCTGCAGGATGTGGACGCGCTCGGGCGGCAGTCCGAACTGCTCGGCGACGAGTTGCGCATAGGCGGTCTGGTGGCCCTGCCCGCTCGACTGCGTGCCTATCAGGATCGAGACATCGCCGTTCGGATCGAGCCGCACATTGGCGGTCTCCTCGCCCATCGTGCCGCAGACCTCGACATAGCTCGCAAGGCCAATGCCGCGCACGAGGCCCTGCTTCTTGGCGGCCTTGGCGCGCCTGGGGAATTCCTTCCATTCGGCGACCTCCATCGCCCGCCTCATATGCGCGGCAAAGTCGCCGGAACATAGACCTTCCCCGTCGCCGTCTTGTAAGGCATCGCGCGGGGCGCAATGAAATTCTTGCGCCGGATCGCGTCCGGCGTCAGCCCAAGTTTTCGCGCGGCCGCATCGACCAGCCGCTCGAGCACGTAGGCCGCCTCGGGGCGGCCGGCGCCGCGATAGGCATCGACCGGTACGGTGTTGGTGAAAACCGTGCGCACGCGGCAATGGAAGGCCTGGAAATCGTAGAGGCCGGGCAGCATGCCGGCGCCGCCATGCGGAATGTAGGGCCCGAAGGTCGACAGATACGCGCCCATGTCGCCGAGCAGATCGACATCCATGCCGAGGAACTTTCCGTCGGCGGCAAGCGCCATGCGTGCCGTGGTGGCGTTGTCGCGTCCCTGCGCATCGCCCATGAAATGATCGGCGCGGTCGGCGGTCCATTTCACCGTCTTGCGCAGCTTGCGCGCGGCGACCGCGGCGAGCGCGTATTCGCGGTAGGGAAAAAGCTTGGTGCCGAATCCGCCGCCGACGTCGGGGCAGATCACGCGCATCTTTTCCGGCGGAAGATCTTCAGCACCATCCCGCAAAGGATTTCGCGCAGGCGATGGCTGCCCTGGCTGCCGACCGTCAGCGTCAGGTGGTCGCGCCGGGAATCATATTCGCAAACCACCGCGCGCGTTTCCATGAAATTGGTGACCACGCGCGGATTGACGACCGATATCTCGACGACCGCATCCGCCTTCGCAAACGCAGCTTCGGCGGCGGCCTTGTCGCCGATCGGACGTCGAACAACACGTTTCCCGGATGCTGCGCCCAGACCTGCGGCGCATCCTT
>CAVUHE010000022.1:0-12400 GCA_963741185.1 uncultured Alphaproteobacteria bacterium | reverse complement strand
TTGCGGGGATAGGATTTGAACCTATGACCTTCAGGTTATGAGCCTGACGAGCTACCGGGCTGCTCCACCCCGCGATAAACCGTTGCGAGCCTTACCGAATGCCGAGAAACGGGTCTGACCAACGCCCTAAGGCGCCGATTCCGTCCGGAGGCTTCCTGAGAAGGCAACCCCTGGCAATGCCCGTGGGTCGCGGTGGGTATGTACCAACGCGCGTCCGCTTTGGAAAGGGCTGCGCGACTTTTGAGGATTTTGTGACGGCAAAAACCGGCCGAATAGCGTTTTTGCAGGATAATGCGGCCCGCGACAGCACCCTTGCCAGAAGTTCCGCAAAAGCTCAGCCTTTGGAGCCAAAGCCAAACAAAACTTGGGGGAAACGGGATGGACACATTTGATTTTGTGGTGGTTGGCGGCGGCTCCGGAGGCTGCGCGGTCGCGAGCCGTCTCTCCGAAGATCCGGCCACGTCGGTGGCGCTGTTGGAGGCCGGCGGCAAGGACGACAACTGGGTGGTGACGACGCCCGGCGCACTGATCCTGATGGTCGCCGGCAAGGTCAACAACTGGGCGTTCGACACCGTGCCGCAAGCGGGTCTCAACGGCCGAATCGGCTATCAGCCGCGCGGCAAGGGGCTCGGTGGCTCGTCGGCGATCAACGCGATGGTCTATATCCGCGGTCACCGGCGCGATTACGATCAATGGGCCTCGCTCGGCAACACCGGCTGGTCCTATGCCGACGTGCTGCCCTATTTCAAACGCTCGGAGGACAATTCCGAACTCGACGGCGAGTATCACGGCAAGGGCGGCCCCCTCCACGTCACGGGCTTGCGAACCGACAATCCGGTGCGCGAAATCTATCTGCAGGCGGCGCGCGAGGCGCAATTCCGAATCCGCGAGGATTTCAACGCCGAGGAGCAGGAAGGTCTCGGCTCCTACCAGGTCACCCAGAAGAACGGCGAGCGCTGGAGCGCGGCACGTGGCTACATTCACCCCTTCATGACGACGCGCGCCAATCTGCGTGTCGAGACCAACGCGCACGCCACCCGCATCCTGTTCGAAGGCAAGCGCGCGGTCGGCGTCGAATACCGGCAGGGCAAGCACATCAGGCAAATTCGCGCCCGCCGCGAGGTGATCCTTTCCTCCGGCGCGTTCCAGAGCCCGCAACTGCTGATGCTTTCAGGAGTTGGCGACGGCGCCGCGCTGGCCAAACATGGCATCGCAACCACCCATCATCTGCCCGGCGTCGGACAGAACCTGCAGGATCATCCGGACTTTGTTTTCGGCTTCACCTCGGACGCGCCGTATTTCGCCGGCCTTTCGTTCGGCGGCATCGCGCGGATCTTCAAGGGCATTGCGCAATACCGGCGCGAGCGGCGTGGGCCGATGACGTCGAACGTCGCCGAATGCGGCGGTTTCCTCAAAACCCGGCCCGACCTCGACGTGCCCGACATCCAGCTGCATTTCTGCATGGCGATGGTGGCCGATCATGGCCGCAAGCCGCGCTGGGGCACCGGCTTCTCATGCCATGTCTGCCTGCTGCGCCCGGAAAGTCGCGGCAGCGTCTGGCTGCAAAGCGCCGATCCGATGCAACCGCCAGCGATCGATCCGAATTTTCTCGGCGAGGAGTCCGACCTCGAGACCATGGTCGCGGGCTTCAAGATGACAAAGCGGCTGCTCGACGCGCCCGCGCTCAAGGCCCTGCAAAAATCCGATGTGGTCACCGAAGGCATCGAGACCGACGACGATATCCGCAAGGTCCTGCGCCAGAATGTCGACACCGTCTATCACCCGGTCGGCACCTGCAAGATGGGCGTGAACGATCCGCTTGCCGTGGTCGATCCGAAACTGAAAGTCTACGGGCTCGAAGGCCTGCGCGTCGTCGATGCCTCGATCATGCCGACCCTGATCGGCGGCAACACCAACGCGCCGACCATCATGATCGGCGAGAAGGCTGCCGACATGATCAAGGCGGAACTGCGGGCGAGTTGATACGACCGTCATTCCGGGGCGATGCGAAGCATCTAACCCGGAACCTCGAGATTCCCGGGTCTGGTCCTACGGACCATTCCGGAACGCGCTCTATTACGTCAGCAAGAACCCGCCATCCACCGTGACGACGCTGCCGGTCATGTAACGCGAGGCATTTGAGGCGAGCAGCATAATGGCGCCGTCGAGATCGGATTCGGTGCCGACCCGGCGCTGCGGAATCCGCTTGGTCAATTTTTCGCCGCCCGGCGTCGACCAGAAATCGTGATTGATTTCGGTATCGAAGTAACCTGGCGCCAGCGCATTGACGCGGATGCCGTTGCCCGCCAGTTCCAGCGCCATTGCCTTGGTCGCCTGAATGATGCCCGCCTTGGAGATCGTATAAGGCGAGAGAAATTTCATCACGCCAAAGCCGAGCACGGAAGCGACGTTGACGATATTGCCTTCCTGCTTGCGCGCGATCATTCGCCGCGCCACTCCGGTGGCGACGAAATACGCGCCCTTGAGGTTGGCGTTGATGACGGAATCCCAATCCTCCTCCGTCTGCTCCACCGCGAGCTTTTCGATCGCGATCCCGGCGTTGTTGATGAGCACGCTGACAGCGCCGAGCGCAGCCTCGGCGGCATCGATCGCCTTGCCGATCGAGGCCATATCCGTCACGTCCATTTGCACCGCGACGGCGCGACCGCCCTTGGCGCGAATTTCCTCTTCCAGACTTTTGAGTTTAGCGGTCTGGCGCGCCCCCAGCGCGACCGCGGCGCCATGGGCGGAAAGCACGCGCGCAAATTGCCGGCCCAGCCCCTGCGAGGCGCCGGTAACGAGGATGATTTCTTTACTGACGTCGAATAAACCGGCCATGACCAGCTCCAACACATACGCGGCCTCATTGATACAGACGATTTTAGCGATCGCAAACCGGTTTCGTTGACAAAGCTCCAACAGCCCAGGAACAGGCAGAGTATCGTCACCATGAACAGTTTCGACATCGTCGTCTGCCTCGCTGCGGTTGTCGCCATCGTCACGGGATTCAAGGCCGGATTGCTGCGCAGCGCGGTGACGATCCTCGCCTATCTGATTGCGATGCCGGTCGCGGTCTGGATGATGTCGCTGGTCTCTACGAGTGGCGGCAAGATCGCCTCGCCGGTGGCACAGAACTCGCCATTGCTGTTCGGGATTTTTCTGATCACCGGCATCGTGTTTGCGAAGTTCATGCGCTTGGCGCTCGACGATGCGGTTGGTACCGAGGCCGGAATTGGAGATCGCCTCGCCGGGGCCGCGCTCGGCGCCGTGCGCGTCGGCCTTGTCGCCATCACGTTTGTCTTGAGCTTCGATCAGCTCGTGCCGTCGGACCGCCAGCCGGCCTATCTCAGGGGTTCCCGGTTGAGGCCATTGTTGTCGCTTGCGGGAGAGAAGGGCGTCAGGTCCCTGCCGTCTGATGTCGTGGCCTACATCGACCGGCTGAAGAAAGACCGGCGGATCTGAAGCCATATCGGCTGTGGCAGACTTGATTCTGATATGCATTTCGGCGATAGCCGGTGTCTTATCAGGGCCGCCTGAGTTGGCTAAGGTGACCCGACCGCGCTACAAAAAATCACCTGAACCGACGGGAGTGAGACAGTGGATCTTGGGATCAAAGGCCGCCGCGCCATCGTGTGCGCATCCAGCAAGGGGTTGGGACGCGCCTGCGCCATGGCGCTCGCCGCCGAAGGCGTGCACGTCACGTTGACCGCACGCGGCGCGGAAGCGCTCGCAAAAACCGCGGCCGACATCCGCAAACTTAATCCGGGCGTGACCGTGACCGAAGTGGCAGGCGATATCACCACGCCCGCCGGCCGTGAAGCCGCGCTGAAGGCCTGTCCGGATCCGGACATCCTGATCAACAACGCGGGTGGCCCGCCGCCAGGCGATTTCCGCAACTGGACCCGTGACGACTGGATCAAGGCGATCGACGCCAACATGCTTACCCCGATCGAGCTGATCAAGGCAACGGTCGACGGCATGATGGCGCGCAAGTTCGGCCGCATCGTCAACATCACCTCTGCCGCGGTGAAGGCGCCGATCGAGGTGTTGGGATTGTCGAACGGCGCGCGCGCCGGCCTCACCGGCTTTGTCGCGGGCATCGCGCGCAAGACCGTGATCAACAACGTCACCATCAATGCCCTGCTGCCCGGTCCATTCAACACCGACCGGCTGCGCGGCGCGGTCGCAAAGGCGGAGGCTGAAAAACGCGGCGTTACCGTGGATGAAATGCTCGCGGAGCGCGCCAAACTCAATCCCGCAGGCCGCTTTGGCGAGCCCGAGGAATTTGGCGCGGCTTGCGCATTTCTATGCGGCGCCAAGGCGGGCTTCATCACCGGCCAGAACATCCTGCTCGACGGCGGTGCGTTCCCCGGCACGCTGTAGTTGAAGCCGAGCCAAGCCGGTGCCGTCGAACAGTCGGGCGCCGGTTTTGGCGGGTCGCGAGGGAACGCCGCATGCGCTGGAATGTGGGCAAGGTCCGGATTACAAAAATCGTCGAACTGGAAACGGTCGGCAGCACGCGATTCATTCTCCCGCTGGCGTCCAACGAGGAAATCCGGAAATTGCCCTGGCTCATTCCGCATTTCGCCACGGAAGAAGGCCGACTGAAAATGTCGATCCATTCGCTCGTGGTCGAGACGCCCTCACGCCGGATCGTGGTCGACACCGGGCTTGGCAATGACAAGGAAGGTCGCAACGTGCCGACCTGGAATAATCGGAAGACCCCGTTCCTCGAAACCATGACCGCGGCAGGCTTTCCGCCCGACAGCATCGACACCGTGCTCTGCACTCATCTGCACGTCGACCATGTCGGCTGGAACACGCGTCTTGAAGGCGGCCGGTGGGTGCCAACCTTTGAGCGGGCGCGTTATGTTTTTGGCAAGACCGAATACGAGCACTGGCGCGACCGCAGCGTGGAGACTGACAAGGCAGCGGTTTTTCACGACTCCGTGAAGCCGATCGTTGATGCCGGCAAGGCCGATCTCGTCGAAAGCGATGCCAGAATTTGCGATGAAATCACCCTGGTCCCGACGCCCGGCCACAGTCCGGGGCATATGAGCGTTCACATCCATTCCGCTGGTGAAGAGGGCCTGCTCAGCGGCGATGTCGCCCATCATCCCTGCCAGATGGCGCATCTCGATTGGTGCTCGACCGCCGATTCCGATCCCGTGCAATCGATCGCGACCCGGCGGGATCTGTTCTCTCGCTTTGCCGATCGGCCCGTGCTGGTGATCGGCGGGCATTTCGATGCCGGCCACATTAAGCGCGACGGCGATGCCTTCAGGTTCGTCACTTAGCGCAATGAGGGAGCCGATCTTCGCCCATGGCGAGCCATTGGGGTGGTTTTCCCGCCGCGGGCCCACCGCCGGGGCCCGCCCGGGATGAGGGGGCTGCAATGCGCGGCCCAGTCAGCAGTTGAATTTCAACGCGCGCTGTTCCATGAAGCACTTCAAGCACCAGAACCACCCCAGGGAGTGATCGGAAATGAAGCTTGTTCGTTACGGGGAATTTGGCAAGGAAAAGCCCGGCCTGGTCGATAAGACCGGGCAATTGCGCGACCTGTCGGCGCATGTCCAGGACCTTGCCGGGGACGCTTTTTCACCGGCCTCGCTGGCCAGGATCGCCGCCCTTGACCCCGCCACGCTTCCCGCCGTCGGCGGCAAGCCGCGGATCGGCGCACCAGTGGGCGGCCTGCCCAAGTTCATCGCCATCGGCCTCAATTATTCGGACCATGCCGCCGAAGTCGGCATGGCGCTTCCGACCGAACCGATCGTCTTCATGAAGGCCAATAACAGCCTGTGTGGACCGTATGACGCCGTCGAGAAGCCGCGCGGCTCGACCAAGCTCGACTGGGAAGTCGAGCTTGCGATCATCATCGGCACCCGCGCCAAATACGTCTCCGAGGCCGACGCCCTCAATTACGTCGCCGGCTACAGCGTGTGCAACGACGTGTCCGAACGCTTCTTCCAGATTGAACGGCTCGGTCAGTGGACCAAGGGCAAATCGCATGACACGTTCGGTCCGCTCGGTCCCTGGCTTGTGACCAGGGACGAGATCGCGGATGTGCAGAAGCTGCCGATGTGGGCCGACGTCAACGGCAAGCGCTGTCAGACCGGATCGACCGCGACCATGATTTTCGGCGTGAAAAAGATCGTTTCCTACCTCTCGGAAATCCTGACGCTGATGCCCGGCGACGTCATCGCGACGGGTACGCCGCCAGGGGTTGGCATGGGCATGAAGCCGCAAAAGTTCCTCAATGTCGGCGACGTCGTCACGCTCGGCATCGAGGGGCTCGGCGAGCAGCGGCAGGAAATCATCGCGGCGTAAGGTTGCGGCGTCATTGCCTGCGTGCAAACGCGAAGCGTTTGCGCAAGGGAGCGAAAGCGACGAAGCAATTTATCCTTTCTTCGTCGCGGTGGATTGCTTCGCGGAGTTTATCATCGGGCGGCGCTTGGCGCCGACCCGCAACGACGAATGAATTCGCGCCTGAGTATTTTTCAAAGAGGACGTTCGAATGAAGCTTACATTTTCCCCGGCCTCGCCATTCGCCCGCAAGGTACGAATTGCCGCGATCGAACTCGGCCTGATCGACAAAATCGAATTCGTGCCGACGGCTGTCGTGCCCGGACAAGCCAATGATGAGTATTCGCGCATCAATCCGCTGAAGAAGCTGCCGGCGCTGATCCTCGACAACGGTGACGTCATCATCGATTCCTATGTGATCGTCGAATATCTCGACGAGCTGGCCGGCGGCGGAAAACTGATCCCGGCGTCGGGACCCAACAGGTGGAAAGTCAAAAGCGATCATTCGCTGCTGCAGGGCATGCTCGATTCCATGCTGCTGTGCCGCTACGAGAGAATGGTGCGGCCGCAAGGGTTGCAGTGGCAGGCATGGTCCGAGGATCACTGGAACCGCGCCTGGAGCGGCATGGCGCGCTTCGAAAGACAGTCAGACGTGCTGTCGCGGCCGCTCGACATCGCGCAGATCGCGCTCGTTTGCGTGCTCGGCTATGCCGATTTCCGTTTCTCCGATTGCGGATGGCGCAAGGCCTATCCCAATCTCGATGCGTTCCACGAGCGCATGCTGGGCCGGCCTTCGGTCAAGATTTCCGTTCCGCCTCCGGCTTGAGGCACAGGAGGCCGTCATGGGACCCAAGCTTTCGGTCGGCGATCTCACCATTCACCGCATCATCGAGCAGGAAACTACCTTCCTGCCCGCACTGGAGCTGCTGCCGGCGCTGACGCCTGATTTGCTCGCGGAGAACAGGCCGTGGATGCAAGGAGCCGGCGCGCTCGATGCCAACGACGTGCTGATCCTGTGCTTTCAGTCCTACATCGTCAAGACGCCGCACCACACCATCCTGATCGACAGTTGCATCGGCAACGACAAGCCGCGGCCGCTGCGCCCGAAATGGAATATGAAGACCGACGACGCCTATATGCGCGGGTTGGCGGCGGCGGGATTTTCGGTCGAGAACATCGATTTCGTGATGTGCACGCATTTGCATGTCGACCACGTCGGATGGAACACGCGGCTGAAGGGTGGCCGCTGGGTGCCGACGTTTCCGAACGCGCGCTATGTCTTCGGCAAGGCCGAATTCGACTACTGGACCGCGCAGAACGCGAGCACGGCGGTACCGCCCTTCGGCGACAGTGTATTGCCGGTTGTCGAAGCCCAGCGGGCCGAGATCGTGCGCAACGACTACGAGATTGGCGATCACGTCCGCATCCTGCCGACGCCGGGTCACACACCCGGACATGTTGCGTTCACTTTCGGCAAGGGCAAGGACAACGCCGTCTTCAGCGGCGATCTGATGCATTCGCCGCTGCAGGCGCGCCATCCTGAACTCTCGGCAAAATTCGATGTCGATCAGGCGCAGGCCGCAACAACACGGCGCAATTTCCTGGAACGCTATTGCGACACCGATACGCTGTGCTGCACCGCGCATTTTCCCTCCCCATCGGGTGGGAAGATCCGGCGGCTGGGGAACGGATTTTCCTGCGAGGCGGTCGGATAGGCTAACGAGCTTCGCTCAATCGAACAGGCTCGGGGTGTGATTGACCACCGCCCCTTCGATCGCGAGCATTTTCAGCTTGGTGACAACTCCGCCATTGGCGGAAAAACCGCCGGGCTTGCCGCCGGCAGCGAGCACGCGGTGGCATGGCACGACGATCGGACATGGATTGCGCCCGAGCGCCTGCCCGACATCGCGCGACAGTTCGACCCCGCCGAGCAGCTTGGCGATATCACCATAGGTCATCGTCATGCCCGGCGGAATCGTGCGGGCAATCTCGTAGACGCCGCGATGAAATTCCGGGACGCCATCGAGGTCGAGTGCAACGCCCTTGAGGTCGTTCGGCTTGCCCGAGAGCAGCTCGATGATGCCGTCGATCGCGCCCTGAACTTCAGCCGTGGGTTCGGATTCAGCGATATCGCCATCGCCGTGGCGTTGCCGAATCCGGACGCGGGTTTTTTCCGCGCTGCCCATCGGCAATTGCAACCCATTGATGCCGCGAGGACCCCACTCGATTCCGCAGGTGCCGATCGGGGTGTCGAATAGTGTAAAATGCTGGTCCGTCATGGCTGGCTCCAATCTGCTCGTGCCCATGTCTATGCTGCTGCGGCGGAATCTAGGCTTGGAAATTGTTGCGATCCACCCGGATTCCAGGGGAACTGGCGGGCATCAACAACGTCGCGGGGCCTCGCCCCTGCCCCGGCTTGGTAAACCCCGTCTCGGGGTGTTATTCTTCTCAACAAAGAGTAAGGGCTTCGGCCCGGACTATGAGGAGGAACCGCGATGAAGCTGACCCAGCAGCAGATCGATGATTTCAACCGCGAAGGCTGGCTGTTTCTTCCTGAGCTCTTCAGCCAGGAAGAGGTCGCACTGCTCGCTCGCGAGGCGGAAGGCATCTACGACACCCAGCGACCTGAAGTGTGGCGGGAGAAGAGCGGCGCGCCGCGCACGGCCTTTGCTGCCCATCTGTACAACGAGGCTTTCCGCCTGCTCGGCGCACATCCGCGCATGATCGACCCGGTCGAGCAGATCTTCGGTGAGAAGGTCTACATGCACCAGTACAAGATCAACGCCAAATCGGCCTTCACCGGCGATGTCTGGCAGTGGCATCAGGACTACGGCACCTGGAAGCGCGACGACGGCATGCCGCAGCCACGCGCCATGAACATCGCGATTTTTCTCGACGAGGTGATGCCGATCAACGGCCCCCTGATGCTGGTGCCGAGGAGCCAGCACGCCGGCGACCTCAAGGCATCGCACGACCTTGCGACCACGTCCTATCCGTTGTGGACGCTGGACGAGGAAACCGTGACGCGGCTGGTGAAGGAAGGCGGCATCGTTGCGCCGACCGGCAAGGCCGGCGGCCTCTTGATGTTCCACGGCAATCTGGTGCACGGCTCGGCGGGCAACATTACACCCTATCCGCGCAAGATCGTTTATCTGACGCTCAATGCGGTGTCGAACTACATCCGCACCCCCACGCGACCGGAATACATCGCCCATCGCGATTTCACGCCAATCCAGACGGTCGACGACGACGCGCTGCTCCGGCTCGCGCGTGCCCAGCGGCAGGCGGCGGAGTAGTGTTTCTCTCGCGCCCCGGACGCCGCGCAGCACGAAGTGATGCGCTGCTGAGCCGGGGCCTACTCTCTTCCAACGTCCTTCATGGGTCTCGGCTCTGCGGAGCAGCGCTTGAGCGCTGCGCCGCGTCCGGGACACGCGAGCAGCTTTCCGGATACCGTCCATGAACCTCTCTCACCTGCTCAACGCCCGCCGCGCGGCCGGCAAACCGGTCCGCGTGGCTCTGATCGGCGCCGGCAAATTCGGCTCGATGTTCCTGTCGCAAGTGCCGCACACGCCGGGGCTGGAGGTGCCCATCATCGTCGATCTCGATCCTGAGCGCGCGCGCGAGGCTTGCCGCACCGTCGGCTGGGACGCCGCACGGATCGCGGCGACGACCTTTGCCGCCGACGCTGCCAAAGCGACGTCGGACAAGATCGAAGTGATTGTGGAGGCGACCGGCAATCCGGCCGTCGGCATCAAGCATGCCCGCGCGGCGATTGCGGCGGGCAAGCACATCGTCATGGTCAATGTCGAGGCCGATGTACTGGCTGGGCCGCTGCTCGCCGAGGAGGCGCGCAAGGCCGGCGTGGTCTATTCGCTTGCCTATGGTGACCAGCCGGCACTGACCGCCGAGCTGGTCGATTGGGCACGCGCCACCGGCTTCCACGTGGTCGCCGCCGGCAAGGGCACCAAGTACCTCCCGGCCTATCACGACGTGACGCCAGCCGGCGTCTGGGGCCATTACGGGCTGACGGCCGACGAGGCGCAATCGGCGGGGATGAACCCGCAAATGTTCAACTCCTTTCTCGACGGCACCAAATCGGCGATCGAAATGGCGGCGATCGCCAATGCGACGGGACTGGACGTTCCGACCGGCGGACTATTGTTTCCCCCCTGCGGCGTCGACGATCTGCCGCACGTGATGCGGCCACGCGACAAGGGTGGCGTGCTCGAGAAAGCCGGGCTGGTGGAAGTGGTATCATCGCTGGAGCGCGATGGACGCCCGGTGTTCCGCGATCTGCGCTGGGGCGTCTATGTCGTGCTGGAAGCGCCGAACGACTATGCCGCCGATTGTTTCAGGCAATATGGGTTGAAGACCGATTCAAGCGGCCGCTACGCGGCGATGTACAAGCCTTATCATCTGATCGGGCTCGAGCTGAACATCTCGATCCTGTCCGCGGCGCTCCGGGGCGAGCCGACCGGACAACCCCATGGTTTTCGAGGCGATGTGGCTGGCGGTAGCGAAACGGAGCTTGCGCGCGGGCGAAATGCTCGATGGCGAGGGCGGCTACACGGTATGGGGTAAATTGATGCCCGCAGCCGCAAGCCTCAAGGCCGGCGCACTGCCGATCGGTCTCGCGCATCGCCTGAGGCTGAAGCAAGATGTCGATCATGGCGCGGTGGTGCGCTGGAGCGACGTCGAGATTGACGCCGACAACGAGACGATCAAGGCGCGGCGGGCGATGGAAACGATGTTCGGCGCGGCCGCAGTAAGGCCGAATTTGCCTCTCGCAACCGCGTAACGACGCGTCGCCCTTGATTCCCAGGGATCGATTGGTCATGCTGACCGCGACCGGGAGATGCATCCCGGGCATCGATCAACGTCAGCCGTCGGCGAAACAATAAGCGACAGTCAAGATCGTTGTCCCTCGTCGAGTTATCGGCACAAACGGAGGGGAAGCGCATGAAGCGTCGTGAATTTCTGAAGGTGAGCGGCATTGGCCTTGCCGCCAGTACGGTGGCCGCGCCCGCGGTCGCGCAATCGATGCCCGAGGTGAAGTGGCGCCTTGCCGCCAGCTGGCCGAAGTCGCTCGACACGCTTTATGGCGGCTGTGAATATTTCTGCAAACGCGTCGCCGAAGTCACCGATAACCGCTTTCAGATCCAGCCGTTCGCGTCGGGCGAGATCGTGCCGGGCCTGCAGGTGCTCGATGCGGTGTGCGAACGGCACGGTCGAGATGGGCAATACGGCGCTGTATTATTACTGGGGCAAGAACGCCGCTTTCACTTTCGGCACGGCGCTGCCGTTTGGCCTCAACACGCGGCAGCACATCTCCTGGCTATTGTGGGGCGGCGGCCAGGATCTGCTCAACGACCTGCTGAAGGAGCAGAACGTGCTCGGGATACCTACCGGCAGCACGGGTGCGCAGATGGGCGGGTGGTTTCGGAAGGAGATCAGGACGATCGAGGATTTCAAGGGTTTGAAATTCCGCGTCGGCGGCTTTGCCGGAAACATCATCGCCAAGGTGGGCGGCGTTCCGCAGCAGATCGCGGCCGGCGACATCTACCCGGCATTGGAAAAAGGCACGATCGACGCCGCGGAATGGGTCGGCCCCTATGACGACGAAAAGCTCGGCTTCGTCAAGGTCGCGAAGTATTACTACTACCCGGGCTGGTGGGAAGGCACCGGCCAGGGCCACAATGTCATCAACCTCACACGTTGGAACACGCTGCCAAAGGCCTATCAGGCCGCGATCACCGCGGCTTCCAACGATTGCTTCACCTGGGTGACCGGCAAATACGACTTCGTCAATCCGCCCGCGCTGAAACGGCTGATGGTCGCAGGCGCGATCCTGCGTCCGTTTCCGCAGGAAGTGCTTGAGACCTGCTATGGCGCCGCCAGCGAGATCTATGCCGATCTCTCCAGGAGCAACCCGCACTTCGCCAAGATGTATGCGAGCCTGACGGCATACCGCACGGATTCGCTGATGTGGATGCAGGTGGCAGAGCTGAGCTTCGACAGCTTCATGATGCGGATGCGCACGCGCAGTTGAGACCTGCATGCGGAGAAACGAAAAAGCCCCGGATGGTTTTCCGGGGCT
>CAVUHE010000021.1:0-123483 GCA_963741185.1 uncultured Alphaproteobacteria bacterium | reverse complement strand
CGATCACCTGCTGTTCGTGCTGGCTCTCATCCTGATCGTGCGCGATGGTCGGGTGCTGCTGTGGACCATCACGGCCTTCACGCTCGCCCATTCAATTACGCTCAGCCTCGCCACGCTGGGAGTGGTGCATGTACCGGGGCCGCCGGTTGAGGCCATGATCGCGCTAAGCATTCTTCTGCTGGCGTGCGAGATCATTCGCTTGCAGCGCGATCAGATCAGCTTAACCTCACGGCAGCCATGGATCGTTGCCTTCTCCTTCGGTCTGCTTCACGGGTTCGGCTTCGCCAGCGCGCTCACCGATATCGGCCTGCCGCAGGGCGACATCCCGCTCGCGCTGCTCTCGTTCAACGTCGGTGTGGAGATCGGGCAACTAATTTTCATTGGCGTCGTTCTCGCGGCATTGACATGCATCCGACGCTTCGGCGTCCCGCCAGGGATCAGGCGGGCCGCTCTCCCGGTTACGACCTATGCGATTGGCGTCACCGCTGCGTTCTGGTTCATTGAGCGGCTCGCGGGATTCGCCGGCTGAAGGCAAAAGGATCTCGCGCCGGTGGCGCGAATTTGCGCTTGAAAGGAAAGCGTCATGAATGAACGCAAAAGCGAGTTGGGCGAATTAAAGACCTTCGAGGACGAGGGTTTCGATGAGGCGTCGGCGGCTGCCGTCTCTCGTGTTTGGACTCAGCAGCAGATTAGTTTGCCCACGCGGCCAGCAAAGCAGTCCGGACGATGAATAAGGTGCTAAATTTCGCCGCCGTCGCCGAAGCCGCCACCGGATTGGCACTACTGATGGTGCCAGCCCTTGTTGGAAAATTGTTGCTCGGTGAGCCCTTGACCGGCGTCGCCATACCGGTGGCGCGCGTCGCCGGCATCGCTCTTATTGCCTTGGGGATCGCGTGCCGGCCGGGACCGCCGATTGTCGGGATGCTGACCTACGGCTCGTTGGTTACGCTCTATCTGGCTTACCTCGGTTTCGCGGGTTTTGCCGGGGTGCTGCTGTGGCCGGCGGTGGCACTGCACTTGGTTCTGACCGCATTGCTGGCGCGCGAGATCATGCGGGGCCGGCACGGGTAGGGCGTTGCCCAGCGACATACGCCAACCTGCGAATTGGAGCTCGGCTGCGCTCGAAGTGCTGACTTTCAACTGTGCGACCGGGCCTCTAGAATCCCGTCGACCTAAGGTCGAGTCTCACTCATGGAGGCACAGCCGTGCTCAAGCTTCCGCCGCCCGTTTGGGCCTTGATCTATGTTCTGCTCGCCGTGGCGATCAGCTGGCGGTTCGGCTGGCCCAAGGTCCCGGGCCTTCCGCTGCCGCAGCTCGGCATCGCGCTGACATTCCTTCCCTGGATTCTGCCGGTCTGCGCTATCGTTGTGTTTCGACGCGCGGGCACGGAAGTCAACCCGACCTCACCGACCAACCGTGCGCTTGTCGTCGATGGTCCGTACCGCTACACGCGGAACCCGATGTATCTCGGGCTGGTGTTGGTCAGTTTCGGCATTGCGGTATGGATCGGCGCCTGGCCGATGCTGCTTGCGCCGATTGCCGTCTTCGTCACCGCGAACTGGGTCCACATCCCTTTCGAGGAGGCCAAGATGCGCCGCCAGTTCGGCGTGACCTACGATGACTATGTCGGTCGGGTGCGGCGCTGGGTGTGAGTTTGGGCACATTGTGGGCCCACGCGCCCCGGGGCACAGACGCGCGGGGATTTCCAAATACTTGGCTTGACGAATATCAATGTCGGCCGCACGGACCTGAAACAGGATAAGAAGACTCGCGGCCACAACAATCCGGGATACGTCAGTGATCCACGATCAAAACGATCCGTCCAGCCGTGATCGGCTAGCCGCCTCCTTTTTCGAAATAGCGATTCGGCTTGGGGCTTTCGGTCTTCTGCTTTACCTGTCTTTGGTCCTGATCCAGCCCTTTATTTCAATCGCGATCTGGAGTGTCGTGCTGGCGGTAGCGCTCTATCCGGCTTTCGAGTGGTTGGCCTTTCGCCTGCGGGGGCGTCGTCATTTGGCGGCGGCGCTGATCACAATTTTATGCTTGATGATCATCATCGGTCCGGCGACGTGGCTTGCGTTAGGGTTAGTCGAGAGTCTCCGAATGATTTCCGAGCGGCTTGACTTCTCTACCTTTGCAATACCTCCACCGCCAAACTCATTGAAAGAGTGGCCGTTGATTGGCGATGCCGTCTATCAATTTTGGGATCTCGCATCGACCAATTTTCAGGCCGCCTTCGCCAAAATCATCCCGCAATTAAAGCCGCTCGGCAGCAGCCTGCTTCGCGCCGGTGCGGATACCGGCATCGGTCTTGTAAAATTCCTTGTCTCAATAATTGTCGCAGGCTTTCTCTTTGTGCCGGCGCCATCGCTCGTCGACGCTGTCAAAAAAGTCGCGCGCAGACTTAATTCAACGCGGGGTGAGGAACTTGTAATTCAAACGGGTGCCACTATTCGGGCAGTATCGCGCGGCGTTATCGGCATTTCTGTCTTGCAAGCCTTGCTTGCCGGCATCGGGCTGATAGTTGCGGGTATTCCTCAAGCAAGTCTGATTACTTTTGCCGTCTTAATTTGTGGAATCATACAGATTGGTCCATCGATCGTCTTGATTCCCGTGATCATTTGGAGTTGGACGGCGATGGAAACCACATCCGCGCTGCTATTCACGGCCTACATGGTACCAGTCAATTTGATCGACAATTTTTTGCGGCCCATCATTATGGGTCGGGGATTGAAAACTCCGATGTTGGTAATCTTGATCGGGGTTATTGGCGGAACCCTTGCGTACGGAATTACTGGACTTTTTCTTGGCCCAATTGTGCTTGCGGTCATATGGGAGCTGCTGGTCGCCTGGGTACAAGAGCGGGAGGTTGTTTAGCGCGTATATTTGGCTGCGATGCGGTGGGTCAAATGCGGCAATGCCCGCGTATCGCGCGATGTCAGCCCTCCGCAGTGCGTACCAAAGTGGGCGTCCGCCACCACTTTGAATTTATCGGTATCACGCTGTCCTGGAGCGAGATGACGTTTCTTCGAATTGTCATCTCGCTCTATCCTTTTGTTTGAGCATGATCTTTTTCGGAAAAACCGGTATCCGCTTTTCCGGATCATGCCCTAATTCAACTGCCGCAGCCAGACGCCGATTTCACCGGCGGCGACATTGGCCTGCTGCAAGAGCTTTCCCATCGTGAAGAATCCGTGGAATTGGCCGGGAAAGGTCCGGTACGTCACGGTTACACCGGCTTGCTTGAGCCGCCGCGCATAGTCCTCGCCTTCGTCGCGCAAGGGGTCGGCGCCCGCGGTGAGCACATAGGCCGGCGGCAGTCCGATCAGCGTCTTCGCACGCGCGGGCGAGGCGCGCCAGTCGTGAACGTCGACCGTGCCGTTGAGATAGTGATCGCGGAACCACCTGATGACGGAATGCGTCAACAGAATGCTGGTCTCCGGTTCGCTGTGCGAGGGATGCGTCATCGCAAAATCGGTCGCTGGATATATCAGCACCTGGCCGGCGATGGCCGGGCCGTTGCCGTCGCGCGAGGAGATCGCAACCACCGCCGCAAGATTGCCACCCGCGCTGTCGCCACCGACCGAGAGCCGCGCGGCGTCGATGCCGAGTTCATTTGCGTGAGCCGCGATCCATGACGTCGCAGCGATGGCGTCATCGACGGCGCTCGGGAATTTGTGCTCAGGCGCGCGGCGATAATCGACGGAGATGACGAGGAGTTCGCCTTCGTCGGCCAATTTTCGGCACGCGACGTCGTGCGTATCGAGATCGCCGATCACCCAGCCACCACCGTGGAAAAATACCAGACAAGGCGCGAGACCGCCGCTTCGCCGAAGCTTTTTCGGCGTGTAGACGCGCGAGGGGATAGATCCGTGAGGGGCGGGGATCGCGAGCGGCTCGACCGATTTCAGTTCAGGCGGTTCGGGATTGGTGACGAGGCGAGCCTGCCGGTAATATTCGCGTGCCTCCTCGGGCGAGAGCGTTTCGTAAGCCGGACGGCCGGCATCCTGAAAAGCCTTGAAAACGAAGGCGGCGTCGGGATCGAGAGTCACGGGCATTCTGATGGAACCCTTGCGTTGAGGCTTGCTTCAAATCTGGTGCGCTTAGGACGACGTTCAGCCCGCAACGCGTCCTCCGTCGACCGTATAGGCGGAGCCGGAGACATAACTAGCTTCGTCGGATGCAAGGAATGCGACGACGGATGCGACCTCGGAGGCATGGCCGAGCCGGCGGGCTGGAATTCGTTCCACGATTTTTTCGGAAGTGACAGGTACCTTGCCGGGATTGCGGCCTTCGATGATAGCGCTCAGCATGCGGCTGTCGATCAATCCCGGGCAGACGCAATTCACGCGCACACCGGTCGCGGCGCATTCCAGTGCGGCGTTCTTGGTGAGGCCGATCACCGCATGTTTGCTGGCGGTGTAGGCTGCGATTTCAGTGGCGCCGATCAGGCCGGCGATCGAGGCGGTGTTGATGATGCTGCCCCTGTTCTGTTTCAGCATCACGGGCAGAACGTGTTTGAGACCCAAAAACACCCCGATCACGTTGACGTCTATGACCTTCCGGAAGGCCTCGAGAGGATATTTCGTGATCGGCGTGATGTCGCCTTCGACCCCGGCATTGTTGTAGAACACGTCAATGGTGCCGAATTTCTCGGTCGCCGCGCGGACGAAGCCCTCGACCTCGTCTTCGTGGGTGACGTCGGCTGCAACCGCGAGCGCCTGAGCGGAAGCCGGCAGATCTCCGATCACGGCCTCGATATCCCATTGCCTGCGGTCGACGGCGACGATGCGCGCCCCGCGTTCGGCCAGTAACCGCATGGTCGCAATGCCGATCACGCCGGCCGCGCCGGTGACGACGGCGACCCTGCCGTCCAGACGAATGCGATCGGGCATCGGACGCTCCTCCGGTCGTTCGGCTTTTCGAAGATTTTCGCAACGCCTTGCGTGTAGCGCGCGATCCCTCGGTTGGTCGGACTATTTCATTTGCGGCTTGGGCTGAAAAGGTATGGCCGAACGGCTATCCGAATCCCCCGAATCCGGACCTTGCTGCCCAAAGGTTGCCGCAAACCGCCCTTTCCCCGCCGTATTCGGCGTGTTAACCGGGGGGCCTGCGAGCGGCGGTAGCTATAAAATGTCGCAAGCCCGATTCGCCTGTTAAAGCCGCGAGATGCTTCGAACCATTGTCCTGACCGGTTTTGCGGCCCTTGTCGCCGCTGCGACGATCTCGCTTGCGCCGCCCGCGCGCGCGCAGATCGGCAATATCTTTTCCGATCAGCCGCGGCCGCCAGGCAATGTCCCCCGCGGCAATCAGCAACAGCAACAGCAGCCTGCACCGGACGACGAAGAGGAAGTGCCCGAGCTGCCGCGGGGCCGTTTGCTGCCGACGCCCAATCGTCCACTGCCGGGGCAGGGCGTGCCACCGCCGGGAAGCGTGCAGTCGCAACCGCTGGCTCCGCCGCCGGGCACCACCGTCGTTCCGCAGAATACGCCGCCGGGCGTTGCGGTTGCGCCTCCGCAGCCCAGTCAGGGCGTCGCGGTCGCACCTCCAGGCGCCAACCCCTTGCCGCCGGGTCAGCGTCAGCAGAAGGGTGTTCCGCAAACGCCGGCGACATTGCAGCCCGGCGATGAAGTGGTCACCGAGCCGCCGGCGCAGAAGATCGTCAACAAAAAGGCCAGCTTTTCAGGCCTCGACAAGATCACCGGCCGCATCATCAATTTCGACGAGGACATCGGCGAGACCGTCCAGTTCGGCGCGCTGCGCGTGAAGACGGATGCCTGCTACACGCGCCCGGCTACTGAGGCCGCCAACACCGATGCATTCGTCGAGGTCGACGAGATCACGCTCCAGGGCGAGGTGAAGCGGATTTTTTCGGGCTGGATGTTCGCCGCAAGCCCCGGCCTGCACGGCGTGGAGCATCCGATTTACGACATCTGGCTGACCGACTGCAAAGCCCCCGACACCACGATCGTGAGCGTCCAGCCCGATGCGCCAAAGCCGGTGCCGCCGCCGGCGCAGAAACGACCGCCGCCGCCGAAACAGGCCCAGCGTCCACCGCCGCCGCCACAGCCGCAGTTCCAGCAGCAACAGCCGCCGCCACCGCCACCACCGCCCCAACCTGGCGGCCTGTTCGGAATATTCAGGCAATAGTGTCGCGGTTATTCATCCGCGTTCCGCGATGATCCGAAGCGCCTCGGTTCCGGTCATCGGACGATCTGCCGGCAATTTGCAAAAGTCCGCCTCGCCCCTGATCGCCTTGTCGAGCAGGACGGTGTAGCGCCGCCGCGGAATTTCGATGGCACCGAAGCTGCGCAGATGCTCGGTGACATATTGGGTGTCGAGCAGTTCGAAACCGCCCGACATCAAGCGGGCGACCAGGTGCACGAGTGCCACCTTCGAGGCATCACGGACGCGGTGAAACATGCTCTCGCCGAAGAAGGCGCGGCCGAGGCTGACACCATAGAGGCCGCCGATCAAGTCGTGGTCTTTCCAGACCTCGACACTATGGGCATGTCCCAACTCATGCAGCCCGGTGTAGAGATCGCGGATGCGCGTGTTGATCCAGGTATCGTTGCGGCCGGGCTGCGGTGCCGCGCAGCCGGCGATGACGGCCTTGAAGGCGGTGTCGACGGTCACCGTAAAGGCATCAGAGCGGACCGTGCGGGCCAGGCGCGAGGCGACGCGGAAGCCCTCAAGCGGGATGACGCCGCGCATTTCCGGCTCGACCCAGAAAAGCGTCGGATCGTCAGCGCTCTCGGCCATCGGGAAGATGCCGCAGGCGTAGGCGCGCAGCAGCACTTCGGGCGTGATTTCGGAAGAGGCGGAGTCGCGCGACGTCATGGGTCAGCAGAATAGCAGCACGAAGGCCGTGGCGGCTAGCTTGCGGCCTCGCAGTCGGACTTCGCCGCGGCGGCATTGACGGGGCGAAACCGCAGCACCATCCGGGTACCGGCGTGGCTGGGGTCCCGCTCGACGCTCGCGGAAAGTTTTGATGCCATGGCGGCGACGATGCGCTGTCCCATGCCGGTTGAACGCGGGTCCGTCCTGGCGTTGAGGCCGACACCGTTGTCGGCAATCGACAGCATGAGGTTGTCCTCCTGCGCCGAAAGTTCGACATGAATGGGACCCGCGCCGTCGGGGTAGGCGTACTTCACCGCATTCATCACGAGCTCGTTGACGATGATCCCGATTGCCACGGCGCGGTCTGGATCGATCTCGACCGGCTCCGCCTTCAGCGTCAGCCGCGACATCTTGTTTCCTTCTGCCGATCTCCTGAGATCTTCGAGGAGCGCGTCGAGATACTGGTTCAGGAGCACGCTCTTCAGGTCGTGGGAGGTGTAGAGCCTGCGGTGAACCTGGGCTACAGCTGCGACCCGCCCCATCGCATTGGTCAGGGCCGCCTTGACGTCGTCCTGCGTGGTCGAATTGGCTTGCAGATGCAACAGGGAGGCGATGATCTGCAGACTGTTGCCGACGCGGTGATTGACCTCGCGCAACAGCATCTCGCGTTCGGCGGCGAGCGCCGCAAAGCGGTCGCGCGAGGCATGCACTTCCGCTTCGGCGTCGTCGCGGGCCTTTTGCAGACGGGCTTGCCGCAGCGCGCCATCGACGGCGACCTGGAGCAAGGGGATAAAATCGCCGTGAACATCCTTGACCAGATAGTCGGCGGCGCCGGCCTTCAGCGCGGTGACGGCGATGCTCGAATCCTGCGCGGCGGTCACGAACACCACTGGCGGGGCATTCGGAATCGCCAAGATCTGCTCGAGCGTTTCCAGCCCGTCGAGCCCTGGCATGTATTGATCGAGCGCGACAACGTCGATGCCGCCCTGCGCGATACGATCCAATCCCTCTGTGCCGCCCGCGGCGTGCACGACCTTGAAGCCGTGCCGCGCCAGGCCGCGATCGACAAGGCGGGCGAGCGCTCGATCGTCGTCGATATAGAGCAGTGTTGGTGTTTCGGCGTTCATGTGGCGGCGGACGGAACCTGAATGACCGAGAAGAACAATCCCAATTGGCGAATCGCGGTGGCGAAGCTTTCGTAGTTCACGGGCTTGGTAATGTAGACATTGCAGCCGAGTTCGTAACAGCGCTTGATTTCGACGGAGTCGTCGGTTGTGGTCAGTACCACGACCGGCGTGGACTTAAGGTACTTGTTCTCCTTGACCCGCCGCAGGATGTCGATACCGCTGGTATCGGGCAGATTAAGGTCGAGCAAGATCAGCAGGGCCTCGCCCTTGTGGTCGAGACCGGAACCGTCATTGCCAAACAGGTAGCGCAGTGCGGCTGTACCGTTGGTGAACGGCAGGACCTCGTTGTTGATACCGGAGCGGCGAATATTCCGCTCGATCAGACGGGCGTGACCCTCGTCGTCTTCGATCATGATGATTGTAACTGGCGTACTCATGCTTCTCTGGTCCGATTGCTAAGCGTCCAATTTATAGGCAGCGTGATGGTGAACGTGCTGCCTTTATCCAGCTCCGATGATACCGACATGGTTCCACCCAGCCGCCGCACCAGGGCACGGACATGGGCAAGGCCTATTCCCTGTCCCGGCTTGTCCTGGGCCCCGGCGCGTCGAAACAGGTCGAAAATGCGCTGATGGTCCTTCGGATCGATACCGCGGCCGTTGTCCGCAATCTCGAATATCGCAAAGCCGAGCTTGGTCCGGCCGCGGACCGAGATGTCGCCGGGAACTCCGGGCTTGAGGTACTTCAGCGCGTTATCGATCAGGTTCGAGAAGATTTGCTCCAGGGCCAAGCGATCGGTGGTGACCGCTGGAAGCGGCTCAATGCGAATCTGGGCGGTGGCTTCCGCAGCCTGATGCGCCATTGTGGCGACGACGGCTTCGATCAGCTCGCGAGTATCGATCCGCACCGGTTCGAATTCACGCCGTCCCTCGCGGGTCAGATTGAGGATGGCCGAAATCAGCCGATCCATCTTGGCAATCGATGACTTGATGAATTCCAGCGCTTCGGAAAAATCCTGCTGCAGCTGCTTGTCCTCACCCTCGAGCACGGGCTCGGCATCGCCGTCGTCGACCGGCAGCGGCGGCGCCGAGGCGGTGACGCGGCGAAGGGCGGCAATCCGCCGAAAGATATCGGCGCGCAGCTCCTCCAGTTCGCTGGTGAACCCCATGATGTTGACCAGCGGCGAGCGAAGGTCGTGGCTGACGATATAGGCGAAGCGCTGGATCTCGTTGTTGGCCTCGCGAAGATCGGCGGTGCGTTCGTCGACGGTGGCTTCGAGATTGAGGTTGTTGTCGCGCAGCAGCGTCTCGGCATGATCGCGCGCCCGCGCCGAGCGCCGAACCAGCAGGATCGAAATGCCGGCCAGCAGGATCACGAGGCTGGAGCCTGCCACGGTGACAATGGAGGCGAACCGCTGCGTGCGATCCGCGGCCGTGGTGCGAAGCGAAAACAGCCGGTCTTCTTCGGTCCGCATTGCGTTCGCGATCTCATTGATGCGCCGGACGGAGTCGCCGGCGCCCGCCTGTCGCAGCATCGCGATGCCGCCGGCCATGTCGTTGCGCTTGACGAAATCGATTGCCTGGGCGAACTCGCCGAGCCTTGCCTGGACCGGCTCGCGCAGTTTTCTGCTGTTCTCGATCTGAACCGGATTGTCGCCGGCCAGTCTTGTCAACTTGTCGATATCCGGAAGGATGCTCGCGGTCGCGGCTTCAAGCTCGGCAAGAAACCGCGGCTCCGAGGTCAGCAGGTATCCGCGCGCGGCGCTTTCGGCGGTGCGGATTTGCAGCAGCAAGGTTGAAATCTGATTCTCGACCTCGACGGTGTGAACGACCGACGCGTTGTCTTCGCGAGCCTGATTGACGAGGATCACCGATGTGGCGCTGATCGCAACCAGCACCAGAAATCCTGCCGCGAGCAGCAGGATTTGACCAATTGCCCGCCGGCGTCGGGCCTCAGGCGTTCCAATCGTCTCGCGAAACGAAATCTAAAAATCCCCCGAACGGGAAAAGTTCCAGCCGACCAAAACGCCCGTCGCGGCGGTTGGTTCCCGGACCGTCGCCTTTTAGTGGGGTGCGACCGCCTTAGTTTTGTGGCTGGCCGGCCAGATATTGTTCCAGCCAATGGATATGGTAGTCGCCGTCGATAATGTCGGGCTCGCGGACCAGGGCCCTGAACAGCGGCAGGGTCGTTTCGATGCCTTCTACCACCATTTCGTCCAGCGCGCGGCGAAGACGCATCAAGCATTCGCCTCGCGTCTTGCCGTGCACGATGAGCTTGCCCACCAGGGAGTCGTAATAGGGCGGGATCACGTAGCCCTGGTAGACGGCGGAATCGATGCGCACGCCGAGGCCGCCTGGAGGGTGGTATTGCAGGATCTTGCCGGGTGAGGGGCGGAAGGTCACCGGGTTTTCGGCGTTGACGCGGCATTCGATGGCGTGGCCATTGATGATGACTTCGTCCTGCGTTGCCGGTAGATCGCCGCCCGCGGCGATGCGGATTTGCTCCAGTACGAGGTCGATGCCCGTGATCATTTCGGTGACGGGATGTTCGACCTGGATGCGGGTGTTCATCTCGATGAAATAAAACTCGCCGTCTTCATACAGGAATTCCACGGTGCCGACGCCGAGATACTTCATCTCCTGCATCGCCTTGGCGACCGTGGCGCCGATCCTGGCACGCGCCGAGGCGTCGAGCGCGGGCGAGGGGCCTTCCTCCCAGACTTTTTGATGGCGGCGCTGCAGCGAGCAATCGCGCTCGCCAAGATGAATCGCGCCACCGCGACCGTCGCCAAGCACCTGGATCTCGATGTGGCGCGGCTTCTGCAGATATTTCTCGAGATAGACCGAGGCATCGCCGAATGCAGATTTGGCTTCGTTGGCGGCCGTCGACAGCGCCAGCATCAGGTCCTGCGGGGTCTGCGCGACTTTCATGCCGCGCCCTCCGCCTCCGGAGGCCGCCTTCACCAGGACCGGAAAGCCGATTGCCGTTGCAATCGCCATCGCGTCGTCATTGGCGCTGACCGCGCCTTCGGAGCCGGGCACCACCGGAATGCCAAGCCGCTTTGCCGTCTTCTTGGCTTCGATCTTGTCGCCCATCAAACGGATGTGTTCGGCCTTGGGCCCGATGAAATGCAAATTGTGTTCGGCGAGGATTTCGGCAAAGCGGGCGTTTTCCGACAAAAAGCCGTAGCCGGGATGCACCGCGTCGGCGCCGGTGATTTCGCAAGCCGCAAGCAGTGCGGGCACGTTGAGGTAGCTGTCCTTTGAGGGCGGCGGGCCGATGCAGACACTCTCGTCCGCAAGTCGCACATGCATGGCGTCGGCGTCGGCGGTCGAATGCACGGCGACGGTCGCGATGCCAAGTTCCTTGCACGCGCGCAGGATGCGCAGTGCGATTTCACCGCGATTGGCTATCAGGATCTTGTCGAACATCGCGGCGCCTGACGTTGACGAGTTCTATTCAATGATCACCAGCGGTTCGCCGAATTCGACCGGCTGTCCGTCCTCGACGAGAATTTGCGTCACGGTGCCGGCGCGCGGGGAGGGAATCTGGTTCATCGTTTTCATGGCTTCGATGATCAGCAGGGTCTGTCCGACCGACACCTTGGCGCCGACTTCGATGAAGGGCTTGGCGCCGGGCTCGGAAGCCCAGTAGGCGGTGCCGACCATCGGCGAGGGAACCACACCGGGATGCTTGGCCATATCGGCGGCGGCCGGTGCGGAAGTTGGCCCCGCTACGGCCGGCGCGGGCGCCACGGCGTGAACGGAGGGGACCGATGCGGCGATGCCGACGTTGCGCGCGACGCGCACCCTGAGCCCGGCGCGCTCGATCTCGATCTCGGTGAGGCTGGTCTCATCCAGGAGCGAAGCGAGTTCGCGAATGAGAGCGCTGTCGCTGGCGGGGAATTTTGCGGCTGCTTTGTCGTCAGGCTGGCGCGCCATGATCTTGATCCGAAACTTTCTTTGATGGTAACGGGCGGATGCGTCAGGCTTTGGCCTTGGCGCCGATCCTGGCCGCAAGGCCATTGATCGCGAGCCGATAGCCGTCAATGCCGAAACCGCAAAGCGTCGCGAACGCAGCCTTTGCGGTGAAGGAATGATGACGGAAACTCTCGCGGGCGTAAATGTTGCTGATGTGAACTTCGACGGTAGGAATCTTCACCGCGACCAGCGCATCATGCAGCGCGATCGAAGTGTGCGAATAGCCGCCGGCATTGATGATGATTCCGGCGGCTTTTTTCGAGTGGGCCTCGTGAATGAAGTCGATCAGTTCACCTTCCCGGTTCGACTGCCTGCAGTCGGCCTTCAGACCAAATCGCGCCGAGGTATCCGCGCACAATTTCTCCACATCGGCGAGCGTGGCGTGGCCGTATGTCTCGGGCTCGCGGGTTCCCAAGAGATTGAGATTGGGGCCGTTAAGCACGTAAATGGTCTCGGCAGCTGTCTTGGCCATCCAAATCCCGGCAATGTGGCGGTGGTGGCGCGGTTATAGGTAACAACGGGCCGCAGGGGAAGCCTGTAGGCCGGTTGGGGTGGCTGCCAAACGCCTCATCTGCTTGGTAAAAACCTGCGCCGAACCTACGGAAACCACTCATTAACCATTGTTGAAGGAGGCAACCCCCGACAAGCTCACCTCACCGCCGGCGGCAATGATGTGGACACGAAAAAGGGCGGGCCAGATGGCCCGCCCCGAATTCGCGGTATTTCGCCTCGATCAGGCCTCAAGAACAGCCACGATCTCGAGCGTCCGCGGATCCACCACCACGATCTCGTTGCGGACGAGGAAGAACTCGTATCCACGCCACTGCGGATAGATCGTTACGATCTCAGCCGGGAGCGTATGGAAGCCAACCTCGCGCGGGACGCGGGTGCCGACCGAAATCGCGAAGTTCACATTGGTGACGGGGGCCACATGCTGATCCCTGATCACCGTCGTGATGCGCGTGCGCTGCTCGGTCGTAAGCTTGGCACCGGCGCCGGCCTGTCCGGTGGTCTGGGACCGGCCTTCGGCGGCGTTCTTGGAATCCGCATTCATGTTGTCGCGACCCTCGGCCTTCATGCCGCCACTACGCTCGTCGCGACCTTCCGCCTTCATGTCCTTGCCGGGGGCGCCCTTTTCGTTCTGCGAACTCTTGGACTTTTCTTCGTTCTGCGAACTCCTGGACTTCTCGCCCTTCGGATTCTCCTGGGCCGATTTCTCGTCCCTGGCGCCAGCCTTCATGTCCTGGGCACGCTGGTTCTTGGTGCCCGCCTTTTCTTCGGACTGCGTTGACCGCATGCCCTGTTCCGCACCGCTCTCGCAATTCGACGGAGCGGCGGAAGGCGACGATGGCGCGCTCTGCTGCATGCCGGAACCAGCCGAGGGCGCTTCCTTGCCCATGGTTCCCTGCGCGTTGGCGAAGCCCGTTCCGGCGATCAGCGCCGCGGCGGCCGCGGTGATCATAAAGCGATTGAACATCTAATCTCTCCTCACGTGTTTGCATTGCCCGGCCGACAACGAAAGGAGATCGACGATGTTCCGCGATTTCTACGGTTCCATCAATTATGTTTCATGAATGCGCGATGAACCGCTGCGCCGTGAAAATTTCCCAAACAAAAAGGCCGGCAAATCCCGCCGGCCTTTCGTTCAACGTGAGACGCTCTGCGTTTGAGCTAACAGGTCACCTTGCCACAACGGGCGACACCGATTTTCTCTTTCAGGCCGTCAAGACCGATCGCACCGATCACCACCTGTTTGCCGATGACATAGCTCGGCGTGCCGTTCATGCCCATGGACTCGGCGAGCTTGAAGTTCTCCTCGATCGTGGCGCGAACCTCTGGACCTGCAAGATCCTTTTCGATCCTGCCGACATCAAGACCGGCCTCCTTGGCCACGGCCAACGCGCGCGCCTTGTCCGCAGGGCCCCGGCCACCGAGCAGCTTTTGATGGAAATCGAGATATTTCTTGCCGCCTGGATCCTGCATACGCACCGCGACCGCGACCTGCGCGGCTTCCACAGAACCCTGGCTCAGTACCGGGAATTCCTTGAGCACCACCTTCAGCTTGGAATCCGACTTCATAAGATCGAGCATGTCGGCCATCGCGCGCTTGCAGTAGCCGCAATTGTAGTCGAAGAATTCGACGAAGGTGACGTCGCCGTCCTTGTTGCCGAGCACGACACCGCGCGGCGAATTGAAGATCGCCTCCGAATTCTGCGCCACGCTCGCCTCGTGCTTCTCGGCTTCGGCGGCGGCCTGACGCTTGTTCAATTCGGCCATGGCCTCTTCGAGCACTTCGGGATGGGCAATCAGGTAATTCCTGACGATGGCCTCGATTTCGCCACGCTGGCCGTCGGAGAAACTCTCGGCCGAGGCAGAGGGCGGCGCGGCGCACAACATCAGCGCAAAAAACGCGGGAAGCAGCAGACGGAGCGAGGGCATTAGCGAATCCTTTGTGAGCGAGTTTCTCAAGGTGAGTTCCTGGCAGGGCCGGCTCTCAAGAATACCTTTGGTTCCGAATTGTTTGGGTCGGCGACCTTTGTATCGTTCGGGTCGGCGAATTTTGCGTTGTTCTTCTGGCCGGGCAACGGCTTTGCGCTCACAATGTCGTCAGCCTTGACCCATCCGGGCGTACCGACAGCAAAGCGCGTTTTGGCGCGCGAAGCGAGATCGCGCGCGGTCTTGTTGTCGCCGCGAAGAAAGGCCGCCTGCGCAGATGCGAGGTCGGCCTCAGCCAAATCTCCCTTTCGCCCGTAGGCCATTGCGAGCTGCATATAACCGATCGGCGCTTCGGGCTCACGTGATACCGCGTTACGCAGGATGGAAATGGCTTCCTCGGTGTAGGCCTTGTTATCGCTCGCCACGAGCGCCTGTCCAAGTAACATCTCAATGAGAGGGGCTCCATTGGAGAGCTGCACTGACTTCCGCAAGGGCGCGATCGCCTCGGCCGGCCTGCCACCTTCCAAAAGCGCCTGGCCCTTCAACTCATAGAAATAGGGGTTGTTGGATTGCGCCTGGATCAGTGCGTCGATTTGGCCGAGAGCGTTGCGCAAATCACCGTGCAGATAAGTCGAGATCGCATGAGCGTAGCGCGCGGGCAGGGTGTCGCTCGACAACGGGTAGCGCCGATAGACGGTGTCTTGCCGCTCGATGAAAGCCGAGATCTTGGCGCGCATCATGTCGTGGCGCATTTGCAGCGCCGGATCGTCTTTCTTGTCCCAGTACGGACTTGTGCGGGCGAGTTCCTCGAGGGCCGCGACCCGTTCGGCGGGCATCGGGTGCGACTGGTAGTAGGGGTCGGCCCCGTGGGCAGCGAACAAGCTGTCATTGGTGAAACGCTTGAACGTCTCGTACATGCCCTTGGCGGATTGGCCGGTCGCGGTCAAAAACTTCACGCCGGCGCGGTCGGCGCTTTCTTCCTGCTGACGTTGGTAGGAGAGCAGCGAGCGCATGATCATATTCTGCGGCGCGGACAAGGCGGCCGCGCCCGCATTGGTCAAGCCGTTATTGCCGTAGTTGCTTCGTACGCCGGCCGCCATTGCGCCGACGCCCAGGAGCATGGCGATGATCATCTGCGTTTGCGCCTGGGCCAGTTGCTCGCGCAATCTGGCGAGATGGCCGCCCGCCAGATGGCCCGTCTCGTGCGCCAGCACCCCGATAATCTGGTTCGGGGTTTCCGATTGCAGGAGCGCGCCGTGGTTGACGAAGATGCGTCGACCGTCCGCAACGAAGGCGTTAAACACCGACTGATTGATGATCGTAACCTGGATGTTCTGCTTCTCGAGGCCTGCAGCCCGCAGGATCGGCCGTGTGTAGTCGCGCAGGAGCTGCTCGGTCTCGGTGTCGCGAAGTATCGGCAGGCCCTTTTCCTCCTCGGCCCGCGCTGCCATCGGCGCAAGCGCAAGCGCGGCCGCGGTGGCGACGGCGGTGAGCTTTGTCGTTTTCCGGCGCACGGCAATAGGAAGCGGCATTGAGCGGTCTTTAATGATTGGCGGCAGGGCTGATACGCGTTATGCCCTAACAAACCGCCGATTGAGGCTAGTCTGGGGCACTTGGGAAAATAGCAGAAATCGATGCTTGATGCGACACTTAGAGCACGGGTTCAAGGCCTGTTGACGGCCTCGGGTCGAAGCAACGTCCCGCCGTTCATGGTGATGGATGTGATGGCGGCGGCCGCTCGCATCGAAGCCGCCGGCGGTCATGTGATTCACATGGAAGTGGGGCAACCGGCAGCTTCGGCGCCGAAACCGGCCATATTGGCCGCGCATGCCGCACTCGACCGGGCGAGGATCGACTACACGTCGGCGCTGGGAATTCCTTCGCTACGCGAACGTATCTCCCGCCATTACCGCGAGACTTACGGTTTTGCCGTCGATTCCGAGCGAATCGTGATCACCACTGGTTCCTCGGGCGGGTTCATTTTGGGCTTTCTTGCCATGTTTGAACCCGGCGACCGGATTGCGGTCACGGTTCCCGGCTATCCGCCATATCGACATATCCTCACCGCGCTCGGCTGCGAGCCGGTGTTGATCGAAACATCGAGCGAAACCCGGCACGCGCTGACCGGGGAGGCCTTGCTCGCCGCGCATCGCAAAGCGCCGCTCAAGGGCGTGCTGGTCGGAAGTCCGGCCAATCCGACGGGCACGATGATGTCCCGCGAGGCGTTGATGAGCCTGATATCGGCGGCCGAAAGTGCCGGTATCCGGTTCATTTCCGACGAAATCTATCACGGCCTCGATTACGCATTTTCAGCCGTGACGGCGGCTGAACTTTCCTCCAATGCGCTGGTGATCAATTCGTTTTCGAAATATTTCTGCATGACCGGTTGGCGGATCGGCTGGATGGTGGCGCCCGAACCCTTGGTGCGTCCGATCGAGCGGCTCCAGCAAAATCTGGCGATCTCGGTCCCGACGCTGTCGCAGATCGCCGCGGAGGCAGCGTTCGATGGCCGCGCCGAAATGGACGAGGTCAAACGCGGCTATCAGGAGAACCGGCGGATTCTGATCGAGGGCTTGCCGCGCGCGGGCCTCACCAAATTTCTGCCCGCCGACGGCGCCTTTTACCTCTACGCAGATGTCTCGGACTTCACCTCCGACAGTTTCAAATTCGCCGGCGAGATGCTGGAAAAAGCTGGCGTCGCGGCAACCCCGGGCGTCGACTTCGATCCGGTGCACGGCCACAAGTTCATTCGCTTCTCCTATGCGCGTTCGGTCGATGAAATGCGCGAAGCCGTTGCGCGCATCGCGCGATGGCTTCGATGATGCGACCTATCGCCGGTTCAAATCGTTGTGCTTGATCTTGACGCCGGAAAAAGGATCGGGCCAATGACTTTGCGGTCCCAATTGATTTTGGCTGGGTCCGGCGGAACGCGGTCGACATCAAGAGCGACGGATAAGTCGTCAAAATCACGGGGGGAGTGAAATTCATGGCGGCCACGATCGCAACCGCAGCGCCAGTCCGCGCGGCGAAACCCTGGTACAGGGTGCTCTATATCCAGGTCCTCATCGCCATCGTGCTCGGCGCCGTCGTCGGTTGGCTATGGCCCAATCTTGCGACCAATGACTGGATCAAGGCGCTCGGCGACGGCTTCATCAAACTGATCAAAATGGTGATCGCGCCGATCATCTTCTGCACCGTGGTGTCGGGTATTGCGCATATCCAGGATGCCAAGAAAGTCGGCCGCATCGGCGTCAAAGCGCTGGTCTATTTCGAGATCGTCTCGACATTCGCGCTGGTGATCGGACTTACCGTCGGAAATCTGGTGCGTCCAGGCGCCGGCTTCGGCAACGCCATGGCTGATGCGCAGAAGGTACAAACTTTCGCCGAGCAGGCCAAAGCCCAGAAGAGCGTCGATTTCTTCCTTCACATCATCCCCGATACCGTGGTCGGCGCCTTTGCGACCGGCGAGATATTGCAGGTCTTGTTGTTCTCGATCCTGTTCGGCTTTTCCGTGATGGGCCTCGGCGCGCGCGGTCACACCTTGCGTTCCTTCATCGACGATGCGGCGCATGGGGTTTTCGGAGTGATTGCCATTGTCATGAGGGCTGCGCCGATCGGCGCCTTTGGCGCGATGGCATATACCATCGGTAAGTTCGGCACCGGAGCCATCCTCAATCTGGTTGGACTTATCGCGACGTTCTACGTCACGGCGGCGCTATTTGTTTTCGTGGTGCTTGGCATCATCGCTCGCGTTGTCGGTTTCTCGATCTTCAAGTTCCTGGCCTACATCAAGGACGAGCTATTGATCGTGCTTGGCACGTCGTCCTCGGAAAGCGCGCTGCCTTCCCTGATGGAAAAGCTCGAACGGCTCGGCTGTTCCAAGTCGGTGGTCGGCCTGGTGGTACCGACCGGATATTCGTTCAATCTCGACGGCACCAATATCTACATGACGCTTGCGACCCTTTTCATCGCGCAGGCGCTCGGCTTCGATCTCACGCTTGGACAGCAATTCACCATTCTGCTGGTTGCGATGCTGACTTCGAAGGGAGCATCCGGCATCACGGGCGCTGGCTTTATCACGCTTGCGGCGACACTTGCCGTGGTCGATCCTCGCCTGGTTCCGGGCATGGCGATCGTGCTTGGCATCGACAAGTTCATGAGCGAATGCCGCGCGTTGACCAACCTTTGCGGCAACGGCGTCGCCTGCGTCGTGGTGTCGTGGTGGGAGGGAGAACTCGATCACGAGCGCCTGCGGACCAATCTCAACAAAGAGATCGACCCGACCGACGTGGAGACGGCGGTGACCACGGGTTAGCCGGTTCGAACCGCAGAAAACCGCCCGGTTTTGCCGAGCGGTTTTTCGTATCCGGAATTAGGCAAGCCTATTCGCCGTTGCCAAAGCGCCGCGACCACCATCCCGCGCGTCGTGGCTGAGTATCGGTTGTCGTCTCGGAAGCCGGCTGCTCGGCTGGCGCCGGTGCGGGAGACGGACTCGAATCAGGCTGGCTGTGGCTGACCGGAGCAGGTACGTCAGCCTGGACGTTCGCCAGGAAGCTGACCTTCTCGCGCACCGTCGAGCGCCGCCGCGCGGCGGCTTTTTCGGCCTCCTGGGCGGTCTCGGTTTCGGTAGTGGTCCGCGCAGTTTCCTGCGGGCTTTGATCGACAAATGGCTGTTCGGATGGCGGCGCAACGGCTTCCGGCGCTGGCTGCGACGGCTGTGAAGAATATCCGTCAAAATCGGCCACCGCGCTTGTGACTTCAGGCGCGGGAGCCGGCCCGAGTTCATCCACAATCGATCCGGCAAGACCGTCCTCGGGACCGCCGCGCCGTCGGCGTCCGCCTCGACGTCCGCGGCGGCGGGGCCGACGCTCGCCGCCTGCTGCCTGATCGGGCCGCGCATGGCCCGGTCGTTCCTCGGACTCATCGTCTTCCTCGGATTCGCTTTCGTCCACGCCGACGGGCTCGGCTGCGCCGGGCGCGGTTCGTGCCAGGCCGTTCTCGTCGCGCGGAGGCCCGTTGTTGTCGCGAGCCTCGCCACCTCGGCCACGCCGCCGCCGCCGCCGCTTGCGCCTGGGCCCTTCGGCTCCCGCTTCGGAGCCTGCTTCTTCGCCCACGGCAGAATTGTCGGTCAGTCCTTCGGTCTCTTCGGTTTCCACTTCCGATTCGACTTCGATGTCGAACGGCTCTTCCTCGTCGGACGCCTCCTCCGACTGTGACGGGTAGGCGGCAACCTGTGATGCAAGGAGCGCCTTGGCGGCTTCCAGCGTGTGGACCTGTTCGCCGCGATCGATGACGAAGGATTGTTGGCCGCTCACGGTCGGGTCGGCAATCACGGCCAAGCCTACCTTGAAGCTGCTTTCGAGGTCGCGCAGATGGCCGCGCTTGTGGTTGAGAACGTAAAGCGCGACGTCGGTTCGGGTGCGCACCACGAGATTGTGGGTCGCGCCCTTCATCAGGATTTCTTCGAGCCCGCGCAGCAATTGCAGCGCCACCGAGGACACCGAACGGACATGGCCGCTGCCGCCGCATTGCGGGCAGGGCTCGGTCGAACTCTCCAGCACGCTGGCGCGGATGCGTTGGCGCGACATTTCGAGCAGGCCGAAATGCGAGATGCGTCCGACCTGGATGCGGGCGCGGTCCTGCCGCAGGCAGTCGGAGAGCTTGCGCTCCACCGCGCGGTTGTTGCGCTTCTCGTCCATGTCGATGAAGTCGATGACGATCAGGCCGGCGAGGTCGCGCAAGCGCAACTGGCGGGCGACTTCCTCGGCGGCCTCGAGATTGGTCTTGAGCGCGGTGTCCTCGATGTGGTGCTCGCGGGTCGAGCGGCCGGAGTTGACGTCGATCGAGACCAGCGCCTCGGTCTGGTTGATCACGATGTAGCCGCCCGATCGCAACTGCACGGTCGGCGAGAACATCGCATCGAGCTGGCTCTCGACGCCCATCCGCGAGAACAGTGGCTGGCCGTCGCGGTACTGTTTGACGGCGCGCACGTTCGAGGGCATCAGCATTTTCATGAAATCGCGCGCTTCCTGGTAACCGGCTTCGCCGGCGACCAGGATTTCGTCGATCTCCTTGTTGTAGAGATCGCGCAGCGATCGCTTGATCAGCGAGCCTTCCTCGTAGACGAGGGTCGGCGCCTGCGACTTCAGCGTCATGTCGCGCACGGTTTCCCACATCCGGATCAGGTACTCGAAGTCGCGCTTGATCTCGGGCTTGGTGCGGGACGCGCCCGCGGTGCGCAGGATGATTCCCATGCCCTCGGGCACGTCGAGATCCTGCACGACTTCCTTCAGGCGCGAGCGATCCTGCGCGCTCGTGATCTTGCGGCTGATGCCGCCGCCGCGCGCGGTATTGGGCATCAACACGGCGTAGCGGCCGGCGAGCGACAGGTAGGTCGTCAGCGCGGCACCCTTGTTGCCGCGTTCTTCCTTGACGACCTGGACCAGCATCACCTGGCGGCGCTTGATGACTTCCTGGATCTTGTACTGGCGGCGCGGGCGGAAGGCGCGCTCCGGCACTTCTTCCAGCACATCGTCGCCGCCGACGGATTCGACGACTTCTTCCTCGGCCTCGTCGCCTTCATCCTCATCATCGTGGTTTTCGTCGCCTTCCGCTGTCGCGACGTGCGAACCGGCGTGTTCTTCGCTCGGGTGTTCGGCGTGCTCCACGCCACCGTCCTCGGCGCGTGGCGCGTCGTCCGCATGGGCGAGATCTTCACGCAATTCTTCCGCGCGGCGGGTCTCGTCGTTCGACGTTTCGTCGTGAGCTTCGATGCGGGCAGAGGCTTGCGGCTCTGCAGCGGATGACTCGACGGTCACCGTCCGCGACTTGGTTATCGGCGTCTCACCCGGATGCAAGTGGTCGTGGCCCTCATCTGCATGCTCGAGCCCGTCATGATCGTGTACGTGATCGTGCGCATGCTCGTGATCGTCGTGATGATGCCTTTCATCGTGGTGCTCGGCATCGTCGCGATGAAGTTCGGCCTCGTGCGGATGGCTGTCTCGAATTCGTGGACGGCCTGCTCGTAAACGTCCTCCGGACCGACAGCCGGGGACGGCTCCACGACCGCGTTCTCGACGACCTCGCTCTGAATGCGCTCGCCGCTGCCGCGGCGGCGCGAGTTGCGGTGGCGCGGGCGGCGCCGGTTCGAGCGATTTTCGGATTCTTCCTCCGCCTCGCGATGGGCCCGCTCGTCGGCTTCGATCAGCGCCTGACGATCGGCGACCGGAATTTGGTAGTAGTCCGGATGAATTTCGCTGAAGGCCAGAAAGCCGTGACGGTTGCCGCCGTACTCGATGAAGGCCGCCTGCAAGGACGGCTCGACGCGCGTGACTTTGGCGAGATAAATGTTGCCGCGTAATTGTTTGCGTTGAGCGGTCTCGAAATCAAACTCTTCGACACGATTGCCGCGGACCACGACAACCCGGGTTTCCTCCGGGTGGGTGGCATCGATAAGCATTTTGTTGGGCATTTTGGAACTCTTGGCGGCGGCGGGCGCGTGTGACGGAGCGCGCGTATCGCGCGGCCGGGTGACGCGACGGTCCACCTGATTCGGGGGTGAGGGGAAGGCCAAAACGCAACCTGGAGCGCCCCGCCGAACGGGATCCCGTGGATGCAATGCGACGCGCAGAGCTTTCGCTCCGCGTCGGCGCGATTATTTCCTGGATCATGGTCGGCAACACAGTCTGGCGCATCAAGCGTCGGCCCGTCTGAACACGTTGGCGGCCAAAGACGCCGCCTTGTCTATCGCTGAAGACCCGGTGCGGCGCCAAAGCGCCCGCCGGCCATCGCATATCGGGGCCCTGCGGCCCGATAATCGGTTAAGCCGAATCTAAAGCCGTCCCTGGAACAAGCTGGTAACCTGGGACCGGACGCCGCTCGGGCTCGAAACCGCCGCTCCTTGTCAGCCGCGCGCTGCGCTGGCTGCGGAGGGCCGGAAAGACGCTGGAATCTCCACGTCTTGGAGGTCCCTGCGCTGCACCGGGAGGCTGAACGCGACACAACCGGGAATTTTAGCCGTCAGCATCTTTTACATACGTGGATTGACCGCCACGTGCAAGTGAGGCGTCGCGGACCGGCAACACTCCGCCTTATTCACAGCCCAAACCTTAAGCCACAGTTAACCCCGTGGTTCTATTCCGGTAAAAGGGCTGCTCGGAGGCACGGATTCGTTGGCGAGCCGCGCAAATCATCACGTTTTGCTGGGCTGTGCGCTCTTGTGCGCCGCAGCATTCATTTGCGCGCAGCTCGGCATCGTTGGCGCGGTCGAAAGCCAGCCGTCGAAGCCAGCTTCGGCGCCAGGTGTTCCTGTCGCGTCCGATGTTCGCCTGGCCGGCGACGGCAAGCAGACCCGCTTCATTCTCGACCTCAGCCAGCCAATTACGTTCCATGCTTTCCCGCTCGCCGATCCTTATCGCGTGATCGTCGACATCCCGCAGGTCAGTTTTCAGCTTCCGCCCGGTGTGGGCAGTGCGGGCCGCGGGCTGGTCAAGGCATTCCGTTACGGCCTTGTGATGCCGGGCGGCTCGCGGATCGTGTTCGACCTGACAGGTCCTGCCAAGATCGCCAACGCCTATATGCTCGAGGCGGCGAACGGCCAGCCGCCGCGGCTCGTGCTGGAGCTCGAAGAAGTCGACCGGACAACCTTCGTTCAGTCGCTGTCGGCCGACAACCGGCCCGAGCTGAGACCCGCCATTACCGAGGGCAAGGAGGCTGTGGTTCCTCCGGTGGCGAAGGTGGAGACCGCGCCCAAGCCCGCGACCGCTCCGGATTTGCGTCCTGTGCTCGTCATCGATCCCGGTCATGGCGGCCCCGACAATGGGACGCAGTCCGGTAGCGAGATGGAAAAGAACCTGGTGTTGGGATTTGCGCTTGCATTGCGCGACCGCATCGAAAAAAGCGGCAAATACCGCGTCGTCATGACGCGCACCGACGACACCTTCATTCCGCTCGACGATCGGGTCCGGATCGCGCGCAATCAATCGGCGGCGCTGTTCGTATCGATCCATGCCGACGCCCTGCCGCGTCGCGAAGGCGATGCTCAGGGGGCGACGATCTACACGCTCTCCGACCGCGCCTCCGACGCCGAGGCGGAACGACTGGCCGAAGCCGAGAATAAGGCCGATGCCATCGGCGGCATGAATCTGACGGAGGAGCCGACCGAGGTCGCCGACATTCTCATCGATCTCGCGCAGCGTGAAACCCGCACCTTTTCCAACCGGTTTGCACGCATGCTGATGAGCGAAATGAAGACGACCACGAGGATGCACAAGCATCCGCTCAAATCCGCGGGCTTTCGGGTGCTCAAGGCCCCCGATGTGCCATCGGTGCTCGTCGAACTCGGTTACGTCTCGAACAAGGACGACCTCGAAAACCTGCTATCCGAGAACTGGCGTTCTCGCACCGTGGGATCGGTGGCTCACGCCATCGACCTGTTCTACGCCAAGCGTCTGGCAACGGCGGGGGCAGGGAACTGATACCGTCGGCCGCATGCCGAAGCCCTAGTTTGGCCACAGCGGCGGCACTATAAAAAAATGGCATGATGCCTTAGGAATTGATCAAAATTGCATCGCGGCGACGTATGATGCGCCGGCGGTATTTGTGGAGAGCGCCGGTATACTCGGCGTCGGGCTGAAACGGACATTCGACAATGCGCTTTCTGGTGCGGTTCTTGGGTTTCTTGTTCGCCGCCGGAACCGTGGTGTTCCTGGTGGGCGTCGCCGCCGCGGCAGGGCTGATCTGGCATTTCTCCAAGGATTTGCCGGACTATTCGCAGCTTCAGGATTATGAGCCGCCGGTGATGACGCGCGTTCATGCGGCGGACGGCGCGTTGCTCGGCGAGTATTCCAAGGAGCGCCGCTTGTACCTGCCGATCCAGGCGGTTCCAAAGCTGGTCATCAATGCGTTCCTGGCCGCCGAGGACAAGAATTTCTACGAGCATGGCGGCATCGACTTCTCGGGCATGGCGCGTGCCGCGGTTCTCTATGCGCAAAACTTCGGTTCCAACCGACGTCCGCAGGGTGCCTCAACCATCACCCAACAGGTGGCGAAGAATTTCCTTTTGACCAACGAGGTCTCGTTCACCCGCAAGATCAAGGAAGCCCTGCTGGCGATGCGGATCGAGCGGACCTATTCCAAGGACAAGATCCTCGAACTCTATCTCAATGAAATTTATCTCGGTCTTGGCGCCTACGGCGTTGCTGCGGCCTCGCTCGTCTATTTCGACAAATCGGTGAACGAACTCACCGTGGCGGAAGCGTCTTACCTCGCCGCGCTGCCGAAGGCTCCGGCGGCGCTGCATCCGGTGCGCAACCGCGATCGGGCGATCGAGCGACGCAACTACGTGGTCGACCGGCTGCTGGAAAATGGCTGGATCAAGCAGGCCGATGCGGACAAGGCGCGCAAGGATCAGCTCTCGGTGACCAGCCGCACCAATGCAGCTCATATTTTCGCCGGCGAATATTTCGCCGAAGAGGTTCGCCGCGACGTTTTTGAACGATATGGCGAGAAGAAACTCTACGAAGGCGGCCTTTCGGTCAGGGCCACGCTCGACCCTAAGGTCCAGGTGATGGCGCGCAAGACCATGGCCGCCGGTATCGTCAATTACGACGAGGCGCAGGGCTGGCGCGGCGCGATGAGCAAGCTCGACATCTCCGGCGATTGGGGGGTGAAGCTCGCCGACGTCAAATCGCTCTCGGACATCTCGCCCTGGCGGCTGGCTGTGGTGCTCGAGACCAGCGATCAATCGGCGCGGATCGGCTTCCAGCCGGGCCGCGAACTCGGCGGTGCGGTATCGAAGGACCGGCAGACCGGCATCATCACGCTTGAGGGCGTCAAGTGGGCCAAACCCACGGCGGGGCCCGCGAAGGGCAGGACGCCGAACGCTGTGTCGCAAGTGTTGTCGGCGGGCGACGTCATCTATGCGGATCCGCTGTTCAGGGATGGCAATCCGGTGGAAGGCCAGTATCGGCTGCGCCAACTGCCGGAAGTGTCGGGCGCCATGGTGGTGATGGACCCGTGGACCGGTCGCGTGCTGGCGATGGTCGGCGGCTTCTCGTTCGACCAGAGCCAGTTCAATCGCGCGACCCAGGCCTATCGGCAGCCGGGTTCGTCGTTCAAGCCGATCGTCTATTCGGCCGCGCTCGACAACGGCTATACGCCATCGACCGTTGTGGTCGACGCGCCGATCGAGATCGACCAGGGGCAGGGTGCCGGCGTCTGGCGGCCGGAAAACTTCTCGTCCGGCAAGTACAACGGCCCCGTGACCTTGCGCAACGCGCTCAGATTGTCGCTCAATACCGTCACGGTGCGCCTCGCCCAGGACATCGGCATGCCGCTGATCGGCGAGTATGCGCGGCGCTTCGGTGTCTATGACGAGTTGCCGAACTATCTTTCCTACGCGCTTGGCGCCGGTGAAACCACGGTCATGCGCATGGTCACGGCCTATTCAATGATCGCCAATGGCGGACGACGCGTGAAGCCGACGCTGATTGACCGCATTCAGGACCGCTATGGGCACACGATCTTCAAGCATGACGCCCGCGAGTGCCGCGGCTGTGATGCGGCCGCCGGCTGGAAGAACCAGCCCGAACCGCAACTGATCGACCGTCGCGAGCAGGTGCTCGATCCGATGACGGCCTACCAAATGACCTCGTTGATGGAAGGTGTGGTGCAGGCGGGCACCGCGACCGCGGTCAAGGAAGTGGGCAAGCCGATCGCCGGCAAGACCGGTACGACCAACGAAGCGAAGGACGCCTGGTTCATTGGTTTCTCGCCCGATATCGTGGTCGGCATCTATCTCGGCTTCGACAAGCCGCGCCCGCTTGGCAAAGGCAATGCCGCGACCGGCGGCCATCTCGCCGCGCCGATCGCGCGCGACTTCCTGAAGCTCGCGCTCGCCGACAAGGCGGCCATTCCGTTCAAGGTGCCGGCGGGGATCAAGCTGATTCGTGTCGATGCGAAGAGCGGCATGCGCGTCGGTCCGGGCGATGGCGGCCGAACCATCCTCGAAGCCTTCAAGCCGGGCACCGCGCCACCGGATAATTACTCCGTCATCGGCGTTGCCGATGCCGATGGCCGCCAGCTCCAGCCGTCACCCGATGCGGATCGCGGACTGTTCCGTCCGGGCACTGGCGGATTGTATTAGTGGGCAATTGAACCAAGCGGGCGAAGATTCAAGCGAACAAGGCCAAAACCGGATAAGCCGCGATTGCGCTTTGCGGCGTTCGCCGTTACATCCCCCAAAGCAAATGCAAGGCGCGGCACCTGCCGCGGATCAGAGAACCCATGCGCGCCGAAGTCGAACGTCTAGTCGAAGAGATCAAGCAGTCAGTCGGGCTGCTGAGGAGGCATCTTTGACGTCGAAAAGTCCACCGCGCGCCTGGCCGAGCTGAACAAGCTCGCCGAAGACCCCAACCTCTGGGACGATCCCCAGAAGGCGCAGAAGCTGATGCAGGAGCGGACCTCGCTTGAGGATGCGCTCTCCGGTATCGGCAAGGTCGAGCGCGAGCTTGAGGACAATGTCGGCATGATCGAACTCGGCGAAGCCGAGAACGATGCCGGCGTCGTCGCGGAGGCCGAGGCCGCGCTCAAAACGCTGAAGAAGGAAGTCGCGCGCCGCGAACTCGAAGCCCTGCTGTCGGGCGAAGCGGACCGCTTCGATTCCTATCTCGAGGTCCATGCCGGCGCGGGCGGCACCGAGAGCCAGGATTGGGCCGAGATGCTGCTGCGCATGTATACGCGATGGGCCGAGAAGCACGGCTTCAAGATCGAATATCTGGAAGAGACGCAGGGCGAAGAGGCGGGCATCAAATCCGCCACCATCCAGATCAGCGGACACAATGCCTATGGCTGGCTGAAGACCGAAGCGGGCGTGCATCGGCTGGTGCGGATATCGCCGTTCGATTCAAATGCGCGGCGACATACCTCGTTCTCCAGCGTTGCGATCTTTCCCGTCGTCGACGACAGCATCAAGATCGACATCAAGGAAAGCGATGTGCGCACCGACACCATGCGCTCGGGCGGGGCGGGCGGTCAGCACGTCAACAAGACCGAATCCGCAGTCAGGCTCACGCACATCCCGACCGGCGTTGCGGTCGTCTGTCAGGCCGGTCGGTCGCAGCACAAGAACCGTGCGCAGGCGTGGGATATGTTGCGCGCGCGGCTTTACGAAATCGAGTTGAAGAAGCGCGAGGAGCAGGCTGCCGCCGATCAGGCCGCCAAGACCGATATCGGCTGGGGTCACCAGATCCGTTCCTATGTCTTGCAGCCCTACCAGATGGTCAAGGACCTGCGCACCGGCGTGCAGACGTCGGATACCTCAGGCGTGCTCGATGGCGACCTCGACGAGTTCATGGCGGCAACGCTCGCGCAACGTGCCTTCGGCACGGCTCCGGGCGCGGTCGAGGATGTTGACTGACCGCGTCCCTTGATGGCTTGAGGTGCAGGTCTCAGCCCGCACTCAGCCGCACCCCGGCGCGCAGGAATTTCTGCGGGTCGACCGCCTCGCCGTCGATCCTGGTCTCGTAGTGCAGATGCGGTCCCGTCGAGCGTCCGGTCGAACCGACCGTGCCGATCACCTGTCCGATCCTGATGGTATCGCCGACCTTCACGTTGATCTCCGACAGGTGCCCGTAGCGGGTGGACAGGCCATTGCCATGGTCGATCTCAACCATGCGTCCGTAGCCGCCGGCCCAACCGGATGAGACGATTTTTCCGTTGGCGGTGGCGCGCACGGGATCGCCGGTCGCGGCGCGGAAATCGAGACCGGTATGCATGGCGGGACGGCCGAGGAACGGGTCGCTGCGGACCCCGAACCCGGACGTGAATTCCACTTCGCCGATCACCGGCTTTCGATACGGCACCAGCGCAAGCGTCCGGTTAAGACGGTCGACTTGCGCGCGGGTGACGTTGATCCGGTAGAGCTGGCGCTCGAAAGGGCCGGCGTCCGCGCCTAGCTTGACGGGAACATAGGGACCCCCCATGGCCGCGCGCGGGGTTGCGGCCTCGAGCTGGGCGAGGTCGAGACCGAGATCGGTGAACACGCCGCGCATCCGTCGCACGCGGGATTCCATACTGTCTTCGAACGACGTAAGTGCTGCGAGCTGGCGTCCCTCGATCTGGTCGAGCGAGTTCTGCAGGCGAACGATCACGTTATCGACGCCCTGGCCCTTCGCAAATTTATTGGCTGGCGCATTGGTGATAATCGGCGCCCGCGATTCCAGCCGCGCCTCGCGATCAGGAGGCGCCACGAAGACGGCCGTATCGCTGATCGGCGATGGTTTCGGTGTGCCCGAAGCGGCCGGCTCCGTCGCGGTGGCGCCGCGCGAGGGCGCCTTGATTGAGCCGGTGATGTCCGGAATGGCGCCCAACGCCGTTGCGCGAGATTCGAGCGCGGTCTGACGTCGCATGACCTGTTCGAGTTTCTGGTCGAATTGTTCCTGATCCAGCAACTGCCGGCTGGTGGTGCGATCGACCTTCGCGCGCAGTTCGGCGATGCGGTCCTCATACGCGTATTGCATCTCGGCCTGGCGTGCGATCAGCCGGGTCAGGACGTCGTCGCGGAACGCGAAATAGGTCGCGGTGGCGGCCGACCACATTCCAAGCGTCGTCACCGTGCCGACGACGATCCAGAATACAACCGGTCCGAAGCGGACCTGCTTACCGGCATGGACGAGCGTATACCCGCTCAGCGCCTGCTGTGCCGCGGCGGAGGCTTGGCCGGCCGGTTGGCGGGCTGGCTGCCTGCCCTGATCATGATGGTGGCGATACTCGGAATGGTGACCGGAACGATACGACATCGGCACTCCCGCGCCGGTCGGAGGTAAGTTCCGTACGGCCCAATTTGCGGGGGAGATTTGACCGCGTCATGGTTAATTTTTCACCAACGACGCCGCCTGGACTAAACACCTAGGCGGTCTGTGCTGCCGCAAGGACCGCGTCGGCATGGCCCTCAACCCGCACATTGCGCCAGATGTTGAGGATTTTGCCGTCTCGCCCGATCAGAATCGTGGTGCGAAGAATGCCCTCGAAGGTTCTGCCATACATCGATTTTTCGCCCCACGCGCCATAGGCCGCGAGCATTTCATGCGTCTCATCCGACGCAAGAGGAACCGTAAGCTGGTGCTTGTGTCGAAAGGCTTCCTGCGCCCTCGGCGGATCACCTGAAACCCCGAGCACGGCGGTGTCGCTTGCGGCGAACGCGCCCGACAGCCGCGTGAAGTCAATCGCTTCCTTCGTGCAACCTGGCGTGTCCGCGCGCGGATAGAAAAACAGGACCAGCTTTCTTCCCGCAAAATCCGAAAGCGAGACGATGCTTCCACCATCGCGCGGCAAGCGAAACGAGGGTGCCGTTGCGCCTTCAGCGAGAACCGATCGGGCAGCGGGCGATGCGCCAACTTTTCCTGGGGAAGAATTCGAGGCCTTGGTCTTCGATGCGGTGGCGGTTCCCGATTTTGCGATGCTGACCGATTTTAACGCTTTGGATGCGGGCTTGTGCGATCCTCTGGAAACGGACGTTCCGGCGTGTCTGCTTGTTGTGCTCTTGCTCGACTTGGTTGCGACCGGGTCCCGAGATTTCGAAGATGGCTTTTTCGCTGTTGTCCGCGAAGGGGCGCGGCTTGTCTTCTCGGTCGGCGATTTGGGGGATTTCTTACGCGTTTTCTTGGACATACGCCTTCCTTTCGTCGCTTTCCGCGGAACAATCAATGAGGTATTGAGGCGAGCTGGAATCAGATCGACTTGCTGGGCAAGCCAGATCGGCTCGGAGTATGCTTAAAAGGAATTCGACACGCCACCCGCTCGCTTGTGGAATGTGGCCGCTGGCCCCGCACGACGAGCATGGGTACCAAGGTGAGGATTGGTAGCAATGCCGGCACGGGAGCCTTCGTTGCGTGTCGACGGACAAGGCCCTGGCGGCAATCAAGCCCACGTTCAGCGCCAGCACCGAGAGGCAATGGTCAAGAATACGTCGCTCAAGGGTTCAAAGCCGCGCGCCGACGTCCCGCTGCCGCAGCGGGATGATGCCGGCTGGGTTCAAGACCACGATGAGGCGGCGGGACGTCGCGCCCGACGGCTGTTGTCGAGGTCGAGGTCAAGCTCGCGCTTTTACATGCTCGGCGATCGCTTCGGTTCGTTCCGGCGTTGGTTGGCCGGCGAACGTTGGGTAAGACGCCTCGCTGTCGTTATCGCGTCCCTGCTGGTGGTTTTCGTAACCTGCTTTGGCGGGCTGTGGTGGCGGCTCGGTGCCGGTCCGATCAACCTCGATATGGCCACGCCCTGGCTTGCCGCGGCGATCGAGGAAAATATTGGTCACGGCAATACCGTTGAGGTTGGCGGCACACAGATTGAGCGCGCGGGCCGAATTCGTATCGCCGTGCGCATCCGCGATATCATCGTGCGGGATCGAGACCGTGCCGTCGTGGCAAGCGCGCCCAAGGCCGAGGTGAAGCTTTCCGGCTCCGCGCTTTTGATGGGGCGTCTTCGCGCCGAGAGTTCTCAATCTGGTGGATGCGGAACTCTCGGTGCGGATCACGCCGGACGGCAATGTCACCGTCTCGACCGGCGACAATGCACGGCCGCTCGCAACCGGCGTCGCCTCAAAGAAGGAGGCGGGCCTTCCGCCCACGTTTCCGCGGCAGGTGGCGCCGCCTGTAGCTCCGGCGCCGTCTTCGCCAGCCCAATCCGCCGCGCCGCCGGTAGGCCCCGACACCACGCAAGGCGGACTACTTGCCGGCCTCGACTGGCTCGACAGCTTGAGCCTGACCGGCCTCGACGGGCAAAATCTCAACGAGATCGGTCTGAAGAACGGCAACCTGATCGTTGACGATCAGCAGCGCGGCAACAAATGGAATTTCCAGAACATCTCGCTCAGTCTGCGTCGGCCCAGTGGCGGCGGAGTGGCGCTGAGCGTCGGGGAAGAGGGCCGTCGCGCGTGGTCACTGCATGTGCTGGTCGGACCTCCCGCCAACGGCGTGCGATCGGTCGACATAAAGGCCGACAAGGTCTCGACGACGAACATTCTCCTGGCGCTACGGTTGAAGGATCTGACCTACAGCGCGAACTTGCCGCTCAGCGGCGAATTGAAGGGTGAATTGGGCCGCGATGGCCTGCCGACCTATTTCAAGGGCAAGATCAGCGTGGGTGCAGGCGACATCATCGACAGTGACACGCCTGATTATCCGATGGCGATCAACTCGGCCGAAGTAAACGTCGAATGGGACGCAGGCCGGCGCGTGCTGCTGGCACCTTTCAAGATCATTTCCGGGCAGAACAGGATCACGCTGCTCGCCCATCTCGAGCCCCCCAACGACAATATCCCGGACTGGCAACTGGGCTTCAGCGGCGGCACCATATTGCTGGCCGGAATCGACAACGAACCGCCGCTGATCTTCAACCGCATCTCCATCGCGATGCGCTTCGATACGGACAAGCGGCGCGTGCTGCTGACGCAGGCCGATTTCAGCAATGGTGACATCGGCGTCGCCGGAACCGGCAGTGTCGATTATTCGGCCGAGCCGCGTTTGACCCTGGGGTTTGCAGGAACGCCGATGACTGCATCCGCGCTCAAACGGGTATGGCCTACTCTGGTCGTCCCGGAGGTCCGCGAATGGGTGATCGACCGGGTCGAACGCGGCGCGGTTCAGCGTATCGAAGTCGGCGTCAACTCGCCGGTTCGAAACCTTTCGCGAAAAGGTCCTCCGATCCCCGACGATGGTCTCAACGTCAACATCGTCGCCAACGGCGTGACGGTGCGTCCGGTCGACGACTTGCCGTCGGTGCGAGATGCGGATTTGAAGGCGCATGTGACCGGCCGTACCGCGACGGTGACGATCGGTCAGGGCGTGGCCGACACGCCCACGGGGCGCAAACTCAACGTTTCGGATTTTGTGTTCGAGGTGCCGGACATGGCACCGAAACCCTCACCGGCCCGGGCGAGATTCCGCATAGATGGCCCGGTACCTGCGGCGGCGGAGATTCTCTCATCCGACAAGCTCAGCGAGTTCTCCGGCACCCTCGTCGACCCCAATGCCAGCAAGGGGACGGTTTCGGCAAACGTCACGCTCGGCCTGCCGATCAAACGCGAAATAACGAGGGCGGAGACGACCTATACGATTGCGGCCGACATCGGCGGATTTGCCGCCGATCGCCTGGTGATGAACCAGAAGTTGGAGGCCACGACGCTGAAGGTTGTCGCCAACAATCAGGGCTTTCAGGTCAAGGGCGATGTGAAGATCAACGGTCAGGCGGCCTCGCTCGACTACCGCAAGCCGAACGAAGGAGACGCGGACATCAAATTGCTGGCGACGCTGGATGATGCAAGCCGCGCGCGCCTTGGTTTCGATCTGGGACCCGCGGTCAGCGGCGCCATTCCGGTCAAGCTGATCGGCAAGATCGGCGGCGACACCCGCATGGGCATCGATGCCGATCTGACGGCATTGAAGCTCGACAATATCCTGCCGGGCTGGGTCAAGTCTCCGGGCAAGACGACGCGTGCGACTTTCAACGTGGTTCAGAAGCCGCAGTCGACCCGCCTCGAAGACATCGCCATCGAGGGCGGCGGCGTATCCATCAAGGGGTCGCTCGAGGTCGATCAGAACGGCGACCTGCTGAACGCGAACTTTCCGACCTATTCACCTTCGGAAGGCGACAAGACGTCGCTGCGGGCCGATCGAGGTCCCGACGGCGTCCTCAAGGTCGTGATGCGGGGCGATGTGTTCGACGGTCGCGGTTTTCTCAGATCCGCGATTTCCGGCAGGGAAGCCGACAGCAAAAGCAAGACCAAGAACATCGATATCGATGTCGACGTGAAGCTCGGTGCGGTCGCCGGTTATTTCGGCGAGGCATTGCGCAGCGTCGACGCCAAAATGTCCCGCCGCAACGGCACGATCAAAAGCCTCACCTTCAGCAGCAAGCTTGGACGGGACACGCCGGTGACAGCGGATTTGCGTGGCCGCGCGCAGGGCCACGAGGTGGTCTATCTGGAGACCAATGACGCGGGCGCGCTCCTCCGCTTCACCGATATGTATTCCAAAGTCGTGGGCGGACGGCTTCAATTGGCATTGGACCCGCCGACCGTTGAGCCCAGCGCGAAAGAGGGATTGCTCAACGTGAAGGATTTCACGGTCAAGGGCGAGAGTGCACTTGATCGTCTGGCGGCTGGCGGCGCGGGTGGAACTCCAGGCGGCATCGGCTTTTCGCGGCTGCGCGCGGAGTTTACCCGGCAGAATGGGCAGCTCACGATCAAGGAGGGCGTGTTGAGAGGCCCGACCATCGGCGGGACGATCGAGGGCAGCATCGATTATCCCGGCAATCAGGTGCGCATGAGCGGCACCTTCGTTCCGATTTACGGCCTGAACAACATGTTCGGTCAGATTCCGATCGTCGGCTTGTTCCTTGGTGGTGGCAGCAATGAGGGCTTGTTCGGGATGACCTATGAGGTCGTCGGCACACCTGACAAGCCGCTGCTGAACGTCAATCCGATTTCTGCGATTTTCCCCGGCGTCGCCAGGAAGATCTGGGACTTCAACACGGGCAAGCAAGACAAGCCGGTGGAATTCCCGTCGAGCAATAACTGACGCCGCTTGCGGAGAGGTTGTGCCTGTTTTCCGGAGCGCGCTCTTCTCGTCAGCGCCGCAGCGCCGGCACCACCAGAAACGGGATCATGCCGAGGATCACGCTGACCAGTGCAAACGCGAGCAGCGGATTGTAGCTGTGGCTCAGATCGTGGATCAGGCCTCCGCTCCATGAGCCGAACGCCGATCCGAGCCCGCTGCCGATCGAGATGGTGCCGTAGATCGTTCCGACGCGTTTTCCCCGAAAAATCTTCATCGCGGTTGCCGTGAGCAGCGGGCCGCGCGAGCCGATCATGCTGCCGAAACAAACGACAAAACCCGTCAGGACCCAGACATTCGGATACCATTGCAGCAGCCAGAGCAGGAAAATCCCGAAAATCGACAGCGCATAGCTGAACAGCACCGACGGCCTGCGCCCGATGATGCCGTCGAGCGATGATACGCCGAGCATGCCGAACAGCAGCACGACGCCGGAAAAGCCCCAGGCGGTCGCCGCCTGCAATGGCGGGAAGCCCGCGTCGATCAGGTAGGCCACGACCTGCGGCGCGATCGCATACATGCCGATCGCGGTGAAGAAGAAGGTCGAGAACAGCGCCCAGAACGCGTGGTGGCGCATTGCGCCCGCAAGCGTCCAGCCTTCATCGGCTACATCGGCCATAGCACTTTTGGCGAGGTGGGGCGATCCGGTCGAGAACAGCCGCCACGGCAGGATCAATAGCGGCGCGAGAAGGACCAGCGCGACGCTGCCGAAGATCTGGTAGGCGCCGCGCCAGCCGACATGGTCGATCAGAACCTGCGATGCCGGCAGTAGCACCAGTACGCCGGCGCCGGTGGCGGAATAGACCACGGCCATCGCGGTCGGCAGTCGCGGGCCAAACCAGCGGCCGAGCAAAATGGAATTTGGAACATTGCCGATCAGCGCGATGCCGAAACCGACACACAGGCCGAGGCTCAGCTGGAATTGCCAGAGGTGGTCCGCGTTCGCGGCGAACAGGAACGCGCCGCCAAGCAGCAGGAGCCCGAGCGAATAGACGCTGCGAGGCCCCGAATAATCGAACAGACGGCCGATCAGGGGGGACGCCAGGCCGCCAGCGAGGGCCGTCAACGAATAGACCGAGACGACCTGGGCGCGATCCCAGCCAAAGCTTTCCGAGATCGGGAGAAGGAAGACGGTAAAACTCTCGCCGAGGCCGCGGCCAAGGACCGAGAGGGCAAAACACAGGGCAAGGACGCCAAGCGCGGTGCGCGCCGGCTCCGATGGCTTGTCGTGCGTATCCCCCCTTGGCGCATTCTGGTCCATGGTGTGCACTTCTGACGCGCGGTCCGAGGCAGAGCCGGATTGGGCTTTCGCCTGCCGCGGCAGCAGGGAGCGCGTTTCGGCGCGGACTAGCTAGGGCCTAAAGCGAATGTGCCTATGCAGGCTTGAGCAGGACGTGCCGCTTTTTGCCCATCGACAGTTTGATCACGCCTTCTGGCGTCAGATCAGAGGGCTTCAGCATCATCTTTTCGTCGGTGACCGCCGTATCATTGACGCGCAGACCGCCGCCCTTGATCTGACGGCGCGCCTCGCCGTTCGACGCCACAAGACCCGCCTTGACGAATGACGCCAGCACGCCGATGCCGGCCTCCAGTTCGCCACGGGAAACCTCTACCTTGGGCAGATTCTCCGCGATCGCGCCTTCCTCAAAGGTCTGCCGCGCGGTCTCCGCCGCGACGCGGGCGGCGTCGGGACCATGCAGGAGCGCGGTTGCGGAGTAGGCCAGCGCCTTCTTGGCCTCGTTGATCTCCGCGCCCTCGAGCGCCGCCAGTCGCCCGATCTCATCGAGCGGCAGTGTCGTGAACAGCTTCAGGAAGCGCGCCACGTCGGCGTCCTCGGTGTTGCGCCAGAACTGCCAGTATTCGTAAGGACTCTTCATGTCGGCGTTGAGCCAGACCGCGCCGCTGGCGGTCTTGCCCATCTTCTCGCCGGAGGAGGTCGTGATCAGCGGCGTCGTCAGCGCGTGCAATTGCGGCGTGCCCATGCGGCGGCCGAGATCGATGCCGTTGACGATGTTGCCCCATTGGTCGGAGCCGCCCATCTGCAGTCGGCAGTCGTAGCGCTTATTGAGCACCGCGAAGTCGTAGGCCTGAAGGATCATGTAGTTGAATTCGATGAAGCTCATCTCCTGGTCGCGCTCGAGCCGGAGCTTGACCGAGTCCATCGCCAGCATGCGGTTGACCGAGAAATGCCGGCCGATATCGCGCAGCATCTCGATCCAGTTGAGCTTGGTCAGCCATTCCGCGTTGTCCGGCATCGCCGCATCGGTCCTGGCCTCGCCGAACCTAAGGAAGCGCGAGAACACCTGTTTGATGCCATCCTTGTTACGCTCGATTTCCTCGATCGAGAGGATCTTTCGCGTCTCGTCCTTGCCGGAGGGATCGCCGACACGCGTGGTGCCGCCGCCCATCAGCGCGATCGGCTTGTTGCCGGTCTGCTGCAACCAATAGAGGCACATGATCTGCACCATGGAACCGACATGGAGGGAAGGTGCGGTGCAGTCGAAACCGATATAGGCGACCAGTTCGCCCCTGGCCGCCAGCGCATCGAGCGAATCGGGGTCCGAAATCTGATGAATAAAGCCGCGGCTTTGCAGCACATCGAGAAAATCAGATTTAAAGGCGGTCATTTGTGTGCGACTCGTTTTACGTTAATTTCAGGGAATTTTGGAAACCCTATCGAATAGGCTGCCCGCGCCTGACGCGCTGTGGCATTATAAGATGTGTCCGTTTGGCACAAGGTATATCCAAAATCCCTCAACATTTAGCTACCTAGTTCTCGGATTTCCCCTGTGTTTGACGGAATAACATGTGTATGTTCGGACATGGGAAGACCTCAGACGACATTCTGTTGGTAGCTATATGGTAGCTAAAAACGGGGACACAGGGTGAGATTCACGGAAGCGAACGTTAGAGCCCATCAGCCACCGGGCAACAAGCAGAACTACACTTTGTGGGACGAAAACCTGCCGGGATTCGGTTTCCGCGTGCAGGCTGGTGGCAAGAAGGTCTACTACGCCAAATATCGAATGGGAACCAAACAGCGGTGGATCAAGATCGGACCTACCGACAAGATTTCTTTGAGTGCCGCAACCAAACAAGCAAGGTCGATTTTTGAATCGGTCGCAAACAATATTGACCCGGCCAATACCAAAGCTAAAGCGACTGCCGCCGCAGTACAGACGTTCGGTTCTACGATTGATGCTTTCGTCGAACAGTTGCGAACCGACAAGCGTTCTTTGGCACACGTCAAGCGGGCCGCAGCGTATCTGGAAAACTATTTCAGGGGACTTCATACGATAGCACTGGCCAGCATTGACCGTGCCACCGTCTCGCGTGAACTGAACCTTCTCAAAAAGCGCGGACCGGTCGCCGCGAATAGGGCGCGTGCGACGCTGTCGGCCTTTTTCAATTGGTCAATTGCCAACGGACTATGCGAACACAATCCCGTTGAAAAAACGAATAAGAACCAAGAGCAAAGTCGGGACCGGGTTCTAACCGCCAGAGAGTTGAAAACCGTTTGGTGTAACGTTGACGATAACGACTATGGCAAGATCGTTAAGCTACTTGCTCTGACGGGTCAGCGTCGTGATGAAATTGCCCGCTTGACTTGGGACGAAGTAAATTTCGATGAAAAGCAAATCGAGTTGCCGGGTAGTCGAACCAAAAACAAACGACCACATATTATCCCGATGTCGCCAGCCGTCATTGCTCTATTGAAGTCGGTTGATCGCGGCGGAAAAGATGTTTTTTCTAAACGGAATAACTGGCAAATCGACAAAGACAATCTGGATAAAAAGCTTGATATGCCGCATTGGGTCTTACACGATCTAAGGCGAACATGTTCCACCAACATGGGCGAGCAATTGAGTATCCCGCCGCACGTCGTTGAAGCTGTGCTGAATCATGTCAGTGGTTCAAAGGCTGGTGTGGCTGGTGTCTACAACAAAGCGATGTATTTAAAAGAAAAGCGCGAGGCTTTGAATAAGTACGCCGATTACATCCACATGATTGTGAAGTGACTCACGCAGTCTTACGTGCCGGTCGGGCCGCCAATCGTTCAGCAATGTGGGCGTCGATTTCTGATTCCACCCATGCGACTCTGTGTTGACCTATGGCGACCCTAACCGGGAATTCTCCGTTATCTTCTAGTCGGTCGATATGCCGACGCGTGAACGGAATCCCCTTAACGCTCTTCAGTTCGTTGAACGTTAGTAGTTTGTGGCGAACGACATTATCGTTCGCGTGATTCGGAATTTTCATTTTCGTCCCCATAGTAATAAAAACGCCGCCCGGAACGGACGGCGTTGGTGCGATTGTGTGAAGAACAGTAGAAAGGAACCCATGCCCAAAGTCATACGGGACAAGCTTGGCCCGATGCCGGACGACCACTTTGAAAACGAACCTTCAGGACCGCCGAAGAACGTTTCCCCACTCTCCAAAGAGTGGGTAGAAGAGATTAAGGAATTTCTAGACAAGTACCAATCCGGCGACATTGTCGGCGGCTATTGATATCGCCGCGCCCCTTGAATTCACGGCTAGAAGCTGGAAGGGCGTTGGTGTGCGACTGGCGCGGGAGGAATAAAGAATGACCCCCGAACAATCCAAAAAGCTAAAGGTCGGCAATCGCGTTTGCTTTAACGACAACCCGGCAGATGGTGGCACAGTCACCGCGACCAATGCGCGATACGTCACCATAAAATGGGATGATGGTCACCAAAGTTTCTCAGGCCACAAAGAAATGAAGCGAGTCGAGTTATTGGCGGTAAAGAAATGACCGGCGACCAATCCCGACTTCTCAAGGTAGGCGACCGCGTTTGCTGGAAAGCGAGTGCCACCGATCAGGGCACAGTTGTCGGAACGGTTTGGAGCGGAGTCACCATCGAATGGGATGACGGAGACACAAACTCGGTCCGACATAATGACATGACTCAAATTGAGCGTGCGCCGGTGAAGGTTTGATACTTGAGTTGCCGATAGGAAGCCCACAATGACTGGACCAAACTTTGATAACTGATTTTACAAGCCTCGATCCAGAAACTCGCGCCTATGCGCTCGTTGGCCAATTCCTGCAAGCGTGGTCAGCAATGGAATTAGCATTGCGCGACGCCATCGGAGCGGCCCTAAAAATAGAACCCGTCAAATTGCAAATTATCTACGCAAACCTACGCTTTCGAGACAAAATCAATATCTTGAGAACGTTGATAGATATTTCCTCCCTGCCGGAAGACTATAAAGCGCGTGCCAAGTCAAAGCTTCGGAAGGTCGCGAACCATTCAAGCAAGAGAAACATGGTTGCTCATGCCCCGTTTGGGTCGGACGCAACGAAGACTGGCGTAGCGTTTCTTACGGTAAGAGCGAGCGGAACGTTCGAAACTCCGAATATCGTTTGGAGTTCCCGACAATTCGGGCAGGAAGTTGCTTTGCTTGGCGGCTATACCAAAGTCATTGACGATATTAAGAGAAGATTCGAAGAGCAGCCGGTGCCCGAAGGATCTTACGCAAAAGCGCTGCTTCCATTTCTTCAGGAAGAGTGGGCCGTACCCATGCGCCGCACCATGTCCCCCGCTCTTTTAGATGCCATATCCCAGTCTGACCAAGGCTTTCTTGGTTCGGGTCAGGCCGCGCCAGAAACTCCAACCCCAGAGAAGTCGTCGGAATAGGTTTACCGATCCCGCGCCGGCTTCCGCCGTTATTCTGCACGACGGGGTGGATCGGGGACAAAAGTATCCATTACATGCCGTTTCGTACGCCAGCCGCCGAATAGCTGAATGGTATGCGTGTAAATCCAACCGCCCGGAACCCGGAAGCGGTGGATCAACTCGCCATACTCGCCGAGGACATGGTTGTTGTAGACTTCTTCGGTCTTATGCAGTTTCGGTTCTACCTTATCGCTCACGTCTAGTTTCCCCCGTCTCGAAAAACTAGGCAATCGCGCATATAGATGAGGAAAGCCTTGGGAAAGGCAGCCGGACTTATTCGCAGCCTTGTCATTCGATGGTTCATGTAAGTGGCCCCTCTAGGCACCCCAAAGCGTGGCATATTGCACGGCTTTCAACCTACGAGACAATAGGGGATCGAGAAATAGCTACGGCCCAATGTGTCGGCGTCGGGCCGCCTTAGCCAATATCAGCGTTTCCTTCCATTCCTGTTCGCAAGGTCGCGCATTCCTTCCCATGCACGCCGCGCCATTTCCTTCATGGCCGCAGCTTCATCAACAACCGGCTCTTCGTCGTCCAGCCATGCCGACTTCACGGAAGTCACGCGGGAAAACTTATCTGCCGGGAAAGTCACAAGGCTGCACTCCACAAGATCAACGGCCTTTAATGTGCGAGACGCACCGTTAGGGCCAGATTTGTTTCTGTGCAAATCGTACTCCTTCGCGCGATATCCGATTGAAAGACCGTTCAGCGCGGGGCGCGGTTTCATGCGAAGCAGTTCGTATGCGTCACGCCCCTTCGTGGTGTTCAGAGCAAGTTTGCCTTGAAGACGTAGGCCGGTTTCATTTTCTTCCATGTGAGTCCAAATGCCGATTGGTACTCCTTCCGAATGCTGCGATAGCATTACCGGCCAATTGGTGTCGCCACTCTTGGCGTCCGCGATTGTCTTTTTGAACGCGCCCTTTGCTACAGTATCGCCGTAAGTGTCTACGTTTCCAAAGGTCGAGCCGTAGCCAATGAATGTGCCAGTGTTGTCGTTCGGGTCGGCTTTGAATTCGAACGGGCAATAAATTTGGTTCATAGTGATCCTAAGAATAAAAGAGAAAATGGGATAGGTGACGACCGGCTTTGAAGCTTCCGAGCCGGATCGGAATTATTATTAACGATTGCTCTATATCGTGCGCATTTCGCGGACACGTTTCGCGTACCGCGACCTTTGGTGATGAATGCGATCTATCGAAATTACTGATCCGAAAGAGGCCCAACGTTGCCGCTTTGCGCAATATCGGGGCCAGAAGGCGACAGTGATGTTAAATGGGTTGCCGGTGACGGGGATGGTCCGCTCGGTCAAGGAGCATACGAGTGGTCCCACGCGCTGGACCGTCACCGTGGTTCCTAAGCAGGGCGGGGAGGCTAGACGCGTGCCAGCATCCCGTCCGCTGCCATCTGGCGGGCTGTCTAGATCGTTTTGATGTCATTCGGCTGCAAACTTGACTGTCGGCGTGCTTGGAGCAAATGCAAATGCGCATTTTCGGCTTTTTAGCGTTTTGCGCGGCTGCCCTTTGGCTAGCTGACACGATGTTTTACAATGGCCGCTACAGGAACCAAGTCTGGCTGGAATTAAATCAGCAGGCCCAGAGCGCCAACTACGAAGTCCGAAGATGGGTGAGGTTCTAGGCAACACCAGTTAGACCGTTCTGCCGTCGTTCTTCACTCGGTCGGCAAATCCATACTTCCGCGCTCTTTGGGCGAAAATCCGATCTTCCCAAGCAGCCCGATCAACAGTGAAGTGTCAGCCGACTTAGGTTTGTCGCCGCGATAAGCCGCCATTAGGGTTGCGGCAATCTCGACAAGAAATCTATCTGCGCTTGTCAGCCAAAAACCATAAGCTTGCATTTCTAACCACGCGGACTTTACCGGCTGCGGCAAACTCTGTGGTGGTTCAGGTAGCGCAGTCGTAACGAGCGGTTCGTATTTCCGCGCTCTGAGACGGTCTGGATTTCTTTTGAAAGCGCCGCGCAATTCAAGCACGGCGGTTGGTGTACGGGTTCTTCCCATTTGATTCCTTAGTTTCTGGATTTTGTGGACGCAAAACATTGACGGCTGGTCGGTTACCGGGGCTAAAAGCTGGAAGGCTAAAGCCCCCCTGTGCCCATCCAGCATTGCCGCGTTGGACTGTCGCCATCGGGTCTATGCGGAACCTTTCGACCGAGACGTGAGTTTAACTTGCTCATTGTCTCCGATTGGAAAGGAAGCGTTATGAATGGAATCATCTATCTCGTTGGCCTCGTCGTCGTTGTTGGCGTGATTCTTTCGTTCTTCGGATTGCGGTAAGCGTACACAAGCGATACTCGCCAGCCACACGATATGCAGCTAGTCGGCCGAGTTGTTCGCAAGCTACGTAGTTAAAACTATTGAGTAGGCGCTGGTATCGGCAGAATGCTCGACGCTTTCCAACCGTCGGGCGTTTTGATCAACACCAGATTCATCAGGAATCGTGTCGCTTGAGCAGATTGTCCGGGCGCTCCGATTGTAAACATTATTGGTGCGTAGATTTGCGCTGCGCTATTTCCGAGCATCATTATTTTTAGGTTGGTTGCATCGGGGTCGAGGTGCCAAGTTCCCTCATAGAGCGCGGTAAAGCGTTTTAAGGCTGGGTCCGATCCCCACACCGCCGTCCCGCGTGTGATCCAGAGAAAATCCGGAGAATTAAGCAACAAGGAATCCAGCGCCTTTAGGTCATGCGCGTTTTGAGCCGCGACGAAACGTTCGAACGCCGCTCGCACCTCATCTTCGGGCGCGGCGGACGCTGCATTGACAACAAGGAAAAAGAGCACAGGCACGACATAGGCTACAGTCCTTCGTGAAATCTTGGAGCTACGCTGGCTGTTTGCGTTCACGATACCCTCCTTCGAATGATTAAAGTCACAAAGTCTCCACCCACCGTTCATTACAGCGGAAACGCGGTTTCTGCCGGACGACAGGGACAATAATAAAAGAATCTTTCATCGTCCGTCTTAGAACAAGGTCTTACCGTTGGAGACACCATGACCCGCTAGTCGGGGCCAACTATGCCCATAGACGAACTTCCGGGCATCGAAGCGGACTATCTCGCCTACATCGTTGGGTCGGAGGCGCAATTTCTTTGGTCGAAAGAGTTTGCAGCCGCGAATGATGACGCAGCAATTGAAATCGCCAGAAAATTCGGAGTTTACGTCGAGTTATGGTGCGGAAAACGTTTCGTCACGAAAATAAAACCGGAGAAAAGGCCGTTGCAGCACTGGCCTATGGGTTAGTAGCGGGCCACAGTCTGATCTTTGATCCAGCCACCGCAAGCAAGCGGCAGCAAGATCGGCACGTCAGTGAATGTTAAAGTCTGTAGCGTTGTGTCCGGTAACCGACAGTCGAACGCCAATCAATCAATCAACAGCTTCGAGCCGTTACTGTCCTATGGAACAATGGCAAATGCACCGTGCGAGGCTAGGATTGTGTCAGTTATGTAACGGACACAGGGGGCTGTGTTGCGTCGCCGAAACCTCGTCTTTGTCGTCGATGACGACCCCGCAATGCTGGCAAGCGTCGCTCGAATGCTGCGGCAGTTCGGCTACGCCTGCTTGCTGTTTCCTTCGGCGGAGGATTTCTCAAACCACAACGATTTTGACAATGCGGTTTGCGTTCTTCTCGACATCGACTTAGGCGATGGTTCAGGCATCGAGTTAAGGCATCGTCTCAAAGCCAATAGGATTTCCGTGCCGGTCATCTACATGACTGGAAACGACAGCCCTGCCGTTCGTGCGTCTGCGCTTCAGTCCGGGTGTCTTGCCTATCTCACCAAGCCGTTCTCGGCCAAGTCGCTGATCGAGCCGCTCGAAAGAGCATCGGTTTCCATCAAGCCTCATTAAAATACTTTCACGTCGGTTGGTGTCCGCGATCAACAGCGACGGCCCGTGGTGCGTCCACCCGCCTGCTATGGCGATGTAGCTGCGGGCCACGGCACGGGCGGCTGACGCCGCGTCGAAAACCCTTGATCTACATCAATACTGCCCAACGACATTTGCTGATTGATTGACCAAATTGATAAAACCTAATCGGAGCAGCAATATGCGGAAAAACTGCCTAGTTGCTGTAGTGTGCCTAATATCGAGTATTGCGTGCGCGCAGGAGTGGAAGCCGGCCCTTGATAAATGGCGAGCCTGTGCCGATGCGGCAGCGGTACGATACGCGAAGAGTACAGAGAGTGCTCCGGTGGTTGCACGGTTAGCAATCAAGTCTTGCGCGGCCGAGAAGAAGGCAACTTTGGATTCAATCAAACAGGTTGAAAGCGCCAGTTTTACAGAGGAATATCTTGATACGTTGGAGCGTAAGTATATTGATATCCTTGCTGTCAGGGTCATAGAAATGCGATTGCGTTGAGCAGAAGGCGCTCAAGGTTGCGTCGTTCGTCTGAAAGGGTAGGCCATCCACTGAGGACCTTCCGTCACGGGTGGCATTCAGCATTAGTATTGCGTGCCACGACCGGAGATCCCGTAATGACGAAACGTGGGCTTGTTGTCACTGCGCTTTTGCTGTCTTCCCTGCTCGCGGTGCCTGACGCAAACGCCGCAGGTGGATGCGGTGCCGGTTTGTATCGCGACCCCTATGGCCGATGCCAGTTCTATCAAGCCGTGCCACCGGCGAGCCACGTCTGCACGGTCGGCTTCATCTGGCGCAACGGACGCTGTCGCCAGAATATTGGGAACGATCCGTTTGTCTCAACGTGGCCGAACGGTCCGCGCTGACGGCCGCACGCCAAGGAACGCGGAAGGGTCAAACCGGCCCTGACGGCCCCAAAACGCCGCTTCCGGGTTAGCCCCGGAAGCGGACGTTGGTTCGACTGGCCAGCGTGCCAAACAGGTCTTAAATCCTAAATCAAACCACCGGACAGCCGGACAAGTGTAAACACTTGTCCGTCCAGTCCAGCTAGGATGGTCCGGACAAAAAACTCAATGTCCGGACATGTCCAAGGTTGTCCGGCTGTCCAGCCAGAACCATTTGCCCAACGTGCCGATTTGTTGGCTTTTGACCAACTCACCGATGGCCCGCCTAAACCGCTTGCTCATGGCGTCGTCGGTAATCTCTGGTTCCTTGGTCTTGGTGTCCGCATAGAACTGATCCTGCCACCGCTCGCGAGCAACCACTGTGAGGCCGTCAGGGAAGCCGTGTGAGCCTTCCGGTGGTGCTTGACCATGTTCAGCCAACGCCAGCCTAAAGCTTTCCAACGCCTTCGCTGCGCTGCCTTTCAGGTCGGCACCATCAAACGGCTTGACCGTATCGACTGGCACAACAACCGGCGCGGTCGTCACGTTGCCATCGTCGTCAGTGCCAAGTGCGATGCTTTCCAGCCGGAAGGACATGACCGGACCTTCTTCGCCGTCGTTTGCCCCGGTGCATTTGAGGGTGAAGACGTTCTCCGGTCCCGTGCCGACGACGTTGACCACGAACGAAACGTCAATCGCGCCGTCTAGATCAATCGCACCTTTGCCCCGGTCATCACTCCAAGGGGAATGATGAATTGCGGCGACATGAGCGGTTGTGGCCCGGTGCAGTTCGTCCACTGACTGAACATAACGCTGCATATCCCGCGACTGGTGTTGGTCACCCGGCCCGAAAGTGCGGGTCACGGTATCAAGAATAATCAAGGCGCACTTGAAGCCGCACTTTTCTTCTAGACCCTTGATGTTTGCAGCGAGTGCTTTGGCATCAATCAAGCCGGTGGTCAGGTCCAGCTTGCCACCGACGACGACGAACGGAATACCAGATACGCCGTGTTTTTTGCCCCATGCTGCGACACGTCGTTCCGTTATCTTTTTCCGTTCCGCCGCGAAGAACACGACAAGACCTTGCTTCACCTTCTTACCGTGCCATTCCATGCCAGCGGCAACGTGCATACCGATATCGCCAACAAGAACGCTCTTGCCCATACCGGGCTTGGCTACGAACAAAGAGAATTCGCCAGCGCCTAAAACGCCCTGAACGATTTCCTCCTTGGTTGTTGTCTTGTCAACGTCGTCAAACCAAGTGATATTGAAACGGTGGTTGTCATTTGCGGCAACAGGCTTGAACCGTTCCCGCAACTCGGCGTGACTAACAAGGGATGACCGCCCGCTATGAAACGCTTCATACACCGTTGACCAATATTTTTCGTCCACTAGCCGCACAGTGAAGCCACGCTGGACCGCGTCTTTGGCCTGTTCATATCCGAGCATATTACCAGCTACTAACATGCCAATTTCGCAAGCCGCCGCAACCGCAGCCGTCACACCATTTCCTTTCCAAGCTGAATTGATCGCAGCTAGAGCAAGGCGCGGCAATTCCCTTTGAGCAAGCGCTGTGGAAGTTTCCGCCGAAGCGATACTTGAAACTGTCGCGGGCAAAGCAGCCATCACGCGGCCACCGACTGCGACAGAACATCAAGCAAATGCTTCACGAACGACGGCAGGTCTTTAATTTTGAATTTGAACCCGACGAGTCTAGCAGTCTGACTGATCGCTTCGCGCCAGCGCTCGTTAGCCCAACCGAAATGGGGCTGTAGCTTCGACCAATCTTTGTCACTAAGTTGGCTGGCTTCGGTCGTCAACGTTGCCAAGCAATCGGCAGCGCGAAGATTCCGCAAGTCAGTTGGGAACCTATTCGCCAGAGTCCGACGCCAATCGCCGGTGCGGCTTATTCCGAATATCAGTGAGTCGATACAGTCGGTTTTATTTTCATTCTCAAACATGGTTCGTCTTCTAATTGGCCGGTAAATCCCGGCAGGTTTATACAACGCAGATAGTACCGGCGTTGCGTGCGGGTAAGCCAACGCACGGCGGTGCGGTGGGATTCTGTTGAATGGAAAAACACTACACGGTGGCAGGCGTTGACCTGCCACCGTGCTGGAGCACCGCGCACGGATGAAGAAAGATGCGCGTGCTAAGGCGCGACGTGACGGGCAAGCGGGCTATCCTACTCGCCGTCACGTCGGAGCGCAGACACGAGGGACGATTGTGTCGCGCTAACTCTGTTGGTATCGTCTCATAGCGTCCATGAACTTAGTTGCAGCCGCGTCAGTTGAAAATCTGCTAGCGGCGTCTTCAGCGAGCGTGCCGCAAGTTGCGGCGTCGCAGACGATGGCATGAGTTGCCCTTATCGTAGCCACGTCGCATAGACTCACTTCCAGCAAAGCCGCTTTCTTCACGACATGCAGGCCGTTGCGATTTTCGGTTTCTTTCGGAAGGTACGAGACGCTAACTTCTGAACGTCCGCCAATCCAGTCAATATCAGCGGGCTTCAACTTGGCGCGAAACGCCAAGCCGATTTCATTTTCAAGAATCTCAAGGCTGCCGTCTTCTTGTTCGGCAATCTTGCGCTCAGTGTACTTGTGATCCCGGCCAAGCCAGACGCCCCATAACGAACCGGTGAATGCACCTTTCTCGAAAACTTCAAAGCGTTCGTTCTTCCAATACCAATGACGAACGCCCCAAAGGCAGGCATAGCCTTGGATGATCTTCGTACCGGTCACCCCCGCAAACCTTCGGGCATGTTCTTTATCAAGCCCTTCTTGACGGCCTCCTGAAACATCGACGCCAGCGCCGTGTGATTACTGACCGGAATCCCCAACACGTCATCAATGGAAAGGGAAAAATTCCCGTAGGTGCTGATGCCGTTGTTGATGAATGAGCGCTTCGCTTGAAAGTGCTTCAGATGCAGTTTGTGAAGCACGACGGCTGCATCGACGATTTCCTTTTCGAGTCCGTCCACCTGCGGTTTGATTTCAGCGGCATATTTCATTTCGGCTTTGGTGTCTTCCGCTGTAAGCTTCACCGACAACGTGTCGGTGTAATTCGACACCTTTTGTTTCGACCGATGCAGGCTATTTATTCGTTCGGCGGGTGTTGGCGTTGTGATGATGTTCCCATTAAGAAGGTCTTCAAGATTTGCATCATCATCGGTGCTGTTATCGCCCGCTGCGATAGCCGCCGCGATTTCAGCGGAGATATTTTTCTCCGCTGCTTTGGCGTCTTCTAGCTCAATGCGAATAGCCTTAGCTTCGTCGGTGCCGTGGTTGGCAATTTTATTTTGGTCGTACATCATTTGCGTCTCAATTCCTTTGAAAGGTTGTCGTCGATTTCTTAAATCACCGGCCCGATATCCAATATGATGGCCGGTGTCATCGGTCGGCCTAACGCGTCACTTAGTGACGAGTCGGCGGATAGATTCTTGATTACGGTTCCGGTCGCGGTGTGGATCAGAACGGTGCGTCCGAATTCATAGAGCGTATTCGCGGCCCGCTTGCTGTCGCCCACGTCTGTGTAGTGGGCAGCGATTGTTAGGGCTTGGCCAGTGCCAACGCCGAGCGGCGTAATCTTCCAAGCGATTGCGATCTTGTTAACGGTCGGACGGGAGTAGCCGCGATATTGTCCCGAACCAGACGTGGTCGAGTCGAATCTGCACGACTCTATGGTGTTGCGGTCCCACCAGCGGAGCAATGTTGGACCGGGCACGCCGGTCACGCGGGAAAGGCCGCCAAGTTTTAGAAGCGGTGTAGTCATGTAACCTCCGAAGTCGTGGTGGGATGATTCCCAAGTCACAAAAAGAAGCACCCCCGGCGCGGTACACCGGGGGTGCGTGAAGTCTTAGCCATTCGATGAAGGGAAACTGTCCCTCTCACTATCCGTACTTGACAGGACGTTTGACTCACAAGTTGAGCAACATCAAAGGCTTACAGAGCGCTTTTGCTTATTCGGTACATGTTTACCTTAAGCCGCGACTTGGATGACCGGCCCTCGCGTTTGATTATAGAAAGAGCCGCGTGACTTATCCGGCAACGGAGTCGGGAGTCGCGGCTCGTCTTTGACTTCATTCCGGCCAATCGCTTCTATCGCCGCCGTCAGCGCGAGCCGGATAATCCTCGTGCCTTCGCTGGACGCTTTGAATCTATTCACGCCAAGTGCCAAGCCGATATCAGTCATCGTAGCGTTGTCGCTTACCGCAGCCTTGAGCGACGGCCACAGCACCGGCCCAACGGCAGCAATGATTACGTCCAGTTCCTCACACCCTTTCATCACACGCACCGGGAATGGGTCGTCACGGTTCAGGTCGAATCCGCTGTTACTCACCAGCACGGATTTCTTCGCCGTTCTCACGAAACCGCTGTAGCGCTCCGCGTCCGCTTCATCGTTCTTATTATCGTAGATCACTTTCCGCCGGTCCAACGTCATACCGTGTTCAAAATATACGTTGCCGGATTCGGTTCGCTGCACGTCGTAATCTGTAGGAGTATCCTTGCCGGGTAGATACACCGACGACCCCAACGGGTCCGCTTCGGCTAGGTCGATAAGTTCGCGAAGGTAACGTACCGATACGACGTTCTTCGCTCTGCGCTCTTCATCCGGTTCGAATGTCTTTCGCGTAAGCTGTTCCATAAACGGCCATGACACGGTCGGCCTAAAGTTGTCGTTGGCAGCTTTTTTCGGTGGCTTGAGCAGATTGAAGTCGAAACCCTTCGAAGCAGCCGCCAGCCTTTCCTTGTTCTTCTGCTTTACAATCGCGGAATCTTTCCGACGACTGGATTCCTTTTCCTCATCATCTTCGACTGTCTTGCCGCGCCGCACTTCTACTTGTTTCTTCTTCAGAGCCCGATTGCGGAAGCAATTCGGCATCCAACGGATTTGCGCTTACCGTGACGACACGGGAGGCGTGATATTTCTTTTCCCGCGCAATCTTTTTGCCTAACTGTACGTCGGCGTCTCTTTCTTCGTGTTCGCTGTTGTCTTCAAACCCGGCTTCGTCGTCGCCTTGAATCTGGCTGTCGTCGTATTCCGTCCCGCTGTCGTTGTCGTTCATCAAATTGGCTTTCTGTTTAAATATCCCGCCTTCGGTTCATTCCGTTGGTCAGGCCGTACCCGCGTTATCGCGGTGTTAGTCATGCCGCGTTGATCGCGGCTTGCATTTTCGCGTTGGTCTGGTATTGTCTTCTCGTGGAAGTTCGTCTTCCCCTTTCCCAAATCCCCATAGCTCCGCATTGCACGCCAGAGCGGTGCGTCCGCGTGTCAGTGTGCTAGCTAGGCCGCGATTGCGCGGGCCGGGCGTCCTTTCTTAGTTCGGCATACGTGCCATCGCGGGCGGAATCATCAAGACGCTTTCGCCTTTCGTATTCTGAAGCTGGAACATCAAAATAGATTCGTCGGTGCGAACGTCCGGTTCCTTCTCCATGTATTCCTGAGCCGTAATGTCGTAGTCCATTTCTTCCGACTCGGTGGCCAAGCGTGCCGTGATCGGTGCCTTGCCGTCCCATAACGGGCCGATGCTATCCCGCATCAAAGAGAGTCCATCTAGAAGGTGTTGCCCTTCGTCTCTGTCGCCGCTCAAAAACGCTTCAAGCATGATCCGGTCTGTCTCTTTGGTGAATGCAACCGTCCTGCCGCAAGTTTCAATCGCAAAAACGAACATTGTCTTTTGTCCTCTGTAGATTTCCAACACCGCGTCTGCGTTGTCGGTCGTGCCGTTCACTTCCGCCGTTCGCACACCTTGAAGACCCCGTTTGAAGAAGTCGTTCTGGAGGTTGACAAGAATCGAATCTATCCCTCATTTTCTTCGCTAGCCGCCAAAAGACGACTTCACACCGGCTATCGGGCCGGTGTTGGTCGTCTGTCTCGATTGTTTGGCTTAGAGTGTGCCGCGCTGTCCCGAACGCGATTCAGTATTTGCACATTAACGGATTTTCGGCGCTCTTTTCTAGGTGGCCAAGCTAATAAGTACGCGCCTCATCGTGGAAAGGTTGTACTCCAAATCGGTACATTTTTCTAGGTGCGTGAGCTAATAGTTAGCGCTCGCATCGTGGAAGGGTTGTACTCCAAAAATGTACATTTCTCAACGGTGGCCGGGCTAGCGCACGCGATAAAGACCACAGCCCCGCGTGCTTTTGCTGAAACACATGACGCAAAGCCGTAGCGAAGCCGCTGGTGGGCGGTGGGTTCGCGGGCTAGCAAGTAGCGGGCCGCATGAACCAAGGCATGGGCGGACACGCGGCGCGGTTCTTGTTCAGGAATTGGCGACGATTGAGCGGAACGTTCCGCTGATTTTTTGGCTCGTGACATCACGTGACGGCGGATTCCATCACGTGATGGAAGCGGCTTCGTCTGGTTCGTTTTGTCTGCAACGTTGCAGAAGGCATCCCTCACGGCGCGGGCTTCGTGAACTTGCTTGCGGGTCAGGCCAACGTCGGCTGTAGAAGGGATGTTCTTGTTGGTAACATCCCCTTGGTCGCCATGCTTTCGAACCAAGTTAACGATTAGCTAATCTCTCGGGACCTAGCCGTATAATATTAGTACGAATCTTTATTCCGACATTCAGAATCTAAAATCCGCCACTAGCGCGTCGTAATATTGCTCCGACCGTTCAACACAATGTGAGAAGCGTTCGATCCGCCGATCGGCGTATGCGGCCTCAAGGGGGTTTAGTACCGCGCTGGTCCCCCTCTTGAGGCCGTACCTTTTCGGGTGACAATCCGGCGCGGCGAGCAACGGCCAGAGCGTCCTCCGAACCACACCCGGATCATTCTTTTCAGCTCAGCATCACGCACGGCGCGAGTGTCGTGAACTTGTTTCGAAGTTAAGCCGGTATCCTTTACGGTGATATTCTGCTTAGGAATATCACTTCTGTTACCGTGGCCGCGAACCTCCCCCCGCTCTTGCGCAGCTTCGTATTCGTCGGCAAGTCGGCGCTTCGCCCCAGCTTCAATCTCGAACGCATCGGCTTGCGTCCTGTGTGCGGCCCGGACACGTCGGTTACCGGATCGTTGTCTTGCTATGCCCCGTTTTGTTGCAGGTATTTACATGTTTCATTAGAATTTTATTTTAAACGCATTGGATGGAATGGCGAACGTCACGACGGCTCAGAGTTTTGAAGACCTGCTCGATTGAATTCGACGGCAAAACTTTCGATTGCACGTTGCGAAATATTTCTCAGACAGGGGCCGCGCTCAGTGTTACCAGCGGCATCATTCCCCCAACGGTCGAACCCGGCAGTTGCCCTTTGAATGTTGACTACGGAATAGAAGCATTCGGAATCGCCTTCTATCTCGTTCTCCGAGCGTTAGTTGCTGGTTATGATGGTCCGCCTTCGCTGAAGCAGTCTGAAACGTCGCCACACTTCGTTCGGCATTAAGGGCGCAGCATCACGAACGGCGCGGGCTTCGTTGTTCCTTGGCCGATAGGCAAATGTCGGCGGCTGAATTGCTTATTCAAACGCAACGCCGATCCGCTCCTCTTCACGCCAAATGACGCGACAAGGAAGGTGTGCGTCATCTGCTTTGAAAACGAGATTGAAGCGTTCGGGTATTTCATGGGGGTTGGAAACTTCGAGTGCTGCCCCTGAAATCGTTATGTTGCGCACCAAGCAATTAATTGTGCTGTCAGCGAACCTAATCGCACCAGACATTAGTACGGGCTTGCGAGGGACGGCGCGTCTTTCCATGAAAGCGTTGATACGTCCAAATCATTAGAGATTAATAAAAGCGAAACGGGGTGTGCGGATACCGACCGTCTGGGCATTCGAGTTGCCGATTTTACAAAAGTGTCACAACCCGCCGCTAACTAGATCGGACCATCGTCCCTCATCGGTGGCCGCACGGTCCCGCCGACGCCCCCTCAATAGGCGGGACCGTGCCTATTTCGACAGCGGTTCTTACTCGTCGTCTTAACCTAATATACTTTGCCGGTTTTTCGGTTGACGAAATGTATCCTGGTGCAGGCAAGACAGGTGATTGCCTCGTACTCGTTTTCGGAGACAACTGGATGGTCATCCAGTTGATGCTGAAGGTTGAAGCCGGTCGTCGGGCACCTGAAAACGAAATTGGCCATCACGGATGTATGATGCCGCCAGTAGGCTAGACCTTGATTTAGCTCAAGGACACAAAAAACTGGAGCGTTTGATCCGCATCAATGTGTCGGGGAATTTTCCCGGTAGGTTTGATTCACACCGAGCGGTAAGCGGGGGGAAAATCCGTTCCGGCTATGGCGTGGGCTTCAGACTCCAAGGCATCGCGTCAGTAAGAAGAGGCCGCACTGGTTGGCGGCCTCTTTCTTTTTATTTTCGTTTTCCCTTCATCTTCTTAAGCGGGATCAAGCGCAATTCTCTGGCTTTCTTTTTCACGGAGCTAGCATAACGACCGAGAGATTTCGCGATTTCTTCGGCGCTAACCTTCTTACGGATTAATACCCGCAACCGATCAGTCTCCGCTTCGGTCCACTGCCGCGTCACTTCGAATTCCTCATAGCCCAAACCAAGCCGCGAACCGTCGCAAAGCAATGGCGGCAAAGGTGGCCGCTAGATTGCCCGGACTATGAAAGAGGACGCCAACTAAGACCCTTGGGAATTTTACGTAGTTTCGGCCACAATGCACAACGCCGCCCAAGCGGGTATGTTGGCTTTAGCGGCGTTGGAATAGCTCCCCCGCCCTGTGGCCGTCTCTTTTGGGTTGTTAGTTCGGCGGCTTAAGTTCGTTGGAGAAAAGGTACCGATAGGTATCAGCCGCGTTGCAAAGCTGACCCGCCCTTTTCAGTGCTTCGGTTCGTTCCACACCGGGTGACATACGCTCGGCATCCTCAAGAGCCTCAATTGCCTTCGCATCCAAATCGCGGCCAATACCGATTGGGGACGGGCAACGCTTACGCATGATTATCCTCCCAGAATGAGAAAAACGATTCACTCAGAACTGGAAAGAAAGTTCCCTTGCCCAGAAACGATTTCGGCAAACCCGCATTGCCTATTAGGCCGTGTTTTCCGCCGATTACGCCTGCACGGCCCTGCCCATAACCCCACAGGTTCCAGAGGCGGGGCCGTGCTTACCGGCGCGGCCCCTCAAGCAAACTCACTGCCGCTGAAAACAAAGAGGCCGCCAAGTGAGATGGCCTACAACACAAAGGCCGCATAGACTAATGCCGATACTAATACGGCGACCGCAACCGCAATAAGAGCTAGGAAAAACTTGGCCATGCGAGCCAACGCCAAGTTGGCGACTTCGTTTGGCTTTATTGAATGATTCTATTTCGGCGGCTGTAGCTCACTCTTGAGCCAGCCCATCGCTCTGTCGCTCTTCAGCGGATCGAGGCGGTCGCAATTGGGGCATGGCAATGCGCGCAGCCCTTTGTCGCTTGGAGAAAACGTAAAACTCAACTTTGCCCCGCACCGGGGGCAAGTCGGTCGTTCATCCTGTCCCATCGTTAGATCATGCCGCGCCAGCGATTACTCGTCCATTCCAAAAGGGATTTGGTGAAGGCAAAATCCTTCTCCGCTCATGCAGAAGGCGGGGCCGTGCCTATGGCCGGCGGGGATTAAGACCTAGCGTCCTATGATTTCTCGACCGCCCTCAGTGCGGAAGTATATCAACACGAACTTGCCCTGCCTGACGAGTAGCGGACCGCCGCAACTGACACATACAATTTGGTGATCATGCGTAGGCGGGGCTTCGATGCGCACGACTTTGTATTGAGCATCGCAGGTAGGACACTGAAATTTGGTCGCTTCCCGCAAGGGCGGATTATAGCTTTGCAGCCGTGCTGTCGGACTGGCCATGGCATCGCGCTCCCAATGCGAATGCCCCCATCCAAGTAGATCACGCGGGAACCGGGATTCCGTTCCGCAACATAAGTCACAAGTGAACAGTTTTTGTTCCAGCAAGTTGCTCAAAAATTCGGCTGGAACCCTTACACGTCACGAAGCTGCTAGCTTTTGCTTCGATGATACTCCTGAATCGCAGGGAGGCATCTATGGGTTGAGCGGTAATGCTGCCATCCGGTCCAAGAACCTACCGGCGTGAGGCCGCGCTGCCTATCGGGTCGTGTTTTCCGCCGATTACGCGACCCGGCACGGTCCTGCCCATAACCCTCAAAGCCCCCAGAGGTGGGACCGTGCTTTTCGGTTACCGGCGCAGCCCCGTCACGAAACCGCCCGCCTTTGACCCAATCCTACTTGAGCTAAAACGAATCAAGTCCATGAATGGCTTGGTAGCTATACGGTAGCTAAAGCTGTTTTCTAGCTACCGAGCGTTCCTGAAAGTTAAAGAAAACCCCTATTTCATTAGGGTTTTTGTAGCTAATGCCGGGTACTAAATCGGGTCCGTTTGGCACAAGCTGAACGCCTGGGGTAGGGCCAAGGCCGGGGCTTGATTGCAATGATGTTGACGGCGATCGGTCTGATGAGCGGCACCTCGCTTGACGGGGTCGATGTCGCCATGATCGAAACCGATGGAAGGCGGGTCAAGGCGTTTGGCCCAACGGGATACCGGCCCTACAGCGAAGCCGAGCGCCGTCTGCTGCTTGGAGCCCTGATGGAAGCGGTCCACCTGCCGCAGCGCGATGCGCGGCCGGGCATCCTGCGCGAGGCGGAACACGCCGTTACGGTGGCGCACGCCGAGGCGGTTGCGAGCTTCACCGCCCAAAACCGCATCGCCTATGAGGATATCGATATCGTGGGATTCCATGGCCAGACGGTGCTGCACCGGCCGGCCGAGGGGATGACGGTACAGATCGGCGACGCCGTGGCACTCGCGAAGGCCATCCATATCCCTGTCATGCACGATTTCCGTGCCGCCGACGTTGCCGCCGGCGGGCAGGGCGCACCCCTCGTGCCGGTCTATCACCGCGCGCTGGCCCAGTCGCTCGAGCGCGAGGGGCCGATGGTTGTGCTCAATATCGGCGGCGTGGCCAACATAACCTACGTCGACGGCGACACCTTGATTGCTTGCGACACCGGTCCGGGCAACGCGTTGCTCGACGATTTCATGAACCGCATCACGGGCCAGCGCTTCGACGGCGACGGCCGCATGGCCGCCCAGGGCACCGTCGATCAGGCGTGGATAGCGCAGGCGTTGACGCATTCATTTTTTGCACTGCCGCCGCCGAAATCGCTCGACCGTAATGATTTCGCCAAGCTTTTGCTTCGCGACATGCCGCCGGCGGACGGTGCGGCGACGTTGACGGCCTTTACCGTCGCGGCGATTGCCAGGGCAGTTCCGCTGTTGCCGAAGCGGCCACGGAGCTGGGTTGTCGCGGGAGGTGGGGCGCGCAATCTCACCATGATGCGGATGTTGCGCGAGCGGCTGTACCCCGCCCCCGTGCAGGCTGCCGATACGCTCGGCTGGTCGGCCGATGCCATCGAGGCCCAGGCGTTCGGTTTCCTGGCCGCGCGTGGCCTCAAGGGATTGCCGCTCAGTTACCCCGCCACGACCGGCGTGCCGATCCCGATGACTGGCGGGATCATCGCTAGGCCGTGAACACGCTTAGTTGATGCAATTGCATCTAACTTGACTATTTGATGCAAATGCATATAAATCGGCGGGCCTGCATCAACCCGTTGAGCTAGCGATGGCCGCCCCCCTCAAACTGATCAGCCACAAGCTCTGTCCCTATGTCCAACGCGCGGTGATCTCGCTGACCGAGAAGGGCACAGCCTTTGAGCGAATCGACGTCGATCTCGCTAACAAGCCGGATTGGTTTTTGGCGATCTCTCCGCTCGGCAGGACGCCGGTGCTGCAGGTCGGCGATACCGCGATTTTCGAATTCCGCCGTCATCCTCGAATACCTCGAGGAAACCCAGCCGAGGCCGTTGCATCCTGCCGATGCATTGCGCCGCGCCGAGCACCGCGGCTGGATTGAATTCGGATCGGCTGTCCTCAATGACATCGCAGGGTTTTATGGCGCGCCAAACGACGTGGCGTTTCAAGGCAAGACCGTCCAGTTGGAGCAGCGCTTTGCGCGGCTCGAGGCGCGCGTGAAGGCAGCGCCGTGGTTTGATGGCGAAAGCTTCTCGCTGGTCGATGCCGTGTTCGGCCCGGTGTTTCGCTATTTCGACGTGTTAGACGAGATCGGCGATTTCGGCATTCTCGCGAAAAAGCCGAGGCTGGCGGAGTGGCGCGGATCGCTCGCACAACGGCCGTCGGTGCGCTCGGCCGTCAGCGCCGAATATAGGGCGCTACTGCGCGATTTTCTCAAGCGGCGGAATTCCTGGATATCGCGCCTGCAGGAGAAGGCGGCGGCGTAATCACTCCGTTCCGATTCAGAACTCGGCGGCCATCCGGGCGAGCGCCGCAACGGTATTCATGTTCCGCGCGGTCCCCGTTTTGGCGGCGGCAACGACCAGCTTCGAAGTGCCCATGCCCTCGCCGTAGTGGATGTAGATTTCGCGGCGGCCCAAACGGACCTGCTCGCTGCGTTGGCCGCGAATGCCGGCCAGCGTGTCGGCAGGTGGCGCGCGGTCGAGGAACACCGCCATGGTCCGGTTAGGCGCTGTCTTCGGAAATGGATTGTCGGCGAGCACCTGCGCCATTTCGGCCGCGGTGCGCACCAAAACGCCGACAGGCTTGCCGGCATAGGCCTCAAGGCGCTTTTCAAGCATCGCCTTGACCGTGGCTTCGGACTTTCTGCTGGTGAAAGCGACATTGCCGCTGGCGATGTAAGTGCGGACTGTGCCGAAGCCGAGTTCCTCGCAGATTTGCTTGAGCTCGCTCATCGGCAGTTTGCCGGTGCCGCCGACATTGACCGCCCGCAGAAGCGCCACGAACGAACTCATGGTGATCCTATGGCCGCACTGGGCCTATCGGACGTTGGCAAGCCGCATGTCGAGATAGCCGGTCACCGTCTGCATCAACGGCTCAAGCTTGCCGTCGAAGAAATGGTTGGCGCCGGGAATGATCTGCTGATCGATCACGATGCCCTTCTGCGTCTTCAGTTTTTCGACCAGCGTATTGACGTCCTTGGGCGGCACGACGGCGTCCTTCTCGCCATGCACGATCAGGCCCGAAGACGGGCAGGGTGCAAGGAACGAGAAGTCGTAAAGATTGGCGGGCGGCGCGATCGAAATAAACCCTTCGACCTCCGGGCGGCGCATCAAGAGCTGCATGCCGATCCAGGCACCGAAGGAAAATCCCGCGACCCAGCAAGCGCGCGCTTCCGGATTGATGGTCTGCGCCCAATCGAGCGCGGAAGCTGCATCCGAGAGTTCACCGGTGCCGTGATCGAACGAGCCCTGGCTGCGGCCAACGCCGCGGAAATTGAAACGCAGCACCGAAAAACCGCGATGGGCGAACGCGTAGTAGCACTGATAGACGATCTGGTGGTTCATCGTGCCGTGAAATTGCGGATGCGGGTGCAGGATCATCGCGATTGGGGCGTTCTTCTGCTTCGCCGGATGATAACGGCCTTCGAGGCGGCCCGCGGGGCCGGTGAAAATGACTTCAGGCATTGATGGTCCTTGGCAAAATCAACCGCCTTGTTGCTGGCTCTATCTGGCGCATCGGCAGATAGAACCTCGCAGGAAGATAAGGGGCTGATCAGACGCCGATGGGCGATGCGCGAACGGCGCTGGTGAACTGGAGGCCGCGTTCTAACATGAGCCGAGGGGCAAAAAGCAAGGGTTTTGAACACCCGGGAAGGCTTCCGGAGACGTCGGCGCTTCGATTGCAACCAGACGCAGCGATCGCCAACTGGCATAAGGCCAATTGTTGACCGACAGATCCGGACCGAGCGCGCATTGTTCGATACGTCCAAAATTTAAGGTACTATATTACTTCAATGTCCGACCGTATCTACCTTGATTGGAATGCGACCACACCGCTTCGCGTCGAAGCGAAGGAGTCCATGACCGCAGCCATGGAGCTTTGCGGGAACCCGTCGTCCGTTCACGCCGAGGGCCGCCAGGCGCGCAAATTGGTCGAGGATGCCCGCACCGCCGTCGCTGGCGCGGTCGGCGCCCAGCCGCGGAACGTCATCTTCACTTCGGGCGGGACGGAGGCCAACGCGCTGGCCATGCGCCGGGGGCTCAAGCGGGAACCGAACCCACCCGTCCAGAGGCTCGTGGTTTCGGCCATCGAGCATGCCTCTGTGCTCGCGGGCGGGCGATTTCCCCGCGAGGCGATCGAAATCGTCGGCGTAACGCGCTCTGGGCTCATCGATCCTGCCCATTTGCGTCGATTGCTTCAGGGCAAGCCGCCGGCGCTGGTGTCGGTGATGCTAGCCAACAATGAAACAGGCGCGGTCCAGCCGATTGCCGCGGCAGCCGAGATCGTCCACGCCGAGGGTGGTCTGCTGCATGTCGACGCGATCCAGGGATTTGGAAAAATACCATTTGATATTAACGAGTTAGGTGCCGATCTGGTGACGCTTTCCGCGCACAAGATTGGCGGCCCCAAGGGGGTCGGGGCGCTTGTCCTGGCCGAGCGGCTAAGTGGATTGGAGCCACTTCTGCGCGGCGGCGGTCAGGAAATAAGCAGGCGGGCGGGAACCGAGAATGTCGTGGGGATTGCTGGGTTCGGCGCCGCCGCCAAAGCCGCCCTGGCGGCGCTGGAGCGCGATGCTGTCCGCCTCGATGGTTTGCGAAGACGGCTGGAAGAGGGCCTGCGGCGGACCCCAGGCGCCATCGTGTTCTCCGATGCGGCTCCGCGGCTGCCTAATACAACGCTCTTTACGGTTCCGGGTCTAAGGGCCGAAACCGCGGTGATTGGCTTCGATCTGGCCGGGATCGCGGTGTCCTCGGGCTCTGCCTGCTCATCCGGCAAGGTGCAGCCCTCTCATGTGCTGGAAGCCATGGGATTTGACCGCGACATCGCGCAAGGAGCGGTGCGCCTCAGTCTGGGCTGGTCAACCCAGGACGCGGACATTGATTACTGCCTTGAGGCTTGGCGAAAGCTCGCCGGTAGCCTACTTAAGGATCAGCGACGAAACACGGCTTGAACGGTTCTAAGCAGGTGATTTCGCCCGCGAAACATCGTAATGGTCTTTCGGAATTGATCCACCGCGGTCCTTGAAACCGCGAGCGGAGGAAGAGAATGGCTGCCGTACAAGAGACGGTCGATCGGGTTCGCCAGATCGACGTCGATCAGTATCGATATGGATTTGAGACGCTTATCGAGTCCGAGAAGGCCCCGAAGGGGTTGTCGGAAGATACCGTCCGCTTCATCTCCGCAAAAAAGAACGAACCCGCCTGGATGCTGGAGTGGCGTCTGGAGGCCTATCGCCGCTGGCTGACCATGGCCGAGCCGACCTGGGCGCGCGTCAATTATCCGAAGATCGAGTACCAGGACCTTTATTACTATTCGGCGCCGAAGCCCAAGAAGACGATCGGTTCGCTCGACGAAATCGATCCGGAAATCCTTAAAACCTACGAGAAGCTCGGCATTCCCTTGCGCGAGGTGGAAGTGCTGGAGGGCGTCGTGCGGCCCGAGGGCGAGCGACGCATTGCGGTGGATGCGGTGTTCGATTCGGTGTCGGTCGCGACCACGTTCCAGAAAGAGTTAAAACAGGCCGGCGTGATCTTCATGCCGATTTCGGAGGCGATCCGCGAGCACCCCGATCTCGTGAGGAAGTATCTCGGCTCGGTGGTGCCGACCTCGGACAATTTCTTCGCCACCTTGAATTCGGCGGTGTTTTCCGACGGCTCGTTCGTCTACGTGCCACCGGGCGTGCGCTGCCCGATGGAACTGTCCACTTATTTCCGCATCAACGAGCGCAACACCGGACAATTCGAGCGCACACTGATCATCGCCGACAAGGGTTCTTACGTCAGCTATCTCGAAGGCTGCACCGCGCCGCAGCGCGATGAGAACCAGCTTCACGCCGCCGTGGTCGAACTGGTGACGCTTGACGATGCCGAAATCAAATATTCGACGGTGCAGAACTGGTACCCCGGCAACTCGGAAGGCAAGGGTGGCATCTACAATTTCGTCACCAAGCGTGGCGATTGCCGCGGCAACAATTCGAAGATTTCCTGGACCCAGGTCGAGACCGGTTCGGCGATCACCTGGAAATATCCGAGCTGCATCCTGCGCGGCGACAATTCGCGCGGCGAGTTCTACTCGATCGCGATTTCGAACGGCCACCAGCAGGTCGATTCCGGCACCAAGATGATCCATCTCGGCAAGAACACGACGAGCCGGATCATCTCGAAGGGCATCGCCGCGGGCGTGTCGCAGAACACCTATCGCGGCCTCGTCACCGCGCATCGGAAGGCGACGGGGGCGCGCAACTACACCGCCTGTGACTCGCTTCTGATCGGCGACAAGTGCGGCGCGCATACCGTTCCGTACGTGGAAGCCAAAAATTCCTCGGCGCTGTTCGAACATGAAGCCACCACGTCGAAGATTTCCGAAGACGTGTTGTTCTATTGCGTGCAGCGCGGCTTGAGTCAGGAAGAGGCGGTTGGCCTTGTGGTCAACGGCTTTGTGAAGGACGTGCTGCAGCAACTGCCGATGGAATTCGCCGTTGAGGCACAGAAGCTCATCTCGATCTCGCTCGAAGGCAGTGTGGGCTAAGCGATGTCTGGAAAAATCAGCCTCGACGAGAAGTTTGCATTATTCACGGAGCATTGGCGGCCAAAGACGGTTGCATCGTTGAACGAACAGGACGTCAAGCTGGTGAAGGTTCAGGGCGAATTTCCCTGGCACAAGCACGACGCCGAGGACGAATTTTTCCTGGTCTGGAAGGGACGATTTCGCGTGGAATTCCGCGACCGGATCGTTCATCTCGGACCCGGCGAGGCCGTTGTCGTGAAGCGCGGCGTGGAACATCGGACCGCCGCCGACGAGGAAGCGGAGATCATCATTTTTGAGCCGGCTGGCGTTCGCAACACCGGCAACGTTGTGGATCAAACTTACACGGCCCCCGAAGGCGTCCGGATCTAGCCGGCCAGCAAAAGCCGAGAACAGGGTTTCAGACTAATGGCACTACTCGAAGTCAAAAATCTGCAAGTCAGCGTCGAGGACCGGGAGATTCTCCACGGGCTTTCGCTCACCGTGAACGAGGGCGAGGTGCATGCGATCATGGGGCCGAACGGCTCCGGCAAATCGACGCTCTCTCATGTTATCGCCGGCAAGCCGGGCTACGAAGTCACCGGCGGCGAGATCCTGTTCAGGGGCGAGAATCTCCTCGAAATGTCGCCCGACGAGCGCGCCGCCAAGGGCGTGTTCCTCGCCTTCCAGTATCCGGTCGAGATTCCCGGTGTGGCCACCATGAATTTCCTGCGCACGGCGCTGAACGCCCAACGCAAGGCGCGTGGCGAGGGGGAATTCTCAACGCCTGATTTCCTGAAGAAGGTGCGCGAAGTCGCAAGCCGGCTGAACATTCCGCAGGACATGCTTCGTCGCGGCGTCAATGTCGGCTTCTCCGGCGGCGAAAAGAAGCGCAACGAAATTCTCCAGATGGCGCTGTTCGAGCCGAGCCTGTGCATTTTGGACGAAATGGACTCCGGTCTTGACATCGACGCGCTGCGCATTGCCGCCGACGGCGTCAACGCGTTGCGTTCGCCCAAGCGCGCGATGGTGGTGATCACGCATTATCAGCGGCTGTTGAACTACATCGTGCCGGACTTCGTGCACGTGATGTCAAAAGGCCGCGTGGTGAAGAGCGGCGACAAGCAACTGGCGCTGGAACTCGAGGCTTCCGGTTACGCTCAATTCGAGGACGCGGCCTGACGCTCGGACCTGATCCAAAACGGAATCGATGATGAATCTGGCACTGGCAAAAACCGACACCGCACGCGCGCTGGGCGATATTTTCGCGACCGCTCGCGACCGGCTGCCTGGCGCAGGCGTGGTTGCGGAGGTCCGCCAGCGGGCCTTTGAGGCCTATGAGCGTGCAGGTCTTCCGAACCGCCGGGTCGAGGAATGGAAATACACCGATCTGCGCGCGCTGATGCGCGAGGTGCTTCCGCTGGCCGCGACGCCAGACGCCGCAGCGCTTGAGCGCGCCAAGGCGGCCTTGGCCTCAATCGCAACGGTGGATGCGCAGCTTCTGGTGCTGGTTGACGGCGTGTTGTCGCCGGCGCTCTCGCAACTTTCCGCCCTGGAGGCCGGGGTCGGCGTGCGAACACTCCGCGAGGCGCTGGAGGATGCTGGCAACCAGGCGCGAGCCGATTTGCTCAATAACGGCGCGGCCTCCGGCCCGATGATCTCGCTGAACGCGGCGATGGCAACCGATGGTGCGTTGATCACGATCGCCGAGCGAGCCGCGCCGGGCAAGTCGCTGCACATCGTGCATGTCGCGACACGTTCGTCGGCCGCATCCTATAGCCGCTCGTTCCTGAAGGTCGGCAAGGGGGCACGTGCGACATTGCTGGAGAGTTTCGTCGCCGCGGATGGTGCGCAAGCCTATCAGGTGAACGATGCCGTCAACGTGTGGCTTGGCGAGGACGCCGAACTCCAGCACGTGCGGCTGATGGTCGATGCACCGGATGCAATCAATATCTCGACTTCCATTTTCACCATCGGCGCGAAAGCCCGTCTCAACACCTTCAATATGACGAGCGGTGGCGGCGTGAGCCGTTATCAGGGATACCTGACGTTTACGGGCGAGGGCGCCGAAGTCAGCGCCAATGGCGTCAATTTGCTCAATGGCCGCCAGCATGCGGACACCACGCTGTTCCTGGATCACGCCGTACCACATTGTGCGAGCCGTGAAATCTTCCGGGCCGTCGTCGATGACCGCGCGCATTCGGTGTTTCAGGGCCGCATCATTGTCCGCCCCGGCGCGCAAAAGACCGACGCCAAGATGATGACGCGCGCGCTGCTGTTGTCCGACGAGGCCGAAGCCGACAACAAGCCGGAACTGGAGATTTTCGCCGACGATGTGACCTGTGGCCATGGCGCGACCACCGGTGCGCTGGACGAGAGCCTGTTGTTTTACCTGCGCGCGCGCGGTCTTTCCGAAAAGGAGGCGCAGGCGCTGCTGATCCAGGCGTTCGTTGGCGAGGCGATCGAGTCGGTCGCAAGTGATGTCTTGCGCGAGCTTGCGATCTCGACGGCGCGGCGTTGGCTCGAGGCACGGGGATGATCATGCATCCGGCGGTCGCAAACGGTTCATACGACGTCGCCCGGGTCCGGGAGGATTTTCCCGCACTGGCGCTCAAGGTCTATGGCAAGCCGCTGGTCTATCTCGACAACGCAGCCTCCGCGCAGAAGCCCAATGCGGTGCTCGACCGCATGACGCAGGCCTACAAGACCGAATACGCCAATGTGCATCGAGGCTTGCATTACCTCGCCAACGCCGCGACCGAAGCCTATGAGGGCGGCCGCGCCAAGGTGGCGAAATTCCTCAACGCCGCGCGGACCGAAGAAATCGTCTTTACCCGCAACGCGACGGAAGCGATCAACCTCGTCGCCTCCTCGTGGGGCGAGCCGAACATCAAGGCGGGCGACGAGATCGTGCTCTCGATCATGGAGCACCACTCCAACATCGTGCCCTGGCATTTTCTTCGGGAACGTCACGGCGCGGTCATCAAATGGGCGCCGGTGGATGACGACGGCAATTTCCTGATCGAGGAATTCGAAAAGCTGCTGACGGCGCGAACCAAACTGGTCGCCATCACGCAGATGTCAAACGCGCTCGGCACCATCGTGCCGGTCAAGGACGTGGTCAGGATCGCGCATGGCCGCGGCATCCCGGTGCTCGTGGACGGCAGCCAGGCTGCCGTGCACCTCGCGATCGACGTGCAGGACATCGACGCCGACTTCTATGTTTTCACCGGCCACAAACTCTACGGGCCAACGGGCATCGGCGTGCTCCATGCCAGATACGACCATCTCGCGGCGATGCGCCCCTACAATGGCGGCGGCGAGATGATCCGCGAGGTCGCGCAGGACTGGGTCACCTATGGCGATCCGCCGCATAAATTCGAGGCGGGGACGCCGGCGATCGTCGAAGCGGTGGGACTGGGTGCGGCGATTGACTACGTCAATTCGATCGGCAAGGACGCGCATCGCAGCCCACGAGCACGATCTTTTGACCTATGCCGAGGAACGCTTACGCGAAATCAACTCGTTGCGCATGATCGGTACAGCCAGGGGCAAGGGACCGGTGATCTCGTTCGAGATGAAGGGGGCCCATCCCCACGATGTCGCGACCGTGATCGACCGCCAGGGCATCGCGGTGCGTGCCGGCACCCATTGCGTGATGCCGCTTTTAGAGCGGTTCAATGTAACGGCGACGTGCCGGGCGTCGTTCGGAATGTATAATACACGTGAAGAAGTCGACCAGCTGGCACAGGCGCTGATCAAGGCGCGGGAATTGTTCTCATGACCGACACTGTTGAAGCCAGAGAATCCTGAAGTTAAGGATATCGACGTCAAAACCAGCAATATGGAAACGCATTCGGCGCTGCCGCCGGAGGAAACCGAGCGGCTGAGCGGTGAAATCGTGGCCGCGCTGAAGACCGTGTTCGACCCGGAAATACCCGCCGATATCTATGAGCTCGGCCTGATCTACAAGGTCGACCTCAAGGACGACCGTTCCGTCGACGTGTTGATGACGCTGACCACGCCGAACTGCCCGGCGGCCGGAGAATTGCCGCAGATGGTCGAGAATGCGGTCGCCAGCGTTCCCGGTGTCGGCGTCGTCAATGTCAATCTGGTGTGGGATCCGGCGTGGACGCCGGATCGGATGTCCGACGAGGCCCGCCTCGTTCTCAATATGTGGTGAAGCGTTTTCCATCAACGAACAACCGGCATTGAATTGGCCGTGGGATTGACCACATGACTGACATGACACCCGCCTCATCCACACCCAAGGCAAAGCCTCGCCCGCGTCCGCAGGTGATGAAGCTTACGGAAGCCGCGGCGCAACGTGTTGCCGAGCTGACGCGGCGCGCCGATTCGGAGATCGTGGGCCTTCGGGTCGGCATCAAGAATGGCGGCTGCGCCGGGCAATCCTATACGGTCGAATATGCCCACGATGTCCGTCCCACCGACGAGGTCGTCGAGGACAAGGGCGTGAAGATCCTGGTCGATCCGAAGGCGGTGCTGTTCCTGCTCGGCACCGAGATGGACTACAAGGCCGACAAGATGCAGGCCCAATTCATCTTCAACAATCCAAATCAGGTCGGTGCCTGCGGCTGCGGCGAATCCGTGCAGCTGAAGCCGGCGAAGGCCGAAGGCTAGGCATCGCTGTCATTGCGAGAAACGTCAGCGACAACTTCAGACTTCGTCATTCCGGGCTGGTGCGGGAGCGCCAGACCAGGAATCTCGAGATTCTCCGATGTGCGATTGCACATCGTAGTTCGATGCTTAGCATCACCCCGGAATGACATCTTTGGATCGTCGGCGGAGTAACGATCCATGGACCGGGATTTCCTGACGGATCTGTTCGCCGATTTCGGCCCGGTGACCATCCGCCGGATGTTCTCCGGATTTGGCATCTCCGCCGACGGAATCAATTTTGCGCTAGCGCTGCGGGGCGGTCTTTATTTCCGCGCCGACGAGCAAAGCATCCCGAAATTCGAAGCCGAAGGATCAAGGCCGTTCCAGTATCAGCAGAGGACGACCGCGCGGACGATCACGGTCAACTCGTACTGGCAATTGCCAGCGCGGCTTTTCGATGATTCAGAGGAGTTGGCTGCTTGGGCGAGGGCCGCCTTGGCGGCGGCGCAGCGCGCAGCGCTCCGCAAGCGTCCAAAGGCGCGCAAGGGCGTGAACAAGGCGAGGGCAAACAAGGCCGCGGCCGAAACCCGGGTGGTCAGGAAATCTGCCGTGAGAAAGAAATCTGCCGCGCGGAAAACGATTCCGAGGACGAGGTCCTCATCATAAGAGTATGATCTCAGGCGAGTTTAATCTTAGGCGACTTGGCTCTGGGTCTCGGCGACGTATTCGGGGTCGGCCTCGCAGACCACGCGGTTACGTCCCGCACGCTTGGCGGCGTATAGACATGCATCCGCGCGCTCGATCAGCGAATCGGTATCGTCGCCTGGCTTGAGCATCGACACTCCGACCGAGATGGTGACGCGGCCAAGAATCTCGCCGGTCGACTTTTTCTTCAATTCCTTCGACATCACGGCGCGCCGGATGTGATCGGCGACCGTCAGCGCCTGACGGAGCGCGGTGGTCGGCAGCACGACTGCGAATTCCTCGCCGCCGTAGCGGGCGGTGATGTCCTGCCCCTTGATGGTCTGCTTCAGCGACATGCCGACCAGCCGCAGTACCTGGTCGCCCGTCAGGTGGCCGTAGGAGTCGTTGAACGATTTGAAATGGTCGATATCGAACATCAACAAGGAAAGCGGCTCGCCGCTTGCCAATGCATTCTGGACCGCCATTTCGATCGAGCGGTCGAAATATTTGCGGTTGCCGAGGCCGGTGAGGGGATCGGTCAGGCTTTCCGCTCTGATGGCCTCGAGGCTCTGCTGAAGGTTGCTGATTTCCGATCTCGACAGCGTCAGCCGCTCTTCCAGCGCCTTGTTGGTATCGCGCATGTCGCGGGTCGATTTTACCAGCGTATCGACGACCGATTTGACCTGGTCGCGGGTCTCCGCAGTGGAGAGTTTCTCGGTCGCGCCCGACAGGCTGGCGTCGTAGCTTGCCGACATTCCGAGCGCGTCGCTGATCAGACGCATCACGTCATCGATTTCGCCGATCACGCGCGCGCCGACCTTGTCGATGCGGTCGGTGGTCTTGATGTGGGAGAGATAGGTTTCGTAGATCTGCTCGAGATCAGCCTCGGTCAGCTTGCCGTTGCGCGCCAGCGTCTCGTTGATGATCTTGTTGAGAGGCGAATTGTAACCGGTGGCGTAGACGTACCAGATTTCATAATTGCGGGGGACGGCGGTTTGCCGCAACGATCTGATCTGGCCCAACGCGAGTTCAGCGAAGGCCATTGTGCGTTCATGTTCGTCGAGCACTATCACGTCCCCAAGCGGCGGACAGCAGCCCTCGCTTCCCGCGCCAATCACCTAAATTATGGCGATCAAGCTAACGGAGGTTGATGAACGACCCGTAAACGCAGCCGGGCGCCCTTCGGCATTGCGAAATGTCGTTGGTCAGACGCGGGCGCGTACCGGTCGCAGCAGGAAAGCGGGGAGGTGTGAATGGTCGGCAGGCTCCGCCGATGATGATTCGGTCTGAGGCGAAGGTGCCCGGCCGATCGAGGGAGCGCGTGATGCCGTTGGCGCGGCGGCGGGCGCGAATGCGGCGACGGGGGCTTGCGGCTGCGGAGCCGAAGGGCGGCCTCCGCCACCACGCCGGGGTTCGCGATCGCGCCGCGGCTTGCGGCCGCCACGTGAACCCTCTTTTCCGCCTTCCCTCGAACGCTCGCGTGCCCGCGGCTCTGCGCCGACGGGCTCGGCCGATGGGGTGTTCGTGCCGCCTTCGGCGATCGGAATGCTTTGTCCGATCAGCCTTTCGATTGCCGCCATCGACTTCTGATCGAGCGGGGTGACGATCGAAATTGCGGTGCCGGTGCGGCCCGCACGTCCCGTGCGGCCAATGCGGTGGACATAGTCGTCGGCGTGATGCGGGACGTCGAAATTGAAGATGTGGCTGACGGCGGGAATATCTAGCCCGCGGGCGGCGACGTCAGAGGCGACCAAGAGCGGAATTTCACCCTTGCGGAATTGATCGAGTGCCGCGGTGCGGGCCGACTGATCCATGTCGCCATGCAGGGCGCCGACGGCAAAGCCATGCTTTTGCAGCGATTTGTGAAGGACGGCGACTTCGCGCTTGCGATTGCAGAAGATAATCGCGTTGTTGAGATCCTTGGCGTCGCGCAACAGCCGGCGCAGGACCTCGCGTTTTTCATGCGGCTCGCGGCCAACGCCAATCTGGAACTGGGATACGCCGACCGCGGTCGTCGCAGGCCGGGATACTTCGACTTTCTCGGGGTTGTGCAGGAACGTTTCGGTGATGCGCCGGATTTCGGGGGGCATCGTCGCAGTGAAGAACAGTGTCTGGCGGGTGAATGGCACCAGCTTGCAGATGCGTTCAATATCGGGAATGAAGCCCATGTCGAGCATGCGATCGGCCTCGTCGATGACGAGCAGTTCGACGCCGGTGAGCAGCAGCCCGCCGCGTTCGGTATGGTCAAGCAGCCGGCCGGGCGTTGCGATCAGCACGTCAACGCCGCGGGTCAATTTGGTGTCCTGGTCGCCGAAAGAGACTCCGCCGATCAGGAGCGCGACATTGAGTTTCTGCCCGGCGCCGTATCGATCGAAGTTCTCCTTCACCTGGGCGGCGAGTTCGCGCGTCGGCTCGAGAATCAGCGTTCGTGGCATCCTGGCGCGGGCGCGGCCCTTCTCCAGGATCGTGAGCATGGGAAGGACGAAAGCGGCGGTCTTGCCGGTGCCGGTCTGGGCGATGCCGAGGACGTCTCGGCGGGCCAGAACGTGGGGAATCGCCTGTTCCTGAATGGGGGTAGGGGTCGTGTAACCGGTGGCCGCTACGGCGGAGAGCACCTTTTCGGACAAGCCGAGATGGGAAAAAGACATTTAGCCTCTGGAGGATACCGCCGCTTGGAATCTCGAAAAAGACTGTCGCGCTCAACCCCGGAACGGCGCGCAAATTTGCACGGGATTTTCGGATACGCAGACAGGCGGCTTGATCAAGATATCGCGTTTCGATACCGGGCCGCGTCCAGCCGGAACATAGGGGCGAATTGGCCAAAGTCAATGGAGCAGGCGCGGGAAGCGTTGAAAAAGCTTAATGTTTTTGCACAAATGCGAAGTTGTCTTGGCTTTATTGTCGGCGGCACCGATCGGAAACCGGCTTGTTGGGGTAGCCGCCACGCCCGATTGAACCGACGGTCTGGGGCTGCCGACTTAAAGCGCAAGCGGAGCTCGAGTTGCGGATGAGGTCGAGACAATGTGGGAAACGCGGATGAAGACCTGGCTGTCATTCAGGGCACTGGCGCTCGGTCTCATGCTGCTCGCCCTCGCCGAACCCGCGCACGCCGAAAAGCGCGTGGCGCTGGTTATCGGCAACAATGACTACAAGAACGTTCCGAAACTGCAGAAGGCGGTCAACGACGCCCGCACCATGGGCGAGACCCTCAAGCAGCTCGGCTTTTCGGTGATGGTGGCCGAGAACCAGACGCGGCAGGCATTCAGCGAAACCTTGCTTGCCTTCGACAAGTCGGTCGAAGCCGGCGATACCGCGTTCTTCTTCTATGCCGGCCACGGTTTTGAAATCGCGGGACAGAATTTCCTGCTGCCGACCGACGTGCCTGCCGCCACCGAAGGCCAGGAAGAACTGGTGCGCGACGCCTCGGTTCTGGCGGACCGCGTCATCGAGCGGTTGCAGAACAAGAAGGCGCGCACGGCGATCCTCGTATTCGATGCCTGCCGCAACAATCCGTTCGAGCGTGCCGGAACGCGCGCTGTCGCCGGCGGCGGAGGTCTTGCGCCGATGACCCAATTGCCTGAGGGCGTGTTCTCGGTGTTTTCCGCAGGGCCCCGCCAGACTGCGCTCGACCGGCTGTCGAATAATGACGACAATCCGAATTCAGTGTTTACGCGAACCTTCGCCAAGGAATTGCTGCAACCCGGCCAAAACCTCGTTCAGGTTGCGCAGCGCACCCGCCGCATCGTCAGCGAGATGGCGGAGACGGTAAGCCACAAGCAGATCCCGGTATATTTCGACCAGATGGTCGACGACGTGTTCCTGAACGGCATTGCGAAGGCGCAGGCCGACGCCGCGAAGGAGACGACGAAGCCGGCCGAGCCGCCGCAGAAGGTCGCAGCACTGCCGCCGGTCGCCGTGCCGCGCCTGCCGAAGGAAGATTCGATCAATGCGCCGATCGCGATGTTCTCGCGCCACAATGGCGGCTGGACCGTGGTGTTTTCGATCGCCGATCCGACGCTTGGAATTTCGTGGCGGATGGGAGATGCCGGCGAGTTCCGCGAAACCGGATTCCTCGATTCACTTGATCCGCGAACGCGAAAGCGGATGCCCAATCCGTCGGTCGAGCTTGCTGCCGACGCGCAGGCTGCGACCATTCAGGTCCGTTATGTCGACACCTCGGGCAACATGCAGGGGCCGTTTCCGATCAAATTCGACCCCGAAGCAGCGTTGATTCACGATCAACGAAAAATCCTCGACATGACCGCAACCAGTTGGCTGTCGTTTCGCGAGTTCAACGGGCTCCTGATCTATTACACCCACCTGATGTCGTATCGTTGCGCGATCCGCGAGGTGCGTATCGGCATCGACACGGCGGTGCCGGATCGGGTGCTACCGATGCCGCCCTGCGACATGAGGGATCCCAGCGTCATTCCCTACGACGCCAAGCCCTATCTGAAGCTTTCGCCATCGAACCAATTCGTGTCGGTGGAATTGACCTATCGCGACGGCAGCGTGTCGGAGATCAAGAGTTTCCGCCGCTGAACATCACGACGAGAGCCGAATCATGGACGCAGGGACTTCCGGGGCGAAATCGGCCCGGCGCGCCATCCATACAAGGTGCTGCATCGTCGGCGGTGGTCCGGCCGGCATGATGCTCGGATACCTTTTGGGGCGCGCGGGCGTCGAGACGCTGGTGCTGGAAAAGCATGCGGATTTCTTTCGGGATTTTCGCGGCGATACGGTGCATCCCTCGACATTGCAGGTGTTGGACGAATTGGGACTGATCGACGGATTCCTGAAGCTTCCGCATCAGCAACTGCAAAAAATGGAGGGCAAATTCGGCGACGAGTCCATTCGCATTGCCGATCTCAGCCGGCTCAAGGTCAAATACCCCTTTGTCGCCTTCATGCCGCAATGGGATTTTCTCAATTTCCTTCGCGAGAGCGGCAGGAAATTCGCGTCGCTCAAGGTGATGATGAATGCCAATGCGACCGATCTGATCTGGTCGGGCCAAGAGGTGGTCGGCGTCAACGCCGACACGCCGGAAGGGCCGGTGGCAATCAGCGCGGAACTGACGATCGGATGTGACGGCAGACACTCGACCGTGCGCCAGAGCGCCGGGCTTGAGGTCGAGGACATCGGCGCGCCGATGGATGTGCTCTGGTTTCGTGCCGGCAGGGGCGGATCCGAAAATGAGAGCCTGTTTGCGCGGCTCCAGGCCGGCAAAATGCTCGTCACCTTCGATCGCGGAGAGTACTGGCAATGCGCCTATGTGATTCCCAAGGGGCAATATGATTCAGTGAGGGCGCGCGGGCTGGAGGCATTTCGCAACGACGTGATCGGCATGGCGCCGATCCTGATCTTTGGAATTTCGGACGTGAAGACCTGGGATGACGTGAAGCTGTTGACGGTGGTGATCAACAGATTGAAGCGCTGGACGCGGCCTGGGCTGCTCTGTATCGGAGACGCAGCGCATGCGATGTCGCCGGTCGGGGGCGTGGGCGTCAACCTGGCAATCCAGGACGCGGTCGCGACCGCGAACCTGTTGGCCGCGGGACTATCGCGCGGCTGCCCGCCTGAAAACGAACTCGACGCCGTGCGCCGTCGCCGCGAGTTCCCGGTGCGCATGACGCAGGCCATGCAGGTGGTCGTTCAGGACAAGATCATCAGCGCCGCGATCAAGCCTGGAAATCAGCGGCTTCGGGTCCCGATGTTTGCTCGCCTGGTCAACGCGCTGCCTTGGCTGCAGGGTGTCACTGCGCGATTTGTTGCTCTCGGCGTGCGCCCGGAGCATGTGCACTCGCCGATTTCCTCTCCCTGACGCGCGTAACTCAAGAGCCCCGGCATCGCCGGCTTTTTTCAGGAGCGGGCGAACTTCCGGCCGGCCGCACCTAACCCATGATCGAAAACCCGCCGTCGACGGGAATAGCCGCGCCGGTCACGAAGTCCGATGCGTTTGAAGCGAGAAATGCCGCAATACCGGCGAAGTCGGCCACTGCACCCCAGCGTGCCGCAGGTGTGCGGGCCAGTACCTTGTCGTGAAGGCCCGCGACCTCCTCACGTGCGCGTCTTGTCAGATCGGTATCGATCCATCCCGGCAGCACCGCGTTGACCTGGATATTGTCGGCGGCCCAGGCAACGGCGCAGGAGCGGGTGAACTGCACGATTCCGCCTTTGCTCGCGGCATAGGCCGGCGCAAAGCTGGCGCCGAAGATCGACATCATCGAACCGATATTGATGATCTTGCCGCCGCGACCTTCCTTCATGACCGGATGGACCGCCCGCGAGCACAGAAACGCGCTGGTAAGATTGGTCGCGATCACGCTCTCCCATTCTGCAATCTCGAGCGCGTGGGGTGGCTTGCGAATGTTGATGCCGGCGTTGTTGACGAGAATATCGATCCGGCCAAGCTCGCGGGTGACGCGCGCGATCATCGCCGTCACCTCGGTCTCGTTGGCAACGTCAGCGACAACGGATACGGCCTTGGTGCCATCTGTCGTGAGATCGGCGACCGCCGCCATCGACTTCGCCTCATTCCGGCCGACGATCGCGATATCGGCGCCGGCGGCCGCAAGCCCGCGCGCCATGCCAAGGCCAATTCCGCCGTTGCCGCCGGTGACGATCGCAACCTTGCCGCGGAGGTCGAAGAGTTCTGGTTTCACGGTCAGAGCCTCCTTGGAAATTTAGAGCTTCGGTTCTGATTGGATCAGAGCCGAGGCTCTAGATTGTTGTTTTGACGCTTTTTCTCTTCACGCGAATCCGTTTCCACTTCGCTCGAAATCGCTCTATCGCTTGCTCTGCCAGATCAGCACCAGGCCGAGGGCCGCAAGGGCCGAGCCATATCCAGCCCACTGGATCTGTCTGATCATGAAGCTCGATGCCGGCCAGGTGATCATGCCGGTGCCCTGACCGATCCAGAGCAGGCCGATGGCGAGCGCGATGAAGCCGACGATCAGGAGCAATGTGCGCATGGGTTTTCCTCAGTTGGCGGTTTGCTTTTTTCGATCCGCGATCAATTTCGGGACGACTGATGGTTCGTCCGCAAGCCTCGGAAACCTTCGCGACGGTGAAAGCCTAGCTTTCGGCCGCGGCGAATGCCAGCCATGCCAGCGAGGTTTGAAGCGAAGTGCGCGTAGCTCACGTGGCGTGGTTGAGCCGCGGCGGGATCAAGATGTAAAAAAGCCCCGGACAATGCCGGGGCTTTTGGTCCGCCAAAACGAGAGGCGAGGATTTAGTACTTCGGGACCACCGGGGCGCCGGTCCAGTTGAAGCGATAGACCAGCGAGGTGCTGATGGTCTGCGTAAACGGCTTGAAGGTGACGTCGCGGCCAACCAACGCATTGGTGCCATCGACAAGCTCGTTGATGGTCTTGGTGTTGTTGTAGACCGCACGATACTCGGTCTTCATGAACCAGTTGGGTCCCAGGAAGCTGAAGAGCGCCAGCTTGTTTTCAACACCACCGCCGACGAACCAGCCGTTTGAGTTGAAAGAATTGGTGTGGAAGCCGGAGGCAACACCAGAGGCCGAACCCAAAAGCGTGGTGCTCGACCACTGCGATCCGCTATAGCCGCCGTTGACGTAGGAATAAACCGTCGGTGCAACCAGGTAACCCAGCCGGACACCAACGGCGTAGGCGTCCTTCTGCTTTTCCCAACCAGTGACCCCTAAGCCCTGATCCTGGATCGAACCCTTGATGCTGCCCCACTGGCCGTCGGCGAAAATGCCAGCGACCCAATCGCCGCCGAACTGCCAGTCATAGCCGGCGCCGACAGTGCCGAACCAGCCGTCGCCACCCTGCTTCTGATTGGTGCAGAGGATGCAAGCGCCTGTGCCCGTGGCGACAACACCTGTGTTAGCGTCCCATAGTCCGCCACCTGCGCCGCCAAAGATGTAGAAGCCGGTCCAGCTCGGGATGGGCTCCATCATCGGCGCCTTGCTGTAGGTCCGCGCGGGGAGGTCGGCTGCGAGAGCCGATCCGCTGAATGCTGCGATCGCCGTCAGCGCCAGAACCAGTTTCTTCATTTTCAATTCCTCAGCCTCAAACGATCGGACCCGACCGCGTCCCAAGTGCAGATGCACCGAATCTGAGGAGATTTATACGCGATCCTGCCTAAAAAGCTGTTGCCGGGGGGGCACACCCGCCGGAAAACGGCAGGACGAAGGCGCCCAAAAAGTGCAAAAAATGCTTTGGATTCAATGCTTCCGTGTCGAATCCGGTTCGCCGGCGGTCAAACAGCCGTCTAAACGTCCAGCAGGTCGTCGCTCGCGAATTCCGCCTTGTCGGAAATGAATGCAAAGCGGGCTTCCGCCTTGGTGCCCATCAGCCGTTCGACCGAATTGGCGGTGCCCTCGCGGTCCTCGGTCAGGAGTACCACCCGCAGCAGCGTCCGCTTGGTGGGGTCCATCGTGGTTTCCTTCAATTGCGCTGGCATCATTTCGCCCAGGCCCTTGAAGCGGCCGACATCCACCTTGGCATTGGCGTTGAATTGGCTTTTCAACAGCCCATCCTTGTGGACCTCGTCGCGGGCATAAACCGTCTTGCTGCCGTGGGTCAGGCGGTAGAGCGGTGGTACCGCGAGGTAAAGGTGGCCCTGGTCGATCAGCGGCTGCATGGTCCGATAGAAGAAGGTGATGAGCAGCGAGGCGATATGGGCGCCGTCGACGTCGGCGTCGGTCATGATGATGATGCGCGAGTAGCGCAAATCTTCTTCGCGATACTGCGCGCCGGTGCCGCAGCCGATCGCCTGGATCAGGTCGGCGAGCTGCGCGTTCGCGGTCAGCTTGTCCTTGGTTGCGGATGCGACGTTCAGGATCTTTCCGCGCAAGGGCAGGATCGCCTGGGTCTTGCGGTCGCGCGCCTGCTTGGCGCTGCCGCCGGCCGAGTCGCCCTCGACGATGAACAGTTCGGAGCCTTCGGCGGCCGTGTTGGTGCAATCGGCAAGCTTGCCCGGAAGACGCAGCTTCTTGACCGCCGTCTTGCGCGAAATCTCCTTTTCGGCACGGCGGCGCAGCCGCTCTTCGGCGCGCTCGACGACGAAATCCAGAAGCTTGTTGGCCTGTAGCGGATTGCCGGACAGCCAATGGTCAAACGGGTCCTTGATCGCCTGCTCGACGATGCGTTGCGCCTCGGCGGTGGCGAGACGGTCCTTGGTCTGGCCCTGAAACTCCGGCTCACGGACGAATACCGACAGCATCACGGCTGCTCCCACCATCACGTCTTCGGACGTGATCGAGGAGGCGCGCTTGCCCTGACCGACGCGCTCGGCGTGATCCTTCAATCCGCGCAAAAGCGCGCTACGCATGCCCGACTCATGCGTGCCGCCGTCCTGCGTCGGCACCGTGTTGCAGTAAGAGGACAGAAAGCCGTCGGCGTCGGCGGTCCAGGCCACCGCCCATTCGCAGGCGCCGTGGGCGCCCACGCGTCCGGATTTGCCGGAGAAAATATCCGGATGCACCAAGGTATCGGCGTGGATCGCCGCGGCGAGATAATCCTTCAGTCCTCCGGGGAAGTGAAAGCTGTCCTCGGCCGGGACGTCCTCAAGACCCTTCAGTAACGCCGCGTCGCAACGCCAGCGAATTTCGACGCCTCCGAACAGATACGCTTTCGAACGTGCCATCTTGAACAGGCGTTGCGGCTTGAAGGTCGCCTTGACGCCGAAGATGTCGGTGTCCGGCTTGAAGCGGATTTTGGTTCCGCGGCGGTTGTTCACCTTGCCGAGGTCTTCCAGCTTGCCCTTGGGATGGCCGCGCTCAAACGCCATCCGGTAAAGTTTTTGGCCGCGAGCGACCTCGACCTCCAGCCGCGAGGACAGTGCGTTCACCACGGAGACGCCGACACCGTGCAAGCCGCCCGAGGTCTCGTAGACCTTGGAGTTGAATTTGCCGCCGGAGTGCAGCGTGCACATGATAACTTCAAGCGCGGATTTCTTTGGAAATTTTGGATGCGGATCGACCGGAATGCCGCGGCCGTTGTCGGTGACAGTCAAAAATCCGTCGGCGTTGAGTTCCACCTCGATGAACGTGGCATGGCCAGCCAGCGCTTCGTCCATGGAATTGTCGATGACTTCGGCGAACAAATGATGGAGCGCCTTCTCATCGGTGCCGCCGATATACATGCCGGGCCGGCGCCGCACTGGTTCAAGACCCTCGAGGACTTCAATATCGCGCGCGGTATAGCCGGCCTCCGCGCTGCTCGAGCGTGAGGCGACCTTGAGCGGTGTGCGCCCCTTCGACCCGGCGGCCCCGAACAGATCATCGGAGGGCTTTGTTTTGGTGTTCGATTTCAATGGTTTGGACATATTTTTTCATGTGTTGCACGCAGGCCGCGCGGGGCGAATCGGTTTCCCTGACTATGCCACGGATGGGCTCAAAAAGTGACAGCAGTGGGAAGGGAGGCGCAGCGCTTCCTCGACGAGCGGATTTTGGTCGAGCCTGAGAAGTTCGGAGCGCGGCGACGGTTTTAAGAACGTCGTCGGTTGACCCAAAGCACCTCGCCGCCATTGTGACTTGATGTTCCCGATCGGGCCGGCTTAAACAGGATCATCGCCGGGAAGGGCTTTTTGGAATGGAAGATTTCACGCGCGCGCTGGCCGATTTCGTGCGCGACCATCAAGCCTGGGCTTCACCGATCGTCCTGTTGCTCGCATTCGGCGAATCCCTCGCCTTCATCTCGTTGCTGATTCCAGCGTGGGGAGCGCTGGTGGCGATTGGCGCGCTGATCGGCGTCAGCGGCATCAGCTTCTGGCCGGTCTGGATCGCAGGCGGGATTGGTGCGGCGCTCGGCGACTGGGTCTCCTATTGGTTCGGTTTCAAATACAAGGAACACGTCGCGCAGATGTGGCCATTGTCGCGCTATCCGGAAATCCTGCCGCGCGGCGAGGCGTTTGTGAAAGCCTGGGGCGTGCCGAGCATTTTCATCGGGCGATTTTTCGGACCGTTGCGCGCCTCCGTGCCGCTTGCGGCCGGGATATTCGAGATGCCTTATTGGCGTTTCCAGTTCGCCAATTTCGTGTCCGCGTTGGTCTGGTCGGCCGCGCTGCTGTTGTTCGGCGACGTGATCGCCCAGATCGCCGAATGGATTTGGCGGGTGTTTTGACGATCCAAAACGAGGCGAGGGCCATGGGCGGCCCAGTGAGGCGTCTTGACGTTGGCCGGGTGAGGCCTTATATCGCGCGCCCATGACCAACGCCGTGACCATTGCTGTCATCGCTCGCCGCCGCCGCACCTTTGCGGTACGGGCGGACGTCTTTATTTAAGATATCGCCTTTGCCGCTGGATACGGTCCGCGGCACCACTCTCCCATAGCAGCGCGATCTGATCCGGCGGCTCCCAGAGCAAGCAGGAGTTCAACATGTATACGCCTCCCATGTTCAAACCCGATCGCAGCGCAAGCCTTGGCTTTGCGCAAGCGCGCGGATTCGGCACGGTCTGCGCATGGGACGGCCACAAGCCGATCGCCTCTTCAGTTCCGTTCATTCTCACCGCGGCCGCCGACGGCACGCCGCTTGCTGCCTTTCACGTCGCGCGCGGCAATCCCTTGGTGGGTCTGGCGGATGGGAATTTCTCCTGGCTGCTGGCCGTGAACGGAGCCGACGCCTATGTTTCCGCCGATTGGTATGTCTCGCCTGACCAGGTGCCGACTTGGCTTTATCAATCCGTGCATCTGACCGGGCCGGTACGAAAGATCTCCGACAGCGAGCTTGGTCCGCATCTCGACGCGCTCAGCGGGAAGTTCGAAAACTGGCTGGCGCCGAAACCGCCCTGGACTTCGTCTAAGATGACGGCAGCGCGCCTCGAGACGCTGAAAAAGGCCATCGTCGGTCTGGTGATGACGGTCGATGAGGTCGAAGGCAGTTTCAAGCTGAACCAGCACAAATCCGACGTCGATCATGTCGCGATCGCGGATGCGCTGGCTTCGCGGGCTGACCCTGGTGCGCAGGAACTCGCCCGCAGCATGCGCGCGTTACGTCCGCAATTGTTCGATGTCCGGACGACACAATTGAATGTTAAGGCGTTTTCGGGCGAAGTGGGCACCGGTTCGCGGGCAGAAAGCGCGTCAAAAGAGAACTTAGATTCGTCGATGCCAAGGGGAACGGTACCATGAGCACAAGGAAGAAGATCGGCATTATCGGCGCGTCCGGTTACACCGGGGCCGACGCGGCGCGGCTGCTGGCCAGGCATCCCGGTGTTGAGATAATGGCGCTCACCGCCAATACCCACGCCGGCAAAATGATGGACGAGGTCTTTCCGCATTTCTTCATGCTGGACCTGCCGCGGCTTGTGGAATGGGAAAAGGTCGACTGGACCCAGCTCGACGCGGCCTTTTGCGGTCTGCCGCACGGCACGACACAGGAAATCACCGCCGCGGTCATTGCCGCCAATCCGGCCATCAAAATCCTCGACATGTCGGCTGATTTCCGGCTCCGCGACATGAGCGTCTATGCGCAATGGTATGGCCATGAGCACCGCGCGCCGGGACTGCAGAGCGAAGCGGTCTATGGCCTCACCGAGTTCTACCGGGAAAAGATAGCGGCCGCCCGGCTGGTAGCATGTCCGGGTTGTTATCCGACCGCGGCGTTGCTGGCGCTGGTCCCCCTCGCTAGGGAGAAACTGATCGACGCGAATGACATCGTCATCGACGCTAAATCCGGCGTGACCGGCTCCGGCCGCGGGCTCAAGCAGAACACGCTGTTCAGCGAAGCGGGTGAGGGGCTTTCTCCCTACTCGGTGGGCACGCATCGACATGCCCCTGAGATCGAACAGGAGATCGGTGTCGCCGCCGGCGCGTCGGTGACGGTCAACTTCACGCCACACCTCATTCCGATGAGCCGTGGCGAGCTCTGTACGTCCTACGTCAAACTCACCGGAGCGACACCGGATGATCTGCGCGCGGCGCTGGAAAAGGCCTATCGCGACGAGCCGTTCGTGCACGTCGCAAGAAAGGGCGTGGTCCCGCAAACCCAGAACGTTCGCGGCTCGAATTACGTCCAGATCGGTGTATTCGCAGACCGCATCAAGAACCGCGCGATCGTAATCTCGGTGCTCGACAACCTGGTGAAAGGCTCGGCGGGGCAGGCGATGCAGAATATGAATCTGATGCTTGGTTTCCCGGAAACCGCGGGACTCGAGCAGATCGCCTTGTTCCCCTGATTACAGGAACGCCGTGGACAAGCAAACCCTTCAATTCTACCGCGGCAACGCGCAGGCCTACGCCGAGCGAGAGACGACGAAGCACACGCGCCTGGTCCGCTTTCTCGCCCTGCTTGCTCCCGGGGCAACCGTCCTTGAACTCGGATGCGGCGCCGGTGCGGATTCGGCGGAAATGTTGGCCAGAGGATTTGATGTTTGCCCGACGGACGGTTCGCCGGAAATGACGAGCGTTGCGTCGCGACGTCTCGGTCGGCCGGTCGAGACGTTGCTGTTCCACGACCTCAACGAGGTCGAGGCATATGACGGCGTTTGGGCGAACGCCTGCCTTCTGCATGTTCCGAGGTCACAGCTTGCGCAGGCTCTCGCGCTGATCTGGCGCGCGCTTAAGCCTGGCGGCTATTTCTACGCCAGCTTCAAAACGGGTGCGGCCGAAGGGCGAGATTCGCTCAATCGGTACTACAATTATCCAGCACCGGATTGGCTGCGCGCCACCTATGGCGAAGCAGGCAGTTGGGGTTCACTGTCGATGGAGACGGGCGAGGTCAGAGGATTTGACGACAAGATGGCGCAGATGCTGTTCGTCTTGGCGCGGAAGAGCCTGTGAAGTCGTGCGCGCTAAGCCGCTTGCAGAAGCAATTCGGTGAGCCGAGCCGGCGCGTCGACCATCGCAAGATGTCCGGCGGAGATCTTGACGGTATGCCACCCTTTACTGCGGGCTGCCGACATGCCGGCGTCGAATTCAATACTTGGATAGCCAACAGCTCGGACGTAAGTTTTCCTGGCGATCCGCTCGCGGGCGCCGGTAAGAGTTATCGGTTGTAGAAAGCACTTGATCGGATGCGGCGTACACCTAGCGTCAACCCATGCAAGGTCGATTTCGTTGACTTTGGCCATCGTAGCCGGAGGGGGTTGCGTTGCAGTCGCGCCACTGCGCATTCTCTTGAGAATTGCTTGCCCAATGGGTGGTGGCATCAGGTCGATAGCGCGTTGCCGATCAGATGGAAGAAAAGCGTCTAGCAACACAATTGACGCGATTGATTTTTCCATGCTTTCGGCCACGCCAGAAACCACCATTCCGCCGTAGGAATGTCCGACCAGCACGACATCGCGCAGTTCCTGCCATTTCATTACATTCGCGACGTCGAGTATGTGTGTATCCAGATCGATGTCGGCATTTAGCAGGTGCGATCGTTCACCAAGCCCGGTCAGCGTCGGGGCCACGACATTGTGTTGTTTCGCTGTGAGTAGCTTTGCCACGCGGCTCCAACACCATGCACCGAGACACCTCCGTGCACCAGCACGAATGTTGTCATTTCCTATTCCTGATCAGGCCTCGAGAGGGGATGCGATATAGAGCGATCGATCCATCGCCGGCTCACACCCTAATCCTAGACAAGACCTGTTCCGGGAATAATTCGGGCATGAGACGGCAGTGACGGACGCTTCGCTCATGGGCAGATTGCAGGGAGCGGGTCAAAGACGCGCGTGAACGCGCCTATGGCGCCGCACCATGTCCGGGACACGGCGTCAAACTATCTTGAAAATCGCCAGCGCTAGCACCGCCTGCGCGCAGAAACCGACCGTGAACGCCAGCGTGCGGAACACCGGCAGGCCCAGCGTGTAGACGACGAGATGCGCGACGCGGGCCCAGAAGTAGACCGCGCAGGCGTAGACGGTCCATTTCGTCGAATAATCGAGCTGCGCCAGGATCAGCACCAAAGGTGCAAAGATCACGAGGTTTTCGACCGCATTGTCGTGCGCGAACATCAGGCGCGTGGCCCATTCCGCATGCGGCTTGTCGTTACGCGAGGGGTTCGCCATCGAGCCGATCAGGCCTCTCACCGCGACGCGATTGAGGATGTAGGGGACCCACAACAATCCCGTCAAAATGACCGTCAGGCTCAGCCAGAACAACTCGGGTGTCATCAATCCGGGCGTCATCGTTTCCCCCTCCTGTATTTGCAAATCCATCCTCTCGGGACGATCGCTTATACAAGAGTACGCATCGTCGCGCTATGCGCGAACGCGAACGTAGCTGCCGGGCGCGTCCTCGATCGGGGGTAACGCGGCCGCGCCGACCGCGCGGGCGGGTACTTCCTCCGAATCGATGGTCTGAAGCCATTCGCGCCAGTCGGGCCACCACGAGCCCTTGTGTTCCTGAGCGCCCTTCAGCCAATCGGCAAGCGTGATGTCTTTGATATTGTCGTTGGTCCAGTACTGATATTTGCCCGACGATGGCGGGTTGACCACGCCCGCGATATGTCCCGACCCCGACAGCACATATTTCACCGGGCCGCCGAAGAACTGCGAGCCGTAGAGCACCGAATCCGCCGGCGCGATATGATCCTCGCGCGTGGCCAGGTTATAGATCGGCACTTTGACCTTCGAGAGATCAAGCAGCGTGTTGTCGAGCACCATTGTCCCCGACGACAACCGGTTCTCCAGATAGCAGTTGCGTAGGTAGTAGGAATGGTTTGCCGCCGGCATCCGCGTCGCATCCGAATTCCAGTGCAACAGGTCGAATGAGGAGGGCGATTTTCCCTTCAGATAATTGCTCACGACATAGGACCAGATCAGGTCGTTCGATCGCAACATGTTGAACGCCATCGCCATCTTGGCGCCTTCGAGCACGCCTGAGGCCTGCATGTCGCGCTCGATCGCCGAGATCTGCTCTTCGTCGACGAACACCAGAAGATCGCCGGCGTGGGTGAAATCGACCTGGGCGGCCAGAAACGTCGCCGACGTCACGCGCACGCGGCGCTTTTCCGCGAGCCACGCCAAGGTCGTGGCGAGCATGGTGCCGCCGACGCAATAGCCCATGGTATGGACTTTCATCTCGCCGGTGACGCGCTCGATCGCGTCCATTGCCGCCAGCGGACCCTGCTTCATGTAATCTTCCCAGGTCTTCGCACCAAGACTCTTGTCCGGATTGACCCACGAAATCACGAATACCGTGACGCCTTGATCGACGCACCACTTGATGAAGGATTTTTCTGGTTTGAGGTCGAGGATGTAGAACTTGTTGATCCACGGCGGCACGATCAGAAGCGGCGTGCGCAGCACGTTTTCCGTCGCGGGCGTATACTGGATCAGCTGCATCAGTTCGTTCTGGAAGATCACCTTTCCCTGCGTCGTCGCCATGTTGACGCCGACTTCGAGGTTGGAGGGGTCGGATTGACGGATGCGCAACGTGCCGCGTCCGGCCTCGATGTCTTCCGCCAGCATTTTCATGCCGCGCACCAGATTGTCTCCGCTCGACGTCAAGGTCTCGCGCAGCACCTCCGGATTGGTGAGCACGAAGTTGGAGGGTGCCAACGCATTGGTGACCTGCTGGACGTAAAACTCGGCCTTCTTGCGGGTGTGCGGATCTAGTCCCTCGGCGTTGCGCACCAGGTCGTGCGCCCACTGCGTCGTCAGCAAATAGAATTGCAGCACAAAGTCGAAGAACTGATTCGATTTCCATTCGGGATCGGCAAATCGCTTGTCGCGCGGGGACGGCGCGATCGCCGGCGGTGCGTCCTCGCCGGCAAGGCGGCGCACCGAGGAACCCCATAGATCAAGATAGGCCTTGGCGATCTTCGCCTGAATGTCGGTCGCCCGATCGTTGTCCGAGAGCCAGTATTCCGCGACCGCGCTGAAGGTCTTGACGAGCTCGGTGAGTTCGTTCGGCGGCTTGTCCTTTGCTTCGCCGTTCTCGCGCGGCTTGAGGTAGGCTGCGAGCGCCTGGCCGCTGTTCTCCATCGCCCGCGCGAGGTTCATCGCGAACGCCTCGGGATCAAATTTTGCCGTGTGGGTTTCAGTCGTGACGTCAGTCATGGCCTGACACTATAGGTTCATTTCAACTTCGTCACCGCGCAGATCGACGCTGGCGGGTTGGAATTTCGATCCCGAAAAGTTGTGTGCTGCAGTGCGACATTTACCGTCGCCAAGTCATATTGAGGCCGCACCGGTAGGTTTTTTGTTTGGGTTTTAATGAATTCGGGCGACAATGATTTGAGTTGCCTCAATTGCCGATTAGATAAGCATTATCGGTTGCCGTATTCAGGCCGGTCTAAGGACTGCGAACGTATGTCGAGGAGTCGAAAGACGAGGGGACTGGCCTTGGGAGCGCTGCTGTTGTCAGCGCTGGCCTTGGGTGGCTGCTCGATCCCAATTGCGGACCTGCCGCTGGGTGGAACTCCAGCCGACGCACCGGCACGTGCAAAAGAAAGCGGTGCCTATCTTCCGGTGAATGAACTGCCGCCCGCGCGCGAAGAAGCCGCGATGGATCCGGCCGAGCGGGCCAAGGTCCAGAGTGAACTCGTTGCTGCGCGGGAGCGTCAGGCCTCAGCGGCAGCCACCAAAGACGCGGCTGCGAAGTGAGCTGACTGCCACAGCGTTTCCGAGCGAAGCCGATGCCGGTTCGCACCAAGAAAATAGTCAAGGCAACGAGCCCCAAAGCCACGGTTCTGATGAAGCGGAACGGATTGGGCTCTGGCGCCACCGGGCGTCCGTGGTAAAAGAACGCCAATTCAACCGCAAATCAGGATGAACTGCATAATTTGCGCCTGAATTTCGCGCTAAATATTTGATTTTGCGTGATTTCCGGACGAGGCGAACCTGGTTTCGTTGCAAACTATGTCGGCGATTCTGTCCCTGCCGGTTGCCGGAGCAAGGTCCCATGGAAGATTTTTACCGCGTCCGCCGTCTACCGCCTTACGTGTTCGAGCAGGTCAACCGGGCCAAGGCGGCCGCGCGGAATGCCGGGGCCGACATCATCGATCTCGGCATGGGCAATCCGGACCTTTCGACCCCGCCCCACGTGCTGGAGAAGCTCAAGGAGACGCTCGGAAAGCCACGAACCGATCGTTACTCGGCCTCGCGCGGGATTGGCGGCCTGCGCAAGGCACAGGCCGCCTATTACGACCGGCGCTTTGGCGTGAAACTCAATCCGGAGACGCAGATCGTCGCGACGCTGGGTTCGAAAGAGGGGTTTGCCAACGTCGCCCAGGCGATCACCGCACCAGGTGACGTAGTGCTGTGTCCAAATCCGAGTTATCCGATTCATGCTTTTGGATTCTTGATGGCAGGCGGCGTGATCCGCTCGGTTCCATCGGAGCCGACGCCGCAATTCTTCGAGGCGGTCGAACGGGCGATCGTGCATTCGATTCCCAAGCCGCTCGCGCTCGTCGTGTGTTATCCGTCAAATCCGACTGCTTACGTCGCAAGCTTAGATTTCTACAAGGATCTCGTCGCCTTCGCGAAGAAGCACGAGATTTTCATCCTGTCGGATCTGGCCTACGCGGAAGTCTACTTCAACGACAAGAATCCGCCGCCTTCCGTGCTGCAGGTACCCGGCGCGATCGACGTGACGGTAGAATTCACCTCGATGTCGAAAACCTTTTCGATGGCCGGCTGGCGGATGGGATTTGCCGTCGGCAATGAGCGGATCATCGCGGCGCTGGCGCGGGTGAAATCCTACCTCGACTACGGCGCGTTCACGCCGATCCAGGTTGCGGCGACCGCGGCGCTCAATGGTCCGGACGATTGCATCCGCGAGATGCGGGAGACCTATCGCAAGCGAAGGGATGCGCTGGTGGAGTCATTCGGCCGGGCCGGCTGGGACATTCCGCCGCCCGAAGCCTCGATGTTCGCCTGGGCGCCGCTCCCTGAGGCCTTCCGTGGCGTCGGCAGCATGCAGTTTGCGACCCTTATGGTGGAAAAGTCAGGTGTCGTGGTTTCGCCCGGGGTCGCCTTTGGCGAGCATGGCGAGGGCTTTGTCCGAATTGCGATGGTGGAAAACGAGCAGCGCATTCGCCAGGCCGCCCGCGGGGTGCGCCGCTTCCTTGAAAGCGGCATCGAAACATTGCACAACGTGGTTCCTCTCGCCAACCGGCGCTAAGCATGATCCCGAAAAGCGCGTCCCGGGTCTTGACCCGGGGATGGGGTTTTCGGATCAGATCAGGCCTAGATCGTCATCTCTCCGGCAGGTATTTCCCGTCATGGTCGCACCCCTGAAAGTGGGTATCGCGGGGCTCGGCACCGTTGGCGCCGAAGTGGTCCGTCTCATCGAACAGCAGAGCCGGACCCTGTCGGCGCGCACTGGACGCGGCATTCGAGTTGTCGCGGTCACCGCGCGTTCGAAGGTGAAAAAGCGCGGCGTTGACCTGCGCGGCATCGACTGGGCGAAAAGCCCGCTGGCGCTCGCCGGCGATCCCGGCATCGATTGCTTCGTTGAATTGATGGGCGGGGCTGGCGAGCCGGCCTTGTCGGCGATCGAAACGGCGCTCAAATCCGGCAAGTCGGTCGTCACCGCCAACAAGGCGCTGATCGCAAGGCACGGGCTGCGGTTGGCGCACGCGGCCGAGAAGCATGGCGGTGCGTTGAACTTCGAAGCCGCAGTCGGTGCCGCGATTCCCGTCATCAAGACCCTGCGCGAGGGCCTGGCGGGGACAAGCGTCAATCGCGTCTATGGCATTCTCAACGGCACCTGCAACTACATCCTGACGCGGATGGAACAGGAAGGCCTGTCGTTCGCCGAATGCCTGAAGGACGCGCAGCGGCTCGGTTATGCCGAGGCCAACCCGTCATTCGATGTCGATGGACATGACACCGCGCAGAAACTCGCAATTCTCGCCAGCCTCGCCTTTGGCACCAAGGTTGCCCAGAGCGCGGTTTATGTGGAGGGCATCTCGTCGATCGCGCCGGAAGATCTGCGCGCGGCTGAGGAACTCGGCTTCCGCGTCAAGCTGCTCGGGGTCGCGGTGCGCACCGCCAAGGGTATCGAACAGCGCGTGCACCCGACCATGGTGCCGAAATCGTCCTCGATCGCGCAAGTCATGGGGGTCACCAATGCGGTGACCATCGACGGCGAAGGCATCCCGCCGATCACGCTGGTCGGTCCGGGCGCCGGCGGAGCGGCGACAGCCTCGGCCGTCGTCGCCGACATTGCCGACGTCGCGCGCGGCATCCGCGCCCTGCCGTTTGGCCGCCCGGTCGAGCGCCTGCGCGTGACCAAAAAGGCGCCGATGGAACGCCACGAGGGCGGCTATTATATCCGCCTGATGGCGCGCGATCTGGCAGGAACTGCCGCAACCATCGCCACCCGCCTGGCCGAGCAAAAAATTTCCATTGAATCGATCGTGCAGCGTCATCGTGACGGCGTTGACGCAGGCCGGGCGACGGGGAAAGCTGCGCCGGTGCCGGTCATCTTGATCACTTACGCCACCAGCGAAGACGCGGTACACCGCGCGCTGGAGGCGGTGCAGCGTGACAAGGTAATTACCGGGCGGCCGCAGGTGATACGGATCGAAAAGAACTAAAGCATGATCCGAAAAAGTGGAAAGCGGTTCTTCGCTGCGACAAACGCTAAGCGTTTGCGCGGAGATCCGCGCGTTAGGTCCTAAGAGGAGTTCGCTGATGTCGACCCATATTTCTGTTCCACCGCAGTTGTTGCTAGAGCGGGTCCTCACGCTCGAGATTGTGCGGGTGACGGAGCGCGCGGCGGTGTCGGCGGCGCGGCTGCGCGGCCACGGCAACGAGAAGGCCGCGGACCAGGCAGCGGTCGACGCCATGCGACGCGAACTCAACAAGCTGCCGATCGAGGGCACGATCGTGATCGGCGAAGGCGAGCGCGACGAGGCGCCGATGCTCTTTATCGGCGAGAAGGTCGGGCAAATGGCCGGACCCAAGGTCGATATCGCCGTCGATCCGCTCGAGGGCACCACGCTGTGCGCCAAGAACATGCCGGGCGCCATTGCCACGATGGCGATGGCCGACGGCGGCACGCTCTTGCATGCGCCTGACGTCTACATGCAGAAACTCGCCATCGGCCCGGGCTATGCCAAGGGCGTCGTCGAACTGGATGCGCCGCCGGCCGACAACGTCCGAAGGCTCGCCAAGGCCAAAGGCGTCGATCCGTCCGCGATCACCGTGCTGGTCCTCGATCGCCCACGCCATGCCGATATCATCAACGGCGTGCGCTCGACCGGCGCCGCCGTCCGCCTCATCACCGACGGCGACGTCGCCGGCGTCATCCATTGCGCCGATCCCGACAATACGGGCGTGGACATGTATATCGGCACCGGTGGCGCGCCCGAAGGCGTGCTGGCGGCGGTTGCGCTGCGCTGCATCGGCGGCCAGATGCAATGCCGGCTCATCCTCGACAGCGAAGAGAAGCGCGACCGCGCCCGCAAGATGGGCGTCACCGATCCGCGCATGATTTACGGCATCGAGGACATGGCAAAGGGCGATTGCCTGTTTGCGGCCACCGGCGTCACCACGGGATCACTGCTGTCGGGCGTCAAGTTCCGCAAGGACGTGATCGAGACCGAGACTGTTGTGATGCGTTCGGTCACGGGAACCGTTCGCTACATCAAGGCCGAGCACCGGCAATTGGAAAAATTCCATTTGGATTGAGGATCACGCCGTCGTTCCGGGGCGATGCGCAGCATCGAACCCGGAACCTCGAGATTCCGGGTCTGGTGTTTCGCACCATCCCGGAATGACGAACCGACCGGGAACCGAGCAATGTCCGATCTCTCGCAAGTCAAGGCGCTGGTGTTCGATGTGTTCGGCACCGTGGTCGACTGGCGAACCAGTTTGATCGCCGATTTTACCGCATGGGGCAAAAAGCGTGGCATTGAGGCGGACTGGACCGCACTGGTCGACGGCTGGCGCGCGGTCTACGCCGCGTCGATGGACGAGGTCCGAAAGCATCCCGAGCGCGGCTACGTGATCCTTGACAGGCTTCATCGCCAGTCGCTGGACCAACTCGTCGCGCAGCTTGCGATTTCCGGATTGAACGACGCCGACCTGCATCACCTCACCATGGGCTGGCACCGGCTCCATCCGTGGGCCGACAGCGTCGGCGGACTGACGCGGCTGAAGACCAAATACATCATCGGCCCGCTTTCCAACGGCAATGTCGCGCTGCTCACCGAAATGGCGAAATTCGCGAGCCTCCCGTGGGACCTCATCCTCTCGGCGGAATTGTTCGAGCATTACAAGCCCGACCCCGAAACCTATCTGGGCGCCGCGCGTCTGCTCTGCCTGCCGCCCGAGCAGGTCATGATGGTCGCCGCGCACAACCATGACCTCAAGGCCGCCCAGAAGCTGGGATTGAAAACCGCCTTCGTCGCCCGACCGACCGAATATGGTCCGTTGCAGAAATATGACTTCGAGGCGACGGGCGCGTGGGACGTCGTCGCCAGGGATTTTGGCGAACTGGCCGCGCAGATGGGGTGTTAGAGCCGCTGCGGCTACCGCACGTACGAGGTTTTCTCGATGTATGAGCGAAGTATAGCTGTCCGCTTCAATTGACTTTAATTAGCGGGATCATAAATCGCGAGCCTTGGAGCATCAAGTCGCGGAGCGGCATCGGATCGCGCTTCATATCAGACAACAATCTCGTGTGACCGTCTGTTTTCTCCTGTTTGTCCGGTTCGGGATCGTACCGGACCGGCGGCGAATACGTCCACCGCGACGAAAAGCCATCAGGATCAGCGGTCATCGGAGCACAGCCGACTTGACCTCTCGAAGTGGCATCGTGGTCTTGCGTTTTGCCATGTGGACACCCCAACGTCTCGCCGATCCCGCTCAAGCCGAAATGCGCCGGGATCTTACGGATATCAAATGTCGGACCCCAGTTCGGTGGAGCGGAATTGTGTCGCTTAGCGTCCATAACGCCAGGTGGCGTGATAGGGAACGTCGGATCGGGACGCGATGACACGGAGCTCGATGCTTCAGGGGATACGAAATTGGACTTCCTCGGAATGGTCGCGCTTGGCGCGGAAGCGATCGATCCTGCTTCCGGAGGGGAAGCTGGGCTACCTCCAACGATGGAGATCTCGATCGATTGAACATTGTCAGCCGGAGGAAACAAATTCGGCTTGAGCAAGATCAACGCGGCCAGTCCCGCCACGTGGGCCAGCAAAGACAGCAGGATAACGGACCGCTCACGTGTCGGACCGGGCAAGTCATATACCCGTGATCCTGCACGCAATTCCCACGCGTTCCGCACCGAAAGAAACGGCCCGGCCTTCGTTTCCATCTTTGCGGTCAGTCGTTCCATGCGGGGAGGCAGCACTCGCCGCTCCCATTCCAAGATATTGATTAAATCAGTTGCTCGATATTGTGTCATGCTCAAGGACGACGCGAACGGCGCTACGTGCCAAAGCTGGGTCAAACGTTTGTGAAGGGAATCGAAAGGCCGCGCTGTGCTGGATATCCGCTTGCGCGGATACGACGCCTGAGGCCCCTGGGTCACCGAGCGACCGCATTATAGGTGTGATCATCGCGCGCGAATCATTGGAACCGGAGGCGATCTCGCCTATCTGCTAAAAGCATCATCATGACGCCTCCCGCCACCGTATTGCCCGTCGAAGCCCCGCCCGCATTTCTTGGCGTGTCGCATTCGGCGACCGGAAAGCTGTGGCGCGACCGGCTCGATGCGCGGGGGGCGGCGCGGGCGCTTGCGATCGCGCAGCGCTATCATTTGCCGGAGATGCTGGCGCGGGTGCTGGCGGGGCGCGATGTCGAGATCGACGCGGTCGAGGATTTTCTCGACCCGACCATCCGCAAGCTGCTGCCTGATCCTCACACCGTGACGCAGATGGAGGCGGCCGCCCAGCGCATCGCGGACGCGGCCACGGGAGGCGAAAAGGTCGCGATCTTCGGCGACTACGATGTCGATGGCGCCACCTCCGCAGCGTTGCTCGCCTGGCATTTGCGCCATTGTGGGCTCGATCCCCTGATCCACATTCCCGACCGGATTTTCGAAGGCTATGGCCCCAACGTCGAGGCGGTGCGCATGCTCGCCGGCAAAGGAGCCACGCTTCTGGTGACGGTCGATTGCGGCACCACCAGCCTCGAGCCGCTCGCCGAAGCGCGCCGGCTCGGAATGTCGGTCGTGGTGATCGATCATCACCAGTGCGGCGATGAATTGCCGCAAGTCGACGCGCTGGTGAATCCCAACCGCCCCGACGATATCTCGGGCCTAGGTCATCTCGCCGCGGTCGGTCTCGTGCTGGTCACCCTCGTTGCCGTCAATCGTGAACTGCGAACGCGCGAATTTTGGACCGGCGAAATGCCCGAGCCTGATCTCCTCGGCATGTTGCATCATGTGGCGCTCGGCACCGTCGCCGACGTAGCGCCGCTGATCGGACTGAATCGCGCTTTCGTCGCCAAGGGCCTGATCGCGATGCGACGTCGCGACCATGTCGGTCACACCGCGCTGATGGACGTATCGCGGCTGAACGGTCCGCCGGAGGCCTGGCATCTCGGGTTCATGCTTGGGCCGCGCATCAATGCGGGCGGGCGGATCGGGCGTGCCGATCTCGGTGTCCGGCTCTTGCTGGAAGGCGACGTCTCGGAAGCCGCCAGGATCGCCGCCGAACTTGACCGGTTGAACAGTGAGCGCCGTGTCATCGAGCAGATGGCGGAAGCGCAGGCCGAAGCCGAGGCGCTGGCCTCGCTCGGCCTTGAGGACAAGGGCTCGGTGATCGTCACGGCATCGGAAGGCTGGCACCCCGGCGTGGTCGGCCTCGTTGCGTCACGCTTGAAGGAAAAATTCTCGCGGCCTGCTTTCGCCATCGCGCTTGAGCCCGGCGGTATCGGCACTGGCTCGGGCCGTTCGATCGGCGGCGTCGATCTCGGCAAGGCGGTGCGGCAGGCCGTGCATGATGGCCTGTTGCTGAAGGGTGGCGGCCACGCCATGGCCGCAGGCGTGACGTTGCGCAAGGAAAAACTCGCCGAATTCCGCGCCTACATGGAAAGCGCGCTCGCCCATGACGTGGCGGCGTCGCGCCATGTCAATGAACTCTTCATCGACGGCGCCGTCAGCGCGCGCGCGGTGACGCCCGAATTGGTTGCCACGCTCAACCGCGCCGGGCCCTTCGGCAGCGGCAATCCCGAGCCGGTGGTCGCGCTGCCGTCGCATCAGCTGATTTATGCCGATGAAGTGGGCCAGGCGCATTTGCGCGTGCGTTTCAAATCGGGCGATGGCGCGATCGTGAACGGGATGGCGTTTCGATCAATCGGACAGAAACTCGGCAACGCGTTGGCCGCGCATCGTGGGCAGGTGCTGCACGTGGCGGCATCGCTAGCGGTCGATCGCTGGCAGGGCACCGAACGCGTGCAGCTTCGCGTGCTCGACGTGGCAGCGCCGGATCAGGGGCCCGCGGTGATTCGCTAGACCCGTCATTCCGGGGCGATACGCAGCATCGAACCCGGAATCCAGAAGTTGTTGCGAGAGATTCCGGGTTCACGCTGACGCGTGCCCCGGAACGACGAAGAACGAATTACCCGCCCTGCCGCAGCCGCGCCAGCACCTTCAGCCCACCATAGCCGTCCGCCGGCAACAGTCCCATCTTGGTCTGATAGTCGCGGATCGCCTGCATGGTGTCGTTGCCGACGCGCCCGTCGGTGCCGCCGGTGTCAAAGCCGGCCTTGGTGAGGCGCGTCTGCATTTCCTGCACCTCGGCAAGCGTCAGCGCGCGCTCGGAGCCCGGGAACGGCTGGATGAATGGCGGGCCGCCCAGGATGCGGTCGCCGAGATGGCAGATCGCGAGCGCATAATTCATCGAGGGATTGTAGCTGCGCACCGAATAGAAATTCGGGCCCAACAAGAAACTTGGTCCGCCCGGCACCGGCGTCCACAGCTGCGCGGAGGCGTTGGGTTGCGGAAATGGTTCGCCGTCGGCGCGCGTGACGCCCGCGCTCGTCCATGCTGCATAGCTGCGGCTACCTCCGGATGAAACGCCATTCGTACGGACTTCATATCCCCAATGTTCGCCGCGATGATATTTGCCGCGATTGACCAGATAGCGCGCGGTGGAACCAAGGGCGTCGTCGGGCTTGCCGAACGGCGACACCCGGCCGTCATGGTCGTAGTCGATGCCGACATTGAGCCACACCTCCGGCATCCACTGGGTGTGACCCATCGCGCCGGCCCATGATCCGCGCATTTCCTCCGGCGTGCTCCAGCCGCGGTCGACGATGCGTAGCGCGTTGATCAGCTCGGTCTCCCAATAGGCGCGGCGGCGCGGCTCGTTCCAGGCAAGCGCGGCGAGTGCCGGAAAGACCGGCCGCATATGGTTCTGTTGCACCAGCGGATCGCCGAAGGCGGATTCGACGCCCCAAAGTGCCAAGAGGGTGCCGCGCTCGACGCCGTACTCCTGCTCGATCCGCGCAAACAGCGCCTCGTTCTTCCGCAGCGCTTCCTTGCCGGCGATGATGCGCCAGTCCGAAACTCGGCGATTGATGTATTGCCAGACCTGCTCGTTGAACTCCGGCTGGTTCCGCATCTGCTTGAAGACCGACATGTCCGGCTCGATGTGGCCCATCACGCGGGCCCACGTCGTATCCGAAATTCCCTTCGCCAGCGCGCGCGCGCGAAAATTGTCGCGCCATTGGTCGAAGCCGGGCGGTGCCGCGGCAAAAGCGGCGAGGGGATGTGCGAGCATGATTCCGGCACCCGCGCCGGCTCGCAGCAGCGCGCGGCGGGTCGGCATGGGAAGAGAATCAAGCTGTTTCATCGAAGCACTCTACCTGCGCCCGGAGGACGGCGGCAAAGCCATTGCGCGCCTCGCTAGCCATCCTGGTGCAGGTCTGCGGCAATTTTGGACAGCCAGCGCCGGACAATGAGTTGCGATTTCGCAGAAAGCCCGGACTCGAGCCGCTGTTCCAGGGCCAGGGCGTGGCGCCGGCACTTGTCGAGCAAACCGGCGCCGCGGCGGGTCAGCGTCCACCGCAGCAGACGGCCATGCACCGGATGGGGTTCCTTCCTGACCGCACCGTCGCGTTCCAGGTTGCGGATGATGACGCCGACGGTCTGCGGGGTTAGGACCGCCACCCGGGCGAGATCGGCACCGGAAAGGCCGGGATAGGCCTTGAGCATCGTCAGCACGGCGAATTGCGGGGGCGTGACACCCAGATCCGCCAGCGCCCGTTCCAGCGTCAGCCGCGTCGCGGCCTGGGCCTGCCGCAGGAGATAGCCGAGATAGCCTTTTTGGCCCCGCTTGGCCTCGCCCGGGGCGGGCGGCCGAACGCCGGCGAGCGGCGAATGTTGGTTCAAGTTTGTCCGGCGTGCGGAGGATTTTTTCGCGAGCCGCGATTTTTGCGATTTTTCGGTTTTTCCGATCGGACGCCTTCGCGCCATGCCCGATCTTGTCTTTGTGAATGCGCCAGTCTTGCGTGCCATATAAGAGCCCTTATAATAAATCAGAACACTGATAACATAAGGAGATGTAAGTGTCATACGCTCGCAGCGAGTATCAGGACTTCCAGGCATTGGCGCCCGACGCTTATGAGATTGTCGCGTCGCTCGGCAGGGTGGCGTCAAAAGCCGGCATCGACGGAGCCCTGCTCGAGTTGGTCAAGCTACGCGCCTCGCAGATCAATGGCTGCGCGTTCTGCGTGCAGTTTCATATCCTGCAGGCTGAGGGCCTTGGCATCCCCGCCGACAAGCTCAACCTGGTCGTGGTCTGGCGGGAGGCACCTTTGTTTTCTTCCCGGGAGCGCGCCGCATTGGCCTGGACCGAGGCGCTGACACGGCTCGATGGCTGCGTCAGCGATGAGGTCTATGCGCAGGCGAGCGCCGAGTTTTCCGAAACGGAACTGCTCTACCTGACCTCTGCGGTTGCATCGATCAATGTCTGGAACAGGTTCGGCGTCGCCTATCGCTGGACACCGCCGGCGCGGCAGAAGGCGGTGGGTGCGGCAGCGTCGTGAGTGCGCAGAACCGCACCTATATGAGGGAGCGACCGATGACAACAATGGCGACGACAATGCCCGGGCCGGTGCGGCCGAGTATGCGACCGCTTTCAGTCGCCATCTTGGCCGGTCTTGTCTGCGCTCTGGTCGGCGGAAAAGCGCTGCCTCTGACGATGGACAGGATATCCAGCGTCCTGATACCGCTTTGTGCGAATGGCGCCACATCGGCGTCGCCGCTCGATAAGGTCGAACTGATCGCCTCTTACGCCTTGCCGAACGTGCCTGGCAAGCGAGTGACGATCGTGCGGGTGTTCTATGGTCCCGGGGGCTTCACGCGGGCGCACCGCCATGCGGGCTCGGTGACTGCCTATGTCACGAAAGGCGAGATCCGTTCCCAGCTTGGGGGCGGTCCGCTCGAAACATTCAAGGTGGGACAATCATTCTTCGAGCCACCGGGCTCGACGCATCTGGTTTCGGCCAATGCGAGCAATACCGAGCCGGCCGAATTGATTGCCGTGTTCGTGGCCGATGAGGGTGCCGAACTCACGACGCTTATCGAATAAAAACCCTCGTGGGGTCCGGCGGAGGTCTTGCTTTCGCTGCGTTGCGGCGGCGGCGATTGCGGCCCCGGGATGACGGGCGGGGTTGACCCGGCGCTCCGGCAGACGGGCGCGGGCAAAGCTGCTATCATCGCGCCAATCAAACGGGAGGGAGCAATGCCATGGATGCCTTGACGCCGAAGGGTTCGCAAACCGCTGACACACATTCCCACCTTGTTCGTCCCCAGAATATGGAGTGGCAAAAAACCCGCTTCCCCGGCTGCGAGGCCAAGACGCTGCTGTTCGATCGCACGACCGGCCTCATGACGGCGCTGATGCGGTTTGCTCCGGGCGCGGTGCTGCCGGACCACGAACACGTCAACATCGAGCAGACCTACGTTCTCGAGGGACATCTGGTCGACAAGGAGGGGCCGGCGAAGGGGATCGAGGCGAGGGCCGGCGAATTCGTCTGGCGCGAGCCTGGCAGCCGCCACGTCGCGTGGTGCCCGGAGGGCGGGCTGATGATCGCGATCTTTCAGGTTCCCAACAAATTCTTCGAAGCCGACGGCCGGGTCGTCGATGCCGCGGGCCAGGATTGGGACGAGACCTGGGGACATACGGGCAAGGTGGTCCCCAAGTAGCACTTGCCGATGCTGCATTGCTGCGAAACGTGCGGCAGAATCTGGAAACCTAGTTCTCGCCGCCTTCGCGGACGTTCGGATGGATCGCATCCTGCGGCAGCGCGTGTGCCATGGCTGCAGAGGAACCCGATTGGGGCCCGATCTCGAGCCCGCGCCCGCGGATCATGCGCTCATAGGCCGAGATCAACGTCACGTAGGGATTGACCCAAATCCATCCGTCGCGCGTGAACACCTGCACGTCGAAATGCAGGTGGCGCGTGGTGCCATTGGGGCGGTCGAGATAGTTGGAGACGACGCCAATTTTCTCGCCTTCCCCGACCTGGCGGCCGTTCAGAATTCGGTCGGCGTCCAACGCGGCCGGATTCATATGCATGTAGCGGAAGCGAATATGTTCGGTGCGAGTGTTGACCTGTAGCGTCACGGCCTGCTGCTTTTGCGGGCGGATCACAACACTGTCACGGACGGCGACAACTCCCTGCTGTTTCGGGTCGCAATAATCAGCCCCCTCGCTGTGTGGGGGACATGGCGCGGGGCGCATATCCTGGCCCTGGTGACCAAACCCACTGGCGCATTGTCCCACGCCAAAACTGCGCGCCTCGCAAAAATTATCCTGCCAGGGATAACTGGTTGGTCCGCCGGCGGGCTCGTCCGCTGATCTGCGGGTCCTCTGGGATTGCGAGTGGGCAAATGCCGGAGCCTTTTCGAGCGGGAATCGAATTTGCGAATAGGCGGTGAAATCGGCGCGACCGCCCTGCTTGCGAGTTCCTCTGCGTGCGATGATGTCGCCGGCCGGGCGATAGGTGAAATCGGGTGAGGAAGCGCGCGGCCGCTCGGCGATCTCAGGGGCGGCGTCCATCCGCGGTCGGGAAGGAAGGCCGCCAGCAACGCGCAGTGCCTTCAGGAACCGCTCGGCGACTGGATAGGCTTCACGGCACGCCAGACGCCGCGGGCGCGGGGTGCTGTCCAGGCACTGGATCGAAACCACGTAAGGAACGCCGAAGCGCGTGAAGGCATAGCGGACATATCCCTCCCGGATGAAGCGCCGCAGGTCCGGGAACTGCGAAGCCAGTGACTTGACCGGCTCGCCCCGACCGCCGAGCGGGTCGTTGACATCATAGACCAGGATCGAGCCGGTGATTTGCACTTCGACCGGCTCGGCGAAGGTTCGTTGCGGCATGCCGTCGTCGGGCTCGAGCGAAAACACCGCGTTATAGCCGGCCGGGCCGGCGTCGAACAAATCGACAGGCCGGAAGTCGGCCTGAAAGCGCGACACGAAAAGGCTCGCCTGCACCCCGTTCATTTTCGCGTCGAGAAAAGCCGCGGTGTCGAAAGGCAGCAGTACCGGCACCGGGCTGCGACCTATGCCCGTGAAGATCTTCGAGGTCACCGCATTCAGCTGCACCAGCGCAGGCATGGAACGAGGATCGAACCCCGTTAGCCTGCGCCGTCCGGCAAACGTGAACGACGGCACGACTGCCGGCTGGGTGCCGATTTCGGTGCGGAGTTGATCGAGCGCTGCGCGCCACTCGGCGCGCACGGCCGATACCGCAGGCGTTCTGAATTCCTCAGCGGTGGCGCCGACTGCGCTGGCGATGAGCAAGAGCAAACATGCCAGCAGCCTAGCGACCAACCGTACAGCCCCCGTTCCCACTGCAACGCCCCCTGGCGCAAAACCCGTCCCTATGCCTCAATCCTTTGCTCGCTCCACATACGACCCGTCCTCGGTCATCACAACAATCCGCGTACCAGCCGAGATATGCGGCGGCACGGCGGTGCGCACACCATTGGACAAAACCGCCGGCTTGTACGACGAAGACGCCGTCTGTCCCTTGGTGACCGGCTCGGTGTCGACGACCTCTAGCGTCGCGCGCTGCGGCATCTGGATCGCCACTGGAAGGACACCGTGCAAGGAAAGCTTGACGGTCATGTTCTCCTGCAGGTAAGGCGCGGCCGAGCCGATCACGTCCTTCGGCACCTGAATCTGGTCGTAGGTGTCGGTGTTCATGAAGTGGAATCCGTCGGCATCCTCGTAGAGGTAGTTGAAGTTGTGATCCTCGATAGTCGCCTTTTCCACCTGGTCGGTGGTCTTGTAGCGCTCGGAGATTTTCACCCCGTCGCTGATTCGGCGCATCTCGATCTGGCTGACCGGTGTTCCCTTGCCGGGGTGGATGTTCTCGGCGGTCAGAACCACGTAAAGCTTACCGTCCTGCTCGATGACGTTGCCCTTGCGAATAGAACTTGCGATGACTTTCAAAGCTGGTTTTCCTGATATTCTGGCCCCCGACCTACCCGGACATGAACGTCCCGAGGCCATCGAAGCGGGTTCGGGCTGCAACATACTGATTTTGCCGATCGATGCCAGCGTTTTACGGCGGCAAGTTGATGTCGGAAATGATCAAACTTTGCCGGTTAAGCTCATCTGGGCGCGGGGTATTTGATGGCTCTCGCGTTGTTCTCGGCGAAGTCGAGAGGTACCGAAAATTCCCCCGTCTTGAACGGGATCGATGCGGTTCGCGATCCGTGGTCAAACATGGCTTGATTCCAGCTTCGCGGTTGGTCATCCAGAGGCTGCCAACGGTTCAGGCGGCGCAACGCAACAAAATGGTCGAGATGACTGAGAAACTCGCTGACACGGCAAGCCACAAACCGTCGCCATGGTGGTCGGCCAGCAGGCATGCCGACGCCAGGCCCTTTCTGGCCGCAAGAAATGCCATCGTCAGGGCGATCCGGGCCTGGTTCGACGAACAGGGTTTTACGGAAGTGGAAACCGCGGTCTTGCAGGTCTCGCCGGGCAACGAGACGCATTTGCACGCGCCCCGCACTGAGCTTGTCGGCTCCGACGGCCGGCGCACAACGCGGTATTTGCGAACCTCGCCGGAATTCGCCTGCAAGAAGTTGCTCGCTGCCGGAGAAACCAGGATCTTCGAATTTGCCCGGGTGTTTCGCGATCGTGAGCGCGGTCATCTGCATCTGCCCGAATTCACCATGCTCGAATGGTACCGGGCGAACGCGTCCTACGACGCCGTGATGGCCGACAGCGTCGTCGTGATCGCTCACGCCGCGCAGGCGACCGGGATCGGGCAATTTTCATTTCGCGGCAGGACCGTCGATCCTTTTGCCGAGCCCGAACTGTTGACGGTGGCGGCGGCTTTCGAGCGCTTTGCCGGCATCGACCTACTGGCCACAATCATCGAAGGTGATGGCGATAGAGCGAGGCTCGCGGCTTTGGCAAGGGCGAAGGTTCGCATCACCGACGATGACACCTGGTCCGATATATTCAGCAAGGTGTTGGTGGAACATATTGAACCAAATCTGGGGCAGGGGCGTTTGACCCTGCTCTACGAGTATCCGGCTCCCGAGGCGGCACTGGCGCGCGCCAAGCCTTCCGACCCGCGGGTTGCCGAGCGTTTCGAAGTCTACGCCTGTGGTGTTGAACTCGCCAACGGATTTGGCGAGTTGACCGACGCAGGCGAGCAGCGCCGTCGCTTTGCGCAAGCCATGGGCGAGAAGCAGCGGCGCTATGGCGAAAATTATCCGCTGGACGAGGATTTCCTTGCCGCGATCGCAAGCATGCCGCAAGCAAGTGGGGTCGCGCTTGGCCTCGACCGCTTGGTGATGCTGGCGAGCGGCGCAACGGGAGTTGATCAGGTGGTGTGGACGCCGCCGGCGGATGAGCCATGAGCAGCATCAATTTCAAGCCAATCACCACTTTGCGCGAGCCGACGGAACTGGCCGAACATGGTCTCGTGTCGGTTGCAGCCGTTCCCGATCTGCAAAAAGTTGCCGCGCGCTATGCGATTGCGGTCACCCCGGAGATTTTCGAACTGATCGACCCCGACGATCCCCAGGACCCGATTGCGCGACAATATATTCCGAGCGCGGAAGAACTCGTGGCGCAACCCAATGAAAGAGCCGATCCGATCGGGGACGACGCGCACTCACCGGTCTCCGGTATTGTGCATCGCTATCCCGATCGGGTGCTGTTCAAACTGCTTCACGTCTGCGCGGTGTACTGCCGGTTCTGTTTTCGACGCGAGATGGTCGGACCGGGCAAGGCGACCGCGCTGTCGGAAGGCGCCTACGAAAACGCACTCGCCTATATCCGCGTCCATTCCGAAATATGGGAAGTCATCCTGACCGGCGGCGATCCGTTGATGTTGTCGCCGCGGCGGTTGACGGAGATCATGGCGGATCTGGCGGCCATCGATCACGTCAAGATCATCCGGATTCACACGCGCGTGCCGGTCGCTGAACCTTCGCGCATCAGCCGCGAGATGATCGCCGCGCTTAAGGTAAGTGGCGCAACGACCTGGGTAGCGTTGCACGCCAATCACGTCAGGGAGCTGACGCGAAAGGCGCGCGCGGCCTGTGCCGCGATTGTGGACGCCGGTATTCCAATGGTCAGCCAGTCGGTTTTGCTGCGCGGCGTCAATGATGATCCCGCGACACTGGAAGCGCTGATGCGCGGTTTCGTCGAATGTCGGATCAAACCCTATTACTTGCACCATGGCGATCTTGCCCCGGGCACCTCGCATTTGCGAACGACATTGGAACACGGTCAGGAAATCATGCGCGCGTTGCGCGGTCGGGTGTCGGGACTTTGTCAACCCGATTACGTGGTCGACATTCCCGGCGGCCACGGTAAGGCCCCGGCGGGCCCGAGTTATCTTTCGCCTCTAAATTCTTTTTCGAAGGACGGTGAACAACCCTCAGAAAGACGTTATCGTATGGTCGATTACTGCGGTGACGTCCATCTTTATCCGCCGGAACCGTAATCGCATTTCTCTGAGATGGGAGAAGCAAGGATGCGAAAGCTATTTTTGACCACGACGCTTCTATTTCTGACGGCCGGTTCAGCAGGGATCGCGCAAACCGGGACAAATTCGTCGTCATCGGACAAGCAAGGGCCGTGGCCGGCGCCGGTCGGCCACAGGCAGCCGCGGGCCGATCAAGTGCCCTCGGAGAAAGACCTGAACAATCCCAATAGTACCGCCAACCGCGAAGACGCTGCGCTCGACCGCAAGATCAAGAGCATCTGTCGTGGCTGCTAGCGCGCTTTCGAGAAAGTAGTACCTGGTTGGCGGGGTCAGGCGTTGCGTGCGGCGAGCGCCATGCCGATCAGGGAAGCGCCGCCAAACAGAAGATTGATGCCGACCAGGAGGCCGATTGCCCAGGAGGCCGACCCCGGCAATCCCGTGATGATGACCGCGGCGATCAACAGATCCATGATTCCGGCAACCAGCAACCAGGACCAGCGCTGAGAAAGCTCGCGGCGGTGCTCCAGCGCGTACAAGATCGTCGCAACGCCCTCGGCGAGGAAATAGGCGCCGACGACGATCGTAAGGGTAAGCGTGCCTTGCACTGGCTGCGCCAGCAGGATCGCACCCGCAACGACCGCGAGAGCCGCCGAAATCAAGGACCACCAGAAGCCGGGCATCTCCCGCGCCCAGAATGTCAGCGCTAACCCGGCGATGCCGCTGATCAGGAACAACCAGCCGAGAAGGATGGTGACAGCAAGGCTAGCCAGCGGCGGCACGATTATCGCGGCCAGCCCGAAAATCACCAGCAGGATGCCCTCGAACAAGAACGCCCTCCAGTGCTCGCGCACGGCCGCGCGCATTTTCGACTGCAGGTTGGTGATGTCCTGAGAAAGGGTCATTGCAAATCTCCCATGCTGGCGATGCAGAATGACGCTACAAGATGACGGCACAAATATAGCGTGGCCATGCGCGACCTCATCAAACTTGTTCCCTAACGCGCCTGGAGTGAAATTTTCGCAGCTTTGCCTGCTGCTTCATCCCCGGCCGGGCACGGATGAAAAGGTCTGCGAATTGGTGCGCATTCGGTCGCGGCCGAGAATATAGACCGCCGTCGTGACCACCAGCAACGCGATGCCGACCGCGATCGAGACGAGGCCGATCGGCACTAGCACGAGCGCCATGTTCCGATCTGGATTTAGCAGCCAGTGGTGGATTGACGTGAGGACGAAAGCCAGGCCGGCAAATCCGGCACCGCCCCCCAGCACCAGCAAGGCCCACATTCGCCGGAGCTGGCTTAGTCGTTCGCGGGCAATCTCGGTGCGCGGAGCGTGATGGCGGCCGACCCGACGCATCAGGCGGGCGGCAAACGCGATCGAAGTAAACCCGATCAGCACGCTTGCCGATCCCAAGACAAGCCGGGTGGTGGGATCGATATCCGGATTCTTCTGCAGCGTGAGCAAGGGGAAATCGAAAGCTGCGTGCAGAGCCACCGGCGCCGCCAACACCAGGATCCGGCTTGAGATCCGCGCCCAATCGCGGTGATGCCGGTGCGCACCGAGCGCAGTGCCCGACCGTGCGATCGCCAGATAAGCGCCGGCAATGATTCCAAGCGCGCCGTGGAATGGCACCGTTAAGATACTGCGCAACGCGGCCAGTGATTGCCACATATCCGCGTGCTGAATGAGATAGGCGAGGTTTTCGTAAGCAGCAAAGCCAAGTCCTGCGGCAGCGCCATAAACCACCGTATCCATTGGATCGGCCAAAGGCCGCCGCCGCGCCGACACCGCAACAATGACCAGGAGCTTGACGGCTTCCTCGGGCAGCGCGACTCCGAAAAGCGAATGCATCGCCTGCGCTATCCAGGGGTTTTCGGGAGCCGGGAGGAGCGACATGAATGGCGCACGAACGATCCCGAGCAGCGAAATGCTGGCAGCGCCCAACAGAAAGGCGCTCCAGACTTTCGCCGGAGGTCCAGGCCGCTCGCCGGCGGCTACCACAAGCCAAAGAATCAGCAGCGCGGGCGCTACCGCGGCCGTGCCTACGACGGTCGGGAGGGCTTCAAGAACAAGCATCTAGGATGGCAAATATGCCATTTTTCAATGTGATCCACCGTTCAAATGCAGTTGCCCACGAAAACAGGCACCAGGGTTCCGTCGAATTATCGCTTGGCAACGGTCGTTCTTCAACAACCCACGCAGAGAATCTTCGGGTCGTGTCTTCATCCGCCGCGACTTCGGCGCCAATCGCATCTTCAGATTTCGCGGTGCTCAGCTGTTGTGCAGACGCCGGGCCGTCGTGACGGGCACCGTCATCCGCATCGGCGATTGCCCTGCAACCTGGGGTCCGGGCCACGGCGATTGCGAAAACGCGCAAATGGCCGTCAGCGGAGGAGTGTCGCGTTTAGACCCGTCATGCAGCCTATGCAATCAGACCACGAGTTCGGATCGAGTGCGCCGATTGCGAGGATATTTAGTCAAATCAATGAGTTTTGCGAATTTTCGAGACCATATTACGCGCATTCGCGCGGAGTGCCGGGGGCATTCCTTCGACGCATGACATCGGCACAGGGCTGCGGCGTTTCACATGATAGGGTTGTAGCAAAATAAGCAGGGAGGCACGCGGGGTGGTTTTTTTCCGTGGGGCAGAAACACATTCACGATCGGTTCTCAAGGCCGTGAGCTGGCGGACGCTGGGAACCTTGGACACGTTTGCGATCAGCTGGTTTTTCACGGGCAAGGTCGAGATTGCGGGCTCGATCGCGGGTCTGGAGATCGTCACCAAGATTGCGTGGTATTATGTTCACGAGCGGGTTTGGGCGGCCATTCGTTGGGGGCGCCGCAGACTTGATTGATGCCGGAGCGGGCAAATAAAGAACAAGTGAGTGAGAGCGCCCTGCGATGAATGAACCTGAGCCTCAAGAAAACCGAAGGCCCGCGATTGCGGGATTGGCGATCGCGGTCGTTCTGCTGGTGGTGGGATTGTGGCTCGCGCGCGAGCTGACCGCGGCCAGCAAGATGCAGGATTGCCTGATGTCGGGACGCACCAACTGCAACGTCATTCAACCGCAATGACCGGGGCGCCGGATCGCCGCGCCGAAGGACGAACTGCCGGGCTCCGAAAACTTTGACCCAATCTTGGACCTCAAACTTTGACCCCTCCGCCGAAGACCCGGAAAGCGGCTGGATCGATTTGAATAAATAATAGTTTAGTTCGGAACGCGGCGATCGGGCGCACGGCAAGACCGCCCAGATGGACTTGTGGTTCCGCCTTCGAATACCTTTGTCAAAGGATGCATGCAAGAACTTAAGCCGAGGGGGACCGCCATGACTTTCGAATTTGTCGACGTAAAACACGCCGGTCGTATCACGATCGTGACGCTGAACCGTCCCAGCGTCATGAACGCCCTGCATAAGCCGGCCCATTTCGAATTGCATGAGGTGTTCAACGCATTTGCCGCCGATCCCGATCAGTGGGTGGCAATTGTCACGGGAGCTGGCGACCGTGCCTTCTGCGCGGGCAATGACCTGAAGTGGCAGGCGGCAGGTGGCGAGCGTGGTTGGAATTCAAGCGGCTTTGGCGGGCTGACGATGCGCTTCCACTGCGATAAGCCGATCATCGCTGCGGTCAATGGTGTGGCGATGGGCGGCGGATTCGAAATCGCGCTTGCCTGCGATCTCATCATTGCATCCGAGAACGCCACCTTCGCGTTGCCCGAGCCGCGCGTCGGTCTTGCCGCGCTCGCCGGCGGTCTGCAGCGCCTCCCCCGCCAGATCGGATTGAAACGTGCCATGGGCATGATCCTGACTGGCCGGCACGTCTCCGCTCGCGAAGGGCTGGAGCTGGGCTTCGTCAATGAAGTGGTCGCCCCAGGGGAAGCGCTCGCCGCGGCGGAGCGCTGGGCCGGCCAGATCTGCCAGAACAGCCCGATGTCGATCCGCGCGTCGAAACAGGCTGTCATGGAAGGGCTGAACGTCACGCTGCCTGAGGCAATGGTTGCGCAGCGAGAATTTCCGGCGGTGCGCGAAATGGTCGAGTCCGCAGATTATGTCGAGGGTCCGAGGGCCTTTGCGGAGAAGCGGCCGCCGCGCTGGCAGGGCAAATAGCTCGTCGCGCAAACGCCTCAACTCCTAAGAGGCGGATTATTGCGCCAGCAGCAGCCTGCACGTCTCAACAAAGACCTGCGCGCCTGTGACGATATCTGCGTCGGCGGTGTTTTCGCTCCAGTGATGGCTGATGCCGCCGATCGAGGGTACGAACAACATGCCCGCGGGCATGATCGTGGCGAGCACCTGGGCGTCATGACCGGCGCCGCTGGGCATGCGGACTGACTTCCCCGAGGCAAAGGTCACGCTTGCCTCTTCGATGGCCTGTTGAAATCTGGCATCCATCGCGGCGGGGGCGCCGGTGCGAATGCGCGTCACCTCCGCGCTGCAGCGGCCCATCGCGCTGACCTCCGCGGCCAAGTCCCGCAACAGCGTTTCCAGTCGCTCGACGATCTCACGATTGTCATCGCGGATCTGGAACAGCATTTCAGCGCGTCCGGGGATGATACTCGGCGCGCCGGGATCAAGGGTGATGCGGCCGGTGGTCCATACGGTCCGCGGGCCACATGATGCAGGGAAACGATCATCGATGGCCACGCAGAGCCGCGCAATCGCGAGGCCTGCATCCTTGCGATCCTTCATTCGCGTCGTGCCCGCGTGATTTTGTTCGCCAGTCAGGACAATTCGGTATTGCCAGATGCCGACGATCGAAGTGACGACGCCGATCCTGAGGCCGGTGCCTTCGAGCGTCAGGCCTTGCTCGATGTGAGCCTCGATATATCCGATATGCCGTCCGCGTTCGGCCTTTGCGCGCGCTCGGCCCGCAAGACCCACATCTCGCAGCGCTTGGCGCATGGTGCGCTCGCTGCTGCGGTCGCGCGCCTCGTCGATATCCGCCTCGGTCACGCCGCCGACATAGGACCTGCTGCCGAGAAAGTGACCGAAATGTCCTTCCTCATCGCACCATGCCGCGACTTCAACAGCGCCTTTGATGCCCGGATCGGGATTGATGACGCGGGCGGCTTCGAGCGCATAGACGACGCCAAGCGGGCCATCGAGCCAGCCCGCGAAATTCTGGCTTTCGAGATGCGAACCTGCGAGTAATTTCGACCCGGATTTCGCACTTGTTCCGAACACATTGCCGATGCCGTCTATCTCGGCTGCGAGTGCCGCCTCGGGTAGCCTCTCGGCCAGCCACTTAAGTGAGCGCATATGCGGCTCGGAAAAAGTCGGCCTGTGGACGCCGGTCTTGTAGGCGCCGATCGCGCGAAGCTCATTGAGATTGGCAAGAACGCGAGCGCCGTCGACCTTCGAATAATTGTCAGCCACGAGAGCCGGTCCTACGCAGCAAGCCGTACGGCTCGACGAATTTTCATGGAGGCGTGACAGCTTGGTCGCCGGCCTTCGCGGATTTGCCTATTCATAGCCCTTCAGCCCACCGGATAGGGCACCGTATTGGGAGCAAATATTGACATCGCCTGATCCCTCATAAGTGTCGATGACATCTCCGGCCATCGTGACCCGTATTCGGCACTGATAGAGGGCGTTGCCCTTGACCCATACATAGCTTTTTTGGCCCGCAATCGTGTCCGTTTCATTTGGCGGCCAGCCGAGCTTGTTGGCGACGGCGTTGATGGGCTGGCCTTTATAGTTGGTCGTTCCCAAATTGAGATTGCCGAGAGAGCAACCCGCGGAGGTCAGGGCTGCCACGATCGCGAGATTGCGTAGTCGGCCGGACATTGATTGCCGCTGCTTTCTTACGCCAGTTGCGGCCCGGGGACGGACGCGCATGCAGACTGCAATCCCGATGTGCCCCAAAATGCGGAAACGGCAGAAGCCATGATAGTTCACCCTCTTCATTTCGGGGGCCATTTGAGGCGATGGCGCTCCCTAGCGGAATCGAACCGCTCTCTCCACCGTGAAAGGGTGGCGTCCTAACCGATAGACGAAGGGAGCGAAAGCACTCGCTTTGCCACGACCGACCGGCCGAGGCACCGCTGCTTTGCCTTGACTAAAAACCAAATTCATTCGGTAACTCAACGCTTTGAGGCTGCGTTGGCACCGTCCGCCTTAAGACCATGGCTCGTGGTCCGACTGGCGGCGGCGAACGTATAGTGGCGTTTGCGCGCCCGGGCAAGCCGCGCGGAAGCCGGTCTTGCGGCAAAAGTGATGGCCTGCTGACGGCCTCGGCGTTGCGGATATTCGCAGGCATTGCAACGGTTTTTAAAGCCCCAACGGATAGGGAAGATGCGAGAACATTTTCCGCCGGAGCCAAGAAATGGCCGGAGCCAGCAAGAAGCGCGAAGCGCGCAAGTCAGTGCAGCAGACCGGCTGGGTTACGCTGGACGGAGGCTTCGCGGCGCGCCGGTGCATGGTGCACGATATGTCGTCCGCCGGCGCGAAGATCACGGTCGCCGATTCCAGCGTGCTGGCGGGCAGGGTGCGGCTGGCATTTTCGCGCGACGCGAGGACGGGGCGGAACTGCGAAGTGGTGTGGCGTCGCGGCAAATCATTCGGCGTCAAGTTCGTCCGATAACCACTTTCGCAACTCGCCGCGCGTGCTTTGGTCTCACTGGCCGAGCGATGAGGTGGGCTCCAGGCCGACGGGCGGTGTTATGACATCGGCGGCGCAATGAATTGCACAAAGCCCGGCCGGCTACCCAATTGGGCGAACCAGCGCTCGAGATTTTTGAGCTGTGGCTTGCTGATCCCCTCGACGCCAAACCAGCGCCGCGCATAGGCGCCAAGCGCGATGTCTGCCAGCGTGAATTCGTCGCCTTCGATGAATCGCCGCGCAGCCAAGTGAGCATCGACGATGCGCCATTGCGCGGCCTCGGCGTCGGCATCTTTCTGGATCGCGGCCATGTCCCTTTGTTCAACGGGGGTCCTTACCAGGGCCCAGAACACTGGACGATCGACCGGCTGCAACGTCGAGAGCGTCCAATCGAGCCAACGGTCCACGCTCGCGCGCACCCGTGCCACTTGCGGATAGAGCGGTGATTGCGGCCGGTAGGCCAGCACAAGGTAGCGCATGATCGAGTTGGATTCCCAAAGCACGAAATCGCCCTCGACGAGTGTTGGCACACGCCCGTTGGGATTCATCGCAAGATAGGCCGGCTCGTCATTCTTGCCGAACGCCATGCCGGCATCGACCCGCTCATAGGCAAGATCAAGCTCGCGCAGACACCAAAGCACTTTCTGGACGTTGACCGAATTGGCTCGACCCCAGATCGTTATCTGCCCTTGTGCACTATCTGACACGATTTTTAGCTCCCCACGGTTGACCCGCGGGGTGATATCTCAATTTTCAAAAAAAAGAAGGTGTCTTTTGGCCGGCCGCGCCTGGAATGTCATGAAAAGATCAGGCTTCGCAGTCCGCGAAGCCTGATCTGTGCCAAAAAAGTTGACCGCCCATGATTAACGGCCGAAGAGCAACCACAGCAGAATGATCACCGGAATCGGCACGCCCAAGAGCCAGAGCAGAATTCCTCGTCCCATTATCGCCTCCATGAATCATCGATGCATTTGGGAACGCGGACGAAGAGGCGAGGTTCCAACCGTTGCCGAGAAACGGGATTTTTCAGAAGCCACCGCTCGCAGGCGTGCGCACGCTCGTTTACCAATGGCCCGTGTTCGGCATCGAGGTCCACGGCTCGGCCGGCGGCTTCGCGTCGCCTTTTTGCAGAAGTTCGATCGAATGCAGATCCGGTGAGCGGACGAAAGCCATCTGACCGTCGCGCGGCGGCCGATTGATGGTGATGCCGAGTTTCATCAAGCGATCGCAGGTCGCGTAGATGTCGTCGACCTCGTAGGCGAGGTGGCCGAAATGGCGATCCTCGCCATATTTCTCTTCGTCCCAGTTGTAAGTGAGCTCCACCAGTGGCGCGCCGCGTCCCTTCGATGCCTTCAGTATCCCTTCGTCTTCGGGGGCACACAGGAACACCAGCGTGAATTTTCCCTTGTCGTTGTCGACGCGACGAACTTCCTTCAATCCCAGCGCGTCACGGTAGAATTTGAGTGCGATGTCGAGATTGCGTACGCGCAGCATGGTGTGAAGATATCGCATGTTTCTCTTACTCCCTGAAGAATTTGAAGCGTTCCCTGGAACTCAATAGCAGCAAAATGTCGACGAGGGCAGGGTCGTTGCGCGGCCCCGCGAAACCGGCGAGGCAGTTCCGACAAAGAAGGCCCGATGCATTGGAACGATCCTCCGGCGCCGATGTTTGCCCTCATATCCTTCATGGAGAAACAGGATGTCCAGACTAGGAATCTTTGGGGCCACGGCCCTGTCCCTCTCATTGGCAGTTGCAACCCCGGCGTTGGCGCAACACATGCGCGGCGGTGGAGGAGGGATGCACGTCGGCGGCGGCATGCATGTCGGTGGTGCAAATCCCGGCGGCATGCGCGCGGGTAGCACCACATTCGGTGGCGCTCAAGCAAACTTCCGCGGCGCTCAAGCAAGTTCGCGCGGCGGTGGCGCGCAATTCGCCCAAGGTGGATTCCGTCAAGAGGGCTTCCGCGGCGACCGTGATCGCGGCTGGGGCCGAGGTGCGGGCTTCGTCGCAGGTTTGGCGGCGGGGAGCGCGTTAGGCTACGGCTATGGCTACTCCGATCCGTACTATTATGGCGATACCTATGCCTACAACGACTATTACGATGGCGGCGACTACGCCACCGTATATCCGGCTGAAGTGGGCGTTGTCGCTCAGGGAAGCGATCCCTCCTATTGCGCGCAGCGCTATCGATCCTACGATCCCGCGACGGGAACGTATCTCGGCTTTGATGGCTTGAGACACCCTTGTCCGTAGCAATCAATGAGTAAGCGAAGCGAGCGGCTCGTTTGGGCCGCCCTTTTTGCACGCTCATTTTTCCATGGCCTCCTCTGGTTTGTTCCGATCGCGCAGGATGGCTCGCGCACGTACTGCGCTTTTTGTTCCGCGGCGATATGAGGTTCCGTTTGCAACCATCGGAAAACCTCCGCGTTATCGATCGGGTAGCGATGGAGGAGAGACACATGAAGAAAACGCTCGCAATTCTGGCCACGGTTGCGACGGTTGGCGCAACCACCATGACCGCGCCGGCGCAAGCGCGCGGCATTGGACCGGGACTGGCTTTCGGTCTCGCCGCAGGCGCAATTGCTGCGGGTGCAGCAGGCGCTTATGGTTATTACGGACCAGGCTACGGATATTACGGATACGGTCCAGGCTATTACGGGCCGGCGTATTACGGACCGGGTTATGCCTATGACGGCGGACCGTATTGGCGTCACCGCTATTGGCACCGCCACTATTGGTAAGAGTTGGACCGTTAGGCGCGAAGAGCCCGGAACGCGTGTCCGGGCTCTTTCCGTTTGGAGACGAAATTGTTGTCTTGTTGGCGCGAGGCGACGCCCTCAGAATCTGCCGGGGCTCCGTTTGGTAAGAGCGCCCCCGGTGCTTGATCACGACCAGAAGGGCGGGATTTCAAGTACGCGGCGAGAATTTTCGTTGTGGCGCGCACTATCGAGTGTCGCGAAAAAATATTCCTCGCGCTCGCGTTTGAATTTCTCCTGAGTGGCTTTGAAGCTTGCCACACGCGCAACGATTTCTTCGCGCTCTTGAGTGCGGCGGTCGTCTTTCCTGGTCATACCCATCCCTTTTGAGTCGTGTCCCGTGTCGATTGGCGTCCGAGATTGGGGCGTGAATGGGGATACGGCGTTGCAGGATTGTGATTGTGGACAAAGTTGTGGGCTTGTTGTGGCGCTCGCCCCAAAGGAGCCGGCCGTAGCGGCGGAGCGCAGGGCCGGCGATTGCTTGTCCGCGTTACATCGAATTGGTAATTCGCCCGGCCGTGCTGTAATTGTTGCAGCCCAAGCGTCGGATCATTCGAAAGTGATTGCCTCGGACATTCGCAGCGGTGTGGAGCAACTCGGCGACATGATCGCCGAGGCTTCTGTCATCGTTCCCTTTACGGGTGCCGGTATTTCGACCGAGTGCGGTATTCCGGATTTTCGCTCGCCGGGCGGATTGTGGACCCGCAACCGGCCTATCCCATTTGATGAATTTGTTGCCAGCGCGGACGCGCGCAATGAAGCCTGGCGGCGTCGCTTTGCCATGGAGCCGACCTTCGCCGCGGCCAAGCCCGGGCGCGGCCATCGCGCGCTCGCCTCACTTTACAGGGCCGGCAAGGTTCCCGCCATCGTTACCCAGAACATTGACAATTTGCATCAGGTCTCAGGTTTCGCCGAGGACCATGTGATTGAGCTCCACGGCAACACAACTTACGCACGCTGTATCGGGTGCGGGCAGGCCTACGATCTGGCCTGGGTCAGACAGCGCTTCGATACCTCCGGAAGTGCGCCAGATTGCACGATCTGCGATGAGCCGGTGAAGACCGCGACCATCTCCTTTGGGCAGGCGATGCCGGAAGAGGCGATGCGTCGCGCCACTGAACTTGCTCAACAATGCGAGTTGTTTATCGCGATCGGGTCGTCGCTGGTGGTCTGGCCAGCCGCCGGTTTGCCGTTGCTGGCCAAGAATTCTGGCGCCCGCCTGGTGATTATCAACAACGAGCCTACCGAGCAGGATGACTTGGCCGATCTGGTGATCCGGTATGACATCGGGGAAACCCTCGGGCCGTTCGTGGGCAATTGATGCCAAAATTGATTCGCGACCACGCAAGCCTGTTCATAGGTTCCCGGAGAATCGATTTTTGTCTATGCGCCGCAAGCGGGAGTGTTATCTTTTGATTCAAGAGATTCGCGTGGCGTCATCATGAACTTTTCATGGTTGGGCGTGCAGCGGCGCCTTTGATGGCGGGGACGTTGATCATGTGTGGGGTCCGGGGTCATGGGGTCGGACGGATTTGAGTCCAAAAAGCTCGGAGGTGTGCCGCCCGGCGGGGCGGGACCAAGCCGGCTTGGGTCGGGTGAATTTGTGGCCGGAGGTCAGCGTGATCCGGCGATAGATGCCCTGCAAGGCCTGGGGGATGCGGCCGCCAATCTCGTCGAGATCAGCGGCGTCATCAAATGGTTCGATGCATCAAAGGGCTACGGCTTTATCGTTCCCGATAATGGCTGGCCCGATGTGCTTCTGCACGTCACCGTGCTGCGACGCGATGGCTACCAGACCGCATACGAAGGCGCGCGTCTGGTATGTGAGTGTGTGCAGCGGGCGAAGGGGTATCAAGCCTTCCGTATCATCTCGATGGACGAGTTGACGGCGATCCATCCGGCGCAGATGCTGCCGCCGCGGACCCATGTCAGTGTCACCCCGACCAGCGGTCTGGAACGGGCGCAGGTCAAATGGTTCAACCGCCTGCGTGGTTTCGGTTTCCTGACCTGCGGGGAGGGCACCCCGGACATTTTTGTCCACATGGAAACCTTGCGCCGCTACGGAATGACAGAGTTGCGCCCCGGCCAATATGTGCTGGTCCGGTTCGGACCTGGTTCCAAAGGCATGATGGCGGCGGAAATTCAGCCGGAAACCGGGGCGCCCGGACTTTCCTCGCATTAGCCGATCCAAACGCCAGCGATTGCGCCACCAGTGTGGCGGGATGAGCGCCGAAAATGGCGCCACTGTCCGTGCCGAAGTCTGGTATTTGCCACGATCATCGGGCTACGGTCGATGCGCGTTCCTCGGCAGACAGTGGCTGATTGCGACGACTTGAGCGATTGGCCGTGGGCTGGTGATTGAACGAGCGTTTTCTTGTGGACAATCGGCCGGGCTTGCCGGAAGGGCTGGTCGAAATTTTCTGTGGTTGAGGTGCGCGTTGCTTACGAATTTTCCTGGATGTGTTGGTCGGTCCCTGCGCGCCCGATCTTGGATAGCAATCGCCCTGGCGAGCGCACTCTTTATATTCACCGGTGTGGAGGCCCGATCGGCAAGCATTCAGCCGCTGGAGATCGTGACCAAAACGGGCGTGCAGGTGTTCGCGGTGGAGATGGCTACGACAGAAGAAGAGAAGACCACCGGGCTGATGTACCGCAAGGAACTGGCCGACGGGAAAGGCATGCTGTTCGATTTTTCGCCGGAACAGGAAGTGTCGATGTGGATGAAGAATACCTACATCTCACTCGACATGATCTTCATTCGGGCCGACGGCCGGATCCTGCGGATCGCAGAGAATACCGAACCGCTGTCCACCAAGATCATTCCGTCGAGAGGGCTGGCGAAGGGGGTGTTGGAAGTGATCGCTGGTACGGCCCAGAAGTACGGTATCGCGCCCGGGGATCGCGTGGCTCATCCGCTTTTCAATGGACGCTAGAAATCGAAGTCGAGGTCTTGGTTCGACTCACTCGGAACGATGCGATTGGGCTGGTTTCGGCCGCAATGCATCTGTCTTGCTGGCAAGGCCCTAAGCGTGTATCGACGACGTTTCCCAAGGATCGGGGTATAGCGCAGCCTGGTAGCGCGGCAGTTTTGGGTACTGCAGGTCGTTGGTTCGAATCCAGCTGCCCCGACCAATGAAATCAGGTACTTAATAGGTGTTCTCAAGTCAAAATCTTCCCAGAATTATCGATTGGGAAGACCATGGGAAGACAAGATGCCGCAGCGGGTCGGCGGTTCGATCCCGTCACCGCCCACCACCCCCACCCCCCAGACAATGTGCTGACACAATTTCAAGTCCAACTCGCGCATCTGTTGCAATGCTGGGGGCAGCGCATGTGGCTTGATCTGTTGGTTGCGTCAGGGATCGGCCTTCCGGCCATGGTTTATGGGTCGGTTCTCTTTGTGAATTACATGCAATAAAGGCGCGCGACCAAGGCCCCGACGAAACCATTTTCCGGACCCGAAGAAGCCGGCATGAAACCAGGATCGCCTATTACACATACGCAGTGGTGTGTAACCGGTGCGTCAAAATGATCGAAGTGATCGCGGTAATCCTGGGGCTGTTTTGCGCAGCCATCTTTGCAGCTCATGCAGTCGACGCTTATCTCGCGCCGTAAGCGTCGGGCGATCGAATCCACCTGCCGCGACTCTAGGATGGCCGCCGGCTCAAACTGAGGGCAATGGCAACCGAGGCAACGGCGAGTAGCATCCAATATTGGATGTGAACGCCGAAGACGTCGAACCCGTCAACAAGCACATCCATGGCCCGCCTCTCTCCCTGAGTGGAAGACTACTAAGACCGGCCAATTGCGAAACAATTCAATTTTTGAGACGAGCCGCCTCGGTTGGCGGGCTTTCGTTTCGATGCCTCGCCCTGACTCTAGGAAGGCTGCTGGTGAGTCCGGGATTTGCGGGCTCCCGAAGGCCCATCGATCTCGGCAATCGCACCGTGCGCGCGCCAGCCGGTCGGTGAAGCATTCGAATCTGGTATAAACTCCAGATGCACCTCGATGCTGCAAATCCACTTTTGCCGATCGCTACCTTGGCCGCGGGAGTGTTCCTCATAGTCGCGCCTCGGGTCATGAGCTTCGCAGTGGCGCTGTATCTGATCTTCGTTGGCCTTCTCGGGCTGAACGGGATCTATCACATGGTCAAATAGAAAGCCGGTGAGGCCTGCCAATGAAAACGAATCCTGGGCTGGGTGCCGGCCCGGAATATGCATGTAAAATCTTGCCTCGGAGGGACTTTCCTACCCCCTCTTGGGCTCAATCCTTGACCGCCGCGCTTCCCGGCTGCGGCGGTCATTTTTTGCTAAGCTATGCCGTGCGCTGCTGTGGATTGCCTGCGGTCAGGAAATATCCGGCCCCGACAGCCCCGCAGAGATAGATCAGCACCGTGCTCCATCCCATCGCATTCACGGTTCCGGCCATTGTGGCCGTAACTGAGACCACGAAATTGATAACGTCCGCGACGCAGAGCCCGATGAGTACCGGCCGAACCGCAGCCTCTGAGAAGTCCCGGGCGCACCAGAGTATCACGGCAAGCGCGAGCAATGTCCCTCCGAATAGTCGTGACATCAGCGCGACATCGGGCGAATCTTCAACACCGTAGTTGCTGAGGACTTGGCCCGGAGCCAGCACGAAACCTATCCCGAAAAGAAGTGAGAGAACCGCAAAGATCGCAAAGTACAATCTCACTGTCATGGCAATGTACCCCCTTTGCACACCCGCTGGCGGCGGGATGCCGTCAACTTTGCAAAGCCTAACACGGCGTTGAGGTATAGGGGTCGTTCGCGCCAGAACGGTGCAAACTTTGATCTCGGAGCTGTAAGGCTGCTGTAAGCGTCCGGACGTAGGCTCGCGTTGACCTGGGCGGGTAGCCATTCCTCGGTTTTTCGTTCAGGCAGCTTCCCCCAACACCTGGCCGTCGCATCCCCAAGAGTGCGGCGGCCATCTTTTGACGCCGAGTGTGGCGGACCGATGAGATACACGGCGTGGATCACTCGGGAAGACCTGATACGAGACTGCCTACGCGAGCTCCGCTTATGGCTTGCGGCCGAGCTCGGCAATTTGCGCCGCCTGCGCTAGGCTGCACTTCCTCAATCGAAAGACCGGCAAGCTGTTAGGTTAAGATGACGACTAGGTGACCTGCCCACCGACTGGCTGAACGGCTTCCGCAACGATTGGGTTCTCAAGGGCCATCGGCGGACTTTCAGCCCATTTTGCTGCGGGGTCGTCGCAGCTTATGCATTGGAGGTCGGTGCGGCCGGAGAAGGTGACAACCGGGACTCGTCGTTTTCCGCATTTGGGGCAGTGCGTTATTTGATCCATGGGAGAATCCTCCCGAATTCTTTCACCCGTAACTTAGAATTGGAATTTTTGTTCCCATTCGAGCCGCGCGGTTTGATCCACATCAACACCCAGAGCGTTTGACCTAACCCGGCTGTTGGTTCAGGTGTCCGGCTAGAGTGATGTTGAGCCTATCGACGCAACCTCTGAATAAGCGTCTATTTGTCCGATGGAACACAAGGGCATCCAGTATCAGGTCCTACAAACAGCCAATCCGACCGGCTTCAAATGGATCGTGCAGCTAGATGAAAACAAGACCAAGACGGGCGTGTCCCCCTCGAAGGGCGACGCAATTTTAAGTGCGATGAGGTTCATCGATAGAGCAATACGCAATCAGGCTAAAGAAGCGAAATGAGAAATTCAGGTTCGACCGGGCTCCCCGTGCCTCCCGGTTAGAGTTTGATCCGCATCAAAGCCTCGGGGCGGAAGCTCAGCTAGGTTTTTCACATACCGAGCAGGAGCCCATATCCTGTCCGGTTGATGGCTCGCCCTAGACTCCTGGGCACTCCAAGGCGTCCCATCAGTAAAAAGAGGTCGCCCCTGGTCGGCGGCCTCTTTCATTTCCGCGGACCCGAGCCCCGCGCCCTGGTCGTTACCGCCTCAGCCTTGTTACTTTAGCCGATCCGCGTTTTTGATTGGCGCACCGGGTGCGCGGCGAGGAATGCTAAATCGTCGGCAATTGCTCGTTCGATCCGCTCCGGTTGCACGTCGATGTAAACATGTTGGCCCCTTGCTAGATGTTTAGTCCCGGCATTTGCTGGAGCGGATTAAGTTTGAATCGTTCTGGCTGGGAAGTCCAGCATTTGCAGATGTACTCGTAAGGCGTGAGGCCCTTCAGGGTCTTCAGCCGCCGAGCGTAGTTGTAGGCGTTGATGAAGTCGGCAAGATGTGCTTCGAGCTGATCGTGTCGATCGTAATGATAGCGTTGAACGGTCGCTTCCTTGATCGTCCGGTTCATGCGCTCGACCTGGCCGTTCGTCCATGGATGCTTGATCTTGGTCAGCCGATGCTCGATGCCATTTTCCCGACAGCGCATATCGAACATATGCGTCGCGTATCTTGCCGTCGGGCCATCGGCGTAGCGCGGCGGGAAAGTGAATTGGATCCCATTGTCGGTGAGAACCGTGTGGATCTTGTAGGGGACAGCCGCGATCAGAGCTTCGAGGAAGGCTGAGGCGGAGGTCCTTCCGGTCTTCCTGACCAGTTGCACGAAGGCGAACTTGCTGGTGCGATCGATGGCGACGTAGAGGTAGAGCTTGCCTTCAGCGGTCTGGACCTCAGCGATATCGATATGGAAATAGCCGATCGGATAGGTCTTGAACTTCTTCTTCGACGGCTTGCCGCCTTCGACCTCCGGCAATCGGCTGATACCGTGGCGCTGAAGGCAGCGATGCAGGGATGACCGCGTCAGATGCGGTACGGTCGGCTGCAGCGCATAGAGGCAATCGTCGAGCGGCAGCAGCGTATGCCGCCGGAAAGCGACGATAATCGCCTCCTCCTCGATGGAAAGGACGGTCGACTTGGCTTCTTTGGGGCCTGTCGGAAGATCGCCGACGGTCTCGCGTCGCTTCCACTTGGCGACAGTCTTCTGGTTGATCCCGTAGTGCTTGGAAAGCACCCTCAGGCTCTCTTGACTATTTTGTATTGCTCGACGGACTGCCTCCGTCGTGGTGGCGCAGCCGTGTAAAATTTGTCCCATAGCGCATCCTTCGAATCGTGCGATAAGAATGCACCATCAAAGCCCGGGACTAAACACCTAGCGCACTTTGCTTCCATTTGATCGACGCAGCGTCCGGCGCGGGAGTGAGAAGTTGCCTTACGATTGCCTTACGCCACTCGTCGACCAGTGGGTAGCGATCCTCAACATTGATAGCGGGATGCGCGCGGCCTTCCGGCATCCCCCACTGTTGGGCGTACGAAACGGCGTGGTGGAAATCTAATCGCGCTCTCCAATAGCTGGTCGCTGCCTCGGCCATTCGCCAGATCTTTTGGCGCTCTTTCCGAAGATGCTCATTCTTGCCCGTTGTCGATCGAGCCGGGGACCGATCATCCGACATGTCGATACCACCTACGATTTTGGGCGTGAATTGTCGTGGCGTGCTAAGCACGCTGTCAGCCTCTTGCATGGTCAGATTCCTTGCCTGTGGGTTAGGCCCGACGCGGGAGATTCCTGCCTTCCCGTCGGGCTGCAACTGTGGTATCACGGAATCATGAAAAAGCAAACCGTGATTCCACAAAAAAAGCGGGGCCCACCGGCGACCGGTAAGGGCGAGCCGGTTGTCGTCCGAATGCATCCGCCAATGCTGGCTGAATTGGACGGGTGGATAGCCAAACAAAAGCAGCCGTTTCCATCACGACCCGAGGCAGTGCGCCGCCTGGTCGAGCTCGGGCTGAAGGTCAAGAAATGAGCGAGCTTGAGCCAACGCCGGAGCTTCCGGATAACATGCCGATCCGTGAAGTCCGATTTCCAACGCGCACAAGGAACGCGCTATTTGCGGCCGGCCTGAAGACCGTGGGTGAGGTGCGCGAAATCTCGGATAAGGCATTGCTTAGCCTTCCGGATTTTGGAAAGGCCTCGGTCGCCCAACTTCGCGAGACGCTTGGCCTGCCGTCGACGGACGGAGTTAGGCCTCTGGGCAAAAAGCCAGCTTGAGATCGGCCAAGCCCTCAGGGGCGGCTTTGGCGTCCTTGCTTTCGACTTGCGGTTGGATGCCCGGATCCGCGTTGCCCATTTGCAAAACCTATCTTCGTTGTATTACGCGTTAACGGGAGGGGAGCATGAGCAAATTTGCGATAGGGCTTCTCACACTGGCCATGTACGCAGCTTCGCTGCCGGTTTTTGCTATGATCACGCCGGCACAGGCCGAGACGAGCAGCAGCGGGCATATCCAGAAACACAACAAACACTGGCGACCCCGCGTCAGCGAACCCAGGTATGTCGGTCAGGCGCAGGCGTTTGTCCCGCCGTACAGTCAGGCAGGCCCGATCTGCCCGGGCATCGCACGAGGCATCGACTGCCGGGTGTGGCCTCCTCCAATTGAGGACGATCCTGATCGAAAACGGGCCGGCAGTGGCGGGTAATGTTGCGCGCGCTGCGAGGTAAGCCGCCGCCTGGTCGAGCTCGAGCTGAGGGCAAAGGGGAATAGATGGGCCTGCTTTCGTCGATCGAGTTGCTGATGATCGGGGCAGCTATCTTTGTGGCGTTTGGATTCATCGGTCTTGCCTTTCAACAAAACAGGAACTCGGCGGTCAACAAGGCGAGTCCGACACAGGAACTCACCCCAACCGAACGGCTAAGGGCTATGCGGGAATCCGCGTCTGCCGGAGCCAGACTGAAGGGGAAGCCGAAGTGACGCGTCCGTGGACTGAAGCCGAGACAACCCGGCTAAGAGCGTTGGCCCATAAGAAGGTCAGCGCCGAGGACATCGCGAGATCCCTCGGCCGCCATGCCGGTCCCGTGAAAAGGAAGGCCAGAGAATTAGGCCTGATCCTATTTAAGAAGCAGAGACAAAGGGTATTACCCGCTACCGTCGCACTAGGGCCGAAAGCGAAGAAATGACAAAGACACCGGGCGAGTTCGAACCAACCAAGCCGATCACCAAAGCGGAGCGCGATGCGCGTAAGGCCTTTCGCCAAGTCGATGCCGAAAAGGCAATGACTGAGCACGAGATCGTCCAAAAGAAATTTCATGCCAACCGGGAACGGCTCAAGGCTGAGCGGCTGGCGCGAGAGGCAGCTGGGACGCAGATCGCAGCGAAGAAAGCCACGCCAAAGACCAAAAAGTAAGGCTTCAATAACCGCCCAATTCGCTGAAAAGAATTCCCCGATTCGGGGAAACATGATCGCGTGTGCTCGCGTGCAGGGGGGCTTGTTAGATGCCGGTAATGGAAAAATTGATTGAATTTGGTATGTGGCCGCTTTCGGTGGTCATTATCGTGCTCGTCGGATTAGGAATGTTTCGATCGCAACTTGCCGGCCTGATCAATCGCGCCAAGAAGATAGGCTCTGGTACAACCGCTATCGATTTTTCCGAGGCCGCAATTACCGAACGACAACAGATGCAGGTCCAAACGACGACAAAATCCTTGCCGACCAACCAGATTGAAAACCATCCGTTAGGTCCGCCATCCGTTGTTGTTGCTGACGTTGAGAGAGAAGTGACAGAAAAGCTTACCTCCTTCAACGAAGGAGACGAGACCAAGATGAAGCGCTTAGTTCGCGGTTTCTCGGTAATGATGCTGCAAAAAGAGTTCGAGATCCTTTATCGAACGATCTTTGGATCGCAGCTGGACCTCCTCTTAAGGGCGAATGCAGGCGGAATAGGAGATCTGGCCGCGCAAGAAATATTCGAAAATGCCAAAGGGCTTTATCCAAACGTCCACCAGACGGCGACGTTCGACATGTGGCTTGCCTTTCCCTTGAATACTCGCCTGATCGAGAGACGGCAGGGCCTCATTGTGACAACCCCGCGCGGCAAGGAATTCTTGCAGTATTTAGTGGAAGTCGGCCTTACGAACCCGAGGAACAATGGTTGAAGGCGCATGCCCGCTCTCACCCGCGCGCAAAAAATCACCCTCGCCGATATATGCGCGCCGCTGCCTGGTGGGTCCGGGCCCCTAAGCGGCAGGTCGGGCAAAAACCTTAACTGACAAGCTTAACAGACGAGTATTGTTGCGCGTTTTGTGAGGGCAGTTCATGAATAGTGCGTTACTTTTCAGATTTTCAGATTTTTTTACGAAAAAGTTTGATGGCCCTCGACAGCAATCTCCTCCGCTACGTCGGCATATACACGCTCGACCTATTCTGCGATCAGCTCCATGACCCGCGCGTTAAGGCGACGTTTACGGGCCAGACTTTCTCTGGTTGCCGCGTTATGGCGAGAAGAGCGGGCTGGCGCATCCATCGCAACACCAAAACAGCAACCTGCCCGGCCTGCACAAAGCACCTGAAGGACATGGCACGCTCCTTCACGCAGGATCGTAAAATGAAGAAAAGGAATCCGGTGAACTACCGTCAGTCTCGTCGGAACAACGTCAAATAAACTCAGTTACGTGACGCAAAAGCGAGGATGCCTACCCGGATCTCTGAGCTGTAGATTTCATGCTGGTCGTTTGATTCCTCGTTGAGATTGGAAACGCAGACGCAAACTCACTCGATCCTAATTGGACTCAGTCCCGCCGCTTAGTCGCCCGAATCACTGGCGCAACTGCATATCAGCCAACGCTCTTTGCACCCGCTCGGGCGTGGGCCCCATGACTTCAGCTCCGTCCCGAGAGAACCGGGATGGGGCTGTATTTTTTCGCTCATCGCATTCCGTCCATTACCCAGGCCGGCAACCGAAACCGCCAAACTCCGTCCGTCGACGGCAGACCAAGCGTCGGGCGGCTTTCGCGCGCTTGGTTTTCCAATTCCCCGACTCGGCAGAAGGTGGCATCGTCTAGCGCTTGGGGGTGTGATCGCGATATCCAAACATGGAGGACAAACATGCACGACGCTGAAATTGGTTGGATTGCGGCAATCATCATTGGCGGTCTTGCGGGTTGGCTCGCTGAAATGTTCATGAAGAGCGGGACTGGCATCATCACCAATATCGCGCTCGGTGTCGTCGGCGCTGCATTAGCCAATTTCCTGTTAGGAATCTTTGGCGTCGCGCTCGGTGGGTGGCTCGGCTATCTCATTGCTGGGTTCGTCGGGGCCTGTATTCTGATCTTTGTGTGGCGCGCAATTAAGGGGCGCACTTAATTCGGTGTAGGGTGAGCGAGGCCGAAGGCGCGACTGGAATCCGCGATTCGCAGTTGGTTTCACTCGCCATAGTGTGTCGACGCGGCGAAGGCCAAATAACGCTCACCGCTGTACTACTCAACAGTGGCGACTTGGCGGAATAACGTTTCAACGATCAAAATGGTTGGGAGGAAATCTAATGGAACAGATACTCATTAATTTGGTCGCTGGTGCACTCGGAGGCGTCGGTGCGGGCAAGGCATCACCGCGGTTCGATCTTGGCACCATCGGAAATATTATTTCAGGCATAGTTGGCGGCGGCGTGCTCGGTCAAATCGTGACTTTGATTTTGCCGTCGCTCGTCACGGCGGCGCAGGCCGGCAACCTCAGTGTCGGCGGCGTGATCTCGCAGGTAGTTGCGGGTGGCGCCGGCGGCGCGATCCTCACCGCGATCATCGGCGCGATCAAGAACAAGGCTTAGATTGCCAAGCCCTCGTGGGCGGCTTCGTGCATCTATTTCCTAATTCCCGGACTCAGCAGAAGGTGGCATCTATCGCACCGGGTAGGTCAAAGCGAGTATCCGCGATGACAGAGAAAGCAATCAGTTTATTCGTCGTTCCGACGGTGATAGCCGTTGTGTTGGTCATGATCTCGATCGGCGTCGTCTATTTGACGATCAAATACCTCGTCCTCTTCGATCAGGCGGAAGCCTATCACTCCGTTTCAGGCAGCCGCGCGGAAGTGCTGTGTTGCCAAATGCTGACGGGCGGCTTTGGCGCCTAGTGGGGACAGCCGATGCAGCTAACTAAGATGTTCTGGGTTGGGGATGGTGCTACTGATCTTGGACGCCGGCTCTCTGCTTACCGTGATCGGCCTAACCTCTTGGCCGTCGGTAATCTTAATCGGGGTTGGTTGGTGGCGTTCCTCTGGACGCAAGGGGCTCGGACTGAAGGCAAGAGGCAGATGATAGCCTTTCTCCGCATGGTTCTTTACCGGTGCAGTGTCGCGATAGCTGTCATGTGCGGGATAGCAGCACTTACAATTTTGGCGGCATTAATTACAAACAGGCTTTCGGATTCGGAGGCTTGGATAGCGGTGGTGTTCTTTGCGACGGCTGGCGGCTTTTCTTGGATGGTCGGTCGCGCGGCAAGGGCGCCCGATGACGTCCTGTCCGATTAAAGGACGTGGTTGACCTGCCAGGCTTGCGGCCCGGCGCGTCCCCCACCTGAAGCAGCGTTCGACGATCAGCCATTGTGAACCGCCCCGGGATTGCCGGAGGCTATTTTGTTTGAGTCACGCCGCCATGGCGGTTTCTCGCATCATGGCGTAGTAGCGTTGCTCGGCTTCGGCCGGCGGGATGTTGCCGATAGGCTCCAGCAGCCGGCGATTGTTGAACCAGTCGACCCATTCGAGAGTCGCGAACTCGACGGCCTCGAATGATCCGCCATGGTCCGCGCTTGTAAATCACTTCAGCTTTGTAGAGGCCGTTGATGGTTTCGGCGAGGGCGTTGTCGTAGCTGTCTCCAATACTGCCGACCGACGGCTCAATACCCGCCTCCGACAAACGTTCGGTATACTTGATTGAGAGGTACTGGCTCCCACGGTCGCTGTGATGAATGAGCCCACCACGATGATCGGCCGCCGGTCATGAATGGCCTGCTCAAGTGCATCGAGCACAAAGCCCGCATGGGCGGTCCGTGACACCCGCCAGCCGACGATGTGGCGCGCGTAGACGTCGATGACGAAGGCGACATAGACAAAGCCGGTCCATGTCGAGACATAGGTAAAGTCCGACACCAACAACCTATTCGGAGCAGGCGCATGGAACTGGCGATTGACGTGGTCCAACGGGCATGGTGCCGCCTTGTCTTGAACGTCGTCCGCACGGGCTCGCCACGGATAACACCTTGTAAACCCATGTTCGCATCAGTCGCTCCACGGTGCAACGGGCCACGTCAAAGTTCTCGCGCTGAAGCTGCCGCCACACCTTGCGAACGCCATAGACCGCGAAGTTCTCCGCGAAGACGCGGGTGATCTCCGTCTTCAGCGCCAAATCACGTTCGCCCGGTCCGAAAGCTTCTCCGGGTCGGCGCGTCTGGCGACATGGGCGTGATAGGTCGAAGCGAAATCCGGCAATACCTTGCAGATCGGCTCGACCCCATGGATCCCTCGGTGATCGTCGATGAACGCGATCATGGCTTGAACCGGCGGTCGAGCTCCGCCTGGGCAAAATAAGCCGACGCCTTGCGCAGGATCTCATTGGCCTGGCGAAGCTCGCGGTTCTCGCGCTCCAGCGCCTTGAGCCGGTCCGAGACGTCCGATGGCACGCCGGATCGTTTGCCGCTGTCGATCTCGGCCTTCTTCACCCATTCATGCAACGTCTGCGGCGTACAGCCGATCTTCGCCGAGATCGAAACAATCGCCGCCCACCGCGACGGCATGCTCGCCTTCGTGGTCCAGAACCATCCGCACCGCACGGGTCCGGACTTCAGGAGAAAACTTGTTCGTCGTCTTGCTCGTCATGGCTCCACCTTCTCAAGAGTTGGAGCCTCCGGCAATCCCGGGGCGGTTCATTGCGCCTGCCGAACGATTGCGCTCTGATAGAAGCTTCTTTCGGGGAAGGGGCTCAATGCGCGTTTTAGCGATCTTGGCTCTCGCACTGTTGCTGGCCGGCTGCAACGGCGACCGTATCAAGCAGAGCATCAACGGGCGCCAGGCACTGCCACAAGACACTGGATTGCTCACCTAAGCGCCTAAGCCACCGCCTTGGCCAGATTTCAATTTGGAAAGACGCCGCCTGCTGTGATGGGATTCAGGTAGATTTGCGGACCTCCGGGAGGAGCGACTTTATGAAATTGATGGCTCCATTTGTGGAGCTGATATCACGCAGGGGCTCCAGCTTGCCGATGGCGGCCGTCAAAATATTATCGAAATCATCACGAGTGAGGATACCTTTGCTCGCTAACACATCGAACAGGGCGAGCATGAGCGCAGCATTTGCGGAGGTCAGCTCATAAGGTGGTGTGGCT
>CAVUHE010000020.1:0-223097 GCA_963741185.1 uncultured Alphaproteobacteria bacterium | reverse complement strand
TAGTGATATCGCGCTCCAGCATTGGCCGAACGAAGCGGCCATGGTCTCGGCGGATCCGCGACTGGCGGCACGGCCGTGCCCCCGTCAGGCTGCGCCTGCCGCAACGCATCGACGAAATCCGTAAACCATTGCTGGATGGAGTGGCGGTGAAGCCGTGCCATCATCGCGTCCCAGCGCATGCGCCGCTCCAGCAGCGGCATCGAAAGTGCGACCGCAATGGTCCGGGCCATGCCGTCGATATCGTGGGGGTTGACCAACAGCGCCGTGTCCAATTCGTTGGCCGCGCCGGCAAATTTCGACAGCACCAGCACGCCGGGATCCGCGGGGTTTTGCGCGGCGACGTATTCCTTGGCGACCAGGTTCATTCCGTCGTGCAGCGGCGTGACGACGCCAACCTGCGCGGTACGATAAAGTCCCGCCAGCACGGTTTGGCTGAAACCCTTGTTGAGATAGCGGATCGGGGTCCAATCCACTTCGCCATGTCGGCCATTGACGTCGCTGACGAGCTTCGCGAGTTCGCTTTGCAGATTGCAATAGGCTTCGATGGCACCGCGCGAGGGCGTCGCGATCTGCAGCAACGACACCGAGCGCACCAGCGATGGCTGCGTGGTCCACATCCGGTCGAACGCGTTGACGCGGTTGACGAGCCCTTTGGAATAATCCAGCCGATCGACGCCGATCGCCAGTTTCTCGCCGTTCAGGCTTCGCCGCAGCCGCGATACATCGGGATGAGACGAGGCCTTCGCGGCTAGCCTCGCGAACTTCTCGGCATCGATACCGATCGGAAATACCGCGATGCGCGTCTCGCCGCCTTGAAGCGACCTCACCACACCGCCCTGGATCTTGAGACCGAGGGAGGACGAAAGATATCCAACGAAATTGTCGCAATCGTCCTGGGTCTGGAATCCGATCAGGTCATAGGCCAGCATCGCCTCGATCAGCTCGCGATGATGCGGCACGCCTTCGATGACGTCGCGTGCCGGCCATGGCGTGTGCAGAAAGAAGCCGATCGGCTGCGTCACGCCGAGTTCGCGCAACTCGGCGCCCAGCGCCAGGAAATGATAATCTTGAATCCAGAATGCGGTATCGGGCTTCTTGAATCGCAAGAGCGCACGCGCCATGAAGGCGTTGACCTCGCGATAGGATAAATAATCTCCTTGCGAGGCGCCGATCAGGTCGGCGCGGGAATGCAACGCCGGCCACAATGCCGAATTGGCAAAACCTTCGTAATATCCGCCGTAATGCGCGGCCGGCAAATCGAGCATTGCCAGCGCGCCGGCTCCGAGCGCCTCGATTTCGGCGAACGGCTCCTTCTGGGTGCCGTCGCGAACGCGGCCGCTGGAACCCACCCAAATCGCCCCGGACTTCTCCACCACCGGCAGCAATGCGGCCGCAAGCCCCCCCGTCATGGGCTCGGTGACGTTTCCGCGCGTGACGCGGTTTGAAACGACGACGAGGTTCACAGGCGTCCCCTCCTGATGCTTCGCTCGCGTATTTAACGATTATTCATCAATATGGTTCCCGGTCACCTTTTCAACGAATTGAAACCAAATTCGGGCGGCGCGGTGATTGGAAAGCGAAGTTGCTGCGGAAAGAAAAATCTCGCTGGACGACAACGCGCCGAACATCATCGAAAGTCAATCACCGTCCCGCCGCAGCCTCGCCATCAATGAGACGCGCAAGCCACGCACGCACGTCGCGCGGTTCGTCAAAATGGCCCGCTACGCCTTCGGCGCGCCGGCCCACAGAGAAGGCTAGCCCAGCAAGGTCAGGCATGATGACAAATACCGATTCATCGGTGACGTCATCGCCGATAAAAAGCGGACGACGGCCTCGAAAGGGTTCGTGAGTCATCAGTTCGCGCACCCCGGTTGCCTTGTCAAAGCCGGACTGCTTGATTTCGCAAACGCATTTTCCGGGCAATACCTCGATCGGCGCATTGGGCAACTCGCCCCTGATCAGCGAGACCGCCTCATAGATCGCTTTCTCGGCGTGCGGCGCCAGCCGGTAGTGAAGCGCCAGCGAATAGCCCTTGTCCTCGAGCAATATTCCAGGACTGAGCTTGGCGATCGCCGCAAGCCGGCGCTTCAATTCCTTGTCCATCGGCGGCGCATGGGTCGCCACGGCTTCGCTGTCGATCGAAATCCGCATCTCCGCCCCGTGGCCACCGACGGCCGGAAATTGCTCGGGAGCAAAGATCAGATCGATGTCGTTCAGCGACCGTCCGCTGACGAGCGCTAGCGCGCCTGAGGTCTTGTCGCGGAGGCGGCTCAAGGTTTCGCTGAGGTCCGGCGGCACCCACACTTCGCGCGGGGTCGGCGCAAGGTCGAGCAGGGTGCCGTCGATATCGAGCAGGATGGCGTATTCGCCCAAGCGCCGCGCCAACTCACTCGCCATCAGCTTCGGCGAGACTTGCCCTGCCTGTCGCGCGTCTTGCACTTGTCCCTCGGCTAATTTGTGATCCACCAACTCCTGGTTCATCGTAGTCTACTCCACAAAAGCGAGCGGCCGTGCGATTGATTCAAGCGTCCGTCGCTCGGCCGCGATGCAATATCGCCATGCAATGACGGCCGCGGCGACCATCAATGCCGCGCCGAGCGCATAGCCCGCGAAAACGCTGGCGCGTGAGCCGGTATCGATCAAAAGGCCGAACAGCGCCGGGCCTGCGACACCGCCAATGCCCGTTCCCACCGCGTAGAACAGCGCGATGGCAAGCGCACGCACTTCGAGCGGAAAGGTCTCGCTGACGGTCAGGTAGGCGGCACTTGCCGCAGGAGAAGCGAAGAAAAAGATCACCATCCAGGCGATGGTCTGGCTCTCGGCGCTCAATGCACCGATCGAGAACAGATAGCCAGAGATCGCGAGCAGCACACCCGATGCACCATAGGTCAGCGTGATCATCGCGCGGCGCCCCAACGTGTCGAACAGGCGGCCGAGCACCAGCGGTCCAAGAAAATTGCCGGCCGCGAAAGGCAGGATGTACCAGCCGATCCGGTCCGCCGCGATCCCGTAGAAATCGGTCAATACGAGCGCGAAGGTGAAGAAGATCGCATTGTAGAAAAACGCTTGCGCGGTCATCAGCACCAAACCGACCAGCGAGCGCTGCAGATAGTCGGTAAACAATGTGCGCGCGACCTCGCGCAGCGGCGTGTGATGACGCATTCGCAGCTTGAGCTTCGGCCAGGCGCGTTGAGCTTGGGCATTTTGACCGCCGTCTTGCACGTGTCCCGCAACCGATTGTTCGATATCGCGCACGATCGCATTAGCTTGATCGGGATGGCCATGAATCACGAGCCAACGCGGGCTTTCGGGAATCCAGAGCCGCATCACAAAGACCACGAGCCCAAGGCAGGCACCGGTGAGGTAGGCAAGCCGCCAGCCGAGGTCGGCGCCGATCCGCTGCGGATCGAGCAGCAGGATCGCGCTCGCCGCACCGAGCGCTGCGCCGATCCAGAAACTGCCGTTGATCACCAGATCGGTCCATCCGCGATAGCGCGCCGGCACCAGCTCCTGGATCGTCGAATTTATCGCGGTATATTCGCCGCCGATGCCGGCACCGGTCAAAAAGCGGAACAGCGCATAGCTTGTGACGCTCCAGGAGAGTGCCGTTGCCGCGGTGGCCGAAAGATAAAGCGCCAGCGTGATGAAGAACAACTTGCGGCGACCGATCCGGTCGGTGAGCCAGCCGAACCCGACCGCGCCGATCACCGCGCCGGCAAGATAGGCGCTGTTGGAGAACCCGACGTCGAAATTCGAAAAACGCAGGGTCGGGCTTTCCTTCAGCGCGCCGGACAACGCGCCCGCCAGCGTGACTTCAAGCCCGTCCAGAATCCAAGTAATTCCCAGCGCCAACACGACGCGAGTGTGAAAGCTGCTCCAGCGCAGCGCATCGAGACGGAAGGGAATGCTGGTTTCGATGACATGACTGTCGTCCGGTGTCGCAGCCCTGATTGCGGGAACCGTCAAATCACCTTGCCGTCGCTGCAAATCCATTGAACCGAACCAATGAGGAAAATCCCCGAACGACGACAACACCCCTGGAAAGCGACGTTCCAGAGCTTTTCGCCCTCGCGTCCAAGGCACCTTTCAACCAAGGCACCTGTCACAAGACAACTGTCATGAGCAATTTCAACGTGTTTAGGGCATCGGAGTTCCCGCACTGCGAGAAAGGGAACCGTTCGCTCTCCTCCCGATTACGCCAATACAGGGGAAATCGGTGTGACCAGGCGTCGGAAATCGGCAAATTTGCGTGGCGAACGCGCAAGACCGCAAGGACAAGAACCCGAAAAGCGGGCGGCCGAAGAGCCGCGCCACGGCGCTGGTCGCAGCGCGTCACCCGGGAGAGCGATGCGATCGAGCTGAAACGCAATGTCTTCACACTGCGTGACCCGAAGCGAATTGCGGGCGCGCGGAGGAGCGAGCCCGGAATGGAAAATCAGGCCGCGCGGATATTGGCCATGAAGCGATTGAGTTCCTCGCGCAACCGCGTGCTTTCGGCCGACAGCGTGCGCGCCGATTCCAGCACGTCTCCCGATGCCGATCCGGTTTCCGCCGCGCCCCGATTGACTTCCATGATGTTGGCGGCGGCTTCGCTGGTTCCCTCGGCGACGGTTTGAACGCTGCGCGCGATTTCCTGCGTCGCCGAACTTTGTTCTTCCACCGCACTCGCGATCGTCGATGAAATCGTCGAAATCTGCGCGATGGTTCCGCCGATCTCCTTGATGGCAGCGACGGATTCCTGTGTCGCATTCTGCATGCCGGCGATGTGCGTCGAAATTTCGTCGGTTGCCCTGGCGGTCTGACTCGCCAGTGATTTTACCTCCGAGGCGACAACGGCGAATCCACGTCCGGCATCGCCGGCGCGGGCAGCTTCGATGGTGGCGTTCAGCGCCAGCAGATTGGTCTGTTCGGCGATTGCCGTGATCAGTTTGACGACATCGCCGATCTCCTGCGCGGCGCGTGACAATTTGCCGATACGCCCATCGGTTTGTTCGGCCTGAAACACGGCGGCTTCCGCGATTCGGTTGGATTCCTGGACCTGCCGTCCGATTTCGTCGACGGATGCGGAAAGCTCCTCCGTCGCGGCAGCGACCGATTGCATGTTGCCGGAGGCCTGTTCCGATGCGCCGGCGGCCTGGCCGGACAGGCTCTGGGTGGTTTCCGCGGTCCGCGTCAACGTCCCTGCGGCGGCTTCGAGCTGAACGGCGGACGCCGAAACGTTGGCGACGATGCTGCCCACCGCCGTCTCGAATTCGTCAGCGAAGCGAATGAGTTCGGAACGACGCGCCGCGGTCACGGCTTGGTTCTGCGCATCCTGCGCTGCCGCGTCACGCTCGGCCTTGGCGATCGCCTGCATTTTGAACTCTTCCACGGCGCCGGCCATTTCGCCGAGTTCATCCTTGCGGCCAAGACCCGGCAGGACGACATCGAAATGGCCGCTGGCAAGTTCGCGCATCGCCTTGCACATGGCGGTCATCGGCCGGGAAATCCCCCTGCCAAGTATCACAGCCAGGATCCCGCCCAGGAGGAAGCCCCCGAAAGCGAGCATCACGACCAGACGCTCAGTCTCGCTGATGTTGGCGCTTGATTCTGAATCCAGGCGCTGTTGGTCAGAGAGCAAATCCGCCTTCATTGCATTCGAGGCCTTCATGATCGCGCCCGTGGAGTTGGCCATCTCGACCGACAGCTCCTCGATCTCCTTTGCATTATCGATCAGCTTGGTCAGCGCTTGCCGATATTCGTCAAGCTGCTTGGAGGCTTCCTTGACGGCCTCCGCGATCTTTTTGTCGGCCGACGGAATCGCCTGCAGCGCGGTCTCGACGAACTTGAGACGCGCCAGTGCACTGGCCGCGACCGACTTGTCGGAGTTGACGACGAAGGTGTTGGTGAGCGCCATCGCGGTCTGGAATTGCGACGCAACTTTTTTCGAAGCGAGCGTGACGGCTGCGAGTTCCGAATCGTCCTCGACACCGCTTGGCAGGTCGTCGAGTTTGTAACGCAGCATATTGCCGCTGCGCATGAGCTGGTTCTGCGTCAACTGCTCGCTGTCATTTTTGAACTTCACGACATCGGCGAAGATCTTCGTAAACGCGCGAAATTCTCTGGCAAGGCGCGTGATTTGATTGATCCGCGCCGGGTTCGTCGTGTTCTTCATCGTCTTGTCGATGGCGTCTTTCAGGCCAGCTTCGGCTGTCAGCGCCGCTTTGGCGTCGTCTTCCTTGCCAGTCGCGGCAAAATATCGCGCCAGCGCCCCATACGAGATTAGCTCGCGGTCGATATTCTGGGCCAGATCGGATTCCGACACGCTGTTTCGGTAAGCCACCACGCCGGTGGAAACGCGCTCAAACCCCATATAGGCGATCCCCATGCTGATCGCAGAGATGGCGAGCACGACCACAAAGCCGAGCATGATTTTCCCGCGAAATCGCAGGGTCGGGAGCTTCGGCAATATCGATTGCGGCCCGACGCGCTTCTTCAACAACCCCACCTCGACCCCCGTCGCTCTGAAAACCAGCCAGCGCAGACCCAGGGAATGCTCGTTCCCGAACCCGCCGACGGAAACCTAGAGTAGAATGGATAAAAGGTCGTAAATTGGGGGGCGATGCCCCGTCCCGGGAACGCACTTGTGAAGGGAGGGCCCCATGCCGCACAAAGCCTCGGGAAACGCCAATATTTGGCTGTTCCACGCCATTTGCTGTGTCGGCTTGCAGGGACCTTCAGCTTCCCGTCCCATTGGTGAAGCGCATCGAGAGTTGACGGCGACAGGCCCCGAATCCGGCCACCGATACCGTCGGACCGTCGCAAACCTCGGTCACAGCAGTTGGTGATGGTCCTCACTTGGCCGTCATTCACGGCAATCATTAGAGGGGAAGCCCAAACTGTCGCCTCCGGCCCGATAATGGCAGGTGCATCGATGAGGATGCTGCATCCATTCCATGATGTGCGGATGGCGTAACCCTTGGCGACGACGGGACAAACGGCGGCGCTCCAGCCTGCCACGACGAACTCACATGGCTGCTGTTGCCTCTGCGCGAACGGCGCCGCAGCGGCAAACCGCAAATCGCGCTTTCACGATGACAATGGGGCGTGCCCGCGACGAAAATCCTAGTTGCAAAGTCCCGCCCCCGTGCGTCTAATCGAAACAAATAAAAGCATCCGGGAGGAAACAGGCGTGTCAACCATCAAACTGACGGTGAACGGCAAGGCGGTCTCGGCCGATGTCGAAGACCGGACTCTTCTAGTCAATCTGCTTCGCGATCATCTGAACCTGACCGGCACCCATGTCGGCTGTGACACCAGCCAGTGCGGTGCTTGCGTCGTGCACATCGACGGACGGGCGGTCAAATCCTGCACGGTGCTGGTCGGACAAGCCAACGGTGCCAATGTCACCACCATTGAGGGCATCGCGAAGGGCGACGAGCTGCATCCGATGCAGGCCGCGTTCCGCGACAATCACGGCCTGCAGTGCGGTTACTGCACGCCGGGCATGATCATGTCGGCGATCGATATCGTCCATCGCCACGGTGGCAAGCTCGACGAGGCGACCGTGCGGCAGGAGTTGGAAGGCAATATCTGCCGCTGCACCGGCTACCACAATATCGTGAAATCCGTGCTGGATGCCGCGGGCCGCATGAAGGTTTCGCAGGCGGCGGAATAGTCGGCCGATCCTGGGCGTTCGGACTTTCGAATTACAAAACCGGCTGCGATCGGCGTCCAACGTGACGCAGGTCATGCGGTCCGACAGGGAGAGATGCAATGGGTGTTGAGGGCATTGGCGCCAGTGTGGTGCGCAAGGAAGACCGTCGTTTCATTACGGGCAAGGGGCGTTATGTTGACGACATAAAGCTCGCGGGAATGACTTACGCCCATTTCATCCGCAGCCCGCATGCGCATGCCAAGGTCAAGAGCATCGACTCCTCGGCCGCCATGAAGATGCCGGGCGTCGTCGGCGTGCTGACCGGACAGCAAATCGTCGATGACAAGGTCGGCAATCTCATTTGCGGTTGGGCCATTACGTCAAAGGATGGCACGCCGATGAAGATGGGCGCGTGGCCCGCGATGGCGCCTGAGACGGTGCGTTTCGTAGGACAGGCCGTGGCGGTGGTGATCGCCGAGACCAAGAACCTGGCCAAGGACGCAGCGGAGGCCGTTGTCGTCAACTACGAAGAGCTTCCCGCCGTTCCCGACATTCGCGCGGCGATCAAGCCGGGGGCGCCGCAGCTTCACCCGGACGCACCGGGCAATGTGATCTTCGATTGGGTGCTCGGCGACGAGGCCGCCGTCAAGGATGCCTTCAGCAAGGCCGCCAATGTAGTCACGATGGAACTCACCAACAACCGCCTGGTGCCGAACGCGATGGAGCCGCGCTCGGCGATCGCGGAATACAACGCGGCCGAAGAGCATTTCACGCTTCATACGACGTCGCAGAATCCGCACGTCGCGCGTCTGGTGCTATCGGCGTTCTACAACATCGCGCCGGAGCACAAGTTGCGGGTCATCGCGCCCGATGTCGGCGGCGGATTCGGCTCCAAGATCTACATCTACCCGGAAGAGATGGTGGCGCTGTGGGCCTCCAAGAAGGTGGGACGCCCGGTGAAGTGGACCGGCGATCGCACCGAGGCCTTCCTCACCGACGCGCATGGCCGCGACCATATCTCCAAGGCGGAGATGGCGTTCGACAAGGATAACAAGATCCTTGGCCTGCGGGTGAAAACCCACGCCAATCTCGGCGCCTATATGTCGCTGTTTTCGTCGGCGGTGCCGACTTATCTCTATGCGACGCTGCTCTCGGGCCAGTACAACATCCCGGCCATCCACGCCGAAGTGATCACGGTCTATACCAATACCGTGCCGGTCGATGCCTATCGCGGCGCCGGCCGCCCGGAGGCAAGCTTCCTGATCGAACGCATGATGGAAACCGCGGCGCGGCAGTTGAAAGTCGATCCGGCGGAATTGCGCCGCAAGAACTTCATCACGCAATTTCCACATCAGACGCCGGTAATATTTACCTATGATGCCGGCGACTTCGGCGCATCGCTCGACGCAGCGATGAAGGCGATCGATTACGCCGGTTTCCCCGCGCGGAAAGCGCGAGCCAAATCCGAAGGCAAGCTGCGCGGCATTGGCGTCTCCTGTTACATCGAGGCCTGCGGCATCGCGCCGTCGAAAGCGGTCGGCAGCCTGGGCGCCGGCGTCGGCCTGTGGGAATCCGCGGAAGTGCGCGTCAATCCGGTCGGCACCATCGAGGTCCTCACCGGCTCGCACAGCCACGGCCAGGGCCATGAGACCACGTTCGCGCAGCTCATTTCCGAACGTCTCGGCGTTCCGATCAGCCAGGTGCAGATCGTCCACGGCGACACCGACAAGGTGCAGTTCGGCATGGGCACTTATGGCTCGCGCTCGCTCGCGGTCGGCGGCTCTGCAATCGTCAAGGCGATGGAAAAGGTCGAAGCCAAGGGCAAGAAAATCGCGGCGCATCTGCTAGAGGCCTCCGAGGGCGACATCGTCATCGAAAATGGTGAGTTCAAGGTCACCGGCACCGACAAGTCGATCGCGCTGCCGATGGTCGCGCTCGCCGCCTACACGGCGCACAATCTGCCCGACGGCATGGAGCCCGGCCTGAAGGAAACCGCGTTCTACGACCCCACCAACTTCACCTTCCCGGCCGGCGCTTATATCTGCGAACTCGAAGTCGATCCCGGCACCGGCAAGACCTCCTTCATCAATTTCGTCGCAGCCGACGATTTCGGCCGGCTGATCAACCCGATGATTGTCGAGGGTCAGGTCCATGGTGGTCTGGCGCAAGGCATCGGCCAGGCACTGCTCGAAGGCGCGGTTTACGACGACAGCGGCCAGCTCGTGACCGCGTCGTTCATGGACTACACCATGCCGCGCGCCGACGATCTGCCGTCGTTCAAATTGAGCCACACCACGACGCTTAGTCCCAGCAATCCGCTGGGGGTCAAGGGTTGTGGCGAGGCCGGTGCGATCGGCGCATCCGCCGCTGTCATCAACGCCATCACCGATGCGATCGGCAACAACAAGCTTGAGATGCCGGCGACACCTGATCGGGTGTGGCACGCCATCCACGGCAACGCCGCTTAAAAGCGGCATCCGGTTGGCGTGAAGAAAACACGGCAGAAATAGAAATTCGGGAGTGAACCATGTATTCGACAACGTACCATCGCCCCTCCTCGGTTGACGAAGCGGCCGCGCTGTTCGCCAAGGGCAAGGAGGCGAAATATCTCGCCGGAGGCCACACGCTCATCCCGGTGATGAAGCAGCGGCTCGCCTCGCCTTCGGATGTAATTGATCTCGCACGGATCAAGGACCTCGTCGGCGTCGAGGCCTCGGGCGACACGCTGACTATCAAAGCCGCGACACCGCACTATGATGTTGCGACGAGCGCGGTCGCGCAAAAGGCGATCCCGGCATTGGCCCATCTCGCCTCCCTGATCGGCGACCCGGCCGTGCGTCATCGCGGCACGATCGGCGGTTCGATCGCCAACAACGATCCCGCCGCCGATTATCCGGCGGCGCTGCTTGCCCTCGGCGCGACGATCAAGACCAACAAGCGCTCGCTATCGGCGGATGATTTCTTCAAGGGCCTGTTTACAACCGCGCTTGCCGACGGCGAGATCATCACCGCGGTTTCGTTCCCGATTCCGGCCAAGGCGGGTTATGCCAAGTTCCCGCATCCGGCCTCGCGCTTCGCGCTGACCGGCGTGTTCGTCGCCAGGACCAAATCGGGCGAGGTCCGCGCCGCCGCCACCGGCGCGTCCTCCAGCGGCGTCATGCGGGTGCCGGCCATCGAGGCCGCACTGAAGGCGAACTGGTCACCGGCCGTGCTCGACAGCGTGAAAATATCGGCCAACGGACTGTTGTCGGATCTCCACGGGTCGGCGGACTATCGCGCCAATCTGATCAAGGTGATGGCGCAGCGCGCGGTCGCCGAGGCCGGCTAGCGGCGCCGTTGCGCGGCCTTTCCGCGTCGATGGAAAAATAAAGTGCCCGATAAATCGGAGCCTCACGCGTCGACCCGGGCCACCGGCCCGCTGGCCGGTATCCGCATCGTCGAATTTGCCGGCATCGGACCGGGTCCCTTTGCCTGCATGCTGCTGGCGGATATGGGCGCCGAAGTGGTTACGCTTGACCGCGTCGGCGCCAAGAAAAATCAAAAATCCTCGGCCGGCCGTGGACGCAAGGTGGTCGAGCTCGACCTGAAGAACAAGGCCGCGCTCGCGCAGGTGCTTGACCTTCTCGATTCTGCCGATGCGCTGGTCGAAGGCTTTCGTCCTGGGGTGATGGAGCGGCTCGGGCTCGGCCCCGACGTGGTGCAGGTGCGAAACCCGCGCCTCGTCTACGGCCGCATGACCGGTTGGGGACAGGACGGCCCGCTGGCGCAAGCCGCAGGTCATGACATCAACTACATCTCGCTCACCGGCGCGCTGGCCGCGATCGGACCTGCCGAAAAGCCGGTCGTGCCGCTCAACCTGGTCGGCGATTTCGGCGGCGGCGCGCTCTATCTCGTGGTCGGCGTGCTCGCCGCACTACTGGAGGCGAAGGCGTCCGGCAAAGGACAGGTCGTCGATGCCGCGATGTGCGACGGCGCGGCCTCGCTGATGTCGATGTTTTTCGATTTCACGGCCATCGGCCGCTGGACCGAAGGGCGGGAGAGTAATTTCCTCGACGGCGGGGCACACTTCTACGGCGTCTATCAGTGCGCATGCGGAAATTTCATCTCCATCGGTTCGATCGAACCGCAGTTTTACACGTTGTTGCGGCAGTTGGTCGGTCTTTCGGAACAAGCCTTCGATGCCCAGATGGACCGCGCGGCCTGGCCCGGCCTCAAACAGAAACTGACCGAGATTTTCAAGACCAAGACCCGCGAGGAGTGGTGCAAGATCATGGAAGGCTCCGACGTCTGCTTTGCGCCGGTGCTCACCATGGCGGAGGCACCTCTGCATCCACACATGGCGGCGCGGAAGATTTTTGTTGATCGCCATGGCGTCACCCAGCCCGCGCCCGCGCCACGTTTTTCACGCACGCCTTCGGCAATCCGCGAGCCCGTAACCACCGATATCGCAAGCCTCGTCAGCGAGTGGCGGGTACGTAAGTAGGGAAAGGCGCGACCATATCGAGGAGACGTCCGTCCGAAATCGAGGGATATTCGTCATTCGAACGGCGCGTCTGATTTGCGATGATCCTTGTCCTTTGCGAGGAACACAATCATGGCGCTGCAACTCCGGCCGAACTGCGAATTTTGCGACAAGGACCTTCCGCCCAACGCGACGGAGGCGCGCATCTGCAGCTACGAGTGCACCTTCTGTGCGGATTGCGTCGCGAGCAAGCTTGACAATGTGTGCCCGAACTGCGGCGGCGGATTTAGCCCGCGGCCGATAAGGCCCGCGCGAGAATGGCGGCCAGGGGCGTCGCTTGAGAAGCAGCCCGCTTCGACCAAGCGCGTACATCTTAAATACAGCCTTGACGACATCGCCGCGCATTCGGCGCGTATTCGGGATATTGCGCCCGAGGGACGGTAGGGTGCTTCCCACGGTCATTGCGAGGCGTGTCAGCGAGAAGCAATCCATGCTTCCTGCAGGCTCGATGGATTGCTTCGCTTCGCTCGCAATGACGGAGAGTTACTCCGCCGGCAGAATCGTCCCCTCGACTTCGCCGAAGCCGACGCGGTAGCCGTCGCCCTGGCACCAGCCGCGCATCACGAGCGAATCTCCGTCTTCGAGGAACGTCCTCGTGATGCCGCTTGCGAGCTCGATCGGCTCGGTGCCGTTCCAGGAAATCTCAAGCAGGCTGCCGCGTTGACTCTTCTCCGGGCCGGAGATGGTGCCCGAGCCCAAGAGATCGCCGACATTCATGGCGCAGCCGCTGGACGCGTGATGCATCAATTGCTGCACCGACGACCAGTACATGTATTTGAAATTGGTGCGGCAAATGCGCGAAGGTTCGTTCATCGAAGCCGCACGCATACCGACTTCGAGTTCGAGGTCGTAATTGTTCGGCTCGGTTTGCCGGAGGTAGGGCAGCGGCGCCGGATCTTGCCTCGGTCCATTGCGTCGGAACGGCTCGAGTGCCTCGCGGGTGACCACCCATGGGCTGATCGAGGTCGCAAACGCCTTGCCCTGGAACGGTCCGAGCGGCACATACTCCCACTGCTGGATGTCGCGCGCGCTCCAGTCGTTCAGCAGCACAAAGCCGAAGATCATCGCCTCGGCTCGTGCCTCGTTGAGCATTTCGCCCATCGGCGACGGCTGCCCGATCACGACGCCCATTTCGAGTTCGAAGTCGAGCCGCTTGCAGGGCCCGAAGGTCGGAAGCTCGGCGTTCGGCGGCTTCAACTGGCCGCGCGGCCGGCGCACCTTGGTGCCGGAAACCACGACAGTCGATGCACGGCCGTTGTAGCCGATCGGCATGTGCAGCCAGTTCGGCTGCAGCGCGTTGTCCTTGCCGCGGAACATGACGCCGACATTGGTGGCATGCTCCTTTGATGAATAGAAGTCCGTGTAACCTGAGACCGCAATCGGCAGATGCAGGCTTACATCGGCCATCGGCACCAGCGCGCGCTTGCGCAAGCCCGGGTTATCGCGAAGCTCGTCATTGTCGTGACGCAGCAACTCGCTGATCCGCGCCCTTGTCTGCGACCAAACCTTCGGCCCCAACGCCATGAAGGGATTGAGCGACGGCGCGGAAAACACGCCGAGATCACGGACCGGCAGGCGGCAATCCTGTTCCAGTTGCCAGAGATCGAGCACATAGTCGCCAATCGCGACACCTATGCGCGGCGTCGGCAATGCCGGCGTCGAGAACACGCCGTAAGGCAGATTCTGGATCGGGAAGTCGGAGGCGGCTTCGACCGAAACGAAAGACCGAAGTGCCGGATCGTTGGGATGGGTCAAGTCGTTCATCCTCGCTTGATATGCACGTCATTCCGGGATGCGCCGTAAGGCGCAGACCCGGAATCCGGAAATTGTTACGACGAGATTCCGGGTTCGCGCTGACGCACGCCCCGGAATGACGCCGAGAGGCTACGGCGTGTTCGGATCGAACCGCTTCTCAAGCCCCTTCCAGCAATCCGCATAGTCGTCCTGCAGCGTCGATGATTTTGCCGCATGCGTGGTGATCCGCTGCGGAAAACGCGTCTCGAACATAAATGCCATGGTGCCAGTCAGCTTGACCGGCTTCAATTCGGAATTGCTGGCGTGATCGAAAGCTTCGCGATCGGGGCCGTGCGGCAGCATCATGTTGTGCAGGCTCATGCCGCCGGGCGTGAAACCCTGCGGCTTTGCATCGTAGACGCCGTAGATCAGCCCCATGAACTCCGACATGATGTTCATGTGATACCAGGGCGGGCGGAAGGTGTTTTCCGCCACCATCCAGCGCTCCGGGAAAATCACGAAATCGATGTTTGCGGTGCCGGCGGTTTCCGATGGCGACGTCAGCACCGTGAAAATCGACGGATCGGGATGGTCGAAGGCGAGGGCGCCGACCGGCGAGAAAGTGCGCAGGTCGTATTTGTAGGGCGCGTAATTGCCGTGCCATGCCACCACGTCGATCGGCGAGTGCGGCAGCTTGGTCGCAAACAACGAGCCGCCCCATTTGACGAACAGTTCGGTCGGCGTGTCCTTGTCTTCATAGGCGGCGACAGGCGTGAGGAAATCGCGAGCATTGGCCAGGCAATTGGCGCCGATCGGACCGCGCTCCGGCAGCGTGAAGGCGCCGCCGTAATTTTCGCAGAGGTAACCGCGCGCGGGGCCTCCCGGAATCTCCACACGGAATTTCACGCCACGCGGGATCACCACGATTTCGCCGGGCTCGGCATCGATCCGGCCGAATTCGGTGACGAACCGCACATTTCCTTGCTGCGGAACGAACATCATCTCGCCGTCGGCATTGTAGAAATGCTGATCGACCATCGATTTGGTGATGAGAAAGACGTGCGCGGCCATGCCTCCTTGCGTATTGGCGTCGCCCGCCGTGGTCATGGTTTGCACGCCCTGCAGAAAGGTCAACTCCGCTTTCGGAATCGGCGTCGGGTCCCAGCGGAGTTGCGCGATTGAAATCTCCTGTTCGTGGCACGGCGCGGTGCGCCATAGCCCGGCATCGACTTTGGTGAAGCGTCCGGAGTGCTTGACCGACGGCCGGATCCGATAGAGCCAGGAGCGTTCATTGCTGCCGCGCGGCGCGGTGAAGGGCGAACCGGACAGTTGCTCGGCGTAAAGCCCATAGGCGCAGCGTTGCGGCGAGTTGCGCCCGACCGGTAAGGCGCCGGGCAGCGCCTCGGTTTCAAAGCTGTTGCCGAAGCCGGACATATAGCCCGGCGTGATGTTGACGGAGGTACGGCCGATTACGTCAGGCGAGGCATTGATATTCATGGTCATCCTCCTTGCAAGGCCGCCCACATTTCCCGGTCGCGTTTGTCGGTCCAGATCACGGGGTCGTCGATCCCTGAGGCTTCGTCAAAGGCGCGCGAGACATTGAACGGCAGGCAGTGCTCGTAAATCGCAAAACGTGAAAACTTCGGATCCATCACGTCGCGCGCGGCCGCCATCGCTTCCTTGAGGCTTCGGCCCTTGGCGACGGCCGCTTCCGCCGCGCCATAAAGCGTGGTGACGAAATCCCGCGTCATCGCGATCGCCTCGCGCCCGGTCGACAGCCCCTTGAGCGCGTCGCCGCGACCCGGTGCGATCGCCTTGGGATTGAAGGCGCGAATTTCGTTCAGCGTCGCCGGCCATTCCCGCAAATGCGCGTCGCCGCAATAACAGGCCGAGTGGTACTCGATCAGGTCGCCGGAAAACATCACTTCCGCATCCGGCACCCAGGCCACGATATCGCCGGAGGTATGCCCCGCGCCGAGTTGCATCAGACGCACCTCGCGTTTGCCGAGATAGATCGACATCTCGCCTTTGAATGTCAGCGTCGGCCAGGTCAGGCCGGGAATGCTTTGCGCATCCTGGAACAGGCGGGGAAATCGACCATATTCGGAATCCCAGTCCTGCTGGCCGCGCTCCTCGATCAGCCGATAGGTCTCCTGCGACGCAATCACGCCTTGCGCCTTGTAGGCTGACGCGCCGAGCACCCGCACCGCGTGATAATGCGACAACACCACATATTTGATCGGCTTGTCGGTGACGGTACGCACCCGCTCGATCACCTTGTTGGCCATCGCCGGCGTCGCCTGCGCATCGAACACGATGCAGCCGTCATCGCCGACAATCACAGCCGAATTGGGATCGCCCTCCGCGGTGAAGGCATAGAGATCGGTGCCGATCTCGGAGAAGGTAATCTTCTTCTCGGCCATGTCTGTCGTTGACGCGAAACCCTTGGCCATCAATTGCATTCCTCTTTTCCGTTACTGTTGCTGCTGTTGTTGCTGACTGGTTTCCAGCATCCGCCGCTTCGCGAGCGCGATAGCTTCGCGCAACACATCGAGATCGCCGATATGATTGGCGAGAATGAGAACCAGCGCCGCGTCGAGATCAGCGCTCTGCTCGTCGCTCAATCCGCGATGCGCCTCGACGACGGCGCGAAACGCGTCGTCTGGCTTGACGAAATTCGAGCGGGTGGACAATGCCATTGCTAACCTCAGTGGTGTGAGCCTCAGTTGTTGCCTGCCGCGCGCGCCAGGGCGGCATTGATCGCACTTGGTGTCGGATGGCGGAAACGCGCCGCGACATAGCCGTCGGGTCGCAACAGATAGGCGGTGCCCGGCTCCGCATCGTAGCGCGCGGTCACAAGACCGGTGGAATCGGAAAAGCCGCCCTCGCCGCCGATCCGGATCATTCCAACGTCGCCAGGCGGCGCGGCCGCGGCACCGTTCGCAAATTCAAGCAGCGCAAATCGCGTCCCGCACCCGATGAAGGCATCGGTCAGATATACGGTATCGCCCGCGGGCGCGGCGATTGGCGCATCCACCATGGAAGCACCGGGGCGCGGGCCGCCGCGCCAGGCATCGCGATCGGCGGTCGAGAGCGGCGAATTGTAGATCGAAGGAACCGAGAGCCGCCCGCCATTGATCATGCGCTTGCCGAATTCGGTTTCCTCGGCGAGCGACAGCACCGCCTTTCGCAGCCGCGCCTCCTGGCGCGTGGCGGGCGCCATGAAATCGGTCGACCGCGTCGATTCGCGGATGTTCTCGTCGGCAGCAGCACTCCGTTCGGCGTGATAGCTTTCGAGCAGCGCTTCCGGCGAAATCTTCCTCAGCACGCGGTCGAGTTTCCAGGCGAGATTCTCCGCATCCTCCAGGCCGGAATTGGCTCCCCTCGCCCCGAATGGCGAGACCTGATGGGCGGCGTCGCCGGCAAAGATCACGCGACCGTGGATGAATTCGTCCATTCGCCGGCACCGGAATTTGTAGAGCGAAATCCATTCAAAATCGAACTTGTCGTGGCCGAGCATGCGCGCGATCCGTGGCCGCACATTCTCCGGCTTCTTCTCTTCGACCGGATCGGCATCCACATTGAGCTGCAGGTCGATGCGCCAGATGTCGTCCGGCTGCCTGTGCAGCAGGGCGGAGCGCCCGGCATGGAACGGCGGGTCGAACCAGAACCAGCGCTCAGTTGGAAATTCCGCCGCCATCCTGACATCGGCGATCAGGAACTGATCCTCAAAGACCTTGCCTACGAATTCCGCACCCACCATTTGCCGCAGCGCTGATCTGGCGCCGTCACAGGCCACGACATAGGTCGCGCCGATCCGGTAAGGTCCGTCCGGCGTCTCGATCGTCAGGATGGCGTGGTCGTTGCGTTGCTCTAATCCGACGACCCTGTTGCGCCAGCGCAGATCAATCACCGGCAATTCCCGCACACGATCCACCAGATAGGCCTCGGCATGGAATTGCTGGAGGTTGATGAAGGCCGGCCGCTTGTGGCCCCGTTCGGGCAGGAGATCGAATTGATAGAGCTGCGAGGCGCCGTGAAAGATCTTGCCGACGCTCCACACCACGCCCTTGTCAACCATGCGGCTGCCGACGCCGAGCCGGTCCCAGAACTCGAGCGAGCGCTTCGAAAAACAGATCGCGCGCGAGCCCTCGCCGATCCGGTCGGCGTCATCGAGCAGCACGACGCCCTGGCCGCGCTGCGCCAGGTCGATCGCAAGCGACAGCCCGACCGGCCCGGCGCCGACCACCACGACCGGGTACTGGCAAATGTTGCCGCCGGTCCGATCCTGATCGGCATGGCGGCGATAACCGAAGTTTGACTGAACCTTGGACTGCGCCATGCTCGCGTTGCTCTGGCCAAGGGGCTGTGTCCCCGATAAGATAGTCGCGTCTGCAACGATCTAAACTCCGCACGCGTTCCGCCGTCAACTCAAATTGGAGCGGTTTTTGCCAAAAGCGTTTTCGAGCAAGGCGGACGGCGGTTCGCGCGGGGCTGCCGCGGCCGAAATCAGCCCCAGACTTGATCTGTTCAGATTTGTGCCTTTCCGCCTCAATCGCCTTGCAGCCGAAGTTTCGTCCGCGCTGTCAGGCGAGTACCAGGAGCGCTACGGGCTCGATATTCCGGAGTGGCGGGTTCTGGCGACGCTCGGCTTCCGCAACGAGGCGTGCAGCGCGCAATACATTGCGCATTGCACGCGAACCCACAAATCCACCATCAGCCGCGCCGTCACCGCGCTGATGGCGCGGCAACTGGTGGAACGCGTCGAAAATAAGGACGATCGCCGCGAGTTCGATCTGCGCCTGACGCGAAAGGGCAAAGCGCTCTACGAACAATTGATTCCACGCCTGCTGCGCAAGGAGAGCGAAATCCTGTCTTGCCTCACCGGCAAGGAGCGAAAGGACTTCGCGCGCATGCTTGGCAAGATCGAGGACAGCCTCGACCTCGTGCAGACGATCGAGGAAGCTGGGAAGGCGGGCGGGTATTGAAGGCGGTCGTCATTCCGGGGCGCGAGCGAAACGAGCGAACGACGATGTGCAATTGCACATCAGAGAATCTCGGGATTCCCCTGATGCCCAAGTGGGCATCTGAGGTCTGGTGCTGGCGCACCATCCGGAATAACTCGACGGCGGCCGCTCACTTCACCGCCGTCACCACGATCTCCACGATGTGCGGCGGTTCGAGATCGACACCAATGCAGGCCCGCATCGGCGGGTTGGCAATATCGACCCATTCGTCCCAGGCACGGTTCATCTCGCTCTTCCGCGACATGTCGGTGATGTAGACGATGGCTGACAGAATCCTGCGCCTGTCCGTCCCGCACAACGCCAGGCTCTCGTCGATACGTGCAAGCGCTTTTTTGCTCTGCTCGTACATCGAGGGCGAGACCGGATCGGGCGCGACCGCGACCGTCAACACAAGATCGTCGTGAACGACGGCGCGGCTGCGCGTCGGTGTGAGGCCGGGAAAGCGTTTGATCATGGCGGGCTTGGCTCCATCAAAGTATTTCGCGATCACCGGGAAGTAAGCGCCTCCCGAACCGGCATCGATCGCCTCCTGCAAAATCCTGCCGGTCAATTCGGCGCCGCGAAGCCTGATCCCGGCATCCGCCGCAAGCTCGAGCGCATAGGACAAGTCCTTCAGCGCATATTCCGTCGAGAACGCCCGTTCCGGGAAATCTCCCGGCACGATCGCCTTCATGCCGTGATTGCGCAGTGCGAAACTGTCGGCCGAACCTTTCGAAAGTGTTTCGAGCAGGAGTGCCGGGTCGACGTCATTGCGTTTGGCGACCGCGACCGCTTCCGAAAGCGCATTGACGGTCTGAAACAGCACCATGTTGTTGAGGATTTTCGTCACCTGCCCCGCGCCGATGCTGCCACAATTGGTGACATCTGTTGCGAAACAGCGGATCAGCGGCTCGATCGCGGCGAACAGATCAGCCGTCGCGCCGACCATGACGCTCAGCGTTCCATCCTGCGCGGCCTGGCGCGTGCGCGCGATCGGCGCATCGGCCCAGAACGCTCCCTTGGCCTGCAATTGCCTCGCGAATTCGCGGGTCTGACCGACCGATGTCGTTCCGAGATCGACGACGATCTGGCCTTTGCGGATACTCTTGTGAATGCCGTCGCCCCCGAACACGGCGCGCACCTGTGTCGCACTTGGAAGGCAGAGGAACAGGATTTCGCATTTCCCAATAACCTCGGTCACCGATGCGGCCAACTCCGCACCCTCCGCCTTCAACCGCGCCAGCGGCTCGCGCGCCAAATCGAACGCGATCACGCGCGCGCCGCTCTTCCTGACGAGGTTGCGGCAGATCGGTTCACCCATTACACCGAGACCAATGAAGCCGACGGTCCTGGTGGCGGCCATCACGCGTACCTATTCCGCGAAGGAACGAGACGGTGCCCTGTGCAGGGCAAACGCATCGACCTTGTCGCTGGCGCGCGGGTAGAGTTCGGCGACCAGAGGATCATGGCCGGGGATGATGCGGTCGGGATGACCGGCAAGCCGCTCGACGATTTCCCAGCCATGGCACATGTCGCCGATGTTGTAGACGATCGGAAACGGACTGCGGCGATGCAGATTGCCATAGTAATGCGCGGCATCCGACGCCAGCACCACCGGCCCGCGCGCGGTTTCGACCCGGACCACTTGCAGTCCGTCGGAATGGCCGCCGACGCGATGCACCGTGACGCCGGGTGCGATCTCGCCATCGCCGGAATGAAAGGTGACGCGCTCGCTGTAGACGTGGCGGACCATCAGCGTCACGTGCTCCACCGAAAATGGATGGCGCAGGCCGCCGAAGCACATGCAGCGCCCGGTGGCGTAGCTCATCTCGCGGTCCTGCAGATGAAAACGCGCGTTCGGAAACAGATCGAGATTACCGGCGTGGTCGTAATGCAGATGAGTCACGACGACGTCCTTGATCGCGTCAGCGTTCACGCCGAAGCGCTCCAACGCGGCCACCGGATTGATCGTGAGCTTTCGGTTTCGCAAACCGGCTTCGACTGCGTTGAAACCTGTATCGACCAGAATATCGCGGCCGCCGCCCCGGATCAGCCAGACAAAGTAATCGAGGTCGGATGCCGTGGTCTCATGCGGATCGGGCGAGAGATAGTTCATATGGGGCGTGCGCGGCGACATCGTCGCATAGCGGAGCGCATAGACCTCGTAGACGTTTTCCATCGGTTGAACTTCTTGGCGTTTGGCTCGTTGCAGGAAGCCACCACCGCGCCAAAAGGTCAAACCCTTGGGGCGCGTCATACCCGGCATAGGAAAACGCCGGCCATCCGCAATGTGTCATGGCGATGACGCCGTCGAGCGCCTGTTTCTTCCGCCACCAAGCCCTTTCGCGGCGGTGCTGCCAACCGGCGCGACCGCCGCGAAAGCCGGCTTTCAAAGCGCCCACCGCGGTCAATCATCGCAGTTATTCGCGGCTTTCAAGGCAGTTGACAGCCCCTCGGGGCACGGTTTGATAATGCGATTTTCGTGGGGTAAAGTCGCCGAGGCGCGAGGCTGGGATCGGCGCCTTTTTGGCTGGACTGACGTCGAATGAAAATCCGCCTTCCTTTGCTTACCCTTTTGGCTTTGTCGATCGTGTCGATTTTGCCGTCGGCCGGAATGGCGGCTGACCGGTTTGCCCTTGTCATCGGCAACGCGAAATATCCGGATGCGGAAGCGCCCTTGAAGGAGCCCATCAACGACGCCCGCGACATCGCCGACGAACTCAAGCGCGACGGCTTCACCGTCGACGTCGGCGAGAATTTGACCGCCGACGGGATGCGCAAGGCCTTTGAGCGGCTCTACGGTCACATCAAGCCCGGCAGCGTCGCGCTGATCTTCTTCAGCGGCTACGGTGCCCAGTCCAACCGCCAAAGCTACATGATCCCCGTCGATGCGCAGATCTGGACCGAGTCGGATATCCGTCGCGATGGCATCAGTCTGGAGACGGTGCTGAACGAGATCAACAGCCGCGGGGCTGGCGTCAAGATCGCCCTGATCGATGCTTCCCGCCGCAATCCATTCGAGCGCAGGTTCCGAAGCTTCTCCGCGGGCCTCGCGCCGGTGATCGCGCCGAACGGTACGCTGGTGATGTATTCGGCGGCGCTGAGTTCTGTGATGTCCGACAATGGCGGTGACCACAGCCTGTTCGTTCAGGAATTGCTCAAGGAAATCCGCGTTCCCGACCTGATGGCGGACGAGACCTTGAACCGGACCCGCGTCGGCGTCACCCGCGCATCCCGCGGCGAGCAGGTGCCCTGGATTTCGTCGTCGCTGGCTGAGGATTTCTCGTTCATTCCGGGCACCCGGCCGATGGCGGGGCTACAACCACAGGTTACCGAGCCGCAGCCTCAACCCCAGCCGCAGCCGCGCGTCGACATTCCGCCGCCGCTACCACCGCTGCCAAAGGTCGAGACCCCCGTCATGCCTCCACCCGACAAACCGGCGCAAAGCCCGACGAACAACGACGGACAGCAGCAACAGCCTTCCCAGCCATCGCTCAAGGATGACCCGACCATCAAGAGCCTGACGGCCAAGATCGCCGATAATCCCGATGACGCGGGCGCGCTCTACCGGCGCGGGCAGGTCTATGCCAGCAAGGGCGCGTACAACCTCGCGATCAAGGATTTCGACGACACGATCCGGCTCAATCCGAAGGACGTTGAAGCCTATAACAACCGCTGCTGGGCCCGCACCGTGATCGGTGACCTGCAGTCGGCGCTGAGAGATTGCAACGAGGCGCTTCGGCTGCGTCCCAACTTCGTCGACGCCCTCGACAGCCGTGGCCTTGTCAATCTCAAGAGCGGGCAGACCAAGAACGCGATCGCCGATTTTGACGCCGCCCTGAAAATCAATCCGCGGCTGACGTCGTCGCTGTACGGACGCGGTCTTGCTAAACAGCGCAATGGCGCGATGTCGGAAGGCGACGTGGACATCGCCAATGCCAAGGCGATGGATCCAAATATTGCAAAGGAATTCGCGGGTTACGGGGTACGTTGACGATGATTTGAATGGCAGGCGGGGGGCGTCCGCGAACCTCCGGGCGAGCGCCGGAGACACAAGAGTCAGAGTGCCACGGCCGGTTTGAATTTTGTCCAGCCTCGGCACTGATCGGTAAATCCACTGGAATCGCGCAACGATGCGCAGGAGGGACTGGCAATGTCGAAAAATCATGGAAGGAGCAGTTTTGCTGCGATCCTTTCGTTACTGGCGATCGGCGCTGCGCTTTCGATGGGTGTAGCCAGAGCCGCTGAGGACGTCACCGAGGATCAAATTCTAAGAGCGCTGACCCCATCGAAAAAGCCTTTGACCAGAGGCCTGTCGACCGGCCCGCAAACTCAGATCGATCCGGCGGCGGCCGCTGCCGAAGGAAAATTCGTACAATCGCTGCGCAACCGTCCCACCCGCTCGCTGTCGGTCACCGAGCGCGAGGAGATCGCCACCATCGTCAAGGACAAGCCGAAGATCGATCTGGAAATCAACTTCGACTACAATTCGGCGGACATCAGCGCCAAGTCGATGCCCTCGGTCCAGGCTTTGGGACGGGCGCTTTCCAATCCTGACCTGAAGGGCTCAACCTTCGTCGTTGCGGGTCACACCGACGCCGCCGGCGGCGACTCCTACAACCAGGACCTCTCGGAGCGCCGCGCCGATTCGATCAAGCGTTATCTGGTCGACAAATTCGGCATTGCCGGCACCGATCTGGTCACCGTCGGATACGGCAAGACCAAGCTGAAGGACCCCACCAACCCGCTGGCGGACGTAAACCGCCGCGTCCAGGTCGTGAACATGGAAAACAAGGCCACCGCGTCCAAGTGAGCGGGGATGGTTCGGATAAGGTTTTTGCAAGCCAAGCACGTCCCGCGCCTCTGCGGGACGCTTTTGTCTGTCATGCTCCCTCCTTTCGGGATGTCCGCGCGGACAATCTCAAAACCTAGGTCTGGATTGATCCGGCGATGATACTCTCCGAATACCTCAAGCCTGCGCTGGCCGTGGCCTTTTTCGCGGTGCTTGGCACTGGCTGGTACTGGTTCGAGCACCGTTCAAGACCCAAGGAAAAGGACACGCCCAGCAAGGCCCTGGTCATTGTCACCAAATCCACGAGGGATTGCTTCTCGGATCTGGTGCGCGTCACCGGCTTTGTGGTGCCGCGCCGGGAAGCTGTGACCGGGGTCGATCAGGAGGGATCAAGAGTAACCGATGTGATGGTCCGTGAAGGCGAGCTGGTTACTGAGAATCAGGAGCTGGCCCGGCTTACCCCACCACCGGCCCAGCCGGGAGGTGGCGGTGGCGGCGCACGGCCCAACGCGCCGATCTCGCTGCGCGCACCGGCCGCAGGCCTTGTCACCCAGGTCAACACCATTGTCGGCGCGCCGGCCTCGCCCCAGGCCGGCCCCATGTTCCGGATCGCCGTCAACAACGAAATCGACCTCGATGCCGAGGTGCCCGCGGTCCACATGATGAAGCTCAATTCGGGCGCGACGGTGCGGATCAGCCGCGACAATGGCCCGGATATCGTCGGGCGCGTGAGACTGGTTTCGCCGCAGATCGACCGCAACACCCAGCTTGGGCATGTCAGGATTACCCTGACCAGCAATCCCTCGCTCAAGATCGGCATGTTCGCGCAAGCCAGCATCGACGCCAAGCGCAGCTGCGGCGTCGCGATCCCGCGCACCGCCATTGACCATCTGACCGTTCAGGTGGTCAAAGGGAATACGGTCGAGACGCGAAAGGTTCGGGTCGGCCTGGTGTCCGACAAGCTGACGGAAATTCTCGAAGGCCTCGACGTCGACGAAGTCGTCGTGGCCGACGCGGGCTCCTCGCTGCATGACGGCGACCACATCCAGACAACGTTCTCCGAGGAGACCGATCGAACGCAGGTGCGCTGATGGCGATGAATATCTCGGCATGGTCGATCCGGAATCCGCTTCCGTCCGTCGTGTTTTCGATCATCCTCCTGGTGCTCGGTTGGGTCAGCTTCACCAAGCTTGCGGTAACACGGCTGCCGAGCGCCGACATTCCCGTGATCTCGGTTGCGGTCTCGCAATTCGGCGCGGCGCCGGCCGAACTTGAAGCGCAGGTCACCAAGACCATCGAAGACGGCGTGTCGGGCGTCGAGGGCGTGCGGCACATTTCGTCGTCGATCACCGACGGGTTATCGCTGACGACGATCCAGTTCGCGCTTGAGACCAACACCGACCGCGCGCTGAACGACGTCAAGGACGCTGTCACGCGGGTGCGCGCCAACCTACCGCAAAACGTCAACGAGCCCCTGATCCAGCGCGTCGACGTGATCGGCCTACCGATCGTCACCTACGCCGCGATATCGCCGGGCAAAACGCCCGAGCAGCTCTCATACTTCGTCGACGACGTCGTCAAGCGCGCGCTGCAGGGCGTGCGCAACGTCGCGCAGGTCGAGCGTATCGGCGGTGTCGAGCGCGAGATTCTCGTCTCGCTCGATCCCGACCGGCTGCAGGCTGCCGGCCTCACCGCCGTCGATGTCAGCCGCCGCCTGCGCGGCACCAACGTCGATCTTGCCGGCGGCCGCGCCGAAATCGGAAAGAACGATCAGGCCATCCGCACTTTGGCCGGCGCCAAGACCCTCAACGACCTCGCCGGGACCATGATCAGCCTGCCGACCGGCGGCGAGGTCCGCCTCGACGATCTTGGAACCGTCACCGACACCATCGCCGACCGTCGGACCTTCGCGCGCTTCAACGGCGAACCGGTGGTGGCGCTCGGCATCAAGCGCTCGAAAGGCGCCAGCGACGTCGTGGTCGCCGCCGCCGTACAGAAACGCATCGACGCGCTGAAAATCGACCACCCCGAGGTCGATCTCAAGTTGATCGACACCTCGGTCGAATTCACCAAGGGCAACTACGAGGCCGCAATCTCGACCCTGTTCGAAGGCGCCATTCTCGCGGTCATCATCGTGCTGTTGTTCCTGCGCGATATCAGGGCCACCATCATCGCGGCGATCTCGCTGCCGCTGTCGATCTTCCCGGCGTTCTGGGCGATGGACCTCCTGGGATTTTCGCTGAACCTCGTCAGCTTTCTTGCCATCACACTGTCGACCGGCATTCTCGTCGACGACGCCATCGTCGAGATCGAAAACATCGTGCGTCACATGCGGATGGGCAAGACGCCCTACCGCGCAGCGCTCGAAGCCGCCGACGAAATCGGCCTCGCCGTCATCGCGATCTCGTTGACGATCATCGCGATCTTCGCGCCGGCGAGCTTCATGTCCGGGATCGCCGGGCAATTCTTCAAGCAATTCGGCATCACGGTTTCGGTGCAGGTGTTTTTCTCGCTGCTCGCCGCGCGGTTCGTGACCCCGGTCCTGGCGGCCTATTTCCTCAAAGATCATCCGCACGACGATCCGCCGCCGGGCCGCGTGTTGCAAACCTATACGCGGCTGGTCACCTGGTCGGTGAGGCATTACCTCATCACCGTGATGATCGGCTTTGGCATCTTCGCCGCCTCGATCTGGAGCATCACGCTGTTGCCGCAAGGCTTCCTCCCGGCGCAGGACACCGCGCGCTCGCTTTTGGCGATGGAGCTGCCGCCCGGTTCGCAGCTCGCCTATACCGAGAAGGTGACCGAGGAAATCGTCGCGCGTCTGCGCAAACGCCCCGAGGTCAGGAGCGTTTTCGTCGACGGCGGGCGGGTGCCGCCCGGAACGTTCGAAGTGCGCCGCGCCGCGCTGATCATCAACTACACGCCTAAGACCGAACGCAAGATCACCCAGCGCGAGCTCGAGCTTGAGATCAGCCATGAGCTCGAAAACGTTCCCGATATCCGTTTCTGGTTCCTCGACGAAAATGGCCTGCGGGCGATCTCACTCGTCGTCACCGGCGCCGACAGCAACATCGTGAGCAACGTGGCCAGCGAACTCGCCAATCAGATGAAACGGATTCCGCTAATCGCCAATGTGATCTCCGAGACCTCGCTCGATCGGCCCGAGCTTCGCATCCAGCCCAGGGCAGACCTCGCCGCGCGGCTCGGGGTCTCCACTGAAAGCCTGTCGGAGACCATTCGCGTCGCCACCATCGGCGATGTCGGCCCGGCGCTCGCCAAGTTCGACGCCGGCGACCGGCAGGTGCCGATCCGTGTCCAGCTCGAGGACAGCGCGCGCGGCGACTTGCCAATTCTCGAGCAATTGCGGGTGCCGCTCGGCGGCGGCCGTGGCGGCGTGCCGCTGTCCGTGGTGGCCGACATCAAGCTCGATCAGGGCCCGACCAGCATCAACCGCTATGATCGCCAAAGACAAGCCACCGTGGCGGCCGACCTCGTCGGCACGGCGGCTCTCGGCGACGCCACCAAGAAGATCAACGAACTGCCGGTCATGAGGAGCCTGCCACCGGGGGTGACGGTAAATCCCTCGGGCGATGCCGAAAGCCTGAATGAATTGTCGGCGGGCTTTGCCACCGCCATCACCGCGGGCCTGATGATGGTCTATGCGGTGCTGGTGCTGCTGTTCGGTACATTCCTGCAGCCGATCACCATCCTCTTCTCATTGCCCCTTTCGATCGGCGGCGCGATCGCGGCGCTGCTTGTAACCGGCAAACAGCTCACCACGCCGGTGTGGATCGGAATATTGATGCTGATGGGCATCGTGACCAAGAACGCGATCATGCTGGTGGAATTCGCGGTGGAATCGATCCGCGAAGGCAAGTCACGCGAATACGCGATCATCGATGCTGGCATGAAGCGCGCCCGCCCCATCGTCATGACCACGATTGCCATGGCCGCCGGCATGATGCCCTCGGCGCTGGCGTTCGGCGCCGGCGGCGAATTCCGCTCGCCGATGGCGCTTGCCGTGATCGGTGGCCTCGTTTTCTCGACCATCCTTTCCCTGGTATTCGTGCCTGCGATGTTCATGATGATGGACGATATCGGTGCGCTGATCTGGCGCTTCGGTAAGAAATTGCTGGCAACTGAAACGGGCGAACACGCGCCGGCGGCCGATCACGGCGTGGACCACAAACCGCCGCCGACCGTCGTGCATTCGCCCGCGGCGGAGTGAGGGTGGCTCGCCGCCCTCACTGAATCTCCAGCCTCGCGAAGATCATGTAGCTCGTCGGATCGCCATATTCGGACCTCAAGGCATCGGGCATGCAGTAGCGGCTGGCGAGCGCGCCAAGTCCGATCTTCATGTTTTGTGTGCGGACGAAGTCGTAGATTCCGCCTGCGGAAATCTTGCTGACCGTGAAAACCGGCTGCGGCGTCACAAAGTCCGTTACAATTTCGCCACGCTCGAGCAGTTCATCATTCTGAAGATGTATTCGCAATGCCTGCGGCAATCGCCACAACGCGGCACGATATTGATCATCGCCGTGTCTCGGATTCTCGTGTTGCTGCCAGCGTGGCGTGCATCGAGAAACTCGCAGCAAATTCCGCAGCCGCCCTATTCGTTGCGCGCCACGGCCGTCAACTTGGTCATGTTCTGCAACAAGATGCGGCCGCGCTGCAGGTCCAGAATGCCTTCCTTGCGCCAGAGCTGCAGTTGACGGTTCACGCTTTCCCGCGCGGCGCCGACGAACACGCCCAACTGTTCCTGCGAGATATGCACCTCGGAACCAAAATCGGACGCCAGCGCGCAAAGCCTTCGCGCAAGACGAACCGGGAGCGGCTGGAGCACCGACTCTTCCATCCGCTCACTCATCCAGCGGATGCGTTGGCACAGCAGCATGATCAGCTTGACCGCGACGCGCGGCTCGCGCTCCAAGAAGGCGAGAAAATCCTCCCGCCGCAGCACGAACAATTCGGTCGGCTCGCCCGCGGCCGCGTCAGCCGTGCGGCTTTGGCCGTCAAGCACGGCGACTTCGCCGAAGAGATCGCCGGGTCCGAGGAAATTGAGGGTCAACCGGCTGCCGTCGGAGGCGCCGGTCTCGATCCGGATCTGACCGCGGCGGACCCCGAACAGGGCGTCGCCGGGGTCGCCCTTCTGAAACAGCATCTCGCCGGCATCGAGGTGCTGCGTATGGCAAAGCGCCGAAATCCGCTGCAATTCGTCCGCGCCAAGATCCGCGAACATCGGATTCATCTTAAGAATAACCGCAAATTCGGCCTGCTTGCTCATCGCGATACCCCCAAAACCCATCCGAGATCATCCGCCGGAGGGGTCCCCAGGGTCGAAGTGTGTCATAAGTCACATACCTTTGCAGCACCCCCGGATTATTTTTGCTGGCTTTGAGCCTCCTCCCCTTTCCGGGATAAGCTTGAAGAAAAGGCCTCGCCGGGTTGCGGCCAGGCCATATTCGACGCCGGGTCTGGAAGATCGACATGAAAGCCCTGAAAATCGCAGGCAGCGCCATCGCTGCCCTCATAATTGTCGCGGCGCTGCTACTGATCATCGGAATCCCTTCGGGCTTCCTGACCTCCGCGATCCAGGACCGGGTCGAACGCGAAACCGGATACCGGCTGAAGATCGCAGGTTCGACCAAGATCGGCCTGTGGCCTTCGCTCAACGTCACGATGAGCGACATCACGCTGGAGGGGCCGAAGGACCTCGACGCCGGCAATCGCCTGACGGTCGGCAGCATCAAGGCCGACATGACGCTCGGAAGCCTTTGGTCGGGTCACCCCAACGTCACCGAACTCGTGATCAACCGACCGGTTCTCAACGTGCCGCTGCTGCGCGAACGGCGCCCAGTGCCCAAACCATCTTCCTCCAAGCAGGCCTCACCCTCGGGCGCCGCGGATAGCGACGCGCCCGGGATCGAACGCATCATTGTGACTGACGGCACGGTCTTGTTTTCCAACCTGCGCGACCGCGTCGAGAACCGCATCGAGGGCATCAATGTCGACGCCGTCGTCGATGCCGACCGCAAGATCAGGGTCAGCGGCGCCGCGCGCGCCGGCGGGCATCCGCTCAAATTCGACATCCGCGCGACGGCGCCCGCGCCGCCGCTGGAGCGGCAGAACGTGCCGGTCGAACTCTCCCTCGACGCGCCCGGCGTTCTGCAGGCACCGTTGTCGGGCAAGGCCGAAATGCGGCTCAACGGCTCGGTTGTCATGATCAACGGCCTCTCCGGCACGATCGGCAACGGCGCGTTCAACGGATGGGCCTCGGTCGATATATCGAGCAAGCCACTGGTGAAGGTCGACCTCGACTTCCAGCGGCTCGACATCGCCACCGGCAACACGACGCCGGGCGTGGCGCAGAGTTCGCAGTCGTCCTCGCAATCGTCGTCTCAATCCTGGAGCAACGCCACCATCGACCTCAACGGACTGAACTATGTCGACGCCCAGGTCCGGGTCTCGGCCGCCGAACTCAACATCGGGAGTGCGCATTTTGCCCCCGCCGCGATCGACTCCACGCTCGCCAGCGGCGTGCTCAAATGCGTAATTTCGAATCTCGGCGCCTATGGCGGCCAGGCCAACGGCGAAGTCGACATCGACGCTTCCAGCGGCACGCCCACCTACACCATGCGCAGCGATCTCGCCGGCGTGCGCGCGCTTCCGATGCTGCGAAGCGCCGCCGGCTTCGACAAGCTCGACGGCAAATTGCAGGCAAAGATCACGGTGCGCTCCGCAGGCCAAAGCCAGCGCGCGATCATGTCGAACCTCGGCGGCACGGTGTTTGCCAATTTCCAGGATGGCGCCATCCAGGGGCTCAACGTGGCGCAGATGATCCGCTCGCTGACCTCGAACACGCTCTCGGGCTGGCAGGAGAGCCGCGAACAGACCACCGACCTCTCCCAGCTCTCGGCCTCCTTCCGCATCGACAAGGGACAGGCGGTGACGACCGATCTCAATCTGGTCGGCCCGCTGGTCAAGATGACGGGCGCCGGAACGATCGATCTCGGCACCAGGATGCTGGGATTCCGGGTCGAGCCGAAGCTCGTGATGACCACCGAAGGCCAGGGCCGCGCCGCCGATCCGGTCGGCTTCGGCATCCCTGTGATGATCGAAGGACCTTGGGGCGAGCCGAAGATCTATCCCGACATGGCGGGGATGCTGGACAATCCGGACGCGGCCTATGCCAAGCTCAAGGAGATGGGCAAGGGCCTGTTCGGCCCCGGCGGACGCTTGGCGGATTGGGCGGCAGCGGTGCGAGCAGTGGCGGAGTGCCGGACGCGCTTGGCGGCAAGCTCGGCGAAACCCTCGGCAATCTGCTGCAGCAGGGCTTGGGCCAGGGAATGGGCCAGGGCGGACGAGCCAGGGCCGCAGCCAAGGCCGCGGCCTCCCGGCGCGGCGCCGAGCCCGGCACCCACCGCCCAGACCGCACCCGCGCCGAGCGACCCGCCGCCGCAGGCGCAGCAGGACAGCCAGCCGATGAACGACGTGCTGCGGCAGTTGTTCAACCGGTGAAATCTCTAGGCCCATTCTTCAGCTCATTACCCACACCGCCCCCGCGGCTACCCCCTCCCCAACCCTCCCCGCAAGGGGGGAGGGAGAAGAGCAACGCGTTCGAATTTGCGCGGAATGCCCGGAATCGCGGCTAACCAAGCCCGTAACCCCCGGCCTTACCCCCTCGAAACGTGCTAAAGGAGGGCCCTGGCTGATGACGATGATGCGCGGCGCCCTGCGGCTTTAAGGGGCGGCGCGCACGAGGGTCTGGATGATCGGGGTCAAACAGAAGATCTGGTTCCTGCGCGAGGGCCTGTTCGCCAAATACGTGACGGCGCTGGTCGGGCTCGTGGTGTTCGTGCTGGCCGTCAACGGCGCGATGGAAACCTGGATCAACTACCGCGCCACCAAGAGCACGCTGACCGACGCCATGGGCGAGAAGGCGGAGGCCACCGCGCGGCGGATCGAGCAGTCGATCGCCGACCTCGAGCGGCAAATCAGCTGGGTCACCCGTGCGAGTTCGACCAAGCTCGAGCAGCACAGCGCCGACTACACCCAGCTCCTGCGGCAGGTGCCGGCCGTCAACCAGTTGTCCTTCCTCGACGGCTACGGCCGCGAGCAGCTTCGGCTGTCGCGCGCCGGTCAATCGGCAACCCTGGCCGACTACTCCCGCGACTTCCGCTTCACCGACACCAACGGCAAGAGCGTGAGCTACGCGCCGGCGTTCTTCCGCGATCAGCGTCCCTTCATGACGATCTCGGTGACGCATTCCGGCTTCAATGCCGGCGTCACGGTTGCCGAAATCGATTTGCGCTTCCTCTCCGATTTCCTCGGCGACGCCCAGATCGGCAAGTCGACCTTCGCCTATGTCGTCGATCCCAACGGCGCGGTGCTGGCGAGTTCGAGCAAGGGACCCGAGACGGCCAAGTCGCTCGCCAGTCTGCCGCAGGTCGCGGCCGTTCTGCAGACGGGCGGCTCGCCGATCGGCTCCGGCACTGATCTCGACGGCCATTCGGTGCTCACGACGGAGAACACCGTGCCCAAGCTCGGCTGGCACGTGTTCTTCGAACAGCCGACCGCGCAGGCCTTGACGCCGATCCGCGACCAGCTCTTGCGCGTCGCGCTCCTGATCGCGCTCGGGCTCGTGGTCGCGATTCTCGCCGGCACCATCCTTGCCCGCCGCATGCTGATCCCGATCACGGCGTTGCGGCGCGGCGCGCGGCGGCTCGGCGAGGGCGATTTCAGTCATCGCATCGATGTCCACACCAAGGACGAACTCGAAGAACTCGCCGACCAGTTCAACAGCATGGCCGGGCAGTTGCAGGAAACTTACTCGGGCCTCGAGACCAAGGTCGAGGAGCGCACCCGCGACCTCGCGCAATCGATCAACGAGCTGAAGGTGCTGGAAGAAGTCGGCCGCGCGGTGTCGTCCTCGCTCGACCTCAACGCGGTGCTGCCGACGGTGGCGGCGCGCGCGCTCGAAATCACCCATGCCGACGCCGTGCTGATCTACAGCTACGACGCCGCGAAACGCCAGTTCAACCTCACTCAGTCCATCGGCATCGACAAATCGGCGCAAGGCCAGCACATCTCGATCGGCGAGGACCAGACCGTGCTCGGCGAGGCCGCGAAGAAGGGCGAGCCGATCGCGATCGCGGACCTTGCCAGCGCCAATGAGACGCTGCTGCGCGACGTCGCGGTGACGGCAGGATTCCACTCGGTGCTGGTGGTGCCGCTGGTCGACCAGCAAGGCGTGCTCGGCTCGCTCGTGGTGCTGCGCCGCGCGAGCGGCGACTTCTCGCCGAATCTCATCGGCCTGATGCGCACCTTCGCCCACCAATCGGTGCTGGCGATGCGCAACGCGCGGCTGTTCACCGAGGTGGACCAGAAGGGCCGCGAGCTCTCGGTCGCGCATTCCACCGTGCAGCAGCAGGCCGGCAAGCTCGAGGCGCAGACCGAACAGTTGAAGAACTGGAACAAGTCGCTGGAGGAGCGGGTCGAGAAGCAACTCGCCGAGATCGAGCGCATTCGAAGGCTCGAGCGTTTCCTCGCGCCGCAGGTCGCGCAACTGATCGCCTCTTCCGACGGCCATGATTCGCTGCTCGACAGCCACCGCCGCGAGGTCACCGTGGTGTTTTGCGATCTGCGCGGCTTTACGGCCTTTACCGAGGCGACCGAGCCGGAGGAGGCGATGAACGTGCTGCGCGAATATCACGCGGCGCTTGGCGAATTGATCTTCAAATATGAAGGCACGCTCGACCGCTATGCCGGCGACGGCGTGATGATCCTGTTCAATGCGCCGATTCAGTTCCCCGACCACACCAAACGCGCGGTGAAGATGGCGGTGGAAATGCGCGACACCATCGGCGCATTGACCGAGCGCTGGCGCAACCGCGGGCACTCGCTGGGTTTCGGCATGGGGATTGCGCTCGGCTATGCGACGCTCGGGCAAATCGGTTTCGAGCAGCGGCTCGAATACGCCGCGATCGGCAGCGTCACCAATCTGGCGTCACGCCTGTGCGACGAAGCCAAGGCAAACCAGATCGTGGTGAGCCGCCGCGTCTTCGGCGCGGTCGAGCAATGGGTCGAGGGCCGGCCGCTCGATGATCTGCATCTGAAGGGATTCAATCATCCGATCCTTGCCGCAGAAATCCTGCGCTGGCGCGACGAAGGCGAAGTGGCCGAGGCCGCAGCGGCGGCCGCGACCGCCGAACCGGCGCGGCGGAGGAATTAGCACTCCCTTCTCGTCGTCCGCATCGGCGGTGTGCTCCCTCCCCCCTTGTGGGGGAGGGTTGGGGAGAGGGGTTCACACAGGCAGTCCCGATGCGGCCACCCCCTCCCTGCCCCTCCCCCACAAGGGGGAGGGAACGGAAACGATGCCCCGCCCCAATCCGAATCTTCAAACAGCCACACGCCGCACGCACACGCCCACACCCCCGCGACGCCAATCGCGCCCGGGCCGTGCGTGAAAAACATTCGCCCGCAAAACAGAGGGCGTGGGGAATGCCGGGTGCTCGTCGCACCCGCAGCCTCGCGTGGAGAAAACAAAAACCACACGAGTTAGTCACCACGGATACGCCGGATCACCCGGCATTCCCGCACGCGAATGGTTTTAACGGTTTCCTTCGCGCTCTCCTTGGTGACCGGGCTCTTTTGCCACCATCGCAGGCCACGATGCGAAGCATCGTCGCCAACTTGACGCCAGCGTCGGGGCGTCAGGACCACACGACTTCGCCGTCCGCCTTGGCGCCATTCGTCAAGAGCGCCACAGCGTCCACCGCATCCCGTGCCCTACGTCCGTGACGATCGCGATACGCCCCTCATGTGGGACGGGATGGGCGAAAGATGCTGGTGATTTGGGGGATTCGCGAAGGGAAATATTTCTATAGGAAGGACTGGACGGGTAGCATCAGCCTGATCCGATTAGACAAATTCGCCGTTAGGCGCGCACGGCCGAAAGGCGAATGCGCGCCCGATGTCAGCAGCGACGCGAAGCAATCCATATAGCGACAGAAAGAAAGCATAGATTGCTTCGTTGCTTTGCTCCCTTGCGCAAACGCTTTGCGTTTGTCGCAGGCAATGACGGGGTGTGGCTGGACAGGTGTTTTTGCGAGAATAGCCGGTCGAGAAAATCAGAGTGCAAAGTAGCCGTAGCCGCTCATCGATCGTTGGCCTCGTCCCGATCGAATTTGTAGTCGGGAGGAAGCGTCCAGCTGCGCGCAGCCAGTCGTTCCAGCGCAACCTTGCGCCGGTCTTCCTTCTGAACGACCAGTGTTCGTTCGACCACATCGACGATGTTGATCTCGTCGCCAGCAATCAAATCCATTTTCTCGACGAGTGTTTCAGGCAACCGCACGGCGAGGCTGTCACCCCATTTCAAAACCTGCATGGCAGCCTCCATGGTATAGGATTCCTGATATCATAATATCATTTCGAATAATCATCTACGATGCAGCCGAGTAAGGCCAAGGATACATACCCAGACGATCACAGCTATGTGTGAGGCAAGCCATGTTGATGACAAAACGCAAACCGGCGACGATTGGCGAAATACTGGTCGAGGAATTCATGAAGCCGATCGACCTAACGCAAGGCGCGCTGGCTGAGGCCATGGGGTGCAACGCAAGCACGTCAATGAGCTGTGCAACGATCGTCGTAACGCGACCGTGGCGACGGCGCTCGCCCGCGTATTCGGCAACGGTGCGGCCCGATGCAAAATCATCGCTTTCCCACCATCTTGAAGCGGGCGGTGTTGCAAGGGCGGAAACTCAGCTCTAGAAAATCCGTCCCTTTGAGCTGACTGGTTGAAGGAGAAAATTTGAACTTATGACCTTCAACGCCAACATTGACACTCCTTGCCGTCATTTTGCGTGCTACCCCAATTTCCGTGTCCTTGGCCGCTTTGCCCTCCGTCTGCTACGATAACTACGAAACCCGGACGGGAACGCCGATGAACCCTCTCTCCGCGCACAAGCCTCCGCGAAATCTCCTCGCCCCGCTCGCGGCTGCCCTCCTGTGCCTTCGCCTCCCCTACCCTCGCCGCGGACGATCCCGACGCGCCGCCGAAAGACGCCCCGAAGGGCGCGACGGTGACGGTGCTGAAGGCGGCGAAATACTGCTTTCCGGCCATCGTGGAAGCGTCCGGCCTCGTCATTGCCCGCGAAGAGACCATGGTCCGCCCGGAGCGGCAGGGCCTGAAGGTCGCGGAGATCCTGACTGAAGCCGGCGAGACCGTCACCGCGGGACAAAATCTCGCCCGCCTCACGCTGCCCGAGGGCGGCACGGTGCTGGTGCAGGCCCCGGTCGCCGGGCTGATCTCGGCCTCCACCGCCGTGATCGGGGCGGTCGCCTCGCCCCGCGGCGAGGCGCTGTTTTCCATCATCGCGCGCAGCGAGTTCGACCTGGTCGGCCTGGTGCCGACGCAGTATCTCGGTAAGCTCGCGGTCAACCAGACGGCGCGGATCAAAATCGTCGGCGCGGGCGAAGTCGAGGGCAAGGTGCGCCGCGTCTCCGCCACCGTCGAGCCGAACAGCCAGCTCGGCCAGGTGTTCATCGCCATCACCACCAACCGCAAGCTGCTCGTGAATTCGTCCGGCCGCGCGCAGATCAAGACCGGGCAAAGCTGCGGCGTCTCGGTGCCGCTCACCGCCGTGCTCTATGGCAACGGCGGCACCGTGGTCCAGGTGGTGAAGCGCGCGCGGATCGAAACCAAGCGGGTCGAGGTCGGGCTGTTGTCCGGCGGCCAGGTCGAAATCCGCGAGGGCGTGGCCGAGGGCGACACGGTAGTGGCGCGCGCCGGCGCGTTGCTGCGCGAGGGCGATCCGGTGCGGCCGGTGACGGCGGCGGCGGAAGCGAATTAGCGAGTGTTTCACCTCGCCCGCGGCGCGGGCACCTTTATGTCCATCTGTCATTCCGGGGCGCGCCTTTCAGGCGCGAACCCGAATCCAAAGGTGATGGAGCGAGATTCCGGGTTCGCAGCTCACGCTGCGCCCCGGAATGACGGTGGGGATGGCCCGCAATGACGGTGTGGGAACGAGGAGACGCCTCAGCTTCCGGCGTTGGCGTTGGTGCCGAAGCGGACGTCTTCGAGCAGCGAGGAGGAGACCGAGGGGACCTGGGTGCCGTCGGAGGCGCGCGAGATCGCGACGCGGGTCTTGTTGAAGACGGCTTCCGCGGCCGCGGTCTGGGCGTTGAGGTTGTTCAACAGCTCCGTCACCAGCACCGAATGCTGGCCGCTGGAATCATCGGCCACCTTGCCCGGCGTCGCCGAGGTCAGGATCAGAGCGTTGTCGGGCGCGTTGATCGGGGCGAGCCCATGGGAGAAGGTGCGGAACCTTCGCTCGTATGGGTTACGGCGGGAGGCATCGAGCACGACGAGCTTGGCGCAAGCGCCATGGACCTTCATGGCTTCGAGCACGGATTCGATGCTGACGCCCTCGCGGCGCACGTCGGCTTCCTTCCAGATCGTGGCGTCGACCGGAATCATGTAGCTCTCGCGGCCGGCCTGGATGCCGTAGCCGCCGAAGAACAGCATCACGACCGAGTCCGGTCTGATCTTGGAGGTCAGGCGCGCGATCGCCCGGGTCATGTCGTCCTTGGTGGCGTCTTCCACGACGTCGACGTCGAAGCCATCGCGGCGCAGCGCAGCCGTGAGCGCACGGGCGTCGTTGACCGGCTGGGAGAGCGGTGCGTTGGCGTCGGGGTATTGGCCGTTGCCGATCACGAGCGCGATCCGCGAGGGGCGGGAAGCGGAATCAGCCTGCTCGGTCGCGACCGCCTTGGCCGCATCCAGCGCCCGCATGTTCAACGCCGCATGGGCGCCGATCGCCAGCGACACCATGCCGACGAGTGCGGTGGCAATGGCGACTGAACGACGGGAGAGGCCGAGCTTGTTGAAATCCATCGCGATTCACTTCCCTTGCACTATCCGACGCGCGCTCTTTTAGTCGCGCCAACGTCGCTTTGGTTTTCGGGGTTGCCGGTCGTTTGCCGTCTAATTATGCTCAATTTGCGGCACCGCAACAAAGAAAGACTTAACCTGCCAGGACCCCTCCGGCAACCCTAATTGTCCGTTAAAACCGAGCTGGAACCCTTCCCGGGATACCGTCAGCGATGGCCGCAAGTGTCCCGCCGATCGGCGTCCGCGACTGTGATACCTGTCACACAAGCAATTCTTGGGGTGTCGGTTCGGGGCCTCCGAGTGGAAGACGTCGGGGCCTCCGAGTGGAAGAGGCAAAGACCCCGGATGCGCACCGTGGTCGGTGGCCCTGAAGTCACCTTCGCTTCGTGCCGATCGGGCTTTCGCCGGCGCGCAAGACGTTGCTGCGGGCGCTATCCATCATCGTCATTCCCTGATGGTGCGCCAGCACCAGACCTCAGATGCGCAATTGCGCATCGGGAATCTCGAGATTCCGGGCGCGAGGCTTCGCATCGCCCCGTAATGACGCTTGCGACAAGGACCGACCCGTATCCCACAAAATTGACAGCGCATTCACCTATGGATGCTGGCACACCGGAGCGATCCGCCGCACAATCTGCCGCCATTTAACGGCAAATCAATTTTTGAACTGGCCCTTTCGACATGTTGCTGAAATTCCCGTTCGCGATTTTCACGTTCCTGCTGGCCGCGCTGCTGCCGGGCATGCTGTCAGGCCTGGCAGCGGCCGCCGACATCACGGGAACCGCGAAGGTCCGCGAGGGCGACACCGTCAATATCGGCAACAGCCGGATTCGCTTGGGCGGCATCGACGCGCCGTCGGTGGACCAGCTCTGTCTCAACAACAATGGCGAGCGCTGGACCTGCGGCATCGCCGCACGCGACGAGCTGATCAAGCACGCCGACAACAAGACCTGGAGCTGCCACGTGCGCCAGGCCGCCGATCGCCGCGGCCGGACCATTGCGCGCTGCGAGGTCGACGGCGAGGACATCCAGAAATGGATGGTGCGCAACGGTTGGGCCTTGTCCTATGCGCGCTTCTCCCACGACTATGACGAGGACGAAAAGGCCGCGCGCGAGGCCAAGGCCGGCATGTGGCAAGGCGCCTTCATCGCCCCCTGGGACTGGCGGGTCCGCAACAAGAAGACGGCGATCTTGGGCGCCGCCAAGCCACCTGAGAACGCGCATGCGACCCTTTTGGCTTCGGCTTCCGGATCGGTCGCGCCCTCGCCCGAATGCACCATCAAGGGCAATGTCAATCGCGCCGGCGAATGCATCTACCACACGCAGAAAAGCCGCTGGTATGCCAAGATCGAGATGAAAATCTCAAAGGGCACGCGCTGGTTCTGCTCGGTCGATGAGGCCGAAGCCGCGGGCTGCCGCGAGACGAAGCGATAGGCTCGCTTGCAGAGGGCCACTTGGTTCTCAAGCTAGTCTTGCAGACGGATTTGCAATCGGGGGCGCCGTGGCTGACCGACAAACAGAGATGTTCTTGCCCCCGCATCACGGTCATGCGCGGCTGGAGCGATTCCTGCTCATCGCGATTGGAATCGTGGTCGCCTACACCGTCCTCGCCTATGTCGCGCTGCCGGCCTTGTGGAGCCATCATGAGCACCAGCGCGGCCTCGCCAACCTTCCGATGGTGACGCGGACGTCACAGGGCATTCCCGGCGATCCGATCAATGTCGGGCTGATCGGCGACAAGCGCGACGTGCTCTGCGCGATGCAGGCCGCCGGCTGGTATCCAGCCGATCCCGTGACGCTGCGATCGTCGATCGAGATCGCCGGTAGCGTGCTGCTCGACCGCCCCTATCGCGACGCGCCGGTCAGTCCGCTGTTTTATCTGGGCCGGCGCGAGGATTTCGCGTTCGAAAAGCCGGTCGGTGACAGCGCCGACCGCCGCCATCACGTGCGGTTCTGGAAGGTGCTGGATCAGGGCGAGGAGAAGCGCCCGGTCTGGCTTGGCGACGCGACCTTCGATCGCGGCGTCGGCGTCAGCCACTATACCGGCGCCATCACCCACCATATCGCTGCCAACGTCGACGCCGACCGCGATCTGCTCACCGCCGATCTCGAGGCCGCCCGCATGGTCAACGCCAAATATCAGGTGACGGGCATCGGGGTGACGTTGACCGGGCGCAACGGCGGCGGCGATCCCTATTACACCGACGGCGAGGTGTGGATTCTGCGTCTGGTCGTGGCCTGCCAAAAACGAACAGGACCCGCGGACATCATTCCGAGCCCGCCTGCGACCGAGATCAAGGATCAGATCTGGCATGCGATCGTCGATCCCCTGGCGAAATAGCGTGACGACCTTTGGTCATTCCGGGTTGGTCCGAAGGACCAGACCCGGAATCCAGAGATTCCGGGCTCAATGCGTCGCATCGCCCCGGAATGACTGGTTCAATTAATTATCATCCTGACTTGGCTTGAATTTCCTGCCATTCCCCGGCATCCCTTGCCTCGACGCAAACCAAAAGGAACCACAGAAATGGTCGTTCGCGCCGGCCGGGAATTCCTGGCGATCCCCGGACCCACCACCATGCCCGACGAGGTGTTGCGGGCGATGCATCGTCCGGCGTTGGACATCTATTCCGATGAGATGGTGCGCTTGACGGAAGGCCTGCTGCGCGATCTCTCCAAACTGTTCGCCACCAAGGGCAAATCCTACATCTACATCGCCAACGGCCATGGCGCGTGGGAAGCCGTCATCAGCAATGTGCTGTCGCGTGGCGACAAGGTGCTGGTGCTGGAGAGCGGCCGGTTCGCGGTCGGCTGGGGCAATGCGGCGGCGGCAATGGGCGCCGACGTCGAGGTGCTCAAGGGTGACTGGCGCCGCGCGGTCCGGCCGGCGGAGGTCGAGGCGCGCCTGCGGCAGGACAAGGACCACAAGATCAAGGCGATCCTGGTGGCGCAGGTCGATACCGCCTCGGGCGCCTACAACGACATCGAGGCGATCGGCAAGGCGATCAAATCGACCGGTCACCCCGCGCTGTTTTTGGTCGATACGGTGGCTTCGCTGGGCTGCATGCCGTTCGAGATGGACGCCTGGGGGATCGATGTCGCGATGTCCGGTTCGCAGAAGGGCCTGATGACGCCGCCGGGCCTGAGCTTCTGCGCCGTCAACGACCGCGCCCAGCACGCACACAAGACCGCCAACATGCGGACGCCCTATTGGGACTGGACCGAGCGCGAAGGCGCCGAACACTACCGGAAATACGGCGGCACCGCCCCGATCCATCTGCTGTTCGCGCTGCGCCAGGCCATCGACATGCTGTTCGAGGAAGGGCTGGAGAATACGTTCCTGCGTCACCGGCTGCTCGGCGAAGCGGTGCGCCGCGCGGTCTCGATCTGGGCCGAAGGCCAGGTGCTCGGCTTCAATGTCGCGGAGGCCCAGGAGCGGTCGAATACAGTGACGACGGTGGTGATGGCAGGCAGCCACGACCCGGTCGCGCTGCAACGTTATTGCAAGGAAAAATGCGGCGTGGTGCTCGGGGTCGGGATCGGCGAACTGACCGGCCAGGCGTTCCGGATCGCCCACATGGGGCATGTCAACGCGCCGATGATCCTGGGCACTCTCGGGGTCATCGAGGTCGCCCTGCAAGCGCTCGGGATCCCGCATGGCCGCGGCGGCGTCGAGACCGCGATCGGCTGGCTGGGTGAAAGCGTACCCGCCTGAAGGGGCCATCAAGCCTTTTCGGCCCCCCGTCATTCGTGCTTATATTGATCTGGCGATAAATAAGCTGCCGGCAACGGCGCGCGCGTATTCCGCAAAAGTAGTGGGCACCGGTTTTTCGTCGCAATCAGGTTGACGCTTATGGCGGCCTGGTCACGGCAGAATACGCGCGAGAGGCAACAGGGAGTGAAGTGATTGGCGTCCGTTGAATTGCGTGGCCTGACCAAGCGATTTGGATCGCTGGCGGTCGTGGACGAAGTCTCGTTGCGGATCGACCACGGGCAGTTGATCTGCCTGTTGGGCCCCTCGGGCTGCGGCAAGACCACGACGCTGCGGCTGATCGCCGGTTTCCTCGAGCCGACCTTGGGCGAGATCCATGTCGGCGACCGGCTGGTGTCCTCGGCCGCGCGGACGCTGCCGCCCGAGCAGCGCAAGATGTCGATGATTTTCCAGAGCTACGCGCTCTGGCCGCACATGACGGTCGCCGAGAACATCACTTACGGATTGCGCTTGCGCAAACTCGACCGCGACGCCATTGCGAAGAAACTCGCATCGATCCTTGCGACGACAAAACTCGAAATCCTGGCGCAACGCTATCCCGGCGAGTTGTCGGGCGGACAGCAGCAGCGCGTCGCGCTGGCCCGCGCGCTGGTGGTCGAGCCGGAAACCCTCCTGCTCGACGAGCCGCTCTCCAACCTCGATGCCAATTTGCGCGAGGAGATGCGCTTCGAAATCCGCCGGCTGCACGACCAATACCGCTATACGACGGTTTACGTCACCCACGACCAGTCCGAGGCGATGACGACCGCCGACCTGATTGCGGTCATGAACGGCGGAAAGATCGACCAGCTCGGCACGCCGGAAGACATTTACGACCGGCCGCAATCGGAATTCGTCGCACGCTTCATCGGCTCGAGCAATGTGATCAAGGGTATCGCCCGCGACGAGAACCACATCTCGTTTTCCGGCGCGACCTTGCGCGTGGTGGGCGCGAAACTGACGCGCAACCAGAACGCCGCGGTCGCGATCCGCCAGCACGACATCCAGCTTTCGACGACGGCGCCGCAATCGCAAGACAATTCCGTCAAGGCAACCGTGACGCGCCAGGTGTTCCTGGGCGCCAACCGCGACTACATGGTCGAGACATCAGATGGGACGTCGTTGCGCGCCATTACGTCGACGCAAACCGCCGTTCCCAGCGGCACCGAGGTTTGGCTCACGCTGCCGGCCGAACGCTGCCGGGCGCTGAGCCGATAATCGCCAAGGGCAAGAGGACGCGATGAAACGGCGCAGACTGTCCAGGCGCGATATCATCAAGGGATCGGCCGCGCTCGGGCTTTCGATTTTCGCAAGCCCGCTCAAGGCCGCGGCGCCGGAAGTGGTCGAGATCACGCCGCAACTGATCGAAGCGGCCAAGAAGGACGGCAAGGTCGTGCTCTATTCCGCCATGGATTTGCCGGTGGGGGAAAAGCTCGGCAAGGCCTTCGAGGCGAAATATCCGGAGATTCAAGTGCAGATCGAGCGCGCCGGCTCTGAACGCCTGTTTCAACGGATCGAGCAGGAATTCGCCTCCGGCATCCGCGCCGCCGACGTCGTCAGCACCGCCGACGCCTCCCACTTCATTTCCTGGAAGCGCAACGGCTGGCTCGCGCCCTTCGTCTCCGAAGATATCGCGAAATATTTTCCGCCCGCCTACCGCGACCCCGACGGCACGTTCGCGACATCGCGAATTTGGCTGTCCTCGATCGCCTACAACACCAATCTCGTCAAACCCGCTGACGCGCCGGCGAGCTTCGCCGATCTGCTCGACCCGAAATGGGCCGGCAAGATGGTCAAGGGCCACCCGGCGTACAGCGGCACCATCATGACGGCGACGTTCCAGCTCGTTCGCGAACTCGGCTGGGACTATCTCGAGAAGCTGTCGAAGCAGCGGGTCATGCAGGTCCAGTCGTCGACCGATCCACCGAAGAAGCTGGCGCTCGGCGAACGCGCCATCATGGCGGATGGCAACGAATATAATGTCGTCCTCTTGAAAGAAGCCGGCCAGCGGGTCGAGCCGGTGTATCCGGCCGAGGGCACGCCGACCATTTCGGGTCCAACTGGAATATTCTCAAGCGCCCCGCATCCCAATGCGGCAAGGCTGTTTCAGGCCTGGCTGCATACGCGGGAGACCCAGCAGTTCTTCACCGATTTCACCGCGCAATATTCGCCTCATCCGCAGGTGCAGGCAAAGGCGGGACGCCGCAAGATTTCCGACGTCAAGCTGATGAAGGAAGACGCGGCCGGCGTCGAGAAGATGACGGACGAGATCAAGACACGCTATGCGCGGCTGTTTCGGGTGTAACGATGTCGCAGGCCAACATTGGTTTCATCGTCATTCCGGGATGGTCCGAAGGACCAGACCCGGAATCTCGAGATTCTGGGTTCGCGCTTCGCCCGCCCAGGAATGACAGTGCATAAACAGGAGATCGGTAGACAAGTGACGATCCAGGAAAATGCCGACATCGCGCGCGCCAAGATCGACTGGACCAAGCCGGTCCTGTGGCTGTTCGCGGCGTTCATGATCGTGCTGATCGTGTTGCCGATGTCGTGGCTTGCGATTTACAGCGTCACCGACAAGGCCAACCACCTGACGCTGCAGAATTTCGTCACACTGTTCACCGATCCCGATTTCCTCGACCCGCTCGCCACCACCGCAATCATTGCGACCACCTCCGCCATCCTCTGCTGCGCCGTCGCCGCGCCGATGGGATGGCTGGTATCGCGCACCGACATGCCCGGGCGGCAATTCATCCGCGCACTGGTCACCGCCTCCTTTGTGACGCCGCCGTTCCTGGGCGCGGTTGCCTGGGAATTGCTGGCGGCCCCCAACAGCGGATTGTTGAATCAGCTCTATCGCCTCATGACGGGCGCGGATTCCGACGAGCATCTGTTCAACATCTACTCGCTGCCGGGCGTCATCTTCGTGATTTCCTGCTACACTTTCCCCTTCGTGTTCGTGCTGGTTGCCAACGCGCTCGACAACATGCCCGGCGAACTTGAAGACGCCTCCGCCATTCTCGGCGGCAAGGCATGGACCACGGCACGGCGCGTGACGATCCCGCTTGCGCTGCCTGCGCTGGTCGCCGGCGCGCTGATCGCGTTTCTCCAGGCGATGACACTGTTCGGCTCGCCCGCGATCCTCGCGCTGCCGGCCGGCTTCCACACCATGACCACGAAGATCTGGAGCCTGTTCCAGTATCCACCAAAGCTCGAACTCGCCGCCGCCGCTGCGGTGCCGCTCTTGATCCTCACGATCCTTTTGCTGCAGGCGCAGAAATTCATTCTTGGACGCCGCGGCTACTCGGTGCTGGGCGGCAAATATGGTGCGCCGCGCCGGGTTGAAATGAAGAAGTGGCGCTGGGCGGCGCTGGCCTTCTGTCTCGTGATGCTGCTCAACCCGGTCTTCCTGCCGTATTTTGCGCTGTTCAACGCGGCTTTCTCGCCGAACGCCACCACGCTCGTGATGCCGTCGACTTTCACGCTTCATAACATCGTGTTCGTGTTCACCGAATTGTCGTCGACCCAGCTTGCGCTGAAGAATACCGTGATCCTGGGCACCACGACCGCGACCATCGGCACCCTGCTCGCGCTGGTCATCGCCTATGTCACCACCCGCCGCGTGATCGCTGGACATCGCGTGCTCGGCTTTCTCGCCACCGCGCCGATCGCCGTGCCCGGTATCGTGCTCGGCGTCGGCCTGTTCCTGAGCTACACGCGCCCGCCCTTCGTGCTCTACGGCACGCTGTGGATTCTTCTGATCGCGTTTTTGACCATCAACCTGCCGTCGGCCTATCAGCAATTGCAGGCGGCCTTTGCCACCATCCATCCTGAACTCGAAGACGCCAGCCGGATTCTCGGCGCGTCGCGCCTGCAATCGCTGCGCCAGATCACCGCGCCCTTGTTGCGCACCGGCGTGATCGCAACATGGTGCTTCATCTTCATCGGCGTAATGCGCGAACTCTCCGCCGCCATCGTGCTGTTCACCTCGCAGACCAAGGTGATCAGCGTCCTGATCTACGACCTCAACGAAAGCGGCGACCTTGCCGCGATCTCCGTGCTCGGCATCGCGATGCTGGTGATTACGTTTGCGGTGGTGCTCGCGGTCAACCAGATTCCGATGTTCGGCGGTAATGCCGCCACAAGACTGCGGAATAGCTAGCGTGTTCTACCGCCCGGCATTTTCGACCCGGTAGGCCTCGACCTGCGCCTTGAGCAGGTCGAGGTAGGCCGTCGGCGCCGCGCGGTCGACGCGATACTTGCCGTCCGCAAGCCAGGCGAGAACCTTCAGGTCAACCGCCGGCGAATGATGGATCACGTCAGTGTAGTTGTTCAGGTCGTGCGTAACTTCGCTGACGCTACGAAAATCGAACAGCCGTACATTCGCAAACGCCACCAGCCGCCGGCAGAAATAAGCTGAAAACTCGTAGACGCTCCTCAGCGTCGCTGGTGAAGCATCGCGCATCGCGACCCATTGCAGGATCGAATACGGCGCCAGGTAAATGTCGAACGTCAGGTCGGGATTTGCCGCGATGAGACCGATCGCGTCGCGCTCGAAGACGCGGACCTTCATGTCGTAGTCGGTGTCATCGGCAAGATATTTGCGGCGCACTGGATCGGTGATGTATTCGAAGGCTGCCATCGCCCGCCTGGCGTTATAGGCTGTGGCGACGTCGAAATCGGGTGGCAGGACATTGATGTCGTCGACGCGCGAAATCGGAAATTTGAACGCCACGTCATTGGTCAGGCTCGCCACAAGCGGTTCAAGGGACGGAATCGATCGCGCCATGATCCACGCCGACTCGCGCGCCAGACTTCCATTGAGAAGATAGCCGGCGATGCCCCTGGCATTTCTCCGGTAGAGATTGGCCGGGAGATGGACATTTGAATCGATGTCGGGCGCGTCGTGAAAGATCCAGTCGTCCACCTCCCAGATCACCCGCCTGGGATGACGCTCAAGCGCCGCCCCGAGCACGAAGGACTGCTCTTGCGAATTTGAGCCATTCAACGCCAGCTTCACCGACTTCACGCCGAGCATCCGGTCGATGTCGCTCTGCCGGAAGTGAGTTGCGAGCGACGTCCCCATGAACACGGTGTCGAAATCCTGACTGCGGATCAACCCTGCCGCCTGCATGCGGCTATCTTGCGAGTACATCGCGGCGAAGAGGCGCGCGGGCCGGAAGATTTGCAGCGGATCAACGGTGAAATTGAGTATGGCCGCCGCAGCCATGACGAACAGGCTTGCGCACAGAAACCGGGCCAGATTTTTTGCAGGTCGGCTCATCAGAATCTGAAATAAATGAATTCGCTGTGTTGCTGGATTCCGAGGATCCCGAACGCCAGCACCGCCGCAGTGACATAGATGAAGGCCGGCCGTTTCTGCCAGGCGTGGAGCGTCTCGCCGACGGTCCGGCTTTTGTGGTCGTAACCCATGATCTCCTGCGTGTTCGGCGCAAACCAGGCGAGCCCGGCATAAATCAAGATCAATAGGCTTTGAGCGAGCTCATCGCGGCCGAGCACGATCTGGGTCGGGTCGGTCATCTTCGACAGAACGAACAGCGCCGATGCCAGACTGTCGGCGCGGAAGAATACCCAGGCGACGACGACCGAGACGAACGTCACGATAAGGGCAACAATATTCGCAACACGCGTCAAACGTGGCGGGATCGAGGGGCCATAATTCGTCCACGCGTGATTGATGCAGAGATAAACCCCGTGCAACGCGCCCCAGGCGACGAAGGTCCAGGCCGCGCCGTGCCAGAGGCCGCCGAGCAGCATCGTGACCATGAGGTTCACATAGCGCAAGACCGGGCCGTGCCGGTTGCCGCCGAGCGGAATATAGAGATAGTCGCGCAGGAATTGCGACAGCGTCATATGCCAGCGCCGCCAGAAATCGATGATATTGCAGGCTTTGTAGGGCGAATTGAAATTCAGCGGCAGGAAGATGCCGAACATCAGCGAAATTCCGATCGCCATGTCCGAATAACCGGAAAAATCGAAATAGAGCTGGAAGGTGTAGGCAAGCGCTCCGATCCAGACCTGGTCAAAGGACGGCGAGGCCTGGCCGAACGCCAGCGAAACAAGCGGCTGAATGCCGTCGGCCAAGCCGGTCTTCTTGAACAGACCGATTCCGAAAATGATGAGGCCACACAGAATCAAATGCGGATTCGGCCGCTTCGATCGAACCGCTTCGAACTGCGGGATCATATCCTTGTGGTGAAGAATCGGCCCCGCGATCAGATGCGGAAAATAAGTGACGAAGAGTCCGTAATGCGGCAGGGCGTAGTGCGCGACCTTTCCCCGATAAGCGTCGACCAGGAAGGCAATCTGGGTGAAGGTGTAGAAGGAAATTCCGACCGGAAGCAGGATATCGACCGCAAGGCCGGTCGAAAAGATGGCGTTGAGATTGGCGACGAAAAAGCCGGCATATTTGAAAGTGCCGAGCGCCAGGAGATCGCCGGTCACGCCGGCCGCAAGGACGATCAACCGCGGGCGCGCCCGCAGGCGAAGGCTAATCAGCAAAAGGCCGATCAGGTAGTTGAACGCGATCGACGCCAGCAGCAACGGCACGAACTGCCAGTTGCTTACAGCATAAAAGGCGAGCGAGGCCAGCGCGAGCCATACCACCGGCGCCAGATTCCCCAACCGGGTGGACGCGAAATAGCCTAGCAGAACGACCGGCAGGAACAAAAAAATGAATGGATAGGAATTGAAGAGCATGAGCCTCCTCGGACGCGCCGAAAAAGCCTAACCATACAAGCCGACGATCAACAAGCGGTCCGGGACCTCTGGTGCTGGGGTGGCATATCTGGCAATCCGCATGCCGAAACCCGATATGATTTGAGCGACCGGCCTGCCCCGCAAAACCTGGTGAAGAGCCCGATGGACAAAATCAGCCCCCTGACGCCGCCGATCGCGCCGCGCCGACCGAATTCCTTTACGGCCCACGGCATCACCGTCGTCGACGATTACGCCTGGCTGAAGGACGAAAACTGGCAGGATGTGCTGCGCGACCCCTCCATCCTGAACGCGGACATCCGCAAATATCTGGAGGCGGAGAACGACTATACGGAAAGCCTGCTTGGCCACACCGCCGCCTTGCAGAAAACGCTGGTCAAGGAGATGCGCGCGCGCATCAAGGAGGATGATTCCAGCGTGCCCTCGCCTGACGGCGCTTTCGCCTACATGCGAAAATTCCGCGAAGGCGGCCAGCACGAATTGTTCGGGCGCTGCCCGCGCAACGGCGGCGAGGCCGAAATCATCCTCGACGGCGACGAACTCGCCGCCAAGCACGACTACTTCAGGTTCGGCGGCGCCCGGCATTCGCCCGACCACCGGCTTGAAGCCTGGAGTGCCGACGTCAAGGGTTCGGAGTATTTTACAATCCGCGTGCGAGACTGGGCGACCAGGAAAGATCTCGACGATCTCGTCGAGGAAACCGACGGCGCGGTGGTGTGGAGCATCGATGCGACGGCGTTCTTCTATGTCAAACTCGATGACAACCACCGCCCGATGCAGGTCTGGCTGCACCGCCTCGGGACAAAGCAGCGCGACGATGTTCTGGTCTATGAAGAAAGCGATCCCGGCTGGTTTACAAATATTCATGAAAGCTCAAGCGGCCGCTTTTGCGTGATTGCCGGCGGCGATCACGAAACCTCCGAACAGCGCCTGGTCGATCTTGCCGATCTGAATGCGCCGCCGCGCCTGATCGCCGCCCGCGAGAGCGGCGTGCAATACTCGCTCGCCGATCGTGGCGATGAACTGTTCATCCTCACCAATGCCGACGCGGCCATCGACTTCAAGATCGTCACCGCTCCGTTGAAATCGCCGGAGCGGGCGAACTGGCGCGATCTTATTCCGTATCGCGAAGGCATCTACGTTCTCGACGTCGAGCTCTATTCCGGTCACATGGTGCGGCTGGAGCGCGCCAACGCGCTGCCGGCCATCGTGATCCGCGATCTCGCAAGCGGCGAGGAGCACGCCATCGCCTTCGACGAGACCGCCTATTCGCTCGACACGATGGGCGGCTACGAATTTGAAACCACCAATCTGCGCTTTTCGTACTCGTCGATGACGACGCCTTCTGAAGTCTACGATTACGACATGGCGCGGCGCACGCGGACTTTGCGCAAGCGCCAGGAAATCCCGTCCGGTCACAACCCCGCCGACTATGTCACCACCCGCATCATGGCGACCTCGCATGACGGCGCTCAAGTGCCGGTGTCGATCCTTCACGCCAAAGATCTGAAACGCGATGGAACGGCGCCACTGCTTCTGTACGGCTATGGCTCCTACGGCATGGCGATGCCGGCGTCGTTTTCCGCCAACCGGCTGTCGCTGGTCGATCGCGGCTTTGTCTATGCCATCGCGCATATCAGGGGTGGCGCCGACAAGGGCTGGAACTGGTATCTCGACGGCAAGCGCGAGAAGAAGACCAACAGCTTCGACGATTTCGCAGCCTCCGCGCGTGCGCTGATCGCTGCCAATTATACAGCCGTCGAGCGCATCGTCGGTCATGGCGGCAGCGCCGGCGGCATGCTGATGGGCGCCGTCGCCAACCGGGCCGGCGAATTGTTCGCCGGCATCGTCGCGGAAGTGCCGTTCGTCGACGTGCTCAACACCATGCTCGACGACACCCTGCCGCTGACGCCGCCGGAATGGCCGGAATGGGGCAATCCGATCGAAAGCGAAGCCGCTTTCAAGACTATCCTGTCCTATTCGCCATACGACAATGTCGCGGCGAAGCAATATCCGGCGATTCTCGCGATGGCCGGGCTCACCGATCCGCGCGTCACTTATTGGGAGCCGGCGAAATGGATTGCGCGGCTGCGCGCGACCATGACGGGCGGCGGCCCGGTGCTGTTGCGCACTAATATGGGCGCGGGCCATGGCGGCGCATCGGGCCGCTTCAACCGGCTTGACGAGGTCGCGATCGCTTATGCATTTGCTTTGTGGGCGGTGGGGATGGCGCAACGCGGCGAGGTGTGACGGCGATGCCGAACTACAGCAAGAGGGACTTCCCGACGAATGATGCCCGCCGCCTTCTCGAGCCGGGCCCGATCGTGCTGGTCAGTTCGGCTTGCAAGGATGAGACCAACATCATGACCATGGGCTGGTACATGGTCATGGAGTTTACGCCGTCATTGATCGGTTGCTGCATTTCGGCGGCAAACCACAGTTTTGAAATGGTGCGTAGAAGCAAGCAATGCGTGATCAACGTTCCGACCGTCGATCTTGCTCCCAAGGTCGTCAAGATCGGCAACAGTTCCGGACGCGACGTCGACAAATTTGCGGAATTTGGCCTGACACCCAAACCCGGCACGTATGTCCGCGCGCCGCTGATCGACGAATGCTACGCCAATTTCGAATGCCGGCTGGCGGATTCGAGCTGGATCAAAAAATACAATGTGTTCGTGTTCGAGGTCGTGAAGGCGCACGTGGCTATCTCGCCAAAATATCCGAAGACGATCCACTACCGCGGCGACGGCGAGTTCATGATCTCGGGCGAAAATACCCGCCGCTATCGCAAGCTGTTCAGGCCGGGGATGCTGTAAGCGCGCCCGCCCTCGCCAGGTTTTGCTGGCGAGATCACCGCCCCTTTTCCTTCCGCCACGCGGCAAAATCGACCAGCGCCTGTTCGTCGGTGGCGGGATAAAGCCCCAGAATCGAGCGTCCATTGCGGACCTGATCGGTGACGAAGTCCTCGAACACCGTCATCTCAAAGGCCTCAGCGGCGATCTCCTCAGTGAGATGCGCCGGGATCACGATCACCCCGTCGGCATCGCCCAGGATGACGTCGCCCGGAAATACCGGCGCATCGCCACAGCCGATCGGCACGTTGATTTCGATCGCCTGGTGCAGCGTGAGATTGGTCGGCGCGCTCGGCCGGTGGTGAAAGGCGGGAAAACCAAGCTTTGCGATCTCGGCGGAATCACGAAGGCCTCCGTCGGTGACCACGCCGGCGACACCGCGCTGCATCAGCCGCGTCACGAGTATGGCGCCGGCCGACGCGGCGCGCGCGTCCTTGCGGCTGTCCATCACCAGAACCGCGCCGGGCGGGCAGTCCTCGACGGCCTTGCGTTGCGGATGGGCGCGATCGCGAAACACCTCGATCTTGTTGAGATCCTCGCGCGCCGGCATGTAACGCAAGGTGAAGGCTTCGCCAACCAGCACCGGCTGGTCCGGACTCAAAGGATGCACATCCTGGATCATCTGGATGCGAAAGCCGCGCTTGTAAAGCGCGGTCGCCACCGTCGCGGTGGAGACGGTCTTGAGCTTGTTGCGGGTCGCGGCGCTGAGCTTTGGCATGGTCGTTATCCCAGATGTTGTCATTCCGCGATGGTGCGAAGGACCAGACCTCAGATGCGCAATTGCGCATCGGGGAATCTCGAGATTCCAGGTCCGATGCTGCGCATCGTCCCGGAATGATGACCGTTTAAAAAATCGAGGGCTCGCCGACCGGCGCGCCGAAAGAGGTTTCGAGGAAATCGAAGTCGCAGCCCTCATTGGCCTGCTTGATGTGCCTGGTGAACATCCAGCCATAGCCGCGCTCGAAACGTGTCTCGGGCTGCTTCCATTCGGCGCGGCGTTTTTTCAATTCCGCCTCCGGCACGTCGAGATTGATGGTGCGCGCGGCAACATCGAGCGTGATCTTGTCGCCGTTCTTCACCAGCGCCAGGGGCCCGCCGATATAGGATTCCGGCGACACATGCAGGATGCAGGCGCCATAGCTGGTGCCACTCATGCGCGCATCCGACAGCCGCACCATGTCGCGCACGCCCTGCTTCACGAGTTTGGTCGGGATCGGCAGCATGCCCCATTCCGGCATTCCCGGCCCACCTTGCGGACCCGCATTGCGCAGGATCAGCACGTGATCGGCTGACACGTCGAGGTCCGGATCGTCGATCGCCTTCTTCATCGTGGGGTAGTCGTCGAACACCAAGGCCTGACCGGTGTGCTTGAGGAAACGCGGCTCGCAGGCGCTCGGCTTGATCACGCAGCCATCGGGCGCGAGATTGCCCTTCAGCACCGCGAGCGCACCCTCGGCATAGATCGGATTCTCGACCGTGCGAATGACGTCGTCATTGTAAACTTCGGCGCCCGCGATATTTTCGCCAAGCGTGTGGCCCGTGACCGTCATGCAGTCAAGATGCAGATGATCCTTGATCCGGCTCATCAGGCCCGGCAATCCTCCGGCATAATAGAAATCCTCCATCAGATATTTGTCGCCGCTCGGCCGCACATTGGCGATGACCGGCACCTTGCGGCTGGCTTTCTCGAAATCGTCGAGCCCAATGTCCGCGCCGGCGCGGCGCGCCTGGGCGATCAAATGAATGATCGCGTTGGTGGAGCAGCCCATCGCCATGGCCACCGTAATGGCATTTTCGAACGCTTTCCGCGTCTGGATCTTCCGCGGCGTCAGATCCTCCCAGACCATCTCGACGATGCGGCGGCCGCATTCGGACGCCATGCGGATGTGGCCGGCGTCGGCTGCGGGAATGGAGGAAGCTCCAGGCAGCGTCATGCCGATGGATTCGGCGATCGCCGTCATGGTCGATGCGGTGCCCATGGTCATGCAAGTGCCGTAGCTGCGCGCGATGCCGGCCTCGACATCGACCCAGTCCTTGTCGGAAATTCTTCCCGCGCGCCGTTCGTCCCAGTATTTCCAGGCGTCCGAGCCCGAGCCCAGCGTCTTGCCCTTCCAGTTGCCGCGCAGCATCGGCCCTGCGGGAAGATAGATTGCAGGTATGTTCATGCTGGTGGCGCCCAACAGCAGCGCCGGCGTGGTCTTGTCGCAGCCGCCCATCAGCACCACGCCGTCGACGGGGTGGCCACGCAGCAGTTCCTCCGCATCCATCGCCAGCAGATTGCGGTAAAGCATGGTGGTCGGCTTCAGGAAGGATTCCGACAGCGACAGCGCCGGTAACTCCATCGGAAAACCGCCGGCCATCAGAATGCCGCGCTTGACGTCGTCAACCCGGGACTTGAAGTGCATGTGGCAGGGCTGCGCGTCCGACCAGGTATTGAGGATCGCGATCACCGGGCGACCTTTCCACTCCTGTGGCGCATAACCCATCTGCATGGCGCGCGAGCGATGGCCGAAGGCACGGAGATCGTCGGGCGCGAACCAGCGCGCGCTGCGGAGCGTTTCCGGCGTTTTCCTGTTGTCTTCGGTCATGGTGACACCTGTTCGGAGACCCTGGCTCAAGTCATCTCACAGGCAATCCATGCCGAGCAAGTCTCCTCATCCGGCCGCGCAACGATTTCGTTGCCCCGGAACGGCTTTTCGATGAAATCCAGCGCGCCACGCTTGATCGCACTGACGGCCATGGCGATGTCGCCCTGTCCGGAGATCATGAAGATCGGCGCCGGATAATCCTCGCCCCTCAGCTCCCTTAGAATATCGAGCACGGATTTGCCCGGAATATGCGCATCGAGCAGAACGCACGCGGGAGCCCGCGGATTGCCCGCGGTGCCGGTTCATGGGTCGGATGATCTCCAACACCTCCAGGGAAGCGGGCCTCCGAAGCCGCAAGGCGTGCTCAGACCTTCAGTCCCATTAAACAGGGCCGTCTGCTTCCCACGGTTAATTTTCCACTACCAACTCAAAAAGAGACGCTCGCAGGGAAAAATGTCGCTTCTCGAGTGACATGGCAGAGCTTGGCTGCCTGCCGACGACGATTGCCCAAAATGTGACTGGATCCACTCCCTATCTCACGGGCTTATCTTACAACTTTCTTTACGACTTAATTTACGGCGCCCTGTTCTTATTGGTTCCATGCGGGCGCGATGCCTTCGGGCAACGGGCTGTTTAATTTTCCGTTAATCGCAAACCATTTGTAATGATAGAATCCGACCGCCTTCAGGAGTATCTGCAGCGATTGACGCCGCTAGCGCGCAGCAATCTGCTGACTGAACTCGAGCGGCTCGAGATCTGCGGCGCCGAAATACCGGGCGCCGCGGCGGTGATGGAAAAGCTGCGCGCCGAATTTCGCACCGACGGACAGACGCAAAAGCGCGGCAGTACCCCGGCGCGCTATTTCTTCACGCCGCTGGAACCATTGTTGGTTGACGGGGCGCCTGATCATGCCAATTCGGGCCGGATACAGCGAGGTTCGCTGGCTGCGATCTGGGAGTGGATCAGCCGGGATTTGCTACCGACAATGGCACGCGACTACACCAAGCAAATGACCGATCTGATCGCATCTGACAAACAGCGCGAAGCGCGACAGGCCACGTCGACGTTTCAGACAAAGGTCGTCAAGAGTCTGGAGAACATCATCCGCTCGCCGGACAGCGTCGCGCAGATCCGCGACAGGTTAGCCGCCTATACGGCCTCCCAGGCCGCCTATGACGACCTGATCAAAATGCTCGGCGTACTGAGCGCCCGCGACGCACTGGCAAAATTCTACGAGGCCCTGCCCGCCAAGCTCGGAAAATTCGAGGACGAACAGGTCGCCAAGGTTACGACGCTGCTGGATGCGTTCGCAAAAGATCACGCCGATCAGGTTCCCTTCGCACTGACGCTGCTCGCTGACCGGCTGAAGGCGCCATGGCATTTGATCCGCCTCGCCACCAAGGCCTCTCCTACCAAGAACGCGGCCGATGTCGCGGTCACACCTTATGCGATCGCCGTCTCGATGGTGCTGGACCGGTTGGAAGACAAGCGCGCGATGTTGCGCTTCGCGCTCAAGAACGAACGGATCCTCGTCGCCAAGGAAATTCTGGTCGCCGTCTACGACACCGAATACGCGCTGCGGGTTCGCATCGATCTGCTCGAGCAGTCTGACTGGGGGCGGCGGCTCGACGCGTTGATGGCTTCCATTGCCGCGTTGGTGGAAAGCGAGGTCAACCGTTTCCCTGACAATGTCGGCCATATTCTCGGATCGCGCAGGCTGCGCAGCCATCAGTCCCTCGCCGGACGCGTGACCTTTTGGGCGTGGAAGGGACGCGATGTTGTGAATGACGGCGTTGCTTTCTGCAAGAAGATGGTCGGCGGGCCCGAAAAATCCCGGGCCTGACACGGCGCCCGCGATCGTCTTCGGTCAAGAAGGGCCCGGTTGGTTTATTCTCAGGTGCTCCGCCCATTGCGTCATGGGCGCCCGGGGCGACGCAAATTGAAGAATTTCTCGAGAAATCGCCCCGAGATGACAAACCTGAACCACCAATATGCCATTCGCTGCGTTTTCATTGATCCGTCCTCACTCCGACTGGCCTTCTGGATTCGGCATAGCGCCAAAACCGGCCGGCAGATGTGACATGCCTCACATCTGACAAGACAAAAGTGACGAACCCGCCGGGGCCCGAGCCATCCTCCCGGCGCTCGCACGCATGGCAGAACAAGTCCCGTTCTACATCTTCACCGCTTTCATCTTTTCCTACGGCATGGATACCGTGCATGTTTCCGCAATTTCCTGTGCGATTTATATCGCGGCTTGCGCGGTGATCAGTCTGATCTCGGGCCGCCCTTAGGATCGACTGCACAGGCAAGAACATCTCGGCGGAATATCAATCACGATGATATCAGGTTCTAATCCGCCGCCGGCCTGCGATGATCGCCGTCTGAACCATGCCTGAAAATGCAATCACGCGTTCAGAAAGAGAGGAGATCTCGATGGGGCGACAAACCCGGCCGTTGAAAGCCAAAAGATCAGCGATGGAAAGATCACTTATGACCAGATCGCTCGTAGCAATCGTGGCGATGGCGGCCGTCTTGAGCTGCAGCGCGGGCGCCGCGGCGCAGACGGCGCCAGACAGCGCCGGCTGAAAACGCGGCGCCGACGGCCGACAACGCCATACTGCTCACGATATTTTTGAAGCACGACCAGTCGCGCCCGCTGGGCGAACTCAACGCGCAGCTCGAAAGGCAAGGCTTCTACAAGGCCTTTCCCCCGCCCGGCATCGAAGTCGTCACCTGGTACGTGATGATGGGGGTAGGACAGGTCGTCACGCTGCGGCTTCCGGCCTCTCGACTGCGCGAGGTCAACCGAATCTTCGAAACCACGGCCTGGGGCACTTATCGCACCGAATTCTATCCGACCTATGATTACAAGGCGGTCGGCATTGCGAACCACGACAAGGCGCAAGCGAAATAGGGCAAATCACGCCAAACAAAAAACCCGCCGGTTGATCGGCGGGCTTTCGTCTCGTGACGTCTGGCAGCACTGTCGATCAGAGATCCCGGTACATCCGCGGAAATCCCTGATCGATGGGCATCACATGGCGCGAAGATTTTCCGCGCTGGTCTTGCCACGCTGGCTGTCGAGCTTCGATTCGAAGGAAAGCTTTTGGCCTTCATTGAGCGAGCCCATGCCGGCACGCTCGACGGCGCTGATATGAACGAACACATCGTTGCCGCCGTCATCCGGTTGAATGAAGCCGAAACCCTTTGTCGCGTTGAACCACTTAACTGTTCCGGTAGCCATTTTACTTCTCCAAGATGCGCAAAAGCGCGCTGTGCCCGCACGACCCTCGTGCGAGGCTTGATCCGATTTCAGCGATGTCTTGGGAAGGGAAGCCGGTTCGGCGCGATCAACAAGGCAAACGATTATTCGAATGAGCGGTGTCTAAGCTCTTAGGCCGGAAATAGCAAGCCAATCCGGACAACATGACCAAACGCTAATGGAACGAACGGCGCCAGATCAGCCGAGCCGGCTGATCTGCTCCTCGGTCACGACGCGCTCGACGTTTTCGGTCTTGCTTCTGATGCGGTAGCGCGGGCGTCCATCCGCTTCGATCGGAAGGCAGGTGACGATGGTGTAGATGCTGCGCTGCTTGACCTCGGCACGGCCCTGCGGGCCTTGGAGCTGGTGATGGACGTCATCGTTGATCGCAAAATTGTGGGACATCGCTGGACTTTCCGTTGAGGCTGGGCTTTTAGGCGCAATGCCCGCACAAGGCAACATATCGTTGGTCAGTCCGCACCGCGGAAAACGACGGGATTTGGCGGCCCGCCACCCGATAATCGCGGGAATTCATCGCGAAGGTATCTGGATTCGAGTCTTCCGATGCACGGGACCTTGACATCGTGCAACGGCTGTCGCGGAACATCGATCTTGTTCCGATCGATCTCTCGGTCAGCGATATCAGGCCGAAATCCGCAGGCTCCCAATTTCGGTCGAGGCAGACGGCGTAGCGGCCGGCGTCGCGCAACGGATCGATCCGTCTGACGGCCCGCCGGACGATTTTTTCGATCCGGCGTCGGCAGGCGATAACGGCATATTAACGGTATCCGGATGATGGGTATCATGCGAAGATAATGTGACTGGTCAGTTCTTGTGCGATTAGCATTGAATTAAGTCAACCGGTCTTATATCTGTCATTCTTTGAAGAAGGATTTTCCCCGGGAGGAGCGTCGATGGCCAGACCCAGCTTGCGCGAAAAACTGGCGAGCAGTGCGGTGGATACCCTGCACACCTTTGGCTTCAAGGGGTGTTCGATTCAGGACATCACCCAGGCTGCCGGGGTCCCCAAGGGCTCGTTTTTCAATCATTTTGAGAACAAGGAAGATCTGGCGATCAACTCGTTGCGGCGCTACCTCGAAGGCACGCGCGCCGATCTGCTGTTCGAAGAGGGCGTAGCTCCGCTCCAGCGCCTGAGAAATCATTTCGTTTTCTTGTCCGAAAGGCTCCAGCGGAACGGCTTCGAACGCGGCTGCATGCTGGGGCTCTTCGCCACCGAAATGGCCCAGGAATATCCGCGGATGCGGGAAGAACTCCGCTCCGTGTTCGAGACCTGGTGCGAGGCGGTCGAATCCGTCCTGCGCCAGGCTCAGGCGGCAGGCGAGATCGATCCGCGTCACGATCCTGGGCAGCTCGCGCGTTTTGTGGTGAATGCCTGGGAAGGCGCCATGATACGGCTCAAGATCACCCGGGATCGCAGCCCGGTCGATGATTTTTTCAATACCTGCTTCAAAGTGCTGTTGAAGTAAATGTGATCTTAATCCCGTTGACAGTTTAAACTGACCGGTCATATTGAACGGACTGCGTTGCGATAGGAAGTCGGAGCAATGTGCTCACAATTTAAGCTGACCGGTCACCTTAATCCTTAACAACCGGCAGCAAAGCACTTTGTCCGCCTTGGCCTTGAGCGGCGCGTCAACCGAGAGAGAGACATCGTCATGCTGAAATTCCTGCAGAACTCCCGAACCAAAGACGCTAGCCTTTCGCGTGCCTTAAGCGTTGGTTTCGGCTCGGCGGCCCTCATCGCTCTGATTTCGGCAACGCCGGTGGCGCCTGCGCTCGCGCAGGGGGTCCCCGCTGGGCTGCTCCGACTGGATCCGCCCCAACCGTCCAATGACGGCGCCAAGCAGCTCACCGAAGACCAGCGGGTAAAGCTGCGCAGCGCCTATGCACACAGCCGGAAAACCCAGGTTAATCAGTAATCGTCGAGGCGTCGCCGATCGGCAAGTCGGCACACGCATCTGATCGATCGATACGGCCGCTCTGCGCGATTTGGCACAGGGCGGCCGTTGCATTGTCAGCGTTGTTGGTGAGCACTATTGACCAATCACAAAATCCCGCAGACTGTCACGATGCTGGATGTTTGAAGCGGCATGAATGAAAGAAAGCCGCTTATTTATTGCTTTTTCTACGCATTGATACACGTCAAAAGTCATTCATCTGCAGGTGGGATGCTTCGCCTCGTGCGCCACAATCGGCCCACTCTGTCCAAATTGACCACAACCAAAACGTCCGGGCACGCAAATCGCCCGCCCTAAAAATACTCAACAATCATAACGAGGAGAGCGCCTATGAGACAAATAAGATGGCTCGGTCTGGTAGCCACGTGTCTATCCGCCGCTGTTGTCGCATCTGCCCCGGCCGCCGCACAACAATCAAAACCGAATATCGTCGTCATCATGGGCGACGACATCGGCTGGTTCAACATCGGCGCCTACCACCAGGGCATCATGGCAGGCAAGACGCCGAACCTCGACAAACTTGCCGCTGAGGGTATGCGCTTCACCGACTACTACGCTGAGGCGTCCTGTACTGCCGGCCGCGCCAACTTCATCACCGGCGAGCTGCCGATCCGCACCGGCCTGACCACCGTTGGCCAAGCCGGTTCGCCGATCGGGATGCCGGACGAGGCACCGACCATTGCCACGGCGCTTAAATCAATGGGTTACGCAACGGGCCAGTTCGGCAAGAACCACCTCGGTGACTTGAACCAGTTCCTGCCCACCGTCCACGGCTTCGACGAATTCTTTGGCTACCTCTACCACCTCGACGCGATGGAGGATCCATCGCACCGCAACTATCCGAAGGACCTGATCGCCACGGTCGGGCCGCGCAACATGGTCCATAGTTGGGCAACCGACACGGACGACGCGACGGTGATGCCGCGTTGGGGCAAAATCGGCAAGCAGAAGATAGAGGACGCCGGCCCGCTCTATCCCAAGCGGATGGAAACGGTGGACGACGAGATCCGCGACCTTTCCTTCAAGTTCCTCGATAAGGCGAAGGCCGACAATAAGCCGTTTTTCCTCTGGCTCAATCCGACGCGCATGCACGTGATTACGCATCTATCTGAAAAGTACGAATCTCTACGCAATTCGGAGAACGGTTGGTCGATCCAGGAAGCCGGCATGGCCCAGCTCGACGATGACGTCGGCTTGCTGATGAAGAAGCTCAAGGACATGGGCGTCGACGACAACACCATCGTTGTCTTTACTACCGACAACGGCGCGGAGAACTTCACCTGGCCGGACGGCGGCAATACCCCGTTCGCCGGAGGCAAAGGCACCGCCTTGGAAGGCGGCTTCCGTGTGCCCGCGCTGCTGCGCTGGCCGGGCAAGGTCCCGGCGGGCAAGGTCGAAAACGGCATCTTCTCGGGTATGGACTGGTTCCCGACCTTCGTCACGGCAGCGGGCAATCCGAACATCACTGCCGAACTCCTCAAGGGTAAGCAGATGGGCGGCCAGAACTACAAGGTCCATTTAGATGGTTACGACCAGACGGCGCTGATCACCGGCAAAGGTCCGTCGGCTCGTCACGAGATTCTTTACTTCACCGAAGGAACGCTCTCCGCGGTCCGCGTCGACGACTACAAGTACCGCTTCACCGATCAGCCGGGCGGCTGGCTCGGTGGCACGATCAAGGTCGATTGGCCGATCCTGACCAACCTTCGTCTTGATCCGTTCGAACGCATGAACCTTCCCAACGGCGCCAACGGTTCGCTGGCATTCTACAACTGGTTTGCCTTTGAGTTCTGGCGCTTCCAGTTTGTACAGAAGGAGGTTGCCAAGGTGGCCCAGACCGCGATCGAGTATCCGCCGATGCAGAAAGGCGCGAGCTTCAACCTCGAAGCCGTCAAGGCACAAATCGAGAAAGCCATCGCGGCACACTCCAAGTAGGCACACAATGGTTTGAGCGTCGTTCATGGCGGGCGGTTCGCAAGGGCCGCCCGCCATGCACATCAGGACCTTCCGGGGTCGGACAAACGCACTTCGTCGTTCAGACCCTATTTGCTCGGTGAAAGCAGAAATGGGCGCACGCTGCAGCAAAGGGCTGAAGCGCCAGTCGCGATATGGGATGCCATCACCGTGATCGATGCGCTCAGCCGCGTCCGGCTGCGCAAAAAAAGTTTCATAGCAATTGATCGAATGGTAGCCGGCTCCGGCCGAGATTTTTTTGCGGGGCGCGCAAAATTGATCATTCGCATATACCGCGGCCGGTCCTGGTGCTAGGTTTTCTTGAAGCGGCATGAATGAGAGAAAGCCGCTTATTTTCGTGCCTTTTAATGCATTGACGCAAATCAAAAGACATTCTTCTGCAAGTGCAAATCTTTACTCCGTGAACGAGCCAATATCGGCTCACTCTATCCAAATTGATCGCGATTAAAACGTCCGGGCACGCAAATCGCCCGCTTCAAAAATTACTCAACAATCATAAAGAGGAGAGCGCCTATGAGACGAATAAGATGGCTCGGTCTAGTAGCCACTTGTCTGACCGCCGCAACGGTCGCATCTACCCCTGTCACCGCACAACAATCAAAGCCCAACATCGTTGTCATCATGGGCGACGATATCGGCATGTGGAATATCGGCGCCTATCACCGCGGCATGATGGCGGGGCGAACGCCGAACCTCGACAAGATCGCCAAGGAAGGCATGTTGTTCACCGACTATTACGCCGAGGCGAGCTGCACGGCGGGTCGAGCGAACTTCATTACCGGCGAGTTGCCGATCCGAACCGGCATGACCACGGTAGGCCAGGCCGGCGCCTCAGTCGGGTTGCCCGCTGAAGCCGTGACGATTGCGACTGTGTTGAAATCGATGGGCTACGCGACCGGCCAGTTCGGCAAGAACCATCTTGGCGACAAGAACGAGTTCCTGCCGACCGTCCACGGCTTCGACGAGTTCTTCGGTTATCTCTATCACCTCGATGCGATGGAAGATCCGGCGCATCCTAACTACCCGCAGAATCTCCTGAACGTCGTCGGCCCTCGCAACATGATTCACAGCTGGGCCACCGACAAGGATGATCCGACCGACATGCCGCGCTGGGGCAAGGTCGGCATGCAGAAGATCGAGGATGCCGGCCCGCTCTATCCCAAGCGGATGGAAACGGTCGACGATGAAATCCGTGACCTCGCGATCGCCTTCATGGACAAGGCCAAGAAGGACAACAAGCCGTTCTTCGTCTGGCTCAATCCGACGCGCATGCACATCGTAACGCACCTGTCACCGAAATATCAGGCGATGCGCAACTCGGAGAACGGCTGGTCGGAAGAAGAAGCCGGCATGGCCCAGCTCGACGACGATGTCGGTCTCGTCATGAAGAAGCTCAAGGATATGGGCGTCGACGACAACACCATCGTGGTCTTCACCACCGACAACGGCACCGAAGTCTTCACCTGGCCAGACGGCGGCCAGACACCGTTCGCGCAGTCCAAGGGAACGGTGCTCGAAGGCGGATTCCGCGTACCTGCCATGATTCGCTGGCCGGGCAAGGTGCCGGCGGACACCGTGCAGAACGGAATCTTCTCTGGCCTCGATTGGCTGCCGACCCTCGTGGCCGCGGCCGGCAATCCGAACATCGTCGAAGAATTGCTCAAGGGCAAGGAAATCGGCGGCCGGACCTATAAGAACCATCTGGATGGCTATAACCAGTTGGCCGCCATCACCGGCAAGGGACCGTCGGTGCGTCACGAGATTTTCTATCTCGGTGAAAGCACGGTCGGCGCGGTGCGCATTGACGACTACAAGTTCCGCTTCATCGACCAGCCCGCCGGCTGGCTCGGCGAAAAAACCAAGCCTGACGTGCCCTACATTACCAACCTGAGGCTCGATCCGTTCGAGCGCACCGGTTGGCCGAACAACGGCACCAAGGAGGGCGCGCAGCAATATTTCGACTGGTTCAAATTCCAGTTCTGGCGCTTCGTCTTCGTTCAACAGGTCATGGGCAAGGCAATCGAGACCTTCATCGAATTCCCACCGATGCAGCGCGGCGCGAGTTTCAACCTCGACGCTGTGAAGGCAGAGATGGCCAAGCGGATGGAGCAGGCGCAAGCAGCAGCCAAGGGCCCCAGCAATTGATGTGACTTAATCAGTTGCGGCGGGCGGCCTGCGCACGGGCCGCCCGCCTTCACATTTGTCTCTCGAATTCGTCGATCATTTGCGGCGGCGCCGCGCGGTCGACGGCATTGCACAGCCCGGGTCCCATTTCGGAAGTGGATTGCTTTGGATCAACGGCACAGATCGCGGCGAGCGACCCGCTGCCATCGTGGAACGATACGCCGGCCAAGAACGCCATCGTGACTTTCGTTGGACGCGTCACGAAGCAGGGGTCTCCCGAGTTTGTACCGCAAGCCAACTTCACCGCGATTGGCAGAGGGTCAGACCCAATGCCAGCGAATGGTCGCCTTCGACCTCTGGCCGGTGAGCCAAGCGTCGATTATCAGGTCCTGGATCCGTTCGCGGGTCGCGCCATCATAGCGCGCGGCATGGCGTCCGAGGACTTGCCCGACCCAGAACGTGCCGCCGCCGTCCACCGGGCCAATGACACTGCCCTCCTTGGCGCCGGCGAACGCCGCCGGCAGGTCGCAGGCGAAGAACGTTTCCAATCGTCCGCTCGCGTCCCGCGGCGGCGCCTGCCTGCCGTCGAGAACGGGACAGGTTCCTGAGCGCCGCCACGTCGCGGCGACGCGACGAGCGGAGGCGCGCGTCATCGCTTCCAGCCGCATCACGGTCAGGCGGTCGAAGTCGCGCCGATGTGCGTCAAAATGCGGACGCAACTGATCCGCCACCAGGGTGTTCTTGAATTTCTCCAACTGGAGGCTCTGCGCGACCAGCTCCTGCAGCGTTTCCATCGTCAGCTGCATGTCGTCGAGCCACTGCTGCATTGCAGCGCCGCTGTACAGGCGCTGCCGCGCGCGGAACGTATCGACTGCGGCCTCGAGCTCCGCCTCGCCGATTTCGGGTGGCGCATCCTCGATGGCTGCAAAGAACAGCGCGCGGTCGACGAGATCCCGCATCAGGTCGGGCCGCCGCTGCAGGCGCGCGCTCAGATAGAGCAGTGCCGACTGTATCGTGGTCGACCTGCCATTGATCGTAAGAACGAAATTCGCTGCCCAGTGATCGGCGTAGCGCGCCGTCCACGGGATGCCATGGTCGGGATGCCAGGAAAGCGCCGCAGTGCCGGCACCTGCGATCGTCAGCAAGATGTCGTAGTCGAGATCGTCCGAGCCTGGCCTCGCCTCGATCAGCAAGCGGCAGGGCAATCCGGGATGGGACGTCTTGAATTGCTCGAAGCGCGCCCGCGCCGCCCGCTCCCCGTGACGATGGCGCGGCAGCTCACGCAGGAGCGCAAGCGCCTCGGCAAGAGCCTGTTCCAGAGCTTCGGTCATGAGCCCGGCCGGGGATTCCCCGCAGCTGCGAGGGTCGTGCAACCGAGGTCAGCCGTGCCGCCAATCAACAGCTCGGCGATAGCATCGCTGATCGGCAGGGCGAGCATGTCCTCCAGATAGGCCCACTGCCCATTGATATTGACCTCAAGAAACACGTACTCGCCGTCGGGTGTCAGGATCAAGTCGATCGCCCCGAAGGTGAGGCCGAGCGCCTCGACCACCTGCACGCACCGTCGCTCGATCGCTTCCGGCAGCACATGGGTCGCGTAGAATTGCGACTGCCCGTACTCCGGATGGTGCCGCCAGTCCGTCTGCTGCCGGTAGCTGTCCTGTGACTGGATCTCGACGGCGAACACACGCCTTCCGACGACGGTCACCCTGAGCTCGAGGCGCTTCGGCACCTTCTCCTGGAACATGACCGGCGCGTGCCGCACGGCACTGCTGTCGGCAGCGTCGCGGCGCCGTGCCGAGACGGTGTACGGTCGGGTCGCGACCCCGCCGACGCGCGGCGCGAGGTTGACGGCGCGCTTCGATATGAGCCCGCCATCGCACTCTTCGTAGAAATCCAGAAACCGCTCGGGACTGTTGGTCACCAGGGTGCGGGGCACGGCGAAACCCAGGCGCCCGGCCACCGACAGCTGATGAAGCTTGTTTTCGGGCGAGGGAGCCTGAGCCCGCACGGGAAGAGCCGCCCATGGGGCGCACGCTGGTGGATCGGCGTCCTCCTGGTGAAACGGCGCGGATGCCGATGCCGGTCGCTCCGGAACCCAACGGCAGTCGAGGCATTCATAGAGCTGCGACAGGAAACGCGCGCAGGTCTCCGCTACCCACCAGGCCTGGTCTTCTGGAACGTCCGGAGCGGGCGTCGGCCGCACCCGTGCGCGGTGCCAAGCCGCACGCACATCCGCCAAATCGAGGCGCTTGTCCGCGCAGGTCAGGAACCGTCGCACGGCACCCGTCCGATCATAATCGACTGTCAGCTCGGCGGATGCCGGATAGCGCCGCGGATCGAATAGGAAATACGGCGAGCCGCGCTCATCAAGCCGGCCTGTTACGTGGCGCAGGTGGCGGTCGCCCGGCTCGCCGATAACGAGGATCATCCCGTGACGGACTATTCGTCCGTCAATTGGGTGATCGGTTTGCTCGCGATGCCGCCGATTGTGGCGAGACCGCCGGTGGTGATGAGACCGCCGCTGACCTCATTGAGCTCGCCGTTCTTCAGCTCACTATCGTTGGTTGCGTCTTTCTTTTCGACCAGGTCCTTGATCGGCTTCTTCGTCATCTGATTCGTCATCTGATCAACTCCTTAAATTGGAAAGCCAAGTATTTCTTGACAAAGATACCATGGAGCAAGCCTGCGGATCCGACAGTGACATATATCACACCGCGCTTTATAGCGTAAATATCTATTGCGCCAGGCGCTCAACATGCACGGCGTGGCGCAGCACTACCAAGCATCGCCCCGGCAATATCAGCTTCCAGAGTTCGACTATCCCTTCCACGACAAGGCTGTCACGGTGACCACGCGCGGGCACCTCTGCTTCGACCGACAGAAGATCAATCGCAGTCAGGTCTTTGCCGGCAGAAATGGTTTATCAGCCGGTGCTGGAATTGGTGGCGTATCTGCGCGCGAATGGTTTCAACAATTTCATCGTTTCCGGCGGAGGGATCGAATTTATGCGACCCTGGACGGACAAGGTCTACGGCATTCCGCCCGAAAAAGTCGTTGGCAGCAGCGTCAAGACCAAATTCGAGATACGCGACGGCAAGCCGGTGCTGGTACGTCTTCCAGAGCTGAACTTCATTGACGACGGTCCCGGCAAACCAGTTGGCATCAATGAGCACATCGGCCGCCGGCCGATTGCAGCATTCGGCAATTCCGACGGCGACATGCAAATGCTCCAATATTCGACCGGAGGAGCAGGGGCCCACTTCGGCCTCCTCGTTGACCACACCGATGCTGACCGCGAATGGGCTTACGACCGCAAGTCCTCGGTCGGCAAACTCGACAAGGCACTCGACGCCGCACCGGCAGCCGGATGGACGGTCGTAGACATGAAGAACGACTGGAAAACCATTTTTCAGTTTGGAAGTAAGTGAGAACCGCCTCCGGGGCGCAGCGTCGGTTGTGCTGCCCGGTGACGCGTGCTTGGAGACCATCGACATGTGCAGCCCATGTTTCAATACTCCAAGCATGGGAACGATGGTCCAAATCCGCAATGTTCCGGATGCGTTGCATCGCCGGCTCAAGTCGCGTGCAGCGTAAGACCAGCTAGGGCGACTTGGGCGGCGGTGTCGGCGTTGACGCGTTTGGAGCAGGCACGAGACCAAGCGCGACCGCGTACGCAAGTGTCTCCACCACGTCCCAGCGCTCAGCGATCTTTCCGTTTTCGATACGGTAGAAGTCGGAGGTCGAAAAGACGAGCTTGTTGCCGGTCGCCGGTCGGCCATCGTATGGGCCGTCGTTGGTGCCGGTCCATCGTATGCGCACCGCGACTATGTCGCCTTCCGCCACGACATTTTGAATCTCCCCGTGATAGTCGCTGAAGGCCGCGAACACTTTCGTCACTTGTTGCTTCCTGCCGGCGAGGCCTTGCGGGAGGCGTGGATTATGCTCGATGAAATCTGTCGCGACAAAGCGGTCGGCGGCAGAAGGCTGGTGCTTGTTGACCACCTCCTCGATATAGCCGCGGATCACCAACTTATTCGCCTCCAGGTCGGCGGCCGCGGCCGGAGCGCGTGTCGCGAGGCAGACAAGTAGGGCAATTGCCAAAGTGCGCACGATGTTTCTCCCATGGACTATCTCAGATGTAAGGCATAGGTATGCTATGCATAACTATGCTATGGGTCAAGCACACACTTACGTGATGCGCGGCGGAGCTATCGGTCGCAAACGAGGGGGCTTACGCATCCTGCGCCGCGCCGACCAAACTCCGACGCCGGGAGCAATGTAGTGGGAATGGGGAACCGCTAATCTTGCAGCAGCGAGGCCGCGAGCGCCTTGCGTCGGATCGTTGTGTGAATTGAAAACACGAACCCGAAGATTGCCGCGATCTCGACCACGAGCGACAGAACCGGAATCGCAGCTGCGGCGGACCACGGTATTCCCGACAGCCGGACGCCGGTGAGAACCATCTCGGTGGTGACGCACACCGACAACGCACAAGCCGACGCGCTGCACAGGACGATGCAGCGATTGAGCTGTTTGCGATAAGACGTATTGATGCGCGCCGGGACCCGCCGTGTAGCGATGTACGCGCAGGCAATAAGCGCAGCCATGATGGCCAGCAAGGTTGCGTAGCGGTCGATCTGCAGGGCGATCGCGCTCACGGCTCTGAAATCGGAATTGGGCTCCCAGCGCATCCAGTCATACCATGCGACACGCGCCTTCATGGCAAGATAGATTGCGGCCGCGGCCGAGACCATCGCAGCACCTGAGCAGCGGATCTGGGTCAATAACGAGGTCGTGAGGTATGCGCGGGCAAGTTCGCGCGGCTCGCCAAAACTCAGGATCGCCTGCAGCTGGTTTTCGACCGAGCGGCCGCCGCGTACGTCTGCCGCCTGCCACAGATGATCCTCGACTTCGCTGCGCACGCGACGTGAAAGCGCCGGATCGTATCCGAGGTCGCGAGCCAGTGCCGCGAGATAGTCAGCGACGGGCTCGGACCGCAGCACGATACCTCTCCCCGAACAAGCCACTGATCGCCCCGGCAAAGCGCTCCCACATCGCGCGCTGGTCGGCTAAAGCGGTGCGGCCGCGCCCGGTCAACGTATAGGTGCGTCGTTTCCTGCCCGAGTTGGCGGTCGTCCAACGGCTGCTGAGCAACCCGTTCTTCTCTAGGCGGTGCAGCACGGGATAGATCGTGCCCTCAGGGAGATCAAAGGTGCCGCCGCTGCGGCGACTAATTTCTTGAATTACCGCATACCCGTGCGCCGGACCGGCGGCAAGCGCGGCGAGCACGATCATGTCAAGATGGCCTTTGAGTACTTCGCCTTCCATGCCCGATAATCTATGCCTAGCATCGCTAGGGGTCAATCGCCACAACCGGACGCAAGTCTCACTTATCGCGACAGCGCATTCGAGACGTGATGGATGCGAGCGCTTTCGCGCGACGGCGGCCTGCCACCCGAAGCCCGAAAGGCGCGAAGCTGGCGGAGAGGGAGTCAGTCAATTCCCCTTGAAAGATAAAGCATTTTCGACCTCTCTACACCAAAACCCACCGTTTGAGCTACCGCCAAAAAGGGAATTCTGCCTTCGACAAAACTGTCCGCCCGATGGCCCGAACACCGGGCGCAACTTTCTGTAATCCAAATGACCGCGCTCCTGGCAACGTTGGCATCGGCCAGGAACGCCTACTGCACCAATCCAACCTCCCCAGAACGAGAGTCAGCTCGCCGCAATTTAATCGAAGGTTTCGGCCCTTCACGAAGAGAGCTCGCGCCTCGTCGCCGAGCTACCGCGCGCCACTGTGTTTTACTATGTCGGATGGTACCGTAACAAGTTTCGACAGCTCGGTGCCAGTCCGGCTCGATGAGCCGTCCGCGAACCGCCAACTCGCGGGCCTTTCAGACGGCGAAAACTACGGTAAGATGGTCGCGTTTCGTTTTCCAAAAGGCACATTCATCGACGGTCCAGCGCAAGTTGAATCGCGGATCAATTCGGACAGCCGGTTCTCCGGAGATCTGACACTCTGGGATCAGCACGGTTCCCGGGTGATCCGGGGCAATCTGATCGTGCTGCCGCTTAACGGGAACCAGCTCATCGCCATCGAGCCAGTTTACATAGAGGCGGAGCAAACCAAGATTCCGACACTCGCACGCATTGTGCTGGCACAGTTGTTGCCCGACGACCGCAAGATCGAGTGGGCGAAAAGTCTCAAGGATGCGGAGGATCTCTTGGTTGGAGCGTCCATTCGATCGAACATTTCATCCACTCACATGGAAACTGATGACAGAATTGACCGCGCGCGCACCGTGTTTCAAGAGATGCAGCGTCAATATGCGTCGGGCAACTATGCTAAATACGGCGAGCTTCTGCAGCAGCTCGAAAAGCTTCTGACGTCACCGTAGGCGCGCCTTTGCAACGCTAGGCACCGCATAAAACGTCGGCTACTTCTGCTGTGATCGGCGCCTCGCCCGGATTCTGCTTGCAACCAAATTCGATCGGCCGATAGAAAGCCAGAATGTTGATCCTGGAAATCATTGTCGTCCTGGCGCTGTTCATGCTGAACGGGTTCTTTGCCATGGCGGAGTTTGCCATCGTGTCGTCGCGCCGTTCGCATTTGGCGCACGCTGTTGAAGGAGGGACGACCCGGAGCGCAGGCTGCGCTCGCGCTTATCGACGATCCGGCGCGCATGCTGGCGGCCGTTCAAATCGGCTTTACCACCAGCGCGATGCTCGCGGGAATTTTCAGTGGCGCCACGCTCGCCGAAAGGCTGGAAGAGGCTGCTGCGGGTCGTCGTTCCTGCCTTGGACAGCTATAGCAAGCCGCTTTCTATCGTCGTCATGACGATCGGCGTGACCTACACCGCGCTCATCATCGGGGAACTGGGGCCCAAGCATATCGCCCTAAGCAATCCGGAAGCGATTGCGGTTCGCGTCGCCCGACCGCTCGCGTTGGTGGCGACGGCGGCCGCGCCGGTGATCTGGCTGCTTAACGGGTCGACCCGTCTTCTTCTGCGCCTGCTGCGTTTGCGTCCGCAACTCAAACGCGCCGTGACCGAGGATGATATTCACTACCTCGTGGCGGAGGGCGCCAGATTGGGCGTGATCCACACCGTCGAGCGCGACATGATCGAGGGCGTTCTCGACCTGGCCGACAGCCCGGTCCGAACGATCATGACCCCGCGGCCGCATGTGCAATGGGTGGACCTGGACGGTCCCAGGGAGCAGGTCCTGAGCGGAATCCGCTCTTGCCCACATGCTCAGCTTCTGGTCTGCCGCGGGTCGATCGATGAGGTCGTCGGAATTGTGCGCAAGCAGGACCTGGCCGACCATTTCCTGGATGGACGGTCGCCAGACGTGGAACAGGTAACGCGGCCTCCGCTGATCGTGCACGAATCGACGACGGTTCTTCGAACGCTCGATCTTTTCCGAAAGACGCCGGTTCACACCGCCATCGTCGTTGATGAGTTCGGGGCCCTCCAGGGCATCGTCACCCGGACCGACTTGCTGGAGGCCGTTGCCGGCGATTTGCCCAAGATCGACTCCCCGCGCGGCCAAAGGTCACGCAGCGCGAGGACGGCTCATACCTGATCGATGCCTTCGTCCCGTTCTCCGATGTGATGCAGCTGATCGGGATGGGCGAGGCGCCCTCCGGCGACTACGTGACCCTGGCCGGTTTCGTCCTCTCGCAACTGCATGAACTGCCGAAGCCGGGAGATCATTTTGTGTGTGGCGGCTGGCGATTCGAGGTGGTCGATATGGACGGCCGACGCATCGACATGATCCTGGTGCAGCGGCAGCCCGACGAGACCGCTGCTCTTGAGACATAGCCTACGGCACACGAGGCCCAGTCGCAACATACGCTTCCAGGTCCGTGACGCGCTGCTTCACCCGTGCGAATTCGCTCTCGGCGAGATGCTTCTCGTTTCCAGCCATCACGCGTCGGGCGACTTCAATTAGCAACGATTTCTCGTCCTCTCGCGTTGCGGCAGTTGCAATGTCGTTGAGAGCCCGGATCAATCTCAAACTCACGGCCACGTCCGCAATGGCATAGTGGCGAATCTGGTCAAACGCGGTGTCAATAAGTCCCTGGAATGTGATCCAGGGGACAACGACGCGCAGAACATGCGGCGGCGCATAATATCGCCATTTCGCCGGCTCACGGCCCAGCCAGTAGATGATGATGCGGGATAGCTGGTCGATGCAGCTGATCGCTGTGCTCGGATCATTGACTGCGGGAGATATCGCCCGCAGCGCAATATCGACGATCTGGATGATTCCAAACTCGACATCCTGCTGCATGGTCCGGGTCGGACCTATGTCGAAGGTGGCCAGGAGATGAGTTTCGAGCTGCGACGATACTCGCTCCGGCTTCGATACCCGAATGATCGGAACGCCGGCCGGAACAAAGTGACCGATCCGACGTTCCAGATGCACCCAAATGCCGTGCTCTCTGGCAAGCGTGATCAGGCGATAATATCGACATATCGAATGTAACCTGACTTCCGGTTGAGCACGACGGTGCCCGGTTCGCCCGGCGAGGCACCTCCGAGATCGTCCAGATGGAACGCACTTCTCGGATACGGCATGTACTCGTCGATCACCAATTCCGTTTCGCGTGCAATGCGGTCGACGATGTGGTTGACGCTGATCGACTGCGAAACGTGGTGAATGAAATAGATGAGCCACCCTACGCAGCCGAGCGCAAGCAGCATCGCCCCCGATACCGTGGCAGCCGGCACAAACGGATGAGGTAGCGCCCTTGCGGCAGGTAGCGCCGCCATGCAGTAAGAGAAGGTTCCGAGAAAAACGCCCAGCGTCCACTGCGTGGTGCGATCCCTGACAAAGCCGACCAGGATGCGAGGCGAAAACTGTGTCGAGGCGAGTGTCAGGGTCATCAGCAGGATCGCGAACACGATCGACACCACCGTCATGATCGACGTGGCAATGCTGCTCAGAATAATCTGGGCAACACCCGGGTCTTGCTGTGACGGGAACAGAACCGTTGGAATCCAGCGGCCGACCCCGGTGAACGATTCCTCCAGCGCCGATAGCACTGCACCAGCCGCGCCCAGCACCAGTGCGATCGCAAGAGGCCGGATGAGGAAGCCTCCGCGCAACGCATACACAGCGGACCGAAACAGTACGGGAAGGCGCTCAAACATGCTGATGCGGTGCCGGCGGCGGGCGGAGTTGCCATGCCCACTCTGTCGAAAGCCCATCATCATGGCAAGGCGAAGCCGGTTGGCCGCTCCCGCTTCGGGAGCCGTCGCGCAGCAGATCAGGGCCGTCCGGTGCGGGGCCTCAGCCAGCCCACGACAATTTCTTGGGCCGATCGCCGGCTGCGCGGCAGCTTGTGCCGTTGAATTGCGGCCTTTGCGAAGGCAAGCGCATGTTCGCCCGATTTTCGCTTCTCGCGCGCAAGCGACATCCATTCGCGAATAACGGTGCGCCGCAGATTTGACTCTGCCATGTCGATTTCCTCCTTCCGAGAGTGACGGCGAGATCCGCTGTAAGCCGATGGCGGGTTCTCGCCGTCTTACCGTTGAGCTGCTGGTAGCCGCTACGCCGCCTTTTGTAGCGGATAAGTCTGCTGTCGCCGCGCCGAGAGAGCGCAGCCGCAGTCGTGGACGGTGCCTTGCATGACGGTGAAGCCGCGCGTCTCTATCAAGGTGCGAAGACTTTGGTTTGCCGTTGGCTTCTGAGCATCAACCCACACCACCAGGGTTCCGGTGGGGCTGAGGAAGTCCACAAGCCAATCGAGCGTCGTCTCAAGGGTGCGTAGCGGGCGCCGCCGCCAATCGACGAGTGCAACATCGTATTGGCCGGCCGGGCGGCCGCAATTGCCCGTCGCCGCGGCTTGGAGGTAGCCGCGGTGCTGCAATTCCAGCATCATTTCCATGCTCTTTGATCCGGCCACAATGATACGGTGCCGCGTCGAGCAGCCAGCAAGCACAATCATCGGGTCAATAATCCTGTCGCCATTGGCGACCTTAAGGGAGACCATGACATCACCTGTTCTCTTTCGACCTTGCTGTTGAGAGCCCCGCCGACCCGAATGGCGCGACGAAGCGATCGGACCATCCGTCCGCCGCGCCTTTTTGTTACGGGTTTTCGGATGGCCTAGGGTTGGTGCGAGGTCGCTTGGTTCATGGCCCCAATATCTTGCTGGACAGATATAAATTCGAGGGCGACGCGACGTCAGTCGTATAAAGACTCCATAAGGTGATGTGGGGCCTTCCACACTATGCCTAACGGGGACAATGGCTTGTTTGCCTGGCTCCCGGCCGGAATTTTTTTGAGGCGAAGGCCAGTCATGCGCTTATGCGCTCCTTATATTGAAGGTGCTGCCTTCACCTGGATTTCGAATGCGGTCGAGAGCACGTTGGCGTCAGCATTTCAATTTCGAGCTCTCCAATGAAATTGGATACGATCAATTCGAAATCTCATAACGCGTGGTGGCGGATAGGCCGTTGGCTGAAATATCTGCGGGACTGGCCTGAGAACGGCGATAGCCCCTATTCGCTGGTGTTCTGCCTCTCGGTGCTACTGGTAGTCGGGCTGATTGTTAAGGCTGGACACTAGTGTTCCTGATTCCGAAGTCCGTATCGGCTTGCGGCTCCACGTTCGCGAACTTCGCGACTTGATCTCGCCCTGCCGCTTGCTTTTCGACTTGGACCCGCCATTCTTGCGGGGGCCAAGTGGAGCCAAGCATGACCGCCATTGAGCCGCGCAGCGGTGACCTATCAAATCACGAGATGATACCGGCCGAGACCGGCCCACATCACGGCGCGCTAAGCAAGATGGCGATCGGAGCGCTTGGCGTCGTTTACGGCGATATTGGCACCAGCCCGCTCTACACCTTCAAGACCGCGATCGAATGGGCCGGCGGCGAAGTGACGGCCGGCGCCGCGCTCGGCATCCTGTCACTCGTGGTGTGGACGCTCATCATCACCACATCGCTGAAATATGTCGCCATTGTCATGCGAGCCGACAATGACGGCGAAGGTGGCATTCTGGCCCTGATGTCTCTGCTCGGTATCAAGCACGGCGAGCGGACATTCGTCATCGCGCTCGGCATCATCGGTGCGGCGATGCTCTATGGCGACGGGGCGATTACGCCCGCGATTTCGGTGCTGAGCGCCCTCGAAGGCCTCAAGGATCCGCTGCCCGCCTTTGCACCCTATGTGCTGCCTCTCTCGGTCCTGGTGCTGATCATATTGTTTGCGTTTCAGCCGCGAGGTACCGGGCGCATCGGCGCACTGTTTGGCCCGATCATGGTGGTCTGGTTCGTGACCATCGGCCTGCTTGGCATCGCGGGTATCCTCCGGAATCCAAGTGTACTCGCAGCGCTCGATCCGCGCGTTGGTCTTGCTTACCTCTTCGGCCATGGCTTCACCGGATTCTTGGTGCTTGGCGGCGTGTTCCTTTGCGCCACGGGCGCAGAAGCGCTCTACGCCGACATGGGCCATTTCGGCCCGCAGCCGATCCGGCTAACATGGTATGGGCTGGTTCTGCCGACCCTGGTTTTGAACTACGCCGGCCAAACTGCTGTGTTGGTGGGCGGTGGGGAGGTAGCCAAGTCGAATCCTTTCTTCATGCTGTGCCCGCCGGGCCTGCAACTGCCGCTGGTGGCGCTCGCCACGATTGCCACAATCATCGCAAGCCAGTCCATCATTTCCGGTACGTTTTCGATGACGCGGCAAGCCATTCAACTCGGTCTTTGCCCACGCCTCCACATCACGCAGACCTCCTCCCAAGGTTACGGCCAGATCTATGTTGGCTTCGTCAATTGGACATTGATGGCGTTGACGCTGACGCTCGCCATCACCTTCCGCTCGTCCGACAATCTCGCGTCCGCCTTCGGCATCGCCGTTGCGTTGACCATGCTCCTCACGTCGATGCTGATGTTCCTCGCGATGCGTGAGGTTTGGGGGTGGCCACTTTGGCTGAGTGTGCTTGTGGCCGGCCTGTTTGTAATCGTCGATCTGTCCTTTGTCACGGCCAACATGATGAAGGTGATCGAGGGTGGCTGGGTTCCGCTCGTTGTGGGCGCAATACTGTTTTTCTTGATGTTCACTTGGCATCGCGGCCGCGTCGAGCTCGGCGCGCAGCTCGAGCGCGACACGCTGCCGCTTGCGACTTTTATCACCCAGATGCGCAAGAAGGAGCGCATTGCGGGAACAGCCGTCTACATGACCAGCCGGCTCGACATGGTGCCAGTGCCTCTGTTGCACAATCTGAAGCACAACAAGGTGCTGCACGAGCGCATCGTGCTCCTGCACGTCGTCACCGCGAATGTTCCGCGCGTGGCGCCGGAGCGGCGCCTCAAGCTCACCGATCTCGGCGATAATTTCTATGCGATCGTCGCCGAATATGGCTTCATGCAGCACCCGAACGTGCCCCGCGTGCTGCACCGTTGCACGGCAGAGGGGCTCAAATTCAACATGATGGAAACCTCATTCTTTGTCGGGCGGGTCAAGATCGTGCCGGCAAAGCGGTCGGCCCTTGGCCGCTTCCGTTGCACGATCTTCGAGATCATGCACCGTAACGCGCTCGCCGCGACGGATTTTTTCCGCATTCCGCCGAACCGCGTGATTGAACTCGGCAGCCAGACGGAAATCTGAGAAAACGTCGTCTACCCGGTCCGTGTTGAGCGCAATCGTTGGAACATCCTCCGTAGAAGATGGGTCAGTCTCGCTGCAGCCTATGATGACCCTCACCCAATGCCTAGACCGTCCGGGTCGATAGGGCCCTTTTGACCGCCGGAAACGCACGTCGGGAGATCGCATCCTCCTCTGGAGCTAAGCGGTATCCCACGCCAGTCTCGGTGATGAGGTATTGCGGTTTTCCCGGATCGGCCTCTATCTTCTGACGCAATTGCCGCACATAAACTCGCAGATATTGCGGGTCTGTCGTATCGTCCCGCTATTGGCCCCGAACCGAAGCGGGCGCGACTGCCGACGCGTCGGCAGTCGAGGGTGAACCGAAGGACGATTTTGCTGTCTCGATGGATTATTTGACCAAAAGAATTCGATTGACTGAAGTTTGCGCTGAGGTCTGGCTTTATAGGACATCGTTTGTTGCACGGACTTTGAAAAAAGTGGCGCCGGTCCGCGCGGCCTGAGGCGATGTTTGATCTATCAAGCGTCGGGCCCGCCGTGGCGACGTCCAAGGCTGATCCCTGACGCAACCGACGAATGCACAGGTAGCCTGCCGAGACTGCGTCTCCGAGAATGAGATCGGGTGCGCGCGATAAGCGAACTGAAAAATAGCGATCACAGCACGATTCAAATTGATCTGCGTCAATAGGAGCCTCCGTCTGTTGCGCGGCCTTCAGTTGATCAACCGGCTTTCGGCACGGATGGCAGTGTCTGATAGTATCAGTGCTCACCCTGCCGCCGAATTTGCTCGCCTGTGCCGATGAGGTAATCCGCTCCACGTCCGCTAGTGCACATTTCCGACATGGCTGATCTTGCCGACAATGTCCGGTGTTGCGGGGATACTGTTGCAAAAGTCGAAAATCGAACGACGTCAAAAATCTCGCAAATGTTAATTTTTTGACGACTCTCCGGCTGCGCTGCACTGTAGCGCCGATAGGAAGGTCCGTGGTCGTTTTTCAGAGAAACGATGTGGTCCCTCACGTCGCTGTGCGCGATACGCGTCAGCAGCTCTAGAAAATTTCGTTCGTCACCCCCAAAAGACTTTTGCAACAGTATCGCGGGTGAAGCGGACCTCACGGTTGCGCGTTCCGACTTCTGAAATTGACCCGATTCGGAAGTGACGCACAGCGGTGTTATGACGCCGATCCCGCGATCGGCTCCACGTCTTTCCATTGTAGTTCTACCATTCGCGAATATGGGTGGCGATCCCGAGCAAGACTATTTCGTCGATGGCATCGTGCTGGGATGACGCGCGTGGCGGCCGGGTGCCCGTGGCAGGCTCGGCCTCAAGCCAATTTGCGCGTGATTGGGATATTGGGTCTCCGCTGCAAGTTGACGAGTTACTCGCCCGTTACAAGCGGCGGCTTTCCGAACTTGGCTGGGTGGAAGGCCGCAATCTATAATAATTTGGCTCCGTTACCATTCCAGCTATCGCTGCCAGACCTCCTTTGCAGCTAAGGCATAAACCTTAACTAGCAAGCTTAATCGACTAGATTTGTTGCGCTGGCCTTTACTAACGCGCATTTTGTGCCGAGTTCTTTTCATTTTTTTGAATGGAGCCTTGGTGATGGTGCGGTCGATTTCAAAAGAACGAGTCTTGAGTGATCTGGAGCGCGAAATCGCAGCAGAGATTCACGAGGTCGCGGCGGAGATTCAAAAGAACCCGCATCGTACCAATGCAACGCCGTTGAAAGTGGATGCGCCAGGTCTGGCGATGCCGGACTATGTCGAGCATCGCGACGGGGCGACGGAGATCGGTAGGCTGTCCGCGGAAGGCATTGTGCGCGAATACGAAGTTGCGGCGAAAGATATCGAGGCGATGGGCGCTGAACTGGTCGAGCGTGTGAAGCATTGCGACACGATGGCCCGCGATGCGTTCGCCGTGGTCAAGGAGCTCAAGGAAATTGCGGCACGCTACCGGGAGGAAGCCAAGCGCGTCTTCGTTGAAATTGAGAGTTGTTCGCTAGTGACGGCGGAAGTTCGCGACATCTGCACCGAACTGAGGGAAAAGATCGCCCTTTCGGCCCCGACAGACAGGCCAAAGCCCAAAAAGAGGTAAGCGCGAGTCACCCTCACTTGGCGTGTCCTGACTGGCATCGGGACGAAGCCGCGATGGTTGGGAAACCATGACCTTCCGAGCACCGATATTGCGCAGCCTGACCGAACGCGCCAGCAACGATCCGCAGCGCATGAGAGCACGCAGGACCGAGGCCAAAATCATGGAGATGATGCCGGCAAATGCGTGGCTATCCTGTACAGCGGTGTCGCGGTTAATCGACACAGCGGATGAACGCAGGACCCGCGCGAGGCTCGATCGCCTGGTTCGCGACGGCAAGATCGAATGCAAGCGTGAGGAACGCAGTCACGGGCAGGTGTATCTGTACAGGAAGCCTGGAGCGTCCGCTCCGGTCCTGCAAGAAGCTGCGCAATTGAGGGCGCTGATCTCCGACCTCAGACAAGTAATTCGCAACTTCGCAATCAGCATCGAAACGGAAAAAGATCGCGCCTGGGCCCGCGATATCAGAGCTCGCCGAGACAATTTGCTTGAGACGATCTCTATCCTGGAGACCTATTTGAACGATCTTGGCTGTTGAGGGCCTAGCATGAGCTATGAGTTTGAGGGCGAGCGAGAATACGAGACTGAACCGTCCCGTGACATCGGGGCGCTCCGGAGTAGTCGCGGTAGAGCTATCGTGATCTGCGTTGTGCTGGCATTGACCGGGAGCGGTGCGGCATTTCTCTGGCGCGAGTACGGCGGTGCCCTCGACGATTTTGCAATCTTCAAATCGGAAGCGGCGCCTCAGGCCGTGTCTTTGAAGGTCTTTGACGAGTACCAGCAGGCAGTAGCAGGAAACCTGCGGCGTTATAGCGGGATGCTACAAGCTCAGGACGCCGAAATTAAGCGATTGTTCGATCAAGTTTTGCAGCTCACCATGAAGATGGATTCGCTCGAGAGCCGCGCACGCGACGCGCAAGCCGCATCGCCAGCCCCGAAGGCAGCTTCCAAAAAGCCAGCAGGCAAGCCGCGCATATCTACGGGTGGCGCTCCACTGCCCCCTGCGCCGGAAGAGAAACAGTAGCGCTGACGAGGTGATCGAATAAGACCACCGACTTCCGTCGTTGGCACCTTTCGGACCTGCCTGGCCGGGCTGACGATGTTGCCGGGGGCAAAGCAGAAGTCACGGAGCTAGAACACGACTTCCGTTTTTGAACACCCACATCGGACATCGCGCCCAGTTTACTACGGCCGTCTCGCGGGCCCGATCTGCGGTGCGTGAACCGGTTTGGCCATGCCGTAGAAGGCCACGACGCCCTGGCCGCCGCAGCGCGTCGAAATTGCCTCGCCAGGCTTACCCACGCAGCTGTCAATGTCTTGCCAGTTATTGATCGCCCAAACGTTGCCCGCCGGATCGACGGCGATATCGGTTTGCATCTGCAAGCCGCCGCCAACGTAGCCGGCGGGCGGCGAAATCTGATCGCCAGTCTTCATGCCGGGAGGACAGTTCTCTGTGCGCGCACCACAGAGCTGCACGATCGGACTACTGGGCATGGCAAAATTTGAAATCCAGACGTTGTCGTTGCCATCAACGACCACAGCCCATGGACCGGGAAGACCGCCGCCCTTGAATGGCGAGCCCGGGAATTGAGAACCATCGGGACGCAACAGGGTGACGCTGCCGCCATGTTTGCCGCCCTTCTGCTCCGACATGGTCTTCGTCAGGAAGTCAGAGGCCGAAGTAACGCCTTCGAGCTTCAAGCGTACCCCAATCTCGACCAGATGGGCCATGCCTAACGGCCCAGTGCCGAACCGATTGGTGACCCAGACATTGCCGCGGCTGTCGATGCCGAGACCGCTATTGTTAATCCCTGTCTTGAAGTTTTCACTCTTGCGCGGATCGGAAGCGGGGAAGCGCGTGACGTGTGTGACGCCGCTGTTGGACACCCAGATACGGTCCTGCTGGTCGATACCGAGGTGAAATGGCGCCCGGAATGACTTGCAGGGCTCTTGCTTGTCACCTTCGCAAACGATCCGGCCTTTGGTTATGTCGCCCTTAGGGAAGAAGAGAAGTTGGCTCTTTTCGATGCCAAGGATCCAAACGTCCCCACTGGGGGTAACAATGATTCCCTGCATTAGCCCCAGCTTGCCGTCAAACGTGATGCCCTCCGGCGGTGTCAGCGGATTGCCGTTCTTGTCGAACACCGCAATCGACTTGCCCCCATAATTGCTGAACCAAACATTGTCGTTGGCATCGACAGCGGTCCCGAACGTACCTCCCTGCATTCCGCCGCCGGTGAAGCCTGTAGTGATCGGCGAAAGCGGGCGACCGTTGGGGCCAAACTTTGTGACGTTGCCCTGCCACAAGCTGTCCTGCCCCTGCCAGCCAACCGTCCAGTTATCGCCGACCCAGAGGTTTCCTTCACTGTCGAACATTGCCTTGCCACCGGCACGGAAGCCGCCGCCATCAAACTTGAGCGGCAGAACCCACGCGCTAGGCGCAAACCTGAGATAGGGCATATACGGAACAGCACGCATGTTCTTGCCCATCGGGACCGGATAGAATTGGTCGATAAGAGCGAACACTCTCGCAGGTTGGTACCACGGAGCGCGGGCAACCGACTGTGCTGCCATCAGCGTATCGATAGGGACGGCCCCGTTAGGCGGGATGGTTGCGATAAAGAGTTTGTCACACGCCCCGGCAGTCACACTCGTCGTACATCCTGCAAGCACATCGGCCAAAGTAGCGAAATTGGCCATGGTCGGCGTCTGTCCGCTGTTGGGCGGATCCTGAATGGCTGAACCCCAGCCACCTGTTTCAAGATTGACGAAGTTGGGCACATTACCCGCGGCAATTCGTAGGCTAAGCGAAGTTCCCTTGATCGCGGTGTTGTCAAGGAATTGCGCATTGGTCCACACCGACGCCACGGTGGTCATTTCGTTGATTGTGACTGTCGTCGGGGGTTTGTTACCTATCACCGTCAACAGCGCAATTGCGGGGTTGTCGCCGCTTTGTGGATTGGCTTTGGATTGGCCGCCCTTTGCGATCAGATAGAGAATGGCATCTTTGTCCGGAGCGTCAGTTGAATTGAGGGTGAAGCTGCCATCTTCACCAGTTCTCACTTGAGCCAGTTGCGCCGGCGAGCCCGCACTTGCAGCCCAGAGAGTGACTGTGGAGTTGGCGATGGGTTGGCCACCACCCAGAACTTGTCCTTTGAGGGTATCCGCCGCTGCGGCTGTGCCGTACGCCACGTAGCCTATTAGAACCGCCGTCAACAGCGTCGTCAGAATAGAGGCTTTGGCAACTTTGATCATCGAGCGGCTCCATATTCAAGAAAACCGAAAGCTTATGGAGCTGACTTCATTCGGCAGTATTGATGTGGGTCAAACCAAGGGTCAAAGCCCCGTCCCGACATGTCGGCTGTTGGGCACATTTGAGACATGCCGATTGCCTCTTACAATGTCCGTTTCCGGGGGAGAATCGGAAGTGAAACCGGCATCTCCGAATCAGTAAATCGTGCGGAGGGCGGCGCATGAAACGCCGTCCGATTACCATCCGCACCGCCAGTCGAGCGCACTGTTTGCAATTGGCGCACGACGGTTCGGCCGCCGTTGCCCGACGTAGTGGGGAGCAACCGGTGCGCGTATGAAGCGCGTGCGCCCTGACGTGCGAAGCACGCTGGCAGAGAAGGAAATATCGTATCGTGGAGTAGACGTTGGGCGCCCGATTAAGACGGCAAGATAAAAGCGCCGCCTCCGGTCGCGCTGATTGTGGTTGTGGGAGTTGAGGTTAAGGAGACGTCGCAAGAAGCGGCCTGCTGTCGCTTTTTGCGAAATCCGAACGACATCAATATTCCAAGCGCCAGCATCCTTTTTTGTGATTGTTTCCGACTCAATGTGAGCCATCCGCCCACGACTCTCGACGACGTTTTTGCGTGAGCGCCGCGCGTCCATCCGTGATGGTGCACGCGGCTCGCATTGGCTGAAGAGATTTGATGGCCAGCTTATGACGAGCGAGCCGGACCCGCTCCACCCCGTCAAGCCTCGCGCTGTTCGCGCGCCCGGCTCTGCCGGCTCGCGGGCTTGACCGGATGTCGATGGCCCGGCGAGGGCTGCTCAAGCGAGTAAGGCAAGGTGGGAGCGACTCGCTCCAATCTCGACTGCTATGGATGTCACGGCGCAGCGCTGTTTTCACCTCGGCCATTCTTGTGGCGCTGCCAAGCCACGCTTACTTGTCCATGGCAGAGAACGTCGACCATGCCGCCATCATGCGCCGACGGCGTTCGAACAGGTCTCCGCGGCGATACGCCTGTTCCACCTTGCTGCTCACCGTGTGTGCAAGTGCCATCTCGGCGACTTCGCTCGGGAAATTCGTCCGCTCGGCGGCCCAATCGCGAAACGTCGAACGAAAGCCGTGGGCGGTGAGATCATTGCGTTTCATTCGGCGTAACAGCATGAGGAACGCCATGTTACTCAGCGGCTGGCCTCGTTTGCCGCCAGGGAACACAAACGCTTCAGCCTGTTCGCCTGCGTGTTCACTTGCATCGCTGAGCTGTTTCATCCCCTCGAGAATAGCGCCCGCCCGAGTGCTCAGCGGTACGCGATGCTCCCTCCCGGCTTTCATCCGACTGGCCGGAACGGTCCAGAGCTTTGTCGACACGTCGAGTTCGCCCCAGCGCGCCCCAATCACCTCTCCGGTACGCGCCGCGGTCAGAATGGTAAACTCCAGGGCGCGCGCGGCGACGCCGTCCTGCTTGCGAAGCTCCGCCATAAAGTCCGGCAGCTCGCCGTAGGGCAGGGCCGCATGATGTTCGACGGTACGCACCTTGGCGCGGGCAGGCAGGAGCTTGTCGAGATGACCGCGCCACCGCGCCGGGTTCTCACCGTCGCGATACCCGCGCACTCTTGCCCAATCGAGGATGGACTCGATGCGCCCGCGCAGCCGGCTCGCCGTCTCTGGTCTCGCGGTCCAAAGGGCGGTGGCAGGCTTGTCGGATGCGTCGCGAACCTCTCGCTCCAACACTTGCATGATGAGCGCGGTGTCGATCGCTTGCACGGGCAGTGAACCGATGATTGGCTCCGCATAGGTCGCGAGCGTCGCGCTCCATTGCGCGGCATGCTTGGCGTTGCGCCAACCCGCCCGATGCGCCTTGATGTATGCTTCGGCGCACTGCTTGAAGGTCATCGCCTTCGCTGCGTCGAGCTTTGTTTTTGCACGCACGGCGCGCCTCGCGTCGATCGGGTCAACACCTTCATGACGCAATCGGCGCGCATCGAGTGCCTTCATGCGCGCGTCTTTCAGGCCGTAGATCGTGAGCGGGCCGAGTCCCATCTCACGCGGGACGCCCTTGAGCATGTAGCGGTAGATCCAGGAGGCGCCGCCGTTGCTCACCTGCAGATAGAGGCCGCCGCCGTCCGCGTACATGCCTGGTTTCCGGATCGCGTGGGCGACTTTCAGAGCTGTGAGTCGATCCATTATGCGCGCCATGGGTGACCTCCGCAGCGACCGGCAAACTGGTCACCACCCACAATACCACCCACGAATGCGTTCAAAATTATGACGACCGGGAGCGAACGGGCACGGTCGGCGCCTTCCCGTCAAGTATATGAAATTAATAGATTTTGTCGTAGATTATCGCAGAGGATCGTAAAATAGCGAAGGCAGTTCTGGCGGAGAGGGAGGGATTCGAACCCCCGATAGGCTTGCACCTATGCCGCATTTCGAGTGCGGTGCATTCAACCACTCTGCCACCTCTCCAGGTGCCATGACGGAGCAAAACACGCGCGCGCCCCGAGGTCGGGGCGAGTTCTAGGCGAGGACGGCTGGCCAGACAAGGTTGGAGGTGCGAAATTCCAGCGTATCCGGGGCTATGGGCCGCCGGGCGGGATAATGGGTGGGACCGCCAGACGCGGAAAAAACCGGCGGTCCCGTGTCGCCACATTAAAATTGCGGGCCGGAAGTGCGGCTTCGCTGGCCAGCCTGAGCGACGGCTTGACGGTAGCCATCCGCCCACGCGCTGCAACGCGTTCTCGGTTTTAACCTAACCTTTCAAGGTTACCGGCGGTGGAGGATATGCCGCGCGTCAATCCTGGCTCTTTTTCTCTTTCTTCTCGTCTTTGTCCTTCTTGTCGTCCCTGTCCTTCCTGCGATTGGAAAAACGCGCATTGCCCAATCCCGTGCCGATGGTCAAAACGCCCCACCGCTCCACGTCCTGCATGAACGGAACTTCCGAAAGGCCCTGCGCCACGCCGTCATTGTGCATCAGCACCGCGGTATCGTGACCGCTGATCTCCGGAATCGCATCGACAAGGCTCGCCGGCAGATTGAACTTGCTGCTCTCCCAATTGCCCGGAAGGTTCTGCGCGCCCTTTTCGATCGAGCCGTCGTCGTTGATCACGCCGGGGCACGCGATCCCGATGAAGGGCGCAAGCTTCAACCCTTCCGTTTCGGCCTCCAAGATCAACCCCTTCAGCATCTTGACCAGACGCTTGATGGCGCCTTCGCGCGTCGGCTCGTCGTCGGCGTGGCGCCACAGTTCGGACGTCCACACCGACGCCTTCGACAGGTCTGGCGCCTTCTTCCAGCGGGTTTCCACCAGGCCGCAGCGAATGTTGGTGCCGCCGATATCGACCGCCAGGATGCTGTCATGGGCCTCGAAAATCCAGGACGGCGCCAGATGCAGGCAGCCGATCAGCCCGGCTTCATCGGGGTGAAAACGGATCGGCACCAAGTCGACCGGAAAACCGTCGGCCTTGAGCAGGATGTCGGTGCGCGCGATTGCAAGTTCGCCGACCCGGCTCTCCCGAAAGCCGCCGCCGACCACGATACGTTCGGTGTCGGCCCACGGCTTGGTCTTCAGGAAGCGCGACGTCACAAAGGCCAATTCGCGGGCGAATTCCTCGATCGCGCCGTGTACCAGAGCTGCGGCCCCGACCTCCTTGCCTAGCAGCGCCTCATCGAGTTCGCTCTTGCTGATGATTTCGGCGGCCTTGTCGCCGAGCGGATCCTCACCGTTCTTTTTCAGCGGCTTGCGCAGGCTGTCCAGGATCTTGCGGAACGCGCCCTTGCTGGCGCGGTCGCCGAGGAAGCCGTCATCGTCCTTCAACTCGATATTGAAACTATCCACGTCCACCGACGGCAGGCGGGCAGCGCCGTGCCGGCCAATGCCGGTGGTGGTCAATGTATCCTCAGCCATTTTTGTCCCGTCGATGCCGGAATGAAGGATCAACAAATGGGGAACCCGTTGGTTTCGCCGGGGCAAACGACGGGGGCCCGATTCATCCCTTTGGCCCCAAATCCCGCAGATTTGGCCGCTTTTCGGGCCAGTTTGCCTTGACTCCCGGTCTCCAGTGGCTATAACTCCGGCACCCGGCGCGGGATCTTTCTCGCGCTGTTTGTTTTTGCGCGGCTTCAAGGGCGTTTGCCCGATCGCGCGGAAATTCGCGTCGATCTCAGGATCGTCGCGGTGAATCCATAACGACTGTAGAAAAAGCCGGCCCGGACCTGTCCGAGGCCGGGATCGAACACGAAGGAATAAAACGATGTTCGCAGTCATCAAAACCGGCGGCCGGCAGTACCGCGTCGTTCCGGATGATGTGCTCGAGATAGGCAAGATCGCCGGCGATGTCGGAACGATCGTGCAGCTTGGTGAAGTTCTTTTGGTCGGCGGCGAATCGCCGGTGTTGGGAACGCCCACGGTTCCCGGCGCCTCGGTTGCGGCCGAAGTGCTGCAGCACAAGCGCGGCCCGAAGGTGATCGCCTTCAAGAAGCGTCGCCGCAAGAATTCGCGCCGCAAGCGCGGTTATCGCGACGAGATCACGGTGTTGCGTATCACCGAGATCCTGACCAACGATAACAAGCCGACCATCGGACCGCGCCCGAAGCGCGAGAAGCCGATTCCCGCAAAGCCTGCGGATGACGGCGACGAGGCGCCGAAGGCCGCAAAGAAAAAGGCCGCGCCCAAGAAGGCGGCTACAAAAAAGGCCGCGGCAAAACCGCGCGCCAAGCCTGAAACGAAGAAAGCGCCGGCCAAGAAGCCCGCCGCAAAGGACAAAAGCGGCAAAAAGTAAGCGCTTCAGATAAGCGTGAAATAAAGTGAAATGATTCCGTCAAGGAATTGATTTAGAGATTAGATAGAAGTTGGAGACGGGCCATGGCTCACAAAAAAGCAGGCGGTTCATCGCGTAACGGCCGTGATTCGGCGGGCAAGCGCCTTGGCATCAAGATCTATGGCGGGGAGCATGTGATTCCCGGCAACATCATTGCGCGTCAGCGCGGCACCACCTGGCACCCCGGCCTTAATGTCGGCATGGGCACGGACCACACTCTGTTCGCCAAGGTCGAGGGCCATGTCGAGTTTCGCGCGAAAGCCAATGGCCGCACCTTCGTATCGGTGGTTCCGACCACGGAAGCTGCGGCCGAATAGACGGTGGACATGAATGAGTCCGCCGGATCCTGTTGAACCGGCGGGGCTCTCAAAGGCTCCAAGGGGAGGCGGGAAACCGGCCTCCCTTTTTTGTTGCGCGTATCCCGGAGAGGACCCGCGCAACAATCCAAGAGTTAGAACTCAAGGAGCCCGACATGCTGCAGGATATCCCGCCCCCGACATTGAGCGAGGCTCGACGATGCGTCCTCGACACGGAGCGGCTGACGCTGCGCAGGCCGACGCTTGCGGACGTCAGGGCAATCTCGCATCTCGCCAATGATCGCCGCATTGCGGAGAATACCCGTCGCCTGCCGCATCCCTATTTGCAGGATCATGCCGTCGAATTCGTGCGCGGCATCGCAAATGAACGGCGCGAGACTGTGTTCCTGATCGAGAGCAACCACACGCCGATCGGGATGGTCGGCGTTGACTGGCGTGAGCCGGCGGCGCCGGAACTCGGCTACTGGCTCGGCGTGGATTATTGGGGTCAAGGCTTCGCCACCGAAGCTGCGCGCGCGGTGATCGACTTCACCTTCGAAGAAGTCGAGCTCGAGCACATCATGTCGGGCGCTCGCGTCGCCAACCCCGCCTCGCGCAATGTCTTGGAAAAATGCGGCTTCCAGTGGAGCGGCGTCGAACTGCATCGCTTCGAGGCGCTGGGATCGTCGACGCCGGTCGATTGCTTTCGGCTGACCCGCAGCGTCTGGGCGTCGCTGAAGAACTGGGGCAATTCGGTCCGGCGCGAGCGGTGATTATCCTCACTCTCCCCCCGCGGGTGAGTGAGACTCACGCCGGCGGGCTGACCGCTGTATCCTCAAGGCCAAGATTTCGCTCGCGCAGGAAGATGTAAAGTCCGGCGCCGATGATGATCGCGGCGCCGACCGTCGTCGGCCATGACGGCACGTCACCGAACACGACGACGCCGAACATGATCGCCCACACGATCATGGAATATTGGTAGGGGACGACGACGCTGGCGGGCGCGAGTTTCAGGGAGCGATTGACGCACAAGAGTGCGCTGACCGAAATGCAGCCGGCGACTGCAAACAATACGAGGCTACCGAGACTCGGCGTAACCCACCCGAACGGCGCCATCAGCGCGCCCAACGTGAGGGTTCCGATAAATTGCGACGTCGCCATCACGATGTCGGGCGTCGCCCGCAGGAGCCGCGTGATCAACATCAGCACCGAAAAGCACAGGCTGCCGCCGAGCGCGATCATCGCCGGCCAGGAGATGGTTTGCGACGACGGGCGCAACGCGATCAGTACGCCGCAAAAGCCAATCACGATCGCGCTCCAGCGCCGCCAGCCGACCCGCTCACGCAGCACGATTGCCGACAGCGCGGTGACGAAGATCGGACAGGCCAGATAGTAGGTGGTGACGTCGGCAAGTGGCAGATAAACCGTTGCCACGAAGAAGGCGGCAACTTCGAGCGTGGAGAGCAAAACCCGGAGCAGTTGCAGGCGCGGCCGTTCCAGGGTCATGAACGCTGTCCGTTGGCGCCAGATCAGCGGCGCCAGCACCAACAGCGCCGCGCAAGCGCGCAGACACAATAGCTGGCCGACGGAATAGGTCGCGACCATGAACTTGCCGATGGCGTCGCCGAACGAAAACATGAAGATCGACAGCAGCATCAGTCCGACGCCGGCAATGCGCGCGGAGCGTTCGTCGGTCGACGCGGAGATTCTTGAAATCAGATTCATCGTTGGCCGTGATGTCGGACTGGGCTTCACGTCATGGCCGGCACGTCCCGACCATCCACGTTATTGATCCGGCGCTGTTTTAAAGACGTGGATGCGCGGCACAAGGCCGGGCATGACGAGTTGTGGGGGAATCGATTGCCGCCACCCCGCCTCTGCGATACCGGTAGGTGAGCGCCAACGTCGCAAGAAGGTAGCATGACCGATTTCGACCCCGCCGAACATCGCATGGTACCGCAGCAGCGCTGGTTCGAGGATTTCGTGCTCGGCGAGCGCTTCACCCTTCCAAGCCGCACCATGACATCAGCGGTTTTCGCGGCATTCCAGACCGCGAGCGGCGATACCCATCCGGTGCATTACGATGTCGAATATTGTCGCGCCCGCGGCATGCAGAACCTTCTGGCCCACGGCTTCCAGACCCTGATCCACACCGCGCCCGGCGCCGGGCTGTTTCCGTTCATGGTGGAGCAATCGCTGATTGGCTTTCTCGAGCAATCGAGCCGGTTCCTGAAGCCGGTATTCGCCAATGACACGATCTATCCCGCGCTCGAAGTGACCGAACTGACGCCGGGGCGCTCGACGGGTGTCGTCAGCTTGCGTTCGACGGTGTTCAATCAGCGCCGCGAGCTGGCGCTGGAGGGATTGCAGAAGTTTCTCATTCGCCGACGGCCAGCTCAGCCTGGATAGCTCGCCGCCTCATTCGATCACCTCATCCGCTCTCAATATCAGCGTCGGCGGCAACTCGAGGCCAAGTCTCTTGGCGGCCTTCAGATTGATGATCAGCAGGAATTTGGTCGGCTGAAAATAGGGAATGTCGCCCACTTTGGCGCCGCCAAGGATTTGATGCACGTCATTGGCCATGCGCTGGGCCAATTCGCCGAGATCCGGCGCATATGTTATCAGCCCACCGAGGTCGACATAGTCGCGGTAGGGATAAATCACCGGAAGACGGTATTTCTCAGCCAGCTCCGCGATCAGGGCGCGGTGCGCCAGAAAGCTGCCGCCTTCGTCGACAAGGGCCGCGTCCAGCTTCTGCTGAGCCATCTCGGCAAAGGTGCGGCGCAGTTCCGCGTCATTTATCTCGGCGAGGAAATTTAGGGCCAGCTCTATGCCCATTTGCTGCGCGGCCTCGCGATAAGACGATCCTGCCCGCTCGTCCAACAAGTTCGACAGCAGAAAGGTCGCCTTGGTTGCCTTCGGCATCGCCTCGTTGAGGATTTGCAGGCGTTTAGCGACGATGGCGAAGCCAGCATCAATGCTGACGCCAGTCAGATTGCCTCCGGGACGTGCGAGGCTTGTGATCAAGCCCGCCGCGAGCGGATCTTGCGTGATCGCGACGATCGGTATCGTGGCGGTTGCTGCCATGAACGCTCTGGTCAGAGTCATTGAGATTGGTGACGATGACCTCCGGGTTACGGCTGACGACCTCGACGGCGAGAGCGGCAAAGCGCTCGGTGCGGCCCTCGGCGGAATATCGCTCGACGGCAAGATTGCCGCCTTCGAGATCGCCGAGCCCGCGCAATGTTTCGTAGAAACGTCGCACCCAGAACGGTCCGGCGCTCTCGGTGAGTTGATCGGCGGGAATTCCGGAATGTACGAACGCGATGCGGCGCGGCTTGCGGAGCGATTGACTTCGCGCGACCGCCGGCCAAAGCAACGATAACGCAGCCGTTCCACCCGCAAGGCTGATGAATTTTCGACGTCTCATTGCTGTCTTTCGCTCTCGCAGGCTCTGGGTTGGTTCACGCTAGCACATCGACAGCCCGGGATATCGCGCCATGCCCCAAAAAAGGGCCGTAAATTGCGGACTTTCGCGACATTTACCAAGCTTGGTGGTTGCCGCCCCGACCTCCCTGCCCTACCTATACGCCATGAAATTCCTCGACGAAGCTAAGGTCTATATTCGCTCCGGCGACGGCGGCAACGGTTGCGTGGCCTTCCGCCGCGAGAAGTATGTCGAGTTCGGCGGTCCCTCCGGCGGAAATGGCGGGCGTGGCGGCGACGTCATCGTCGAGGCGGTCGACGGGCTGAACACCTTGATCGACTATCGCTATCAGCAGCACTTCAAGGCGCAGAAGGGCACCAATGGCATGGGCAAGGATCGCCACGGTGCCAACGGCAAGGCCATCGTGCTCAAGGTTCCCGTCGGCACCCAGATTTTCGACGAAGACCGCACGACGCTGATCCACGACTTCACCACGCTTGGCGAGAAGTTCGTGCTGGCGGAGGGCGGCAATGGCGGCTTCGGCAACGCACACTTCAAGTCATCGACCAATCGCGCGCCGCGCAACGCCAATCCCGGCGAAGTGGGCGAGGAGCGCTGGATCTGGTTGCGGCTGAAACTGATCGCGGACGCCGGCATCGTCGGCCTTCCCAATGCCGGAAAATCGACATTCCTCGCCAAGGTCTCGGCCGCGAAGCCGAAGATCGCCGACTATCCCTTCACCACGCTGCATCCACAGCTCGGCGTCGTCAACGCCGATGGCCGCGAATTCGTGCTGGCGGATATTCCCGGCCTGATCGAGGGCGCCCATGAGGGCGCAGGTCTCGGCGATCGCTTTCTTGGCCATGTCGAGCGCTGCCGCGTCCTGTTGCATCTCGTCGATGCGACGAGCGAACACGCAGGCCAAGCCTACAAGACGGTGCGCAACGAGCTTGAGGCCTATGAAGGAGATCTCGCCGAGAAGGTCGAGATCATCGCGCTGAACAAGATCGACGCGTTAACACCGGACGAATTGAAGAAGCAGAAGGATCGCCTGAAACGCGCCGCGAGGAAGACGCCGCTTCTGATCTCGGGCGCGACCGGTGAGGGCGTCAAGGAGGCGCTGCGGGCGCTTGCCGAGGTGATTGGTGAAGCCCCGGTGTCCGTCAAGGCCAAGGGCGGCGCGCAGGCCGAGCCGTGGGTCATGACGCCATAGCGCGTCAAAACCGAAGGCGGGATCGTCTCCCCAAAAGCCGACTTGCGCTGGTTTCGTTCGACTGCGAAACTTGGCCGATCCCAGGAAACCTCAGGAGGAAATCATGATCGGTTATGTCACCGTGGGTACCAACGATCTGAAGAAGGCCGGCGAATTCTACGACAGTATCTGCAGCGAAGTCGGCATGGGCCGCTTCATGGCGAACGATCGCATCATCGCGTGGGGCGGTCCGGGTGGCGGCGCGGGCTTTGGCGTGGCACTTCCCTTTGACGGCAAGCCGATGACGGTCGGTAACGGTGTGATGGCGGCGTTCGGGGCCAAGGACAAAGCCCATGTCGATCGCATCTACAAGCTGGCCTTGTCGCTCGGCGGCTCCTGCGAAGGGCCTCCTGGCCAGCGCAACGAGAAATTTTATGCCGCTTATTTCAGGGATCCCGAGGGCAACAAGCTCAATGCCTTCGTGATGGGCTGACACAGCGCAGATATTTCCAGTCGCGCCACTTCCAAATCGCAGAGGTGGCGCGTATCGCTTTTCCCGACATGTCCCTCAAGACCAAATCCATGGCCTGCCCAAGCCTAAGAAACTTCCGCCGGATCGTCGTCAAGGTCGGCTCATCGCTGCTGATCGATTCCGATGCCGGCGAGGTCCGCACCGCCTGGCTTGCGGCGCTCGCCGCCGATTTGGCCAAGCTTCACGGCGAGGGTCGCGAGCTCCTGATCGTCTCGTCCGGTGCGATTGCGCTCGGACGCAGCCGCTTGAAGCTCGCGCGCGGCCCCTTGAAGCTCGAGGAGAGCCAGGGCGCGGCCGCGGTGGGGCAGATCGCGCTGGCGCGGATCTGGTCGGAAGTGCTCGGGGCTCACGGCATCGGCGCCGGACAGATCCTGGTGACCTTGCAGGACACCGAGGAGCGGCGCCGCTATCTCAACGCGCGCTCCACCATTGCCAAGCTCCTGGAGTGGCGCGCGGTGCCCGTCATCAACGAGAACGACACGGTCGCCACCAACGAAATCCGCTATGGCGACAATGATCGCCTCGCCGCTCGCGTCGCCACCATGACGAGCGCCGACCTTCTGGTCCTGCTCTCGGACGTTGACGGCCTCTACGATGGCCCGCCGGCCGACAATCCGAACGCCAGACTGATTCCGGTCGTGGAATCCGTGACGTCGGAAATCGAGGCAATGGCAGGTGCTGCGGAATCCGAACTTTCGCGCGGCGGCATGCGCACCAAGATTGAGGCGGCGAAGATCGCGACCACCGCCGGCACCCATATGCTGATCGCCTCGGGCAAGATCGAGCATCCGCTGCAGGCGATCGCCAATGGTGGGCGCTGTACCTGGTTCCTGACGCCGGCCAATCCCGTGACCGCGCGCAAGCGATGGATCGCGGGCTCGCTCGAGCCAAAGGGCACCCTGACCATCGATGCCGGCGCGGTGAGCGCGTTGCGCGCCGGCAAGAGCCTGCTGCCGGCCGGCGTGATCCGGGTCGACGGGCAATTCGCCCGCGGCGATGCCGTGGTGGTGCGCGGCCCCGACACCCAGGAGATCGGCCGCGGCCTTGTCGCCTATGACGCCGAGGACGCCGACAAGATCAAAGGCCGCTCATCGCCGGACGTGATGGCGATCCTCGGCATCAGCGGACGCGCGGAAATGATCCACCGCGATGACCTCGTGATCGGCCCGGGCGCGGCGTATCCGGCCAACTAGGGCATGATCCGGAAAAGTGGATACCGGTTTTCCCTCGCGACAAACGCGAGAGCGTTTGCGCGGAGATCATGCTCAAACAAAAAGATAGAGCGTGATGACGTTTCGAAGAAAAGTCATCTCGCTCTAAGGCGTTTTCAAACGAAGTGGCGGCCGGTTCGCGTCAAGAAAGCGCGTCGAATCATAAATTTAGAGCCCCGTTTCGATCTTTTCGAAACCGCCGCTAGGCCAATGGCCTAGCCGGCCGGTGGGCCGCCCTGCTCCCGCGGCATGCCTCTGCCGCCCTTCGCAAAACGTGGATTTCCATGCTAGGACATGATCTTAACTGAGGCTCGAACCGACATGAGCGTGCCGCTGAAGGCGATCGAGGCAAACGCCGATTTGCCGGGACTGATGACCGATCTCGCCGCCGGCGCGCGCGCCGCCGCACGGGTGCTGGCGCTCGCCAGCCCTGAGCAGAAGAACCGCGCGCTGGAAGCGATCGAGCGCGCCGTCCGCGCCAACGCACCCGCCATTCTCGCCGCGAATGCCGAGGACGTCGCCGAGGTCCGCGCCGGTGGCGCCACCTCGGCCTTCATCGACCGGTTGACGCTGACGCAAGCGCGCATCGATGCGATGGCCGACGGCGTCGCGACCGTGCGCGCGATCAAGGATCCCGTCGGCGTCATCACCGAAAGCTGGCAACGTCCCAACGGCATGACCATCGAACGGGTTCGCGTCCCGCTCGGCGTGGTCGCGGTGATCTTCGAAAGCCGCCCCAATGTCGCGGCCGACGCCGGCGTGCTGTGCCTGAAATCCGGCAACGCCGTCATCCTGCGCGGCGGTTCGGACAGCTTCCGATCCTGCCGCGCGATCCATGATTGCCTGGTTCAGGGATTGCGCGAAGCCGGTCTTCCCGAAGCCGCGATCACGCTGGTGCCGACGCGCGATCGCGCCGCGGTCGGCCTGTTGCTGACCGGGCTGAACGGCGCCATCGACGTCATCGTGCCGCGCGGCGGCAAAAGCCTTGTCGCACGTGTCGAAGCGGAGGCGCGCGTGCCGGTGTTCGCGCATCTCGAAGGCGTCAATCATGTCTACGTCGATCATGCCGCCAATCTGGACATGGCGAAATCGATCGTGCTGAACGCCAAGATGCGCCGGCCCGGCGTCTGCGGCGCCGCCGAAACCCTGCTGATCGACCGCAAGGGCGCGCCAAAAACGCTCAAGCCGCTGGTCGAGATGCTGATCGACGCGGGCTGCGAGGTGCGCGGCGACGAGACCGTGCAACGAACCGACGCCAGGGTGAAGCCGGCTTCCGAGGAAGACTGGGACACCGAATATGAGGATGCGATCATTGCGGCAAGAATCGTCGACGGCGTCGACGAGGCGATCGCCCACATCCACAACCACGGCTCGCATCATACCGATGCGATCGTGACCGAGGACAATGCGACCGCCCGCAAATTTCTCGATGAGGTCGATTCGGCGATCGTGCTGCACAACGCCTCGACCCAGTTCGCCGATGGCGGCGAATTCGGCTTCGGCGCCGAGATCGGCATTGCCACCGGCAAGTTCCATGCGCGCGGCCCGGTCGGCGCGGAACAACTGACCAGCTTCAAGTATCGCGTTCACGGCACCGGGCAGACCCGGCCGTGATCGGCGATGGCGTTTTCGGGCGAAGCAAACGGGGCACTCGTTGAATAAGTCGTCCGTCGCGTCGCGTTCTGCCGCCGCGGCCATTCCGCTTTATTCCAACGGCATGCGCATCGGCCTGCTCGGCGGCTCCTTCAATCCGCCGCATCTTGCGCACCGGGCAATCAGCCTGTTCGCGATCAAGCGATTGAAGCTCGATCGCGTGTGGTGGCTGGTGACGCCGGGCAATCCGCTCAAGGATGACAGGGCGCTGCACGATCTGGAGGAACGCACCGAAGCCGCGCGGCGCGTGGCCAGCGATCCGCGCATCGATGTATGCTGTCTCGAATCCGTCATCGGAACGCGATACACTGTTGACACCGTAAGATATCTGCGCCGCCGGGCTTCCGGCCTGCGCTTTGTCTGGATCATGGGCGCGGACAATCTTGCGCAATTTCACCGCTGGCAAAGCTGGCGGGATATCGCATCCGAGGTGCCGATCGCTGTGATCGACCGTCCGCCGCAGAGTTTTCGCGCGCTCGCCTCGCCGGCTTCACAGGCGCTCGCGCGCTACCGTTTGCCCGAAAACCAAGCCGCCAACCTCGCCGATCAACGCCCGCCCGCCTGGGTCTTTCTCACCGGTATGAAACTGAGCCTGTCTTCGACGGGCTTGCGGAACCAGGACGGCAGCTGGAGAACCAAGTGATGGACGACCGGATTGGCGCCACCTCGATCGGCGGGAACCGGTCCGGCACACATCAATTGGACAACACGGCGCCACATAAGGTTACCGGTACCCCTGTGTTTCCGAAGTTCGTGTCAGGGGTAAACGCGACGAAAATCTCGAACTCCGGAAGCGGGGTGCTGGATATTGAAACCGTTAACCCCACATGCATAGTATGGTGTGCGGGCGTCGAGGATTCGGCGTTCGCGATACAGTGAAAGGAATGGTCCCTGGCCACATCTGTATTGTCCAAGTCTGTTTTACCCAAGACGCGTAAAACATCGACACAAGCTGCGGCCTTGAAGGCGCAACCCGACGCCGACAAGACGCTGAATATGGTCCTCTCCCGCCTCGACGATATGAAGGCGGAAGAAACGGTCACCATCGACCTTCGCGGCAAATCTGCATTCTCCGACTACATGATCGTCACCTCGGGCCGGGTTAACCGGCACGTCGGCGCGATCGCGGAAAATGTCGCCAAAGGTCTCAAGGAAACCGGAATCACGAACATCCACATCGAGGGCTTGCCCAACTGCGATTGGGTGCTGATCGATTCCGGCGACGTGATCGTACACATCTTCAGACCCGAGGTGCGCGAGTTCTACAATCTGGAAAGATTGTGGACCCAGGGGCCGACGGCGGCGAAGGCGATCTAGGCGGCCGACTTCGAATCGGCCGCGCGCATGCCTCTCGGGTGCGGCGTGCATGCCGCATAAGCGGATGTCCGCTTGTGCGGAAAGGCTGCGCGCAATCGATTGATTTAGAGCGCTTTCTGCGGCAAACCCGCCTTCAGCCTCGGTTTGATCCGACGGCGTGTGTTGCCGGAAGATTCATCCATGCGCCTTGTCGTCGTTGCCATCGGACGGCTGAAACAGGGCCCGGAGCGGGAACTGGCCGAGCGCTACCGCGAGCGTTTCGACGACATCGGCCGGAAACTCGGATTTCGCGGCCTTGACGTCCATGAAATCCCGGAAAGCCGCGCGCGCGACGCCACAACCCGCATTGCCGAGGAGGCCGCGGCAATTTCGGCCGCAATCCCGCCGAAATCCGTCGTGGTTGCGCTCGACGAGTGCGGCGACAATGTCGACAGCGACACATTTGCCCGGCATCTTGGCCGCTGGCGGGATGATCAGGTCGCCAATACTATTTTCACAATCGGCGGCGCGGACGGACTTTCGCCCGATTTGCGGCGCATGGCAAAGCTGAGAATGGCGTTCGGCTCCGCGACCTGGCCGCACCAAATGGTTCGCGTCATGCTTCTGGAACAGGTTTACCGGGCCGCGACCATTCTGGCGGGGCATCCCTATCACCGCGCCTGAGGCGCGTAACCAAAGTGCAAAAGGCACCGATTTGGGTTAGATGCAGCCAGCCTGGAACATTCCCTCGTACCCAGACACCGGCCGGTTTGGTGCATTCACCTCGGCCCGCATCTCGTTTTCGATCGCGCTTCTGTCCGCGGGCTTTGCCGGAATCAACCTGCCCGCAGCCGCCCAACTCGCCGAACCGGCGCCGCAGGCCGCAGCCCCTTCGCCCGATGCCATCAAGCAGCGTGAGCAGGAGCTCGAAGCCACCCGCACGCTGCAAAAAAGCGCAGCCGAATCTCAGCAGAAGCTCAAGGCCGAAATCGCGACGATCGGACAGGACCGCAGCAAGCTCAACGGCCAACTGATCGATATCGCCGCCCAGGTCCGGATCGTCGAAACCAGGATCGGCGATGCCGAGGCGCGGCTTCTTCCGCTCGATTCGCGCGAGCAGCAAATCAGAGGCTCGCTCGATTCGCGCCGCGCCGAAGTGGTCGAGGTTCTCGCCGCCTTGCAGCGCGCCGGACGGCGGGCACCTCCGGCGCTACTGGTACGCCCCGAGGACGCGCTGCAATCGCTTCGAACCGCGATGCTGCTCGGATCGGTCGTTCCGGAATTGCGTGCACGCGCCGAGAAGCTCGCCGACGATCTCACCGAGTTGGTCTCGCTGCGCAAGACCATTGGCTCCGAGCGCGATCGCCTTGCGATCGATCGCGACAGGCTGCGGGAAGATCAGACCCGGCTCGCCGCCCTTGTCGGCGAGCGCCAGCGAAAGCAGAGCGCGGTCGAAAAGGACATGGAAACCGAAAGCGCGCGCGCCGTTGCGCTCTCCAGGCAGGTCGACAGCCTGCAGGGGCTGATCGGCAAAATGGAGCAGGATCTCAAAAGCGCCGCCAAGGCAGCGGCGGCCGCCAGTCAGCAGGGAACGCCTGCCACGGTTAATGGCAAGCCGAATCTGGGCGGGCTGAAGGATCGCGCCCGACTAAGCCCGGCCATTGCATTTGCCTCCGCGAAGGGTTTACTCGCTTTGCCGGTGAACGGCGTCAAAATCCGCGAATTTGGCGGTTCCGACGGCGCGGGTGGCGCGGAAAAAGGCATTTCTTTGGCGACCAGGGCCGGCGCGCAGGTCACAACCCCGTGTGACGGGTGGGTAGTTTACGCAGGTCCGTTCCGCAGCTACGGACAACTCTTGATCCTCAATGCCGGTGGCGGGTATCATGTGTTGATCGCCGGGATGGAGCGCATTTCGGTTAACATCGGCCAGTTTGTGCTTACGGGGGAGCCGGTCGCGACCATGGGGACGAAGTCCCAGGTCGCTTCGATACTCGCGACTAACGCGAGCCAGCCCGTGCTCTATATTGAGTTCCGTAAGGACGGCACTCCCATTGATCCAGGCCCATGGTGGGCCGCAAATGAAGGCGAAAAGGTTCGCGGATGATGCGCAAGACTTCTGTAATTCTCCTCAGCGCCGCCACCGGCGCAGCGTTGACGCTCTTCGTGACCCAACCGCGCGCGGTGATGATGGGATCGAGTGCGCGTGCCTCGACCTCGGACACCTACCGCCAGCTCAATCTGTTCGGCGACGTGTTCGAGCGGGTCCGCAGCGACTACGTCGAGAAGCCCGACGACAGCAAGCTCGTCGAATCCGCGATCAGCGGCATGCTGAGCGGTCTCGATCCGCATTCAAGCTACATGGACGCCAAGAGCTTCCGCGACATGCAGGTGCAGACCCGCGGCGAGTTCGGCGGCCTCGGCATCGAAGTCACCATGGAAGATGGGCTGGTCAAGGTGGTGTCGCCGATCGACGACACGCCGGCCTCCAAGGCCGGCATCATGGCCAATGACATCATCACCAATCTTGACGACGAACAGGTTCAGGGCCTCACCCTCAACCAGGCCGTTGAAAAAATGCGCGGGCCCGTCAACACCAAGATCAAGCTGAAGATCATCCGCAAGGGGCTGGACAATCCGATCGAAGTCACGCTGGTCCGCGACAACATCCGCGTCCGCTCGGTGCGCGCGCGCACGGAAGGCGACGATATCGGCTATATCCGCGTCACCACCTTCAACGAGCAGACCACCGAAGGGCTCAAGCGCGAGATCAACAATCTCAACAATCAGATTGGCGACAAGCTGAAAGGCTTCATCATCGACCTGCGCAACAATCCCGGCGGCCTACTGGAAGAAGCGGTCACCGTTTCCGACGCTTTCCTCGAGCGCGGCGAAATTGTCTCGACCCGCGGGCGCAACGCCGAGGAAACCCAGCGCCGCTCCGCGCATCCCGGCGATCTGACCAAGGGCAAGCCGCTGATCGTTCTCATCAACGGCGGTTCGGCATCGGCGTCCGAAATCGTCGCCGGCGCGCTGCAGGATCACAAGCGTGCAACCCTTGTCGGCACCCGCTCCTTCGGCAAGGGGTCGGTGCAGACCATCATACCGCTCGGCTCCGGCAACGGCGCGTTGCGGCTCACCACCGCGCGCTACTACACGCCGTCCGGCAAGTCGATTCAGGCCAAGGGTATCGTTCCCGACATCGAGGTATTGCAGGACGTGCCGGAAGAGCTGAAAGCGCGGACCGATACCAAGGGCGAAGCCTCTCTGCGCGGCCATCTGAAGAATGATGGCGACGAGAAGACCGGTTCGCAATCCTACGTGCCGCCGGACGCCAAGGACGACAAGGCCCTGAAGATGGCCGCCGACCTGCTGCATGGCGTGAAGGTCAACGCCAGCGCACCGGGCACCGGTGACAAGGCTGCGATGGAAAAGTCATCCAACAAGGAAGCCAACTGATTCGGCTCCAGGCGTTTTCTTGCGAAAAGGGCGGCCTCTGCGCCGCCCTTTTTGTTTTGAGCTTTTTCGGCCGGAAGAATACCCGGCCCCGCACCAAGAAAACGCGTCAAAACAAAAGATTAGGGCCTTACCGCCGCTGCGTTCGAACTCGTCGACTGCCGGTCGGATGTCGTGCCAACCGGCCGCACCTGCCGCGGCCTTGTGCCGCCGTGGTATCTTCGGCCCAGTTGATTCGGGGAGTTCGATGGCAGAGGCGGCCGATGATCTGAGCGCTCCGCTCGGACAGACTACCGTACGCGCAAAGCGGCGGTTCCGGCTGCCATTTACCCCAATCCAGGCGCTCGCCGTGCTGATGGGAATATTTCTGGCAACCTTTGCGGGCTATGCCCTCTTCAACGATAATCCGCTGGGCGGCGAACCGATGACGCGGATTGCGATCCAGTCGGCGCCCCGCTCCGCTGGCGAAAAACCTGCCGAAAAATCTGCAATGGCGCATGGGTCGGAGCCGGCTGCGAATTCGTCCGCCAAACCGGTCGGGCCGTCCGACCAGCGGACGGTCACCATTATCGATGGCTCCAGCGGCGCGCGCCATGACGTGACGATTGCCGGCGAGCATTCGGAAAAGGGCACGACGGAAGCCCCCGCCATGATGGCCGGGATCGATCCGCGCCTGCTTGAGAAATCGCGCTACGGCATGATCCCGATGGCAGCCGATGGACTAAAGCCCTTCAACGTTTACGCGGCCGAGGCTGACCGGGCCAAGGCTGCCAAAATGCCCATTGTCGCCATTGTCGTCGGTGGTCTCGGGGTGGGCGCGGCCAAGACTGTCGACGCGATTCTCAGGCTGCCCGCCGCGGTGACGCTGGCGTTCACCCCCTATGGGTCCGATCCCACCAAACTCGCCGAACGCGCGCGCGCGCAGCATCACGAGATTTTGCTGCAAGTTCCGATGGAGCCCTATGATTATCCGGACAACGATCCGGGACCGCAAACGCTGCTGACGTCGCTTGCGCCCGAACAGAATCTCGACCGCCTGTACTGGCACCTCAGCCGGTTTCAGGGTTATGCCGGGATTGCCAATTTCATGGGCGCGCGCTTTGTCGCCACCGACACCGTGATGCTGCCGATCGTCCGCGAGGCCGCCAAGCGCGGACTTGGCTATTTCGACGATGGATTGGCGCGTAGCGTTGCCCCCACCTTGGCGGCCGCCCAGGCCATGCCCTTCGCCAAGGCCGACGTCTCCATCGATGCGGTTCCGACCGCCGGAGAAATCGACCGTGCACTGGCCAAACTTGAGGGCATGGCGAAGGAGCGCGGAACCGCGGTCGGCGTCGCCTCGGCGTTGCCGATTTCGATCGAGCGGATTGGCGTCTGGACCAAGGCGCTTGAAAGCCGTGGTATCATGCTTGTGCCATTGACAACTGCGATGCTGAAATCAAAATCAAGTTGAGACTCTGCCGGAGAGTGCGGCCACGCATGAGGCTTTGACCGAATGGCGCGTTACGAGGATCTGCCCTATCGGACATGCGTCGGCATGATGCTGATCAACGCAGCGGGGCTGGTCTTCATCGGTCGCCGTGCCGGCGGCGTCGAGCACGTCGACGAATCCCACGTCTGGCAAATGCCGCAAGGCGGTGTCGATCCCGGCGAGGATACCTGGCAAGCCGCCAAGCGCGAGCTGTACGAGGAAACCAGCGTCCGTTCGGTGGAGAAGCTCGGCGAGGTCGCGGACTGGTTGATCTATGACATCCCGCGAACCGTTGCCGGCCGGACCTGGAAGGGCCGCTACCGTGGTCAGCGACAGAAATGGTACGCTGTTCGCTTCACTGGCCAGGACAGCGAGATCAATGTGGCAAGCCCCGGCGGCGGCGGCCACAAGGCAGAGTTCATCGGCTGGCGTTGGGAGCCGATGAAGAATCTTCCTGACCTGATCGTTCCATTCAAGCGCCCGGTTTACGAGCGTGTGGTCAAGGAATTCTCCAAGTTGGCAAGCAGCTAGTTCGGCCACGTCGGGGCGCTCGTAAAATCGATGAGCCCGGAAGCAGCAGCCTTTTATCCCCAATGACAAAACCCTATCGTCCCAATGTGGGTGTCGCTCTGTTCAACGCCGCCGGCCGGGTGCTGATCGGGCGACGCTTTCGGGACGATGGACCGGAAATCATTCTTCCGGGCCTCGAATGGCAAATGCCGCAGGGTGGAATTGATCCCGATGAGAATCCGCGCGACGCGGTGATGCGCGAACTCTGGGAGGAAACCGGCGTGTCCAATGCCGGATATCTCGGTGAGACCGATTGGCTCACCTACGACTTCCCGCCGTTCTCCGGTCCCTCGTCGCATCGGCTCGCAGAGTTCAGGGGTCAGCGGCAAAAATGGTTCGCGCTGCGCTTCGCCGGATCAGACGAGGAAATCGATCCCCTGACCTCGCGCAACGGCCAGCCACCGGAATTCGACCAATGGCGATGGGAGCGGCTCGACCGTGTCGCCGATCTCGTCGTGCCGTTCCGGCGCGATGTGTATCGAGCCGTGGCGCACCATTTCGCACCGTTCGCCGAAGACCCGACCTCATCCCCGGCGAGCTAGAGCGAGATGACTTTTCTTCGAATCGCCATCGCGCTCTATCTTTTTGTTTGAGCATGATCTTTTTCGGAAAACCGGTTTCCACTTTTCCGGATCATGCTCTAGTTCGGTCCGACCAGAAACGGGCCGATCGCAATGACGCGGCAATCGCTGTCGTGTTTGGCACAGCTACCGAGCGCATCGTTGACGGCACTCTGCTCGTTCACCGCCTTGAGCGCGAGACCCGGGCGTCCCGCGGCGCCGACCGCGACCGCATTCCATCCGGTCGAGGCCTCCGCAAGCTTGCGCGTCAACTCCTCCCGCGCATCGGCTGTGATCGCAGGGTTTCTGTCGGCGTGGAAGAGGCCGATCGCTTTCATGGTGGTCGGCACCGGGAGGACAAAGACATCGTCAAGCGCCACGATCACGCAAGCTACCCCGGTAAACGCGCCACAGGATTCGAGATTTCGGCGCATCGATTCCTCGGCGGCTTCAAGCCCCGCATTGTAGAAGAATTGCCCTCCCGGCCCGATCGCGATCGATTTGGCCTTTCGGGCCTGCGAATAAAGCGTCTCAAGCCTCGTCTTTCCGATGTCGCGCACAATCGGCATGTCCTTTGCGGAGAAGGGCCTTTCGGTCAGCGGGTCGCGTCTGGCCCAGGGCAAGGGTGGCATCGGCGGACGGCCATGTGGATAAACCACGGTTCCGTTGACCGCGTAAATTTCGCACTTCCGTGATGGCTGAACGGCGTCCGCGTATTTCTGGCATTGTTCAAGGGCTGCGCTTCTGGCGGCGTCTTCGTTGGGCTGACCAACCGCAATCGCATTGACGCCCGAAATGGTCAGGGCCAACGCCTTGTCGCCTGCCGCAAGCACATATTCGGACGCCATGCGGAAGCGGGCTCGATCGCCGACGAAGGGCACGGCTTCGGCGGCGAACTTCTCACCCGCAGGTGTTGTTGGCGGCGCGGCTGACGACGGCGACACGGGTGCGGCGGCCTTTGCCGGTGGAAGCGGTGCCGGGGCAACAGTGCTGCGGGCCGAAGATAAACTCTTCGAGCCCTCCTGAATCTCGATCTTGGTAAAATACAGAAATCCGCCGACGCCAATGGCTGCCAGACACACGACCATCACCGCCGCCGGCCACAGCCAGTTGGGCGCGCCCGAGACTTTCGGCGACGGCAGCTTCTTCGGCTGCGGCGCCGCGTAAGTGCCGTCCTCGCGGCGCATCGAGACCATGAAGGCGTGAACCGGATTTGGAATGTTCTTCACTTCCTGCGCGCCGATATCGGCGAACTGCACCGACAGCTTGTTGGCAACCTGCTCGTGCACCGCGCGCGAAATGCAGATGCCGCCGACCTCGGCCAGGCCCTCTAGGCGCGCTGCGATATTGACGCCGTCGCCGAGCAGATCGCCGTCGCGCTCGACCACATCCCCGATCGTGATCCCGATGCGAAAACTCATGTGGCGGCTGGCGGGATAGGCGAGGTTGCGAGTGCGCAGGCTCTCCTGGATGTCGATCGCGCATCGTACCGCCTCGACTGCGCTTGGGAATTCGGCCAGAACCGCGTCGCCCGCGGTGTTGAAAATGCGCCCGCCATACCTTGCGATGAAGTCGTCCGTTACCTGACGGTAGGAGGCGAGGCGCCGCAGCGTTTCCTCTTCATCCTCCGCAACCAGCCGCGAGTAGCCGGCAATATCGGCCGCGAAAATCGCCGCTATCTTGCGTTTCATGAGGGCCAGCCCCGACACCAAAAATGCGCGTCAAGCATGGCGCGAGAACATCCCGGGTGCAACCGGGTTCCGGCCGGCCTCAGTGGTGCTTGCAAGGCATCACGCCCTGCCGATGCGGCCCCAAGGCCGCGGACCGCGCGTTAGTGCAACGCCGTCGTGCTGATCTCGTGCTGGATACTCTTGAAATGATCGAGCCGTGCGATTTCGCGGTCGAGCTCGGAGCCATCCTTTTCCGAAAGCTTGGCCTGCATTTCCGCGATCGAGTCGGCGAACTGGGTGCGGTCCAGATCTTCCAGCGAGGTCGCAACATCGGCCAGCACGGTGAGACCCTTACCGGATACCTCCGCAAGACCGCCGAGCACGATGATCTTCTGCTTCGTAGCGCCGGTAGTGACCGTCAGGATACCGGGCCTCATCGCAGCCACGACCGGGGCGTGCCCGGCCAGCACGCCGAAATCACCCTCGAGACCGGGGATATCGACCTGGTCGACCTCTCCGGAGAAGGCGAGCTTTTCGGGGGAGACAAGATCAAAGTGGAAAGTGGCCATGTTGAACCTAGCGGAGTGCGGGTGGCGAATAGCGAGTGGCGAACGGAGCAACGAACATCTAATTGCGATTTCCCGTTCGCCATTCGCCCTTAGGCGGCTTCGGCCGCGAGCTTCTTGCCCTTTTCGACCGCCTCTTCGATGGTGCCGACCATGTAGAAGGCGGCCTCCGGCAGGTGATCGTATTTACCCTCGCACAGTCCGCGAAAACCCTTGATGGTGTCGGCGAGGTCGACGAACTTACCGGGCGAACCGGTGAAGACTTCGGCGACGTGGAACGGCTGCGACAGGAAGCGTTCCACCTTGCGGGCGCGGGCCACCGTGATCTTGTCCTCTTCCGACAGTTCGTCCATGCCGAGAATGGCAATGATGTCCTGCAAGGACTTGTAGCGCTGCAGCACCTGCTGCACCAAACGCGCGGTGGTGTAGTGCTCTTCGCCGACGACGAGCGGGGAGAGCATGCGTGAGGTCGAGTCGAGCGGGTCGACCGCGGGATAGATGCCCTTTTCGGAAATCGCGCGTGACAACACGGTGGTCGCGTCCAGATGGGCGAACGACGTCGCGGGCGCCGGGTCGGTCAAGTCGTCGGCCGGCACGTAGATCGCCTGCACCGAAGTGATCGAGCCCTTGTGGGTGGTGGTGATGCGCTCCTGCAGCGCGCCCATGTCGGTGGCAAGTGTCGGCTGATAGCCCACCGCTGAAGGAATTCGGCCGAGCAGCGCCGACACTTCCGAGCCCGCTTGCGTGAAGCGGAAGATATTGTCGACGAAGAACAGCACGTCCTGGCCCTGGTCGCGGAAGTGCTCGGCGACCGTCAGGCCGGTGAGGCCGACGCGGGCACGAGCGCCCGGCGGTTCGTTCATCTGGCCGAACACCAGCGCGCATTTCGACTTCACATTGGGATCGGGATTGTGCGGATCGGCATTGACCTTGGATTCGATGAACTCGTGATAGAGGTCGTTGCCCTCGCGGGTACGCTCGCCGACGCCGGCGAACACCGAGTAACCGCCGTGCGCTTTCGCGACGTTGTTGATCAGTTCCTGAATCAGCACGGTCTTGCCGACGCCAGCGCCGCCGAACAGGCCGATCTTGCCGCCTTTGGCGTAAGGCGCCAAGAGGTCCACGACCTTGATGCCGGTGACAAGAATTTCCGCTTCGGTCGACTGGTCGGTGTAGCTCGGCGCTTCCTGGTGGATCGCACGCATGTCTTCGGCCGGCACCGGGCCGGCTTCGTCGATCGGCTCGCCGATGACGTTGATGATGCGGCCGAGCGTGCCGGCACCGACCGGCACCATGATCGGCGCGCCGGTGTCGGCGACTTCATGGCCGCGGACCAGACCTTCAGTGGTGTCCATGGCGATGGTGCGCACCGTGGATTCGCCGAGATGCTGGGCAACTTCCAGCACCAGGCGGTTGCCGCCGTTCTTCGTCTCCAGCGCATTGAGAATCGCCGGCAGGTGACCTTCGAACTGCACGTCGACGACGGCGCCGATGACTTGCGTGATGCGTCCGGTCTGGTTGGCGGGTGTGGCCATAAACTCTCTCCTTCGAATTCTTAAATCTCAAACAACCGTCGCGTCACATGGCCTCGGCGCCGGAGATGATCTCGATCAGTTCCTTGGTGATCATCGCCTGACGAGTCCTGTTGTAGATCAGCGTCTGTTTGCGGATCATGTCGCCGGCGTTGCGGGTGGCGTTGTCCATCGCGCTCATCTGCGAACCGTAGAACGAGGCGTTGTTTTCCAGGAGCGCGCGGAAAATCTGTACCGCGAGGTTGCGCGGCAGAAGCCGCGGCAGGATCTCGTCTTCCTCCGGCTCATACTCGTAAGCGACCGCCGGCCCGGCGTTGGCCGCTTGCGCTTCCACGACCAGCGGGATGATCTGCTGCGCGGTCGGGATCTGGGCGACGACAGACTTAAAGCGCGAATAGAACAGCGTGCAGACGTCGAATTCACCGGCGTCGAATCGCGCGATGACTTTCTTCGCGATGTCCTCGGCGTTGACGAAGCCAAGCTGGCGTACCGAGCGCAGATCGAGGTGCTCCACGATCTGCTTGTCGAAAGTCCGGCGGAGCTGCTCGAGTCCCTTGCGGCCGACGCAGAAAAACTTGACCTCTTTGCCCTGGCCGATCAGCGCCTGAGCATGTTCGCGGGCAAGCCGCACGATGGCCGAATTGAAGGCGCCGCAAAGGCCGCGTTCGCCGGTACAGACCAGCAGCAGATGGACCTGGTCGTTGCCGGTTCCAGCCAGTAGCAATGGTGTTCCGGGCGAGCCTGCGGCTGCGGTCGCAATGTTGGCGATCACCGCGTCCATTTTTTCCGCAAAGGGCCGCGCTGCCTCGGCGGCGCTTTGCGCGCGGCGCAGCTTGGAGGCCGCGACCATTTGCATCGCCTTGGTGATCTTCTGCGTCGCCTTGGTGGAGGCGATGCGGACCCGCATGTCTTTCAAGCTGGCCATTGCGGCTGACTTTTCCTCTAGCTCGAACCTGTTCCCTCCCCCCTTGTGGGGGAAGGTTAGGGAGGGGGGTCAACAACAGCATCAGAGTTTGTTGCTTACCCCCCTCCCGACCGGCTTCGCCGGTCGACCTCCCCCACAAAGGGCGAGGCAACAAAGAGAGGGCTTTCGCCCGCGTGAATCATGCAAACGTCTTGGCGAAACCCTCGACCACGCCCTTCAGTTTGGCCGCGGTATCATCGCTGAGATCGCGGCTGTCGCGGATGGTGTTGAGGAGTTCGACATTCTTTCCGCGCAGGAGCGACAACAGGCCGTCCTCGAAGCCTCGCACCTTGCTGAGCGGCATCGCGTCGAGATAGCCGTTGGTGCCGGCCCAGATCACGCAGACCTGCTCTTCCATCTTCAGCGGCGAGAATTGCGGCTGCTTCAACAATTCGGTCAGCCGCGAGCCGCGGTTGAGCAGGCGCTGGGTCGAGGCGTCCAGATCGGAGCCGAACTGGGCGAACGCCGCCATTTCGCGATACTGCGCAAGCTCGCCCTTGATCTTGCCGGCGACCTTCTTCATCGCCTTGGTCTGCGCCGACGATCCGACGCGCGACACCGAAAGACCGACGTTCACCGCCGGGCGGATGCCCTGGAAGAACAGGTCGGTCTCGAGGAATATCTGGCCGTCGGTAATTGAGATCACGTTGGTCGGGATGTAGGCCGACACGTCGTTGGCCTGGGTTTCGATCACCGGCAGCGCGGTCAGCGAGCCCGAACCCTGGTCCTTGTTGAGCTTGGCGGCGCGCTCGAGCAGGCGCGAATGCAGATAGAACACGTCGCCGGGATAGGCTTCGCGGCCCGGCGGCCGGCGCAGCAATAGCGACATCTGACGGTATGCGACAGCCTGCTTGGATAGATCGTCATAGATAATGACCGCATGCATGCCGTTGTCGCGGAAGTATTCGCCCATGGTGCAGCCCGTGAAGGGGGCGATATATTGCATCGGCGCCGGATCGGAAGCAGTGGCCGCGACGATAACCGAATATTCCAACGCGCCCTGCTCCTCGAGCACCTTCACGAACTGCGCGACGGTAGAACGCTTCTGGCCGATCGCGACATAGACGCAATAGAGCTTGATGTTCTCGTCCGGCTGCGCGTTGAGCGGCTTCTGGTTGAGAATGGTATCGAGCGCGATCGCGGTCTTGCCGGTCTGGCGGTCGCCGATGATCAACTCGCGCTGACCGCGGCCGATCGGGATCAGCGCATCAATCGCCTTCAACCCCGTTGCCATCGGCTCGCTGACCGATTTGCGCGGAATGATACCCGGTGCCTTGACGTCGACGCGCTTGCGCTCAGTGGCCTGGATCGGGCCCTTGCCGTCGATCGGATTGCCGAGCGCATCGACCACGCGGCCGAGCAGGCCCTTACCCACCGGCGTATCGACGATGGCGCGGGTGCGCTTGACGGTCTGGCCTTCCTTGATCTCGCGGTCGGCGCCGAAGATCACGATGCCGACGTTGTCGGTTTCGAGGTTCAGCGCCATGCCGCGGGTGCCGTTCTCGAACTCGACCATTTCGCCGGCCTGGACGTTGTCCAGGCCATAGACGCGGGCAATGCCGTCGCCGACGGACAACACCTGTCCAACTTCGGAAACCTCAGCCTCCTGGCCGAAATTCTTGATCTGGTCCTTGAGGATCGCGGAAATTTCCGCGGCGCGGATGTCCATCAGCCTGCCTCTTTCATCGCGTGCTTGATCGAATTGAGTTTGGTGCGAAGCGAACTATCCACCATGCGGCTGCCCAGCTTGACCACGAGGCCGCCGATGATCGAGGGATCGACTTTCACGTTGAGCGCAACGTCCTTGCCCGTCACCGACTTCAGTGCGGTCTTGAGGGCGTCGAGATTCTTGTCGTTGAGATTTTCGGCCACCGTGACGTCAGCGGTCGCCTCGCCCTTGAACTTCGCCACCAGCGCGCGGAACGCGCGGATCACGTCGGCAACCGCGAACAGCCGGCGGTTGGCGGTGAGAACTTTGAGGAAGTTTGCGGAGGTGCCGGAAATAGCGGCCTTCTCGAGCACCGCGGCCAGCGCCTTCGACTGCGCCCCGGCGGAAAAAACCGGGCTGCGGACCAGGCGTTTCAGATCGGCGCTGTCCGCCAGCATGGCCTCGAACCTGTCGAGATCGTCCCTGACGGCGTCGATGGATCGGTCATCACGCGCCAGTTCAAACAAGGCCGTTGCATAACGACCGGACACTCCCGAAACAGACGGACCTTCAGCAGCCACAGCGCGCTCTTTATTTGCTGTCAAACTCGCAAGGGAAAAACCGTCGCCAAAATGCGGCGCCTAGCGATTCAAGCCCTTGGAATTCAAGCGGGACTTCGATTTTCGACCGGCACTGGCTGTGCCGGGACCGTTAAAATCGCGGCTTTGCTAACATAGCAAGAGCGCAGGTGCAACATGACGACAGCGGCCGGCGATGCCTTGTCGCATGTGGACTCGCTGCCGTTGCACAAGTCTGATTTCGGCACCCCCGGCCACGGCAGATCGGCACCTCGCCGCAGCGGCGAATTGCCGTGCGTGATCTTCCCCTGATGTTGGCCAAATGTTCCATGTTCCCGGGCATAGAACCCATGCCCGATCGAAAGGAACGCCTGTCGCCAGCCATTCCATTATCGCATTACTTGACAAGATCACGACAGCGGAGAGCGATGACTTCGGTTTTCAGTATATAAAGGTAACTCAATAGTAAATACTCGATTAATCCATAATATTTCGGAGCATCCCTCGTCTAGATGCCACGGTAACAAGATGTTTCAGGCCGTGTTAAATCGATCTACTGCCCCTTTTATGCCTCATTAGGCCACCAAACGGCAATCATTCAGATTGGAGCGGGGGTTCCACTTGCCGCGGAAGTGGCATTACTACATTGAGGGATTGATCTATGTTGAAACTCAAGAAGCAGGCACTGGGAAATCTAACCCGGTCACGAACGGCGCTCATTGTTTTCGCCACAACTGTACTGGCCGGGGGTAGTGCCACCGAAGCCTCGGCTAGGTCTTATCGACACCACCACCACCATCATGCCCACCACGTCGCCCATTCTTCCGGGAGCTCTTCGACCTGGCGTGACGCCAATGGCTCGATCGGGTCAGGATCGGGACGGTCCTTCTCAGGCATGGCCTCCTATTACGGCAATGAAGCCGGCAACAAGACCGCCTCCGGCCAGCGCTTCAACCAGAACGCCATGACCGCGGCGCATCGCACACTGCCGTTCGGCACCAAGCTCAAGGTCACCCATGGCGACCGCAGCGTCGTCGTCACGATCAATGACCGTGGCCCGTTCATCCGCGGCCGGGTACTTGACTTGTCCACGGGCGCCGCCCGCGCGATCGGTCTGACGGGCGCCGGCGTCGGCCGCGTCGTCGCCGAGGTCATGTGACCTCTCCAGGGCGGGTCGTAACGCCTCTTCCTGCAAGATCGTGCTCTGAGCTTTGCGGCCTCATGGACCGCTGGAGTTCTCTCGCGCACCAAAGAAAAGCCTGCCGTCGCAAATGACGGTGGGCTTTTTTCTTGGCCCAATCACAAGAAGCTCTGCGGATCGACATCGATCTCGAGCTTGAGGTTGCCTTTGGTCTTGGGACCCGCGGCGAGCCATTCGCGCAGGTATTCCGACAGATCGACGTTGCGCAGCGATTTCACCAAAAGGCGAAAACGGTAGCGGCCCTTGATCACGGCAAGCGGAGCCTCGGCCGGGCCCAGCACCCGGATCCGCTCGTCGATCGGGGCGACGGCGGCGAGTTTTCGCGCAAAACCTTCGGCCGTGGGACGCTCGCCGGCGGAAACGATCAGGCTCGCCAGCCGTCCGAACGGCGGATAGTGCGCGCGCTCGCGGGCCTCGATCTCGCTGGCATAAAATGCCTCGCGGTCGCAGGCCACCAGCGCCTTCATCACGGGATGCTCGGGCTGGTGGGTCTGCAGGTAACCAACGCCCCTGCCCTGATCGCGCCCGGCGCGTCCGATCACCTGGTTGAGCAGCTGCCAGGTTCGTTCGGCGGCGCGCGGATCGCCGTTGCTCAAACCCAGATCGGCGTCCACCACGCCGACCAGATTGAGCCGCGGGAAATGATGGCCCTTGGCCACCAGCTGCGTGCCGATGATGATATCGACGCGGCCCTGCGCGATCTCGTTCAACTCACTGCGCATGGTCTCGATCGAGGTGATCAGATCGCTCGACAGAACCATGGTGCGCGCATCCGGAAAGAGCCCCGCCGCCTCCTCCTGCAAACGCTCAACGCCGGGGCCGACCGCGACCAACGATTGTTCCGCCGCGCAATTCGGGCAGGCGTGCGGGCGCGGCATCGAGAAACCACAATGGTGGCAAACGAGCCGCTGGCGAAATCGATGATCGACCAACCACGCATCGCAGATGGTGCAGGCAAAACGGTGCCCGCAGGCCCGGCAAAGTGTCAGCGGCGCATAGCCACGGCGATTGAGAAACAACAGCGCCTGCTCGCGCCGCCCGATCGCGAAGCGAATCTGCTCGGCAAGACGCGGCGAGATGAAATGGCCGCGCGGCGGGGCCTCGCGCCGCAGATCGATGGCTTCGATATGGGGCATGTGCTGGCCGCCGAAGCGCGCCGGCAGCACGATGCGCTGATAGCGGCCCTTGCGCGCATTCACCTCGGTCTCGACCGACGGCGTCGCCGAGGCCAGCACGATCGGAATCTTGGCGATATGCGCACGCACCACCGCCATGTCGCGGGCATGGTAATGCGCGCCGTCGTCCTGCTTGTAGGCCTGGTCGTGCTCCTCGTCGACGACGATCAGCCCGAGATCGGCGTAGGGAAGAAACAGCGCCGAGCGCGCGCCCACTACCACGGGGGCCTCGCCTGCCGATATCGCGGCCCAGTTGCGCTGTCGCGTCCGCGGGGTCAGTTCCGAATGCCATTCCAGCGGCCGCACGCCGAAGCGCCGCGCGAAACGGTCGAGGAATTGGCCGGTGAGCGCGATCTCCGGCATCAGGATCAGCGACTGCTTGCCGCGGCGGATCACCTCCGCGATCGCCTCGAAATAGACCTCCGTCTTGCCCGATCCGGTGACGCCATCGAGCAGCGCGACGTGGAAGCTGCCATTGGCCGCCAGCGCGCGCATGGCATCCACCGCGGTACGCTGCTGACGGGAAAATTCCGGCGTGGCGAAGGACGGATCGGGCGCGGGCGGCGCCACTGCCCGCGGCATGGCTTCTGCCGCCAGCGTGCCCTCGTCGACAAGGCCATCGACGACGCCGACACTGACGCCGGCTTCCTTGGCGGCCTCCGACTTGCCGTGCAGCAGGCCGTCGGACAACAATTCGATCAGCCGCCGCCGCGCCGGCGTCATACGCTGCGGCGGCTTGCCGACGAGCCGCACGCCCATCCGCACCCGTTCGGGCCCGAGATGTTCGCCCATCCGCAGGCACATCCGCAACACCATGCCGCGCGCCGACAGCGTGTAGTTGGCGACCCAATCGACGAGCGCGCGCAGCTCCGGCTTCAACGGCGGCACGTCGAGTTTTTCCCCGACATCCTTGAGGCGATTGTGCAGGCGCGGGTCGGGATTGGCATTCTGCGCCCACACCACCGCGATCACCTCTCGCGGTCCGAGCGGCACGCACACGACGTCACCCGGCGCAAGCTCCATGTCGCGCGGCACGCGATAGGAATAATTCTGATTGAGCGCGACCGGCACCAGCACATCGACGACCCTTGTCGACGATGCGGATGATGACGAGGCGCGCGCGGAGTGGTCCATCGGGGAATCAGATGAGAGGGGTTTGAGCCAATCTAGGGGCGCGCGCCGCGCTGGACCAGCAGCCGCAGTCTTTATTGAGACGAATATCCGCAGCCCCCGTCGCCGCGGTTCACCAATGGTAAAGGAGGCGAATGTGATAGTATCGGTCGTTCGGTCGAGATTCCCAGAGATAAAAGATGGCCAAGCAGGCCCCCGCGATAGAGCCCGTCGAACTCGCCTGCGCTGCCGGCGATGTGACGTCGGAAATGGTGCGCTGGCTCGCCTATTTGCGCGCCGAACGCCGGCTGTCGCCGAAGACGTCCGAAGCCTATGCCCGCGACGTCCGCCAGTTCCTGGAATTCCTGAGCGAACATTGGGGTCGGCGCGTGACGCTCGCCGGCTTTGCCTCGCTTGAGGCGAGCGACATCCGGGCGTTCATGGCGATGCGGCGCGCCTGCGACATCGGCGGCCGATCCCTGATGCGCGCGCTGGCGGGCTTGCGCTCGTTTGGACGTTTCCTGGAACGTGAGGGCGCCGGCAAAGTCGGCGCCCTGTCCGCGATACGCGCGCCCAAGGTCGGCAAGACGTTGCCCAAGCCGCTCCCGATGGCGGCCGCCAAGCGTCTTGCGGATGCCGACGAGCGCGCCGGCGAGGATCGCGATCCCTGGATCTGGGCGCGCGACGCCGCCGTGATGGCGCTGCTCTACGGATCGGGCCTGCGCATCTCCGAGGCGCTCGGCTTGAAGCGCCGCGACGTGCCGCTGCCTGGCGCCGGGGACGTGCTGATTGTTACCGGCAAGGGCAACAAGACGCGCATGGTACCGGTGCTGCAAAATGTGCTGGCGCTGATCTGCGATTATACGGCGATGTGTCCGTACCCATTGCCCGCCGAAGGACCGGTTTTTGTCGGTGCCCGCGGCGGTCCGCTGAAAGCCCGCATCATCCAGCTCGCAATGGCGCGGTTGCGGGGCGCGCTTGGCCTGCCCGACAGCGCAACGCCGCACGCGCTGCGGCATTCTTTCGCCACACATCTTCTGTCCCGCGGCGGCGATCTGCGCGCGATCCAGGAACTGCTCGGCCACGCTTCGCTCTCGACGACCCAGATTTATACCGGGATCGACAGCGAGCGGCTGTTGGAAGTGTACCGAAGCGCGCATCCCCGCGCCTGAGAATTGCGATTTTCACAATTGCCAAACTGGGCCTTAACGCTTGGCTCTTGCGCTGACCGTGTCGTTCGGTCCATCGTAGAACTATCGATCAGCAGGGGAGAATCATGAGCGCACATGAGAGCATGGAGCAGGCCGAGCACGCCGAACATGCGTCCGGCGAAAACAGGAAAATTGCGCTGTTGATCGCGGTGATCGCGTTGTTCCTTGCGCTCTCGGAGACGCTGGGCAAGGGCGCGCAGACCGAATCGATTGCCAAGAATGTCGAAGCTTCGAACCTGTGGGCGTTCTTTCAGGCCAAGAGCATCCGACGCACGGTGGTCCAGACGGTGTCGGATCAGGCCAAGCTCAGTCTCGGCGTGATGGGCGACGATGCCGCCAAGGCGGCGCTGCGAAAGCAGATCGAAGACTGGCAAAAGACCGCCGCGCGTTACCGCTCGGAGCCTGAAACCGGCGAAGGCACGGAGCAGCTATCCGAACGCGCCAAACATGCCGAGGAAGAGCGCGACCTGGCAACCGCGAAGTATCACCACTTCGAGCTTGCCTCCGGCGCCTTTCAGATCGCCATCGTGCTGGCTTCGGCGACCATCATCACCGGCATTATTGGGCTCGCCTGGATCTCGGGTCTGCTGGCGGTTGCCGGCCTTTTCTTTACCGCGCTCGGGATGTTCGCACCCCACGCGCTGCATCTGGCGTTGTAAAGGTCGCCCGCCGTCTTATTCGCGCGTTGTTCGCAAGCCGACGCGCTATCGCGCCTCGTGAACGCTCTTGCGGAAGCGCTGGATCAACCGCAGTATCCGCGATGACCAGCCGCCGCCGTCGCCGCCCAATATCTCCAGGATTCGCCGCTTGAACGGCTCGACCAGCGCGGACGCCTTGGACCGCAACGCCAGAACGAATTCGTAGAGCTTTTCGAACCAACCCAATTCCAGCAATTTCGGCCGCGTCACGTCGAAAACGAAGGCGGTGACGCCGACACCGACAAGCTTGGCGAACGCGATGGTGAAAATGGCACTCAGCCAATATTCGTGGGCAAGCAGCCAGAAGCCGACCAGCTTGAGCGGGAAAAGCGGAATCAGCGGCACGACGAAGACAACCAGCGTCATCGTCGGCGACAACGTGTCGACGCGCTCGGCGAGCCAGTGCTTGAGGGCCCGCAGCGGAAGCTTCCCCACCACCCAAGCCACGATCGGCTCGAGGTGGTCCCACAGCCATGCCTCGATCAGAAAGATGACCGCGAGCAGAACCCAAATCGGCTGGAAGAGGCGGCGCAGCATCGATGTCATCCCGGCCCAACATTAGCCGGGCTCTGATCAAATTCACATATGGATCGCGCGTTTGCCCACCGCAAGCGCAGCTTCCTTGATGGCTTCGGAGCGGGTCGGATGGGCGTGACAGGTCCGCGCCAAATCCTCGGCGGAGCCACCAAATTCCATCAAAACAGCGGCTTCATGGATCATTTCGCCGGCCTCGCGGCCGACGATATGCACACCGAGCACCCGATCGGTCTTCGCATCTGCGAGAATCTTCACAAACCCGTCAGTGGTCTGGTTGACCTTGGAGCGGCCGTTCGCGGTAAACGGGAATTTGCCGGAAGTGTAGGCGATGCCGGCCTGCTTCAGCTCTTCCTCGGTCTTGCCGACCGAGGAAACCTCCGGCGTGGTATACACCACTCCAGGAATGACATCGTAATTCACATGGCCGGCCTGGCCGGCGAGGATTTCCGCCACCGCCACGCCTTCGTCCTCAGCCTTGTGAGCGAGCATTGGTCCGGCGACGACATCGCCGATCGCATAAACGCCCTTCACGCTGGTCGCGAAATGTTGATCGATCTGGACGCGGCCGCGATTGTCGAGCGCCACGCCGGCTTCCTTCAAACCAAGCCCTTCGGTGTACGGAACGCGACCGATCGCGACCAGCACGACGTCGGCTTCAATCTTTTCCGATTGCCCGCCGGCGGCGGGCTCGATCTGTGCGACAAGCGTCTTGCCCGAACTATCGACGGCGGTGACCTTGGCACCCAGCCTGAAGGCAAAGCCCTGCTTCTCGAGAATGCGCTGAAATTGTTTGGCGACCTCGCCGTCCATGCCCGGCAGGATGCGATCGAGAAATTCCACCACGGTCACCTGCGCACCGAGCCGGTGCCACACCGAACCAAGCTCGAGTCCGATCACGCCGGCGCCGACGATCAGAAGCTTCCCGGGCACCTTGGCGAGCGAAAGCGCGCCAGTCGACGACACGATGCGCTTTTCGTCGATCTCGATGCCCTTGAGTTGTGCAACGTCCGAGCCGGTGGCGATGACGATGTTCTTGGTCTCGACCAGTTGCGCCTTGCCGTCATTGCCCGACACCTCGACCTTCCCGGTCCCGAGTATCTTGCCTTTGCCAACGATGACGTCGATTTTGTTCTTCTTCATCAGGAACTCGACGCCCTTGACGTTGCCGTCGATCCCCTGCTGCTTGAAATTCATCATCGCGGGCAGATCGAGTTTTGGTGCCGGGACGCTCACGCCCATCTTCGCAAAGGAATGCGCCGCCTCTTCGAACATTTCGGACGCATGCAACAATGCTTTCGACGGCATGCACCCGACATTGAGACAGGTACCGCCGAGCGTGGCGTTCTTCTCGACCACGGCAACCTTCATGCTGAGTTGCGCCGCGCGGATCGCGCACACATATCCGCCAGGACCGGTACCGATAACAACGAGATCGTAAGTGGCCATGATTGATGTCCTGTAGCTGAAATGTGTGACTGCGCCCTAGCGTCCGCCCGACACGTCGAGGATGGCGCTGGTCACGTAGGACGCGTCGTCCGACATCAGCCAGACAATGGCGTTGGCGATCTCGTCCGCGGTTCCGACACGCTTCATCGGCACCATGTGACTGAGCCGATGCGCGCGATCGGGCTCGCCGCCCGAGGCATGAATCTCGGTGTCGATCAGGCCGGGCCGGATCGCCGCGACGCGGATGCCCTCGCCGGCGACCTCGTGTCCCAGCCCGACGGTGAAGGAATCGATGGCTCCCTTGGACGCCGCATAGTCGACATAAGTATTGGGCGAACCGAGTTTCGCTGCGACCGACGAAAGGTTGACGATGACCCCACCCTTGCCGCCGTGACGCGTCGACATCCGCTTCACCGCTTCGCGGGCGCAGAGAATGCTGCCGGTGACATTGACGGCCATCATGCGCTGGATGCGCTCGGCGGACATCTCATCAACCCGCGACGTCGTCCCGACGATGCCGGCGTTATTGACGAGCGCGCCCAGCGTCCCGTAAGCGTCGGCGGCCTTGAACAAAGCGAGAATGTCCTTTTCGCTGCCGATATCGCACTTCACGGCAATCGCCTTGCCGTTCTTCGCCTCGATCGCCGAAACCGCGCTCTGCGCCGCCGCTTGATTGCTGGCATAGCCGATGCAGACCCGGTAGCCGCGAGACGCGGCGGCGAGCGCGGTGGCGCGGCCGATGCCGCGGCTTCCGCCGGTAATAATGACAACCTTGTCGGTCAAGTTTTCCCCCACATTCCAATCGCGGTTACGGAAAGCGCCGCAGCGGTGCCACGATGCGTGCGCGTTTCAAGATAAGCGGTCCATCAGAGGTCCAGCACCAGCCGCGCCGGATCCTCCAGGCTTTCCTTCACGCGCACCAGGAACGTCACGGCCTCCTTGCCGTCGATGACACGGTGATCATAGGACAGCGCCAGATACATCATCGGGCGAATCTCGACCTTGCCGCCGATCGCCATCGGCCGCTCCTGAATCTTGTGCATGCCGAGAATGCCGGACTGCGGCGCGTTCAGGATCGGCGTCGACATCAGCGAACCGTATATGCCGCCGTTGGTGATGGTGAAGGTGCCGCCCTGCATTTCGTCGATCTTGAGCTGGCCGTCGCGGGCGCGCCGGCCGAAATCGGCGATGTTCTTTTCGATCTCGGCGATCGATTTGTGATCGCAGTCGCGCACCACCGGCACGACGAGACCGCGGTCGGTGCCGACCGCGACGCCGATGTGATAATAGTTCTTGTAGATCAGGTCGGTGCCGTCGATCTCGGCATTGACGGCGGGAATGTCCTTCAGCGCCTGGACACAGGCCTTGGTGAAGAAGCCCATAAACCCAAGCTTGCTGCCGTGTTTCTTCTCGAACACGTCCTTGTACTGGGCCCGCATCGCCATGATGTGGCCCATGTCGACCTCGTTGAAGGTCGTGAGCATCGCAGCGGTGTTCTGGACGTCTTTCAGGCGCCGCGCGATGGTCTGGCGCAGCCGCGTCATTTTCACCCGCTCTTCGCGCGCGGCGTCATCGGCCGGCGAGGGCGCGCGGACCTGCACCGCTGCGGCAGGCTGATTGACCGGCGTCGGGGCGGAGGCGGCCTTCTCGATCGCGGCCAGCATGTCGCCTTTGGTGACACGGCCATCCTTGCCCGAGCCGGGGACGGTTGCCGCATCGATCCCGCTCTCGGCCGAGAGCTTGCGCACCGAAGGCGCCAGCGGCGCGTCGGCCGGCGGCGCCTTTGTGGCCAGCGCGGGTGCAGTAGCGGCGGCGAGAGGCGGCGGAGCCGCCTTGGCGGGCGCTGCAGCCGGCTTGGCGGCGGCTCCGACCGCGCCATCATTGATTTGTCCGAGCAATGCGCCGACCGCGACGGTCTCGCCATCCTTGGCGATGATGTCGCCGAGCGTGCCGGCGGAAGGCGCCGGGACTTCGATGGTGACCTTGTCGGTCTCAAGCTCGACCAGGGGCTCATCGACCGCGACGGCCTCGCCGGGCTTCTTGAACCAGCGTCCGATGGTGGCTTCGGTTACGGATTCGCCGAGCGTCGGCACGCGAATTTCAGTCATGATTTGCTTCCTCAATACCTTGTGTGGCCATCGCCCGCGACGCCGGCGATCCAGTAATCCGTGTCGATCGTGATCGGACGAAGCGGCGCGGGTTACCGGATGCCCCGCTTTCGCGGGGCATGACGAATTTGAAATTCTAGTTCAGTGCGTCGTCCAACAGCGCCTTGAGCTGCGCAAGATGCTTGGACATCAAACCGGTGGCGGTGGCCGCCGACGCGGCGCGCCCGGCATAGCGCGGACGCTTGTGCGGAGCGTTGACCTGGTTCAGCACCCATTCGAGATAGGGTTCGATGAAGTGCCACGATCCCATGTTGCGCGGTTCTTCCTGGCACCAGACCAGTTCGGCGCTCTTGAAGCGGCTAAGCTCGGCCACCAGCGCCTTCAACGGCACCGGATAAAGCTGCTCGACGCGCATCAGGTAGATATCGTCGATGCCGCGCTTCTCGCGCTCGTCGTAAAGATCGTAATAGACCTTGCCCGAGCACAACACGATGCGGCGGATCTTGTCGTCCGGCACAAGCTTGATCTTCTCGTCCGGCAGCATCTGGGCGTCATCATAGAGAATGCGGTGGAACGTCGTTCCGTCGCCAAGTTCGTCGAGCCGCGAGACCGCACGCTTGTGCCGCAGCAGCGATTTCGGCGTCATCAGGATCAACGGTTTGCGGATTTCGCGATGCAGCTGGCGACGCAGCACGTGGAAGTAATTTGCGGGCGTGGTGGGATAAACCACCTGCATGTTGTCCTCGGCGCACATCTGCAGGTAACGCTCGAGCCGCGCGGAGGAGTGTTCCGGTCCCTGCCCCTCATAGCCATGCGGCAAGAGGCAAACCAGGCCGGACATGCGCAGCCATTTGCGTTCCCCGGAAGAGATGAACTGGTCGAACAGAACCTGCGCGCCGTTGGCGAAATCGCCGAACTGCGCTTCCCACATCGCCAGCGCATTCGGCTCCGCCAGCGAATAGCCGTACTCGAAACCGAGCACCGCCTCTTCGGACAACAGCGAGTTGATGACTTCGTAATGGCCCTGATCGCCGCTCAAGTGATTGAAGGGCGTGTAACGGCTCTCGTCTTCCTGGTCGATCAGCACCGAATGGCGCTGCGAGAAGGTGCCGCGCTCGGAGTCCTGTCCGGAAAGCCGCACGTGACGACCTTCCTCCAGCAGCGTGCAGAACGCGAGCGCCTCGCCGGTCGCCCAGTCGATGCCGATGCCAGTGTCGATCGCCTTGGCGCGGTTGTCGAGGAAGCGCTGGATGGTGCGATGAACCCGAAAACCGTCCGGCACTTTGGTGATCTTGCGGCCGATATCCTTCAGGATGGCTAACATCGACGCCGGTGACGCCGCGGCGCGGGTCTTCTTCCTGGTCGGCAATCTTGAAGCCGGCCCATTTGCCGTCGAGCCAGTCGGCCTTGTTGGGCTTGTAACCGGTGCCTGCCTCGAATTCGGCATCGAGACGCGCGCGCCAGTCGGCCTTGGCCTTGTCGACCTCGCCCTCGGTCATCACGCCTTCGGCGATCAGCCGCTTGGCGTAAATCTCGAGCGTCGACGGATGCGAGGCGATCTTCTTGTACATCACCGGCTGGGTGAACGCCGGTTCGTCGCCCTCGTTATGGCCGTGACGGCGATAGCAGAACATGTCGATGACGACAGGTTTGTGGAATTTCTGCCGGAACTCGATCGCGACCTTGGCGGCGAATACCACGGCTTCCGGATCGTCGCCGTTCACGTGAAAGATCGGCGCGTCGATCATTTTCGCCACGTCGGACGGATAGGGCGAGGAGCGCGAATAGCGCGGATACGTGGTGAAGCCGATCTGATTGTTGACGATGAAGTGCAGCGAACCGCCGGTGCGGTAGCCCTTCAGGTCGGACAGGCTGAAACATTCGGCCACCACGCCCTGGCCCGCGAATGCGGCATCGCCGTGCATCAGGAGCGGTAGCACCGAAATCCGCATATCCGGCGGATCGCCGTGCTGGTCCTGCTTGGCGCGCACCTTGCCGAGCACCACCGGATCGACGATTTCCAGATGCGACGGGTTGGCGGTCAGCGACAGATGGATTCTGTTGTTGTCGAACTCGCGGTCCGACGAGGCACCCAGATGATATTTGACGTCGCCGGAGCCTTCGACCGCGTCGGGATTGACCGAGCCGCCCTTGAATTCGTGGAACAGCGCGCGATGCGGCTTGCCCATCACCTGGGTCAGCACGTTGAGACGGCCGCGATGCGGCATGCCGACGACGATTTCCTTCACGCCGAGATTGCCGCCGCGCTTGATGATCTGCTCGAGCGCCGGAATCAGCGATTCGCCTCCGTCGAGGCCGAAACGCTTGGTGCCGGTGAACTTCGTGTCGCAGAACTTCTCGAAACCTTCGGCTTCGACGAGCTTGTTGAGGATCGCGCGCCTGCCCTCGCGGGTGAACGAGATTTCCTTATCCGGCCCCTCGATGCGTTCCTGGATCCAGGCTTTTTGCGCCGCATTGGTGATGTGCATGAATTCGACGCCGAGCGTCTGGCAGTAAGTGCGCTCGCAGATCGCGACGATTTCGCGAAGGTTGCCGTATTCCAGACCGAGCACATGATCGAGAAATATCTTGCGGTCGAAATCGGCCTCCGTAAAACCATAAGAGCGCGGGTCGAGCTCTTCGCGGTCGCGCGGCGCCTCGATGCCGAGCGGATCGAGCTTGGCGTGGAAGTGCCCGCGCATGCGGTAGGCGCGGATCAGCATCAGGGCGCGTACGGAATCTCGCGTCGCCTGATGGACATCTGCGGCCGTCAGCTCAGCGCCCTTGGCCTGCGCCTTTGCCGCAAGCTTGGTGCCGACCGCCTTTTCGACTTCCGCCCAATTGCCGTCGAGCGCCGATGTCAGTTCGTCGCGCGGGGTCAGTGGCCAGTTGCTTCGGCCCCACGACGGTCCCTCGGCGTTTTTGCGGACGTCGGCCGGGGTGTCTTTCAGGCTCTTGAAGAACTCCTGCCACTCGGGATCGACCGAGGACGGGTTATTTTCATAACGGGCGTAGATTTCGTCGATGTAGGTGGCATTTGTGCCCTGCAAAAAAGACGAAAGGGCAAAAGCAGCGTTCGCGTCCTGGCGAGACATGGGAGCGTCCTGGTGATTTTTACTTCGCGCATGGAAAACGGCGCGGCAGCCGGCCCGAAATCACGGATCGGCGGGTTTCAGAACCTCTACCCTATTTAGGACGAACTTTCGCGCCGAAAAGAACGAAGAAGTGAATTATGCTTTCAATTTTTCGACAAGGGTCTTTCCAAGCCTTGCGGGCGACGGAGAGACGGAAATTCCAGCCGATTCCATCGCAGCGGACTTGGAACCGGCATCTCCCTTGCCTCCGGAAATGATCGCGCCGGCGTGGCCCATGCGCCGGCCGGGAGGCGCGGTGACGCCGGCGATGAAACCGACCATCGGCTTCTTGCGGCCGCGCTTGGCCTCGTCCTTGAGGAATTGGGCCGCGTCTTCCTCGGCCGATCCGCCGATTTCGCCGATCATGATGATCGAGGTCGTCCTGGGGTCGGCCAGAAACATCTCCAGCACATCAATGAATTCGGTGCCCTTGACCGGATCGCCGCCGATCCCCACCGCGGTGGTCTGCCCGAGCCCCTCCTGCGTGGTCTGGAACACCGCTTCATAGGTCAGCGTTCCCGAACGCGACACGATGCCGACATTGCCGGGCTTGAAGATATTCGCCGGCATGATGCCGATCTTGCATTCGCCCGCCGTCATGACGCCGGGACAATTCGGTCCGATCAGGCGGGATTTCGATCCCGAAAGAGAACGTTTGACCCGGACCATATCGAGCACCGGGATGCCTTCGGTGATGCAGACGATCAAGGGGATTTCGGCGTCGATCGCTTCGCAGATTGCGTCGGCCGCTCCCGGCGGTGGCACATAGATCACCGATGCATCGGCGCCGGTCTTTTCGCGCGCTTCGGCGACCGTGTCGAACACCGGCAGGCCGAGATGCGTCGAGCCGCCTTTGCCAGGCGACGTACCGCCGACCATCTTGGTGCCGTAAGCGATCGCAGCCTCCGAATGGAACGTGCCGTTCTTGCCGGTAAAACCCTGGCAAATGACTTTTGTAGTCTTGTCGATCAGGATGGACATGATTGAGATTGCTTTCGGAGACGGTCGGTGAGGGGTCAGTGTGTCCGCCGGTAGACGCCGGTGAGCACGTCGGTCCACCCTTCTGCGTCGGGCGAATACTGGATTTTCATGGAGTAGCTGTGGTCGTCGATGACTTCGTAGACATGGCGCGCATTGCCGCGCAGCGAACCACGCACCAGGATCAGCGTCTTTCCGGTCCAGCCGCCGGAGGCCGGCGACGGCGGGTAGTAGCCGAGCGAATCGTGCCAGAACAATTTGTAAAGCCGGTCCTCGCGGTCATAGGTGAACACGCCGTGAGTGGCGAAGGTTTCCTTGCCATCGCGCGTCTGGCGCGCATCCTGAATCAGGTAAAAGCCGTTGAGATCAATGCGGGCCACGACCCGCGAGGTGGCCGGTCCGCCCTCGGTCCAGCGCGAGGGATAGACCATCTCGTCGCCAGCCCACTCGCCCGCGAAAACCGCAAGCTTGCGATGCTCCTCCAGCGGTGCCGGTGCGGCGAGACGGTCTGCGGGCATTGGCTTACCCTCCCTTGACGGCCTTGACGATCTTCTGTGCGGCGTCGTCGAGATCATCCGCCGACAGCACGTTGAGGCCACTTTCGCGGATGATCTTCTTGCCGGCCTCGACATTGGTGCCCTCTAGGCGCACCACCAGCGGCACTTTGAGACCGACTTCCTTCACGGCGGCGACCACGCCCTCGGCGATGATGTCGCATTTCATGATACCGCCGAAAATGTTGACCAGGATGCCCTTCACATTGGGATCGGCGGTGATGATCTTGAATGCGGCTGCGACCTTCTCCTTGCTGGCGCCGCCGCCGACATCGAGGAAGTTCGCCGGCTCCATGCCGTAGAGCTTGATGATGTCCATGGTCGCCATGGCAAGGCCGGCGCCGTTGACCATGCAACCGATGGTGCCGTCGAGCGCGACGTAATTGAGGTCGTATTTCGAAGCCTCGATTTCCTTGGCGTCCTCTTCCGTCTCATCGCGCAGGGCTGCGACCTCGGGGTGACGGAACAGCGCGTTGTCGTCGAATGAAACTTTTGCGTCGAGGACCCGAAGCTGACCCTGCTTGGTGACGACCAGCGGGTTGATTTCCAGCATCGCCATGTCCTTGGCGGTGAAGGCATTGTAGAGCTGCGCCACCAGCTTTTCCGCCTGCTTGGCGAGATCGCCGGACAATTTCAGCGCCTTCGCAACCGTGCGGCCATGATGAGGCATGATGCCGGTCGCCGGATCGACGGAGAAGGTGACGATCTTTTCAGGGGTCTTGTGTGCGACGTCCTCGATGTTGACGCCACCCTCGGTCGAAACCACGAACGACACTTCTGAGGTTTCGCGGTTGACCAGGATCGAGAGATAAAACTCCTTGTCGATGTCGGAGCCTTCCTCGATGTAGAGCCGGTTGACCTGCTTGCCGTGCGGACCGGTCTGCACCGTGACCAGCGTCGCGCCCAGCATCTGCTTGGCGAACTCGTTGACCTCGGCGACCGACTTGGCGATGCGCACGCCGCCCTTGTCGCCGGCCGAGGCCTCCTTGAATTTGCCCTTGCCGCGACCGCCGGCGTGGATCTGGCTCTTCACCACCCATATCGGGCCGGGCAGCGCCTTCGCCGCCGCTTCGGAATCGGCGACCCGCAGAAGGGGCACACCCTTCGAGATCGCCACCCCGAATTCGTTCAGCAGGGCCTTGGCCTGGTATTCATGGATGTTCATGTCGACGCTCCCCAAACCCTCGCGCGTTCATTTCGCAACGGTATCCACTTCGGCGTTGGCATACCATATGCCACAACAGCGCAAATACAAAATCCTATGCAATTGCAATGCGCTAGCGGGCAACTCGATCCCGCCTTCCGCAGGCAATTGGCAGCAAATCCAGACATCCGATCGGCTGAGATTCGATTGGCTCGACCCTTCAGCCGATGATTTTCGACACGATCAGCGACCGAGCAGGTCGGGCGCGATCTTTTTGCAGGCATCGATCAGGCCTTGCACCGCGGAGACCGACTTGTCGAAGGCTTCGCGGTCCTTGCCGGCGAGTTCAATCTCGACAATGCGCTCGACACCCTTCGACCCGATCACGACGGGCACGCCGACATACATGTCTCGCACGCTGTACTCGCCGTTGAGGTAGGCGGCGCAGGGCAGCACGCGCTTCTTGTCCCTCAAATAGCTTTCGGCCATCGCGATCGCGGAAGCCGCCGGCGCATAGAACGCCGAGCCGGTCTTCAGGAGGTTGACGATTTCGGCCCCGCCATTGCGGGTGCGATCGACGATCTCCTCGATCCGCGCCTGCGAGGTCCAGCCCATCTTGACGAGGTCGGGCAGCGGGATTCCGGCCACCGTTGAGTAGCGCACCAGCGGCACCATGGTGTCGCCATGGCCGCCCAGCACGAAGGCGGTGACGTCCTCGACCGAGACGTTGAATTCGTCGGCGAGGAAATAGCGGAAGCGCGAGGAATCCAGCACGCCGGCCATACCCACCACCTTCTTGTGCGGCAGACCCGACGCCTTCTGCAGCGCCCACACCATCGCGTCGAGCGGGTTGGTGATGCAAATGACGAACGCATCGGGGGCATATTTCTTGATGCCGGCGCCGACCTGTTCCATCACCTTGAGATTGATGCTCAGCAGATCGTCGCGGCTCATGCCCGGCTTGCGCGGCACGCCGGCGGTGACGATGCAGACCTTGGCACCATCGAGCGCCTCGTAGGAATTGGCGCCGGTAAAATGCGCATCGAACATGTCCACCGGCGACGACTGCGCGATATCGAGGGCTTTGCCCTGTGGCACGCCCTCGGCGATATCGAACAACACGACATCGCCGAGTTCCTTCAAGCCAATGAGATGGGCCAGCGTTCCGCCGATCTGACCGGAGCCAATCAAAGCAATTTTGTCGCGTGCCATGGGAAATCTGTCCTTTGAACGTACGGAGGTGGAAGGAAGTTTGACTGGCTGGTTATCCCTTTCGACCGACCCGTTCAAGCCGTGGCACGCTCAATTGTCGGTCTTGCGCTGATCCTGCCTTGATTTCGATCAGCTCCGTTCCTTTTCCCGGGGGCGTACAAGAGCTGCGAACCTGGAATTTCGTCATTCCGGGTCTGGTCCCGCGGACCACCCCGGAATGACGAACTACGTCTCCACCAGTCCCGTGCTCGCGCCGCTGGCTGCGGAATCCTTGTGTCCATGCGGACGCGCCAGATAGGATTCCGAGCTCATCTCGATCAGCCGCGACGAGGTCCGCTTGAACTCGTTCGCCTCATTGCCCTCGGTTGCGACATATAGCGACAGCGGATCGGCCTCCGCCGAAGCCATCAGTTTCACGCCGTTGTCGTACAGCGTATCGATCAAGGTAATGAACCGCTTGGCGGCGTTACGCTCGGCATAGTCCATGACCGGAATGCGGTCGATCATGATGGTGTGATAGTCGCGCGCGAGCCGAAGGTAGTCGGATGCGGCAAGCGGCTTCTCGCAGATTTCCGGAAAGGAAAATCGCGCCACGCCGTGCGCCGAACAAGGCACATGCAAGATGCGGCCCTTGATCGAAATATCGCGCGGCCTGCAGGGCGCATTGCCGGTCATGCTGACCCAAGCCTTGTCGAGCGCGGCCGCGGCGGCGGGGTCCGCCGGGACCAACCACATTTTCACGCCCGCGAGCTTTTCCAGGCGGAAATCGGTCCGCGCATCCAATCGCAGGACTTCCATATATTCTGATATCTGCGCGATGAAGGGCAAGAACAGCGACCGGTTCAGACCTCCTTTATAGAGGTCGTCGGGCGCAACGTTGGATGTCGCGACCACCACGGTGCCGAGTTCGAACAGCCGGGCGAACAGCCGTCCCAGGATCATCGCGTCCGCAATATCGGTGACGTGGAACTCGTCGAAACATAATAGCCAGGCCTGCTCAAAGATCGCGGCGGCAGTGAGCGCGATCACGTCTCCGTCCGCAATCTCGCCTCGCGCGATGTTCTGGCGGTAGCCGTAGATCCGCTCATGCACCTCGGCCATGAACTCGTGAAAATGGGCCCGGCGCTTGTGCTCGACCGAGCTGTGCTGAAAAAACAGATCCATCAGCATGGTCTTGCCGCGCCCGACCTCGCCGTGAACGTAGAGGCCGCGCGGCGGCACCTCGTCCTTGTCGGCAAACAGCCGGCCGAGCAGACCCTGCTTGCGCAGCGGCTTGTAACGCGAAAGCCGCCGCTCGAGGTCAGCGAAGGCTTCCGCGACCTCTTCCTGCGCGGCGTCGGGCTCGATTGCGCCGGAGGAGACGAGGGCTTGATATTGGGCTCGGAACGAGGCGGCGGGAGGAGACAACATGCCCCATCTTACGGCCCCAAGCTTAAAGGAATTGCAAGCCGGGATTTCGTGCAACGGTATGCAAAAGCCGCACGGTCGACCTCACAAATCCCCGCAAAAGCGATGAACCCAAAGGCAATCGCCTGTCATTCCCACGCAAGCGGCATGGAATACGGTTCGCCCGGTCAAGCCGGGCTCTGACCGCAGCAGACGCGCCAAACGATACCTGCCTCACGCACTCAGCGCGTAGGAATCCTCCACCACATAGGGCCCGCCGCCGGTGGAAGCGCGTGAGGAAAACAGCACGAAGCGCGACGCCGTAAAGACCCGGGTCGGAAAATAGCCGCGCACCGACAGATAATCGGCAACATCCTGAGTGGAAGCATCGCGCAGCCGCGCCAGCGTCACATGAGGGGTGAATTTGCGGCCCTCCGGGTCAAGACCGATGCGCTGCATCAGCCGCTCAAGCTCAGCCTGCAGCTCGATCAACGGCCGGCTCGGGGCTATGTTGGCGACCACCGCCCGCGGCTTTTTCCCGCCAAAGGAGGAGAGGCCCTGCACGGCGACCTCGAACGGCTTGCGGTTGACCCGAAACAGCATCGAGGCGATTTCGTTGGCGGCGACGCCGTCGATATCGCCGATGAAGCGCAAGGTGACGTGATAATTTTCGGGGTCGATCCAGCGGGCACCTGGCAGGCCACCCCGCAGCGAGGAAAGGGTGTGACCGATCTCGGTCGGAATTTCCAGTCCCGTGAACAGACGCGGCATCGCATGACTCCCGATGCTGGGGCACGGTCTTACGGAAAGATCATGCCCTGTAACAAGGTCCGGCAACGAATTGCCGATACCAATTTCTACCGTAGTTATATGACCCTGCGAAGCATACGGTGTTAACAGATCGAAAACCTCCCGCAAATCCATCGCGTTAGGGTTGTCGCTGCCCAGCTTTCAACTGGGATGCCTGGATATCGCACCAAGAAATGCCTCAACCGTGGGCAGGATGTTCTTGACGATGACGTCGACGCCTTCCGCCGTCGGATGCATGCCGTCGGCCTGATTGAGTTTGGCGTCAGCGGCGACGCCCTCCAGGAAGAACGGATACAATGACACGGCCGAGGATTTGGCGATATCCGGATAGATCGCATTGAAACGGGCTGCATATTCCTTGCCGTAATTCGGTGGGGCGAGCATCCCGCACAACAGCACCGCAATTCCGCGCGCCTTTAGCCGCGTCACGATGTCCGTCAGCGCGGCGCGGGTGACCGAGGGATCGGTACCGCGCAAGGCATCGTTGGCGCCGAGTTCGACGATCACGGCCTGGGTCCCCTGCGGCACCGACCAATCGAGCCGGTCACGGCCACCTGAAGAGGTGTCGCCGGAAACCCCGGCGTTGATCATATCGACCTCTATCCCCTTGGTCCTTAATCCTTTTTGTAATTTTGCCGGGAACGCATCGGAACCGGAAAGACCAAGCCCAGCGCTCAGCGAATCACCCAGCACGACCATCCTGATCGGCCCTGTCTCGATCGCCGCGGAGGCTTGCGCAAAGGCCGGTTCCGTCCCTATCAGCGCCAGACCCAACACGAGCATTTGCACGAACATCAGTGACAGCCTCTCGACCACACCAAGGGAAGTACCATATGACCGAGCCATGGATAGTCTCATCGAACCCTCATCATTGACCGGCCTCGCGTCGGACACCATTTCCATCTCGAACGTCAATCTCTCGCTCGGTTCGGGCGCAGCACGTGTCCACATTCTCAAGGACATCACCCTGCGCGTGGCCTCGGGCGAGGCCCTTGGCCTGATCGGACCGTCAGGTTCGGGAAAATCCACGCTTCTGATGGTGATGGCGGGACTGGAACGCCCTGACAGCGGAGAGGTGGTGGTCAACGGGACCCCTTTCAATGCCCTTGATGAGGATGCGCTGGCGCGCTTTCGCGGCCGTCAGGTCGGCATCGTCTTCCAGTCCTTTCATCTGATTCCGACCATGACGGCGCTGGAAAACGTTGCGGTGCCGCTCGAACTCGCCGGCAATCCGGACGCAGCGCGGCGCGCGGCGCAGGAACTGACATCGGTCGGCCTCGGCGACCGCTTGCATCACTATCCCACGCAATTGTCGGGCGGCGAGCAACAGCGCGTGGCGCTCGCCCGAGCGCTGGCGCCCGATCCCGCCATCCTGGTCGCCGACGAGCCTACGGGCAATCTGGACGAAGCCACCGGCAAGCAGATCGTCGATCTGCTTTTCACCAAACATGCCGAGCGCGGCATGACATTGGTGCTCGTGACCCACGACACCTCGCTGGCACAGCGCTGCGATCGCGTGGTGCGGCTGCGCTCGGGCCGGGTCGATGGGAATCTCGCCGAGCGCGACAGCGCGCCATGACAATTGCCTCCGAACTCGTTTCCGAGGGACGCCCGGCATCGCTTCCCATGCGTTACGCCTTGCGCGAATTGCGCGGCGGCCTGCGCGGCTTCTACGTCTTCATCGCCTGCATCGCGCTTGGCGTGATGGCGATCGCCGGCGTCGGCTCGGTCGCGGCGAGCCTTGCCGAAGGACTGGCGCGCGAGGGCCGCACGCTGCTCGGCGGCGACGTCGCCTTCTCGCTGTTCCAACGCGAGGCAAAGCCTGACGAAGTCGCCTTCCTGCGTTCGCGCGGCGACGTCTCGGTCACCGCCTCGCTGCGCGGCATGGCACGCACAGACGACGGTCGCCTTGCGCTGGTCGAGATCAAGGCCGTGGACGGCATTTACCCGATGCTGGGCGAACTGACGCTTGAACCGAAAATGCCGGTTGCGGATTTGCTGGCCGAGCATGACGGCGTATTCGGCGCGGCGGCCGATTCGACATTGCTGGCCCGGCTCGATCTCAAGCTCGGCGACCGCGTCACCGTCGGCAGCGCGACGTTTCAGATCCGTAGCATCGACGGCGCCGAGCCGGACAAACTCGCCGGCGGGCTCGGTTTCGGTCCGCGATTTCTGGTCAGCGAGTCCGGGCTTCGCGCCACACAATTGTTGCAGCCCGGCAGTCTGGTGCGCTGGACCTATCGGGTGAAACTGCTCAACAATTCGGGTGGCGATCGCAGCGCCGCCCGGCTTGCCGATGACGCGCGAAATGTGCTGCCGCATGCGGGCTGGGAAATTCGCACGCGAGACAGTGCTTCGCCGCAACTCGAACGCACCATCAACCGCTTCACCCAGTTTCTCACGCTGGTCGGCCTTGCCGCGCTGTTAGTCGGCGGCGTCGGCGTCGCCAACGCCGTCAAGAGCCATATCGACCGCCGCCGCGACGTCATCGCTACGTTCAAGGCGCTCGGCGCCACCGGCCGCGACGTCTTTGCGATCTATCTGACGCAGGTCATCGTGCTGGCCGTCATCGGCTCGGTGATCGGACTGGTCCTGGGCGCCGCGTTGCCATTCGTCATCGTCAATGTATTCGGCAAGCTGTTGCCGCTGCCGGTGGTGCCGGCGCTGCATGTCGATGAGCTCGCCCTGTCGCTTGTCTATGGCCTCTCGACCGCGCTCACATTCGCGCTGTGGCCGCTCGGCCGCGTCCATGACGTGCCGGTGGCGGCGCTGTTTCGCGAAGCTGTGACCAGCCTGTGGCATCGCCCGCGCTGGCGCTACCTCGCCTTGATGGCGCTGGTGATTGCGTTTCTGATCGCGGTGATCGTCGGGCTCGCCTATGACAAGCGGGTTGCGACCGTATTCGTCGTATCCTCGATCGCCGTCTTCGCCCTGTTGCGCGGCATCGCGGCCGGCCTGATGGCGCTGGCGCGCCGCCTGCCTCGGACGCAAATCACCATGCTGCGGCTGGCGATCGCGAATATCTACCGGCCTGGCGCCTTGACGCCTTCGGTCGTGATGTCGCTCGGCCTGGGCCTTGCGGTGCTGGTCACGATCACGCAGATCGACGGCAATCTGCGGCGGCAATTTCTGGCGGCGCTGCCCGACCGTGCGCCATCTTTCTATTTCATCGACATTCCCGCGACCGAAGCCGACCGCTTCAGCGCCTTCCTGAAGCAAACCGTGCCGCAGGCGACCGTCGAGGAAGTGCCGATGCTGCGCGGACGCATCGTCTCGGCGCGCGGCGTCAGGGCGGAGGACCTCAAACCCTCCACCGACAGCGAATGGGTGCTGCAGAGCGACCGCGGTCTTACCGCCACCGGCGAAATCCCCAAAGGCTCGAAGATCGTCGAGGGTCAATGGTGGGGCGTGGACTATGACGGACCGCCGCTGATCTCGATCGAGAAGAAGATCGCCGACGGGCTCAAGCTCAAGATCGGCGACGAAATCGTCGTCAACGTGCTCGGCCGCGATATTCCGGCAAGGATCGGCAACATGCGCACCATCGACTGGCAGGGGCTGGGCATCAATTTCGTGCTGGTGTTCTCGCCCAACGCCTTCAAGGGCGCCCCGCACACCCATATCGCGACTTTGACCGAAGCCCATCCGGATTCTGCCGGCGACGCGGCGATCGTAAAGTCGGTGGCCGACGCATTCCCGATGGTCACGAGCGTACGGGTGCGCGAAGCGCTGGAAACCATCGGTACGGTCGTCACCAATCTGGTGCTCGCTATCCGCGGGGCCAGCGCTGTCACCCTGATTTCGGCGGTTCTGGTGCTGGGTGGAGCACTCGCCGCAGGCCATCGCCATCGGGTCTATGATGCGGTCATTCTCAAGACGCTCGGCGCCACGAGGGCCCGGCTGCTCGGTGCCTACGCGCTGGAATACCTGATGATCGGCTTTGCCACCGCCATTTTCGGCGTCATTGCAGGTTCAATTGCGGCCTGGTTGATTGTGACGCGGCTGATGACCTTGAGCTTTATCTGGCAGGCCGGCAGCGCCGCGGGCGTCGTGGCGGCGGCCTTGCTTGTCACGGTGGGGTTGGGACTCGCCGGAACGCTGCTGGCCTTGAACCAGAAGCCGGCCGCGGTTCTGCGAAATCTATAATATAAATTTTATATAAAGGCGGGCTTGCTTTACCCTGGTCCGCGACGATTGCTGCATAGCGACATTCGGCCGCGCATGGCGGCTTGCAGCGAATGTGCTAGTTTCCCAAATATCAGCGTGGGCCAGATGCTGTTTGATGACGCAAAATTAATGTCAGCAAACGGCGGTATCTGGGATAAATTTGAGCTGGGAGCGCAAAGCCCTTGCGCCCCGCCAGCCAACCAACAGGAATTCGACCATGTCGGACCTAGACCGCAACTATACCTCTCCTTTCGGCCGGGCCGCCGGGCGCGTTGACGCCGCGACCGTCGACGCCGGTCTGCGCGCCTACATGCTGCGCGTTTACAATTATATGAGTATCGGCCTGGCCATCACCGGCTTCGCCGCGCTCGGCGTCTATATGGCGGCGGTGACCGCCGACCCCTCCGGCGCCGCCGCCAAGATCGGCAACGCCTTCCTGACGCCCTTCGGCTACGCGATGTTCGTCAGCCCGCTGAAGTGGCTGTTCATCCTGGCGCCGCTCGCCATGGTGTTCGTGATATCGGCCGGCATCAATCGCCTGCAGCCTGCGACCGCCCAGATGCTGTTCTGGGTATTCTCGGCGCTGATGGGGATTTCGCTGTCCTCGATCTTCCTGGTGTATACGCACACCTCGATCGTGCGGGTGTTCTTCATCACCGCCGCCACGTTCGGTGCCCTGAGCCTCTATGGCTACACCACCAAGCGTGACATGAGCGGGATGGGATCGTTCCTGTTTATGGGCCTGATCGGCATCATCATCGCGAGCCTGGTCAATTTGTTCCTCGCGAGTTCGATGCTGCAGTTTGTGGTCTCGGTGGTCGGCGTGCTGGTGTTCGCGGGCCTCACCGCTTGGGATACCCAGCGGTTGAAGAATGACTACATCTACGGCTTGGCCCGGCAGGGCGGAGACGTGGCGGAGCGCGCGGCGATCACCGGCGCATTGTCGCTCTATCTGAACTTCATCAACCTCTTCACGCTGTTGTTACAATTGCTCGGTCAGCGCGACTGACCGCTCACTCAGGCGGAAGACATCCAAAAGCCCCGGCCTCTCGGCCGGGGCTTTTCTTTTGCGGTGGGCGAAATATTCTCCCCCGCATGTCCTCGCTTGAAATCAGACCGGCTGTCATCGCCGACCTGCCCGCCATCACCGATATTTACGAGCATGCCGTTCGCTTCGGTACCGCGACGTTCGAGCTGGTGCCGCCGGACTTGGCCGAGATGACGCGACGCTTTGAGTCGATCGTGGACAGCGGCTTCCCCTTTCTCATCGCGGCCCTCAAGGGCGGCGTGGTCGGTTATGCCTATGCGGCCCCCTACCGGCTACGACCGGCCTATCGGTTCACGGTGGAGGATTCGATCTATTTGCAGCCCGACATCCAACGGCGCGGGATCGGCCGGCAATTGCTGCATCGGTTGATCGCCGAATGCGAGGCCTGCGGCTTTCGCCAGATGATCGCGGTGGCCGGCGATTCCGCCAACGTCGCATCGATCGGCGTTCACGCAGGATGCGGGTTCCAGATGATCGGAACCCATCCGAATGTCGGCTTCAAGTTCGGCCGCTGGCTCGATATCGTCATGATGCAACTCGCGCTCGGCGACGGCGCGACCACCTTGCCGGCGGACGACCCGGCAACGGCGCGCCGCTAGCTGTTTGGCGTCATATCGGGCCGCGAAGCGAATCTGGAATGATGGTCAGGACCGTCAAACCACCGCCAGCTTGCGGTCGATCACCAGCAGCACGCGGTCCAGTTCATGGCCGCGGCGCAGGATCAATCCGCTGGCCGAAATGACGCTGTAGATCCCCTGCTTACGCGCCAGCCGAGGGTCCTTCTCGATTCGGTAGATGGGAACCTCGGAAGCGCGGCGGAATATCGAGAACACCGCGCGGTCGCGCAGGAAATCGATGGCATAGTCTCGCCACTCGCCGTCGGCGACCATGCGCCCGTACAGGTTCAAGATGCGGTTGAGCTCGTGGCGATTGAACGTCACCCGGTTTGACAAGACCCCCGCAGCGGCATGACGCGCCGCTGCGCGGGCCTCGCTTGGATCGGCTTCCTCCGACATCGAACTCATGGCGCATCTCCTGTCATCTGGCCGACATGATTGCGCTGACTGACCTCCGCCGCAAGGGGCCCCGAGGCAGGGGCGGGCCGGATTCACCTGCGACCGAAGTTCCCCAGATCCGGCGCGAAATGTGTCCGGCGAAAAATCTCGAGGCCCAAATTGCACATCTTTGCCGTCACAGGATCGTTAGCGGAATCATAATACCGCCCCACTTCCGCCCACCGCCTGCCCTCGTGAATTGCGAGAAGATTCTACTGCGTTGGCCCGGTCCTTTCGATTCCGGATTCCTCAGCCCCCAGCCCCCCGGTGTCGTCGGGATCGGGCCTAGCGCAGAGTAGTTTATCCCCATACTGGGCCAACGTGAGTTGGTCCTTTTCTTTTTGGGCGGACAAGACAGGCTGTATTTCGCAAGACAGGCCGTGTTCCGATTGTCGCGAGCGCTTGATCGCAGCGACATATAAGTCCTGTAGCGGACTTCATCACATCCTCAGACCAAATCCGAGCCCGCGCGGCACCCGTTGAGGTCGGCGGGCCCGCAACTGGATCGCGCTTTTGAGAATGGATGATATCGTGAGCCGGTCGATCGCCCGGTTGTCGATTGATGGCTGTCGCAAGAACAGGGGGGTTGAAGATGCTGAAGTTCACGGCCGCTCTACTTGGCCTTCTCTTGCCCGTGTTCGCCGGTTTCGGCGCCGCCCGGGCCGGCGCGGACGATCTCGTCGGGCGCTGGAGCGTCACCTGGTCCAACACTTCGAAAAACGCCATGTCACTCGCGAACAAGAATGGACGCTTCTCCGGCACTTACGACAACGACGACAAGGATTCCTGTTCGGTCACCGGCAATTTTCTCGCTTCAAATCAGCATGTAGCATTCCAGATCGTGTGCCCGAAATCGGATATTCGGATGCAAGGAATTGCCTCAAAAGACGGCAAGACCATCCGCGGCAGTTATCAGGCCTATGTGGACAGCGTCGGCAAATTCGTGATGACGAAGCAATAGCCCGCCGGGCCGGCGAAAACCGGCCGCCCTGGACCTGCCGCCCCGGTCCGGAGAGCGTGGCTGCGCGAACGCGCCGCGAAACAAATTCTAGTGGAGGGTGGTATACGCCGCACCGAGCATCGGGCCCGGCCTTTCTCGGCTGCCGTCCTGGATAAAGACCGCGGCAGCATCGATGCCTTCGCGAGAGATGTTTTCCAGTGGCACCGTCCAACTGCCGGCACTGCCGTTCCAGTCGCCGACCTTCACCACGTTGCGTACAACATTGTAGTAGGTGAGTTCACGTCCCCGATTCTCACCGCGCCCTATCGCAATCGGTACCGCCTTTGTGATCGAACAGATCCAAACCTCGCCATGCGTCGCGACCGGGCCCTTGTTGACGGCCGCCACCGACACCGTAATCTGCTCGCCTGCCAGCTTGATCGAAACCGGTACCGACATCACGCCATCAGTCTTCCTGGTGACACCGATCGCGCGTTCGATCCCGGCGCGGTCGCTGCCGACCACGTGCGCGGCACCGTTGACGACCACCTGCGGCGTGTAGACATCGCGATCGCCGCGCATCGCCGAATAGGCTTTCTGACGGGCACTGAAGCGCGCATCCGCAAGCGTGTCCTTCCAGCCCAGATAATCCCAGTAGTCGATCGGCATGCTCAGCGCGATCACCGAGGGATCCTTGGCGAGCTCGCCGATGATCTTGTCGGCGGGAGGACAGGACGAGCATCCCTGCGACGTGAAGAGTTCCACTACCGCGCGGGGTTCGGCAAGGGCGGGCCGGACAACTGCCACAATCGCGCAGACCCCCAGCGCCCCGGACCACCGCGAAATAGAATGATAGGCCATTATCGCTGCCATAGCGGAACCGAAGATTTCATTGTTGCAGCCGTTAGCACTTTTCGCCGTTATTACCTGACAGCGTATGAGCCCGCCGGCCTAGGAACAAGTGAAGGCGGACCTTTCTTAGGCCGCCTTCCAATCACCCGCTACTCACTTCGAAGTGAGCCATCGATCACAATTACGCGGCAAGCTTGCGCAAGACGTAATGCAGGATGCCGCCGTTCCGGTAATAGTCGAGTTCGTCGAGCGTATCGATCCTGCACAGCAGGGAGACGCGCTGCAACGAACCGCCCGACGATACGATTTCCGCGGTAAGCTTTTGGCGCGGCTTCAGGTCACCCTGCAAGCCCCGTATTGTTACGGTCTCATCGCCCTTCAGCCCGATTGACTGCCACGAGGCCCCATCTTCGAAGGTAAGGGGCAGCACGCCCATCCCGACCAGGTTGGAGCGGTGGATGCGCTCGAAACTCTGGCAGATCACGGCGCGGACGCCGAGCAGCCGGGTCCCCTTCGCGGCCCAGTCGCGCGATGAGCCGTTGCCGTATTCGGCGCCGGCGAAGACGACGAGCGGCACCCGCTCGGCCTGATACTTCATCGCCGCATCGTAGATCGACATCTGCTCGCCGTCGGGCCAATGCTTGGTCAGGCCGCCTTCCGGAATGTTGCCGTCGGCGCCCTTCAGCATGAAATTCTTGATGCGGATATTGGCGAAGGTGCCGCGCATCATGATCTCATGGTTGCCACGCCGCGTACCGTACTGGTTGAAGTCGGCCGGGCGCACCTGATGCTCGCTGAGGAATTTTCCCGCCGGAGAGGTCAGCTTGATGGAGCCCGCCGGCGAGATATGGTCGGTCGTGATCTTGTCGCCGAACATCGCGAGAATCCGCGCATCGACGATATCGACGACCGGCTCCGGCTCTTTCTTCATGCCCTCGAAATAGGGCGGGTTCTGCACATAGGTCGAACTCATGTTCCAGCGATAGGTCTCGCTCTCGACCGTCTTGATCTTGCGCCAGTTGGTGTCGCCCTTGAACACGTCCGCGTAGCGCTTCTTGAAAATCGTCGCAGTGACGAATTTCTTCATAAGCGCGTTGATCTCCTTGGCGGTCGGCCAGATGTCCTTCAGATAGACCGGCTTGCCATCCTTGCCGGTGCCGATCGGTTCGACCGCCAGGTCCTTGGTGACCGTACCGGCCAGCGCATAGGCGACGACCAACGGCGGCGAGGCGAGATAGTTGGCCTGCACGTCCGGGCTGACACGGCCCTCGAAATTACGGTTACCCGACAGCACCGCGGCGGCAACGATGCCATTGTCGTTGATGGATTTCGAAATATCTTCCTGCAGCGGACCGGAGTTGCCGATGCAGGTCGTGCAGCCGAAACCGATCAGGTTGAAGCCGACCTTATCGAGCTCGGTCTGGAGCCCGGAATTGCTGAGATACTCTGCGACCACCTGGCTGCCCGGCGCCAGCGAGGTTTTTACCCAGGGCTTTGCCTTCAGGCCCTTGGCGGCGGCGTTGCGCGCCAGCAGACCCGCACCAATCAGCACGCTCGGATTTGACGTATTGGTGCAGGAGGTGATCGCGGCGATCACCACGTCGCCATGGCCGAGATCGAAATTGTGGTTTTCGACGGCGAAGCGCTTCGACGCTTCACCGGGCTTCTTGTATTCACCCGCGAGGGCGGCACCGAACCCTTCTGCGACCACCGGCAACGCGACACGGCCTTCGGGACGCTTCGGGCCGGCCATCGACGGCACGACGTCGGCAAGATCGAGTGTCAGCGTCGTCGTGAAGACCGGATCGGCCGACTTGGCGGTTCGGAACAGGCCCTGCGCCTTGGCGTAGGCCGAGACCAACGCGACACGGTCGGCCTTGCGACCGGAGGTCTTGAGATAGTCGATGGTCGCCGCGTCGACCGGGAAAAAGCCGCAGGTCGCACCATATTCCGGCGCCATGTTTCCGATCGTTGCCTTGTCGGCGACCGACAAATGATCGAGACCGGGGCCGAAAAACTCGACGAATTTTCCGACCACGCCCTGCTTGCGCAGCATTTGCGTCACCGTCAGCACCAGGTCGGTTGCGGTGACGCCTTCCTTGAGCTGACCCTTGAGCTTGAAACCAACCACCTCCGGCAACAACATCGACAGCGGCTGGCCCAGCATACAGGCTTCCGCCTCGATGCCGCCGACGCCCCAGCCGAGCACGGCCAGGCCATTGACCATGGTGGTGTGCGAGTCGGTGCCGACCAGCGAATCCGGATAAGCGACCTCGAAGGTGCCGGTCTTCTTGCCGACCGTCATCTTCTCCTTCCTGGTCCAAACCGTCTGCGCGAGATATTCAAGATTGACCTGATGGCAGATGCCGGTGCCCGGCGGCACCACAGAGAAATTCGAAAACGCCTTCTGGCCCCATTTCAGAAATTCGTAGCGCTCCTGATTCTGCTTGTACTCCTCGACGACATTCTTGCCGAATGCCTTGTTGTCCCCGAAGAAATTCACGATCACCGAGTGGTCGATCACGAGATCGACAGGCACCAGCGGGTTGATCTTCTCGGCATCACCGCCGAGTGCCTGCATCGCGTTGCGCATCGCCGCGAGATCGACCACCGCGGGCACACCGGTGAAATCCTGCATCAAGACCCGCGCCGGGCGGAATGCGATCTCATGTTCGAGCGCGCGCTTCTTCAGCCATTTCGAAACCGCGAGGATGTCGTCCTTCTTGACCGTGCGTCCGTCCTCGTTGCGCAGGAGGTTTTCGAGCAGCACCTTCATGGAATAGGGAAGTTTGGCGATTCCCTTCAGACCATTTTTCTCGGCGGCGGGCAGGCTGTAATAGACGTAGGTCTTGCCGCCAACCTTGAGGGTTTTTCGGCATTTGAAGCTGTCGAGAGAGGTCATGTGAGGTAATCCCAAATTGTCCGTTATACCCGGCAAGGGTATTTTAACACCGGCGGAAGGTTTGGCCGATAAGCTTGCAGCTGCGGATTATGTGCTGCATCAGGTTCGGGCTTATAGAATCTTTCAACAACGACCGCCACACCGGCATGCGGTCCGCAGCAATGCGTTACCCATAAATTCCGATGCGGTGCCCTTGAATTCCAGAGGGCTGTAAAAGGGCAAGATGCGGCTCTCAGGACGCGATGTCAGCTGTGTGCGGGGCGGCCGGGAGGTTTTTTCCGGCCTCCATTTCGAGGCCGCCTCGGGCGAGGCGCTCGCGGTGGTCGGCCCCAACGGATCGGGCAAGACGTCACTGCTGCGGCTGATTGCGGGCCTCTTGATTCCATCCCACGGATCGGTCCAGCTCGAGGGCGGCGAAGCCGAACTGACGCTGCCCGAGCAGTCGCATTATCTCGGACATCGCGACGCCATCAAGCCTGCCCTGAGTGTGACCGAAAACCTCCGGTTCTGGCGTGATTTTCTCGGCGGCACGACAGTCGATCCGGCAGAAATTCTTGCCGTCGTGGAGCTCGATCATGCCGCGCGATTGCCGGCGGCGTATCTCTCCGCAGGACAGCGGCGAAGGCTCTCGATCGCGCGTTTGCTTGCCGTGAAAAGACCGATCTGGCTGCTCGACGAGCCGACCAACGCGCTGGACGCGAGCGGACAGATCCTGTTCACCACACTGATGGGGGATCATCTGTCGCGCGGCGGCCTGATCATCGCCGCCACCCACGCGCCATTGGGGATTTCCGCGCACACGCTCCGGGTCGGGGACGCCTCGTGACCGCGCTGACCGCACTGATTCGGAGAGACATCAAAATTGCGCTTCGCGTCGGTGGCGGCGCGCTGATCGGCGTATTGTTCTTCCTGATCGTCGTGGTGCTGATGCCGTTCGCGGTCGGGCCCGACCTTGCCTTGCTGACGCGGCTCGGGCCAGCGATCCTCTGGCTCGGCGCCCTGCTCGCAAGCCTGCTCACGCTCGATCGGCTGTTCATGGCCGACCACGAGGACGGCTCGCTCGATCTGATCGTGATGAGCCGGACACCGCTGGAACTGGCCTGCGCGGCGAAAGCGCTGGCCCATTGGCTCGCTGCCGGCTTGCCGCTGATCATCGCGACCCCGGTGCTCGGGCTCTTGCTCAATCTCGATGCCACGGCGACTTCGGCCGTCGCGCTGACATTGCTGGCCGGCACGCCGGCGCTGACATTTACCGGCATGATCGGCGCGGCGCTCGCCGTGACGCTGCACCGCGGCGGACTTCTGCTCGCGGTGCTGGTGCTGCCGCTGTCGATCCCCGTGCTGATCTTTGGCGTGGCCGCCTCGCAAGCCGCGATCATGGAGCCCCTGACGTTCGGAGCGCCATTCTCGATCCTGTGCGCGCTGTCGTTGTTCAGCTTTGTCGTCGGCCCGTTCGCGGCGGCCGCGAGCCTGCGGCACGGATTGGACTGACCAGGCATGATCCCGATCCGCATGGCTGCGCCGACGCAACGTGAATTCCGGCTTTTGGACAAGACCACGCCCGAATTGATGTCGATCAACTCTCCCTCAAAACCTTCATGCTGATTGCTTGTGACGAGGCCGACCATTAACAGGGTGTCATGACGCTGATCGATCTTGCCAACCCCACCAGGTTCCTGTCCCTGACCACGCGCCTTTTGCCGTGGCTTGCGGCGGCGACCGCCATGCTGCTTGCGATCGGCCTCTATCAATCGGCGATGGCGCCCGACGACTATCAGCAGGGTGCTACGGTCAAAATCATGTTTATTCACGTGCCGAACGCCTGGCTGTCGATGTTCGTTTGGGGCGTGATGAGTGTGGCTGCGCTGGGCACGCTGGTGTGGCGGCACCCGCTGGCGGACGTCGCTGCGAAAGCCGCAGCCCCAATCGGCGCCGCATTTACGTTTCTCGCGCTGGTGACGGGCTCGCTGTGGGGCCGGCCGATGTGGGGCACCTATTGGGAATGGGATGCGCGGCTCACTTCGGTGCTGATCCTGTTTCTGATGTATCTCGGACTGATCGCGCTGTGGCGCGCCGTGGAGGACCCGTCGCGTGCCGCACGAGCCGCCGCGATCCTGACGCTGGTTGGCGCGATCAATCTTCCGATCATCAAATTCTCGGTCGACTGGTGGAACACGCTGCATCAGCCGGCGTCAGTGATGCGGTCGGGCGGAACGTCGCTTGACCGCGCCTTCTTGATTCCGCTTCTGGTGATGGCGGTGGCATTCTCGCTGTTGTTCCTCACCCTGCATCTGGCGGCGATGCGCAACGAGATCCTGCGGCGCCGGGTGCGCGCGCTGCAATTGATTCAAGTGTCGCAAGCCAGTCAGCGGTCGGCGTGAACGCGATGTCACTTGGCCCCTATACGAGCTTCATCGTAACCTCCTATTTGCTGGTCGCGGGGGTTGTGGTGTTGCTGATTGTCTGGATCGGAATCGACTACCGCCGCCAGAAGCGACACTTAAGTGAACTCGAAGCCGGGGGCGTCGTCAGGCGCTCCGGGCGAAGCGCGACGGACATGACATGAGCGAACCCTCGACAAATGCTGCGCCGCGAACCTCGAGCTTGCTGATGGCGCTGCCGCTTGTCGCCTTCGCTTGCCTCGCCGCAGTTTTCTGGTTCCGCCTCGGCAACAGCGACCCGTCGCGCATTCCTTCCGCCCTGATCGGCCGTCCGGCGCCGCAAACCGCCCTGCCGGCGCTCGCGGGCCTCGTCAACAACGGCGCACAGATACCCGGACTCGATCCTTCCGTGTTCAAGGGCAAGGTCAGCGTGGTCAACGTCTGGGCATCATGGTGCGTGCCGTGCCACGACGAGGCGCCGCTCTTGACCGAGCTCGGCCACGACACAAGGTTGCAGATCGTCGGCATCAACTACAAGGATTCCCCCGACAATGCGCGCCGCTTTCTCGGCCGCTACGGCAATCCGTTCGGCATCGTCGGCGTCGACGCCAATGGCCGCGCATCGATCGAATGGGGCGTCTATGGGGTGCCGGAGACCTTCATCGTCGGACGCGCTGGCACCATTGTGTACAAGTTGGTCGGCCCGGTGACCGCGGACAATATCAACACCGTGCTGAGGGCCGAGATCGACAAGGCGCTGAAAGCGGGGTCGTAGATTTATTTTCACCTCTCCCGCACCCTAACCCTCCCCCGCAATCGGGAGAGGGGAAAAAGCCAGCGCATCATCCCTTCGTCACATCACCCTCCGCCGCCTCGCTCGCCTCCAGCGACGCCGGCTCGAGATGGTAGCGCTTGATCAGCGGCATCTGTGTGACCGCAAACGCCATCGTCAGCGGGATCACGCCGAACGCCTTGAACGCGACCCAGAAATCGGTGGTCTGGGTGCGCCAGATGATTTCGTTGACGATCGCCATCGCCAGGAAGAACAGGGCCCAGCGCATGGTGAGGATGCGCCAGCCTTGCGGCGTGAGATTGAACATCTGATCGAACATAATGGCGATGAAGGAGCGGCCGAACAGCAGGCCGCCGCCCAGAATGAAGGCGAACAGTCCGTAGATGATGGTCGGCTTGACCTTGATGAAGGTCTCGTCATGCAAGACCAGGGTGAGCGTGCCGAACACGATGACGATGACGCCGGTGACCAGCGCCATCAGCGGCACGTGCCGCGTCACCACATAAGAAGCGATCATGGCGGAGACGACGGCCACCATGAAGGCGCCGGTCGCAACGAACAAATGGAATTTGGCGTTGGCGATAAAGAACACAAGAAGGGGGCCAAGCTCGGTCGCGAGCTTGAACAGCGGATGCGGCTGCGTCTTGTCCATTTTCTCATTTATCCTGTTGCCAATCGCTTGAACCCCGATCGCAGCGATTCTTTATTGTTGGGCATGATCTTTTCCGAAAACCGGACTCCACTTTCGAGATGATGCCCTACTCGATCCCTGCGATCGCTTGCGCGAAATCCCGCGCTGTGAACGGCGCGAGATCGTCGATGCCCTCGCCGACGCCGATGAAATGCACCGGCAATTGGTGTTTTTCCGCCAGCGCCACCAGGATGCCGCCACGCGCGGTGCCGTCGAGTTTTGTCATGACAAGTCCTGTTACTCCTGCAGTGCGCTGAAACGCCTCGACCTGCGAGAGCGCATTTTGTCCCACCGTAGCGTCGAGCACCAGCAGCACCGCGTGCGGCGCGGTGTCGTCGACTTTCCGGATGACGCGAACGACCTTTTCCAGCTCGTTCATCAATTCGGCCTTGTTCTGCAGACGGCCCGCGGTGTCGACCAGGAGCACGTCTAACTTTCCTTCCCGCGCCGCCGACAACGCATTGAAGGCAAGGCTTGCGGAATCCGAACCTTGCGCGCCGGCGATGACCGGCGATTTGGTGCGTTCGCCCCAGACCTTCAATTGTTCGATCGCCGCCGCCCGAAAGGTGTCGCCGGCGGCCAGCATCACCTTGCGGTCCTCGGTGGCGAATTTTGCCGCAAGCTTGCCAATGGTGGTGGTCTTGCCGGAGCCGTTGACGCCGACCACGAGGACGACGAACGGCTTTTTCGCTTCGTCGATGACAAGCGGCTTCGCCACGGGCCTGAGAACTTTTTCGACTTCGGCCGCGACTACAGTCTTCACGTCGTCCGCTGTGATCGACTTGTCGTAACGGCCGACGCCCACGGCCGCGGCGATCCGTGCCGCGACTTCGGTTCCGAGATCGGCGCGAAGCAGCACGTCCTCGATATCCTCGAGCATCGCGCGGTCGAGCTTGCGTTTGGTAACAAGGTCAGCCACCGCCGTCCCGAGCGAGCTCGAGGTGCGCTTGAGTCCGCTGGACAGCCGCCGCCACCAGCTCAATTTGGATTTTTCTGGAGTAGTATCGCTCATGCCTAGCGTCCCGGCTCTAACATTCGCATCCCGATGAAGCTGGCACTGTTGCGAATGTTAGAGCCAAAAGGGACGCTAGCAAATATTGGTTCTCGTGCGGATTTTGGATTTGACATTCGCTTACAGGTCTGCGGGAACTATTTATCGAATGTCAAATCCACCGCACGCGGTGTGTTAGCGGTTTCGGGCCATGAGCGAAAGTCTTGACCGAACGATTGCAGTTCCCGAGCTGAGTGCGGAGGAAATCCAGGCCCGCGTGCTTCATCGCGACGGGTTGATGCTGGTGATCGACAAACCCGCGGGCCTGCCGGTGCATCGCGGCCCCAAAGGCGGGGCCAATCTGGAATCTTCCTTCGACGCGCTGCGATTCGGTCTGCCGCGTCCACCGGTTCTTGCGCATCGGCTCGACAAGGATACCTCCGGCTGCCTCGTGCTCGGACGCCATCGCAAGGCAACCGCGTCATTGGGGCTCCTGTTCAAGCATGGCAAGATTTCGAAAACCTATTGGGCGGTCGTCGAAGGCGGCCCCATCGAGGATGAAGGCACGATCGACATGCCGATCGGGCGTCTCAACGCCGAGCGCGGCTGGTGGCAGAAGCCCGATCCGGAAGGACAGTCGGCGCTCACCAACTGGAAAGTGATGGGACGCGGCGGTGGCTCGACCTGGCTTGCCCTCGAGCCGGTCACCGGCCGTACCCATCAATTGCGCGTGCATTCGGCGGCAATGAAATGGCCGATCGTCGGTGACAACATCTACGGTAACGGCCCGCGCTTCGGCGAGCCGCGCCTTCATCTGCATTCCCGCGAGATCGTGATTCCGATTTCGAAGAACAAGGACCCGGTGCGTGTCACGGCACCGCCGCCGCCGCATATGCGTCAGCGATTGAGAGCCTGCGGCTGGAACGGGGAGTAAGGCGCTTCGCCATCACACCGTCAGCCGCGAGCCATCGCTTCCCTTGACGACGAGCGTCCGCACCGCGCCGGGCACCTCCCCATTGATCGCGACTGGCAGAAAATGTTCGGTGCGGCCTTGGCGGGCGCTTTCAATCAAAACCTGTCGCGTCGCGCCGATCTCCGACGCGAGCCGCCGCCGCAGCGCGGCCTCACCGGCCGCCCGCAGCCGGCCGGCGCGTCGGCGAATTTCCTTTCCTCCGACCTGCGGCATCCGCGCCGCCGGCGTGCCCGGGCGCGGTGAATACGGAAAGACGTGAAGAAACGTCAGGCCGCATTCGCCGACCAAATCCAGCGAGCGGACGAACATCTCCTCGGTCTCGGTCGGGAAGCCTGCGATGATGTCAGCGCCGAAGGCGATGTCCGGCCGCAAGCGCCGCAGCTTTGCGCAGAAATCGATGGCATCGTTACGGGAGTGCCGGCGTTTCATCCGTTTCAGGATCAGATCGTCGCCCGACTGCAGCGAAAGATGGAGGTGCGGCATCAGACGTTCATTGTCGGCGATCACATCAAGCAGGTCGCGATCGACCTCGATCGAATCCACCGAAGACATCCGCAGCCGCTTCAGCTCCGGCACGTGCCGCAGGATCTGCTTGGCCAGTTGGCCGAGTTTCGGCGTGCCCGGTAAATCCGCGCCATAGCTGGTCAAATCGACACCGGTCAGCACGATCTCGGCATGGCCGCGTTCGACCAGCGCACGGATTTGCGCGACCACCGCCCCCATCGGCACCGAGCGCGAATTGCCGCGCCCATAAGGAATGACGCAAAAGGTGCAGCGGTGATCGCAGCCGTTCTGTACCTGCACGAACACGCGCGGCAGATCCTTTTGAAATCCCTCGAGCAGATGCGGCGCCATTTCGCCGACCGACATGATGTCGGCGACCGCGATCTTTTCATTTGCCCCGATGCCGAACGTCGCGGCGGTGTCGAACGCTGCCCTCGCCCGGCGCCAGGCCTCGCTCCGCATCTTGTCGTCATTGCCGATGACGCGATCGACCTCTTCCATGCCGGCGAACATTTCCGCCTGGGTCTGCGCCGCGCAGCCGGTGACGACGATGCGCATCCCTGGGCGCTCGCGCCTTAGCCGCCGAATCGATTGCCGCGCCTGGGCGACAGCCTCGTTGGTGACGGCGCAGCTATTGATGACGAACGTATTGGCAAGTCCCGCGCGCTCGGCCTCCACGCGCATCACCTCGGATTCAAAGGCGTTGAGGCGGCAGCCAAAGGTGACGATTTCGACGCCCATGATCCTAGTGTCCCAGATCAAATGTCACCGCACGACGTCGCCACGCGAACCCGCGGAGCCGACACCCCCACACGACGGAGGCAAACAACGCGGGATCGAAGCGACCTTCATATTCGAAGGTCGCCGTACCGGTCATCAGCACATGATCGTCGCGCTCGCGCCACTCGATTCCGAGTTCGCCGCCCGGCAGCGTGATCCGCACCGTGCGATTGGCACGCTTCAGCCGCGCGGCCGCGACCGCCGTGGCACAGGCCGCCGAGCCGCAGGCCTTGGTCAACCCGGCACCCCGCTCCCAGGTACGAATCGTGATGTGATCGCGATCGACGATATGGGCGAGCGTGATGTTGGCGCGCTCAGGAAAGATCGGGTGATTTTCCAAAAGCGGCCCGAAGCGTGCAAGATCATAGGCATTGACGTCCGCGACCCAGAAGATCGCATGCGGATTGCCCATGTTGACCGCGGACGGCGAATGCAGCACCGGCGCATCGATCGGGCCGATCTGGAGCTCGATGTATCGCGTATCGCGAAACTCTTCGGCGAGCGGAATATCCTGCCAGGCAAATTTCGGCGGCCCCATATCCACGGTGTAGAGATCGCCCGACCGCCAGCAATTCAACAGGCCGGCCTTGGTCTCGAAGGTGGCCTGGGTCTCGCCGTTCGCCTCGAACAGCCGCCGCGCCACGCAGCGCATGCCGTTGCCGCAGGCCGCCGCTTCCGAACCATCATTGTTGTAGATGCGGATGAAAGCCTCGGTGCCGGCAAGCCGCGGCGGCTGCAGCACCATCAGCTGGTCATAATGAACCCCCTTGGGGGAAGCCACCGCACGCGCCTCGTCCGGCGTGACGGCGCCGGGCTTGTCGCGCAGATCGACCACGACGATCTCGTTGCCGATCCCGTTCATCTTGGCAAATGCCTGGTTGGCGAGCGCGCTCATGGATATTCCAAATGGTCTCGCGACTTATATGGCGACGGACGGCACGTTGGCCAGTGTGGTGAATCTGTGTCGACGGCCTTTACCGGGCGGGGAGGCCCATGAAAAATCTGTTATGGGACGGATGGCGAGCCGCCATGTTAGCATGTCCGCGGTTCGCCACGTGCTTTGTCGACGTGACCCGGGGCACTCAAGACGCCCTGAGCAGGGCACGCGTGCTGAACAAGCTCATGGAGAAACACCTGATGAACTGCCCCCGCCCCTTCCGCCTTGCCCTGGCCGTATTGGTCCCGGTGGCCGCGGTTTCATTAGGTATCGCCGCCGCGCTGGCGCAATCGCCGCCGCCGGCGCCTCCCGTGGTCAGCACGCCCGCGCCGGCAAGCCCCGCAACACCCGCCCCGGCCCCTCGCCGCCCGGCCCCGTCGGCCAGCCCTGCGCCGTCCGCGAGCGAAACCCCGGCGCCGAACCAGACGCCCACGCCTCCTGCAGCCGCGGCGACGCCCGCGCCGGGACCCGGGCTGGTCCAGAAGGCGGATCCGTTCGGCGAGGAGATTGCACTCACCCCGAAGACGGTGGTCGTCACCAAGGGCACCGCCAATTGGGATACGGCGTTCGACACGCTGATCGAGTTGCTCAAAACCCTGTCGGCGCTGCTCGACAAGCAAGGCATCAAGTCTTCAGGCAATTCGATGATCGTCTACACCTCCACCGACGATACCGGATTCACCTATCTGGCCGAGATCCCGGTCGAGCAGGAGCCGAAGAACCTGACCAAGGCGATCAGCATGGGCAAATCGCCCGACGGCAAGGCGCTGAAGTTTGTCCATCGCGGATCCTACGAGAACATGGACAACACCTACGAGGCCATCACCAATCACCTCGATGACAAGAAGCTCGAAGCCAAAGACACCTTCATCGAGGAATACATCACCGACCCCCTGAAGACAGCGGAGGACAAGTTGGTGATCAATGTCTACGTGCCGCTGAAATGAGGCGCATGAAACATCGCCCGACTTTGGCGGCGGCGCTTGTCGTCGCGGCAGCGCTGGTCGTTACGCCCGCGCGAGCGGACGCCGAGCCGCCGGCGGTGATTTCCGTCACCGGTGAAGCGCGCATTTCCGTGCCGCCGGATCTGGCGCAGATCGAGGGTGGTGTGACCTCGGAGGCAAAAACCGCGCGCGAGGCTTCGGACGCCAACAACGCGGCGATGGGCAGGGTGCTGCTGGCGCTGAAGGGCGCCGGCATCGACGAGAAGGATTACCAGACCTCGCGGCTGTCATTGCAGCCGCAAAGTTCGTCGGGCAAGGTCAGTGGGCCGCCGACCATCGTTGGCTACCGCGCCAGCAACCGGGTGACGATCCGGCTGCGCGACATCACGAAAGTGGCGAGCGTGATCGATACGATGGTGGGCGCGGGCGCCAACGACATCGGCGGCATCAATTTCATGGTGTCACAGGCTTCGAAACTTCTCGACGAGGCCCGCGAAAAAGCCATCGCCGACGCCCGCCGCAAGGCGGAAATCTACGCCAGGGCCGCCGGCGTCACCCTGGGCGCGCCGCTCAGCATCTCCGAAGGTGGCGCGCCTCCGCCACCGATCGCGTTCCGCAGAATGGCGGCCAGCGCGCCCGAAGCCGCACCGATCGCAGCCGGCGAGGAAACGCTTCAACTGAGCGTAAGCGTCACCTGGGCGATCAAGCCGAAGGATCAGTAGGCGACCGTCATTGCGAGGAGCGAAGCGACGAAGCGATCGGCTTGTCTGAACATGGATTGCTTCGCTGCGCTCGCAATGACGCTCTAAATCTCCACCACCTGCCCCGGCTTGAGCGCGACAAAGCGCTCGCGCGGGATGTTCGCCTCATCGAGCACCGCGCATAAGGTTTCGACCGGTGCGTCGATCGCCTCGTCGGTCAATTGAAACGTACCGTGGTGATGGGCGAGCGCTTGTTGGGCACCACAGTCGGCAAGCGCCCTGATCGCGTCGGAGGGGTTCATGTGCTGATCCCGCATGAACCAGCGCGGCTCATAGGCGCCGATCGGCAGGATCGCGAGCCGCAGCGGGCCATGGGTCTCTCCGACGCGGCGAAAATGCTTGCCGTCGCCATAACCGGAATCGCAGACGATGTAGACCTTTCCCGCCGGCGTCTCCAACACAAAGCTTGCCCATAATGCCTGGTTGCGGTCGAACAATCCGCGTGCCGACCAATGCCGGGTCGGCACCAGCGTCACCGCGAGGCCGCCGAGGTCTACACGGTCGTGCCAGTCAAAGGCCTCGGCCCTGATCGCGGCGTCGGCACCGCGCATGGTCACATCATTGCCAAGTGGTGTGACCACCCGCGGCGAGAATTTCGCCGTCAATCGCGACAGCGTGGCGATGTCGAGATGATCGTAATGGCCGTGCGACACCAGGACGACGTCGATCTTCGGCAGCGCTTCGAACGCGATGCCGGGCTCGTTGACGCGCCTTGGGCCGGCCCAGCGAACCGGCGAGACCCGTTCCGACCACACCGGGTCGATCAAAATGTTGAGGCCACCGGCCTGGATCAGCCAGCTGACGTGGCCGACAAATGACAGCCGCACCTTGTCGCCATCGACACGTTGCGGCGGTGTATCGGCATGCGGGCTTGGCGCCCACTCCGGCCACGCCTGGCGCTGTCTGCTTCGGCCGAACTGCCAGCGCAGCACTTCGCCGAGCGATCTCGGCGGCACGCCGTCTGGATCGAAAAACTGCCGGCCGTCGAAATGATCGGACACCGGCCCGGCATAGGTTTTCATCAGGGACATCCAGGCCAAGGGCACGCCGAGGACCGCGGCCGTGCCGGCCAGCCATCCGAGAGCCCCGCGGCGGGTCATATTCATGGCCCGATTGGCCTCAAAAAGCGGGTTTCGGCAAGAGGTCCGCCGATTGCCCGAATTCACGAAAATGCCATTTGACGCCGACTTTCCTTGACTTTTCGGGCTTGCGGGCGTTTAAACCCCGGCAATTCTCGGAAAGACTCATCTTTTCGACCCGCCGCCCGGTCCAAGAGGCCGGAGGTCAACGCCCGACAGCGCGATGCGCCCTCGGGCGCAAATGTGTTTTGGCATAGGCCTTTCTCTGAGAGGCCGTTCTTGGACTGGTGCTGATGTTCGACAATCTGTCGGAAAAGCTTGGTGGCATTCTTGATCGGCTGACGCGGCGCGGGTCGCTGACGGAAGCCGACGTCGATGCCGCGATGCGCGAGGTGCGCCGCGCGCTGCTCGAAGCCGACGTCTCGCTCGATGTGGTCCGAAGCTTCACCGAAAAGGTCCGCGAACAGGCGATCGGCGCCACCGTGGTCAAGTCGGTCACCCCGGGCCAGATGGTGGTCAAGATCGTCCATGACGAACTGATCGCCACGCTCGGTTCCGACGGCCAGAGCATCGACCTCAACGCGGTGCCGCCGGTCGCGATCATGATGGTCGGCCTGCAGGGCTCTGGCAAAACCACCACCACTGCAAAACTCGCCCGCCGCCTGACCCAGCGCGACAAGCGCAAGGTGCTGATGGCCTCGCTCGACATCTATCGTCCGGCGGCGATGGAGCAGCTTGCGGTGCTCGGGCGCGACCTCGAGATCCAGACCCTGCCGATCGTCGCCGGCCAGAAGCCCGCGCAGATCGCCAAACGCGCGGTGGAAGCCGCAAAGCTCGGCGGCTACGACGTGGTGCTGCTCGACACCGCCGGCCGCACCACGCTCGACGAAGAGATGATGAGCGAAGCGGCCGAGATCAAAGCCGCGGCCGGTCCTCACGAAGTGCTGCTGGTTGCGGATTCGCTCACCGGCCAGGACGCGGTCAATCTCGCGCGCGCGTTCGATGAACGCGTCGGGCTGACCGGCATCGTGTTGACGCGGGTCGATGGCGATGGCCGCGGAGGCGCCGCGCTGTCGATGCGCGCGGTCACCGGCAAGCCGATCAAGCTGATCGGCACCGGCGAAAAAACCGATGCGCTTGAAGATTTCCACCCCAGCCGCATCGCGGGGCGCATTCTCGGCATGGGCGACGTGGTGTCGCTGGTGGAGAAGGCCGCCGCCAACATCGATGCCGAAAAGGCCGCGCGCACCGCCGAGCGGATGCGCAAGGGCCAGTTCGACCTCACCGACATGCGCGAGCAATTGCTGCAGATGGCGAATATGGGCGGCATCTCCGGCTTGATGGGCATGATGCCCGGCATCGCGAAGATGAAGAATCAGATCGCGAATGCGGGGATCGACGACAAGATCATCAAGCGTCAGGTCGCGCTGATCGATTCGATGACGCGGGCCGAGCGGAAAAATCCCGACATCCTGAAAGCGAGCCGCAAGAAGCGCATCGCCGCGGGCGCCGGCGGCAAGGTCGAGGACCTCAACAAGCTCTTGAAGATGCATCGGAACATGGCCGACATGATGAAAGCCATGGGTTCCGGCAAGCGTGGCCCGCTGGCCGGCATCGCGCAGGCGATGGGCTTTGGCGGCGGCATGCCGACGCCCGAACAGATAAAGGCGCTGGCGGAAAAAATGCCGCAAGGTGCAGCACCGGGCGGCATGCCGGCGCTGCCGAAGGACCTTCCCCCCGGTCTGCGTTCGGGCCTTCCGAATCTGCCGGGACTTACCGGCTTGAGCAACAAGCCGACCCTGCCCGGGCTCGGCGGCTTTCCCGGACTGGGGAAGAAGAAATGAGAAAGATCGAACCTCTCTCCACGCGTCATTCCGGGATGGTGCAAAGGACCAGACCCGGAATTCAGATTCCCGATGTGCAATTGCACATCGTAGTTCGCGCTTCGCGCGAACCGGAATGACAGACCATTCAAACAACCGTCATTCAACTCACATCAGGAGAACCAAATGTCAGTCGTTATCCGCCTTGCGCGCGCCGGCACCAAGAAGCGTCCGGTCTATCACGTCGTCGTCGCCGACTCGCGCTTTCCGCGCGATGGCCGCTTCATCGAGCGTCTCGGCCATTTCAATCCGCTCTTGCCCAAGGACAACACCGAACGGCTGAAGCTCGACATGGACAAGGTCAAGGCCTGGCTCGCCAAGGGCGCGCAGCCGTCGGACCGCGTGACGCGTTTCCTCGATGCCGCCGGCGTCATGAAGCGCACCGCGCACAACAATCCCGTGAAAGCGGTGCCGCGCAAGGAACGCAAGGCGCAGGCCGAAGCCGCCGCCAAGTCGGCGTAAGGTGTAAAGATGTCTGTGGCCTTATGCTTCGAGACGCACGGACTTCGCCGTGCTCCCCAGCATGAGGAACTCCCACCTCATCTTGAGGAGCGCGCACCTGCGCGCGTCTCGACGGTGAGGCAGCTGATGTCCTCGCGAATTTGCGTCGCCCGGATCGGCGCCGCGCATGGCGTGCGCGGCGCGGTGAAGCTGTGGACCTTCACCGAAGACCCGCTCGCCGTGAAGCGCTACGGGCCGCTTTCGACCAAGGACGGCACGCGTCAGTTTGAAGTGACGAGCGCCCGCGAGGCCAAGGGCCATCTGGTCGCAACCCTCAAGGACGTCACGACGCGCGAGGAGGCCGAACGCCTCAACGGCATCGAACTTTATGTCGCGCGGGACAAACTGCCGGCCACTGACGACGATGAGTATTATCACGCCGACCTGATCGGGCTTGCCGCAGTGACGACCACAGGTGAGCCGCTCGGGCGCGTGATCGCGATCCACAATTTCGGCGCCGGCGACATCATCGAGATCGCGCCGCCGCGAGGGGCGACAATGCTGCTGCCGTTCTCCAACGCCGTGGTGCCCACCGTCGATCTCGCCGGCGGGCGCGTGGTGATCGAAATGCCCGGCGAGATCGAGGATGACGATCCTGCCAAGGCGGGTGGTTGAAAATGGCGACCACCACAAAAACTTCTGAAGCACGAATCTGGCGCGCCACCGTGCTGACCCTGTTTCCGGAGATGTTTCCGGGCCCGCTCGGCGTCAGCCTGGCGGGCAAGGCGCTGGCGTCCGGACTTTGGGCGCTTGAGGCGCGCGATATCAGGGATTCGGCCACCGACCGCCACCGCAGTGTCGATGACACCCCGGCCGGGGGCGGCCCCGGCATGGTGCTGCGCGCCGATGTGCTGGCGGCCGCGATCGATGCCGCCGATAGTGTCTCCGACCGCCCGCGCCTGTTGATGAGCCCGCGGGGTCGGCCATTGACCCAGTCGAGGGTCGTGGAACTCGCCGCCGGCCCCGGCGCACTGATCGTCTGCGGCCGGTTTGAAGGCGTCGACCAGCGGGTCATCGAGGCGCGCGGCCTCGAGGAGGTTTCGATCGGCGATTACGTGCTTTCAGGCGGCGAAATCGCCGCCATGGCCGTCATCGATGCCTGCGTCCGGCTGCTGCCAGGGGTGATGGGAAAACCGGGTTCCGGAGCCGAGGAAAGCTTCTCCGACGGCCTATTGGAATACCCGCAATATACGCGCCCGCAGGAGTTCGAGGGTCTTTCGATCCCGGAAATCCTGACCTCGGGCGACCATGCCAAGGTCGCGGCCTGGCGGCTGGCCGAGGCGGAGGCCCTGACCAGGGCGCGGCGGCCCGACCTCTGGGCGGCCAAAAACAGCGGCCAAAAACCGCCAAAAAACCCGACGAAAGGGTGACAAGCCCCCGCCTTTGCCGTATACGGGCGCCAAATCCGCGCAGGATAAACGAACACTCGCGCAGCCCGCGCGTAATACGCGGCTGGGGCGCGCCGCCGATGGAGATTTCGCGATGAACCTCATTCAACAGCTCGAAAAAGAGCAATTCGAAAAAATGTCCGCCGGCAAGGCCATCCCGGAATTCGGACCGGGCGACACCGTGATCGTCAACGTGAAAGTGGTCGAAGGCGACCGTTCGCGCGTGCAGGCCTATGAAGGCGTCTGCATCGGCCGCTCCGGCGGCGGGCTCAACGAGAGCTTCACGGTGCGCAAGATTTCCTACGGCGAGGGCGTCGAACGCGTCTTCCCGGTGATGTCGCCGATGATCGACTCGATCAAGGTGGTGCGCCGCGGCAAGGTGCGCCGCGCCAAGCTCTATTACCTGCGCAACCTGCGCGGCAAGTCGGCCCGCATCGTCGAGAAGTCCGAGCGCGCCACCGCCGTCGGCGAGTGATCCTGGTTCATTGAGTTTGACGAAAAGCGCGGGGTTCCCCGCGCTTTTTTGTTGACACGGAGCCCGGCTCCCGCTGCGCACAGATCATCGATTGATTGTCGCAATGGCGCGCGCCATGTTAGAAGCCAGAATGGTTCCAGATCAGACCAGCACCGCGCGGGCACGGCCAGTCGAGTCATCATCGACGACCGTTCGCGCCTGCCCGGCCGCTTCTTCGGACGATTTGCGACTTCGGCAACGTCAGAGCTTACGGGCGCAGCCTGACGCTGCGCTGACTTTTGCTTTTTGCCCCGCGCGTATCCGCGCGCCCCCTTTCAAGAATCCCTGGAGCTTGCGCTCATGTCCAAACCGACAACCCTGTACGACAAGATCTGGAACGATCACTTGGTCCACGAAGCCGATGACGGCACCTGCCTGCTCTATATCGACCGCCATCTGGTCCATGAGGTCACATCGCCGCAGGCTTTCGAAGGGCTGCGCGCGACCGGGCGGAAGGTCCGCGCGCCGAACAAGACGCTGGCCGTGGTCGATCACAACATCCCGACCACCGACCGCTCGAAACCCAATCCGGATCCGGAAAGCACCGAGCAGATACGGGTGATGGCCGAGAACGCGAGGGAATTCGGCATCGAATATTTCGACGAGTTCGACAAGCGGCAGGGCATCGTGCACGTCATCGGTCCCGAACAGGGTTTTACCCTGCCCGGCACCACCATCGTCTGCGGCGACAGCCACACCTCGACGCATGGCGCGTTCGGCGCGCTGGCGCACGGCATCGGCACCTCCGAGGTCGAGCATGTGCTGGCGACGCAAACCCTGATCCAGAAGAAGGCCAAGAACATGCGCGCCGTCGTCGACGGCAAATTGCCCGATGGCGTCACCGGCAAGGACATCATTCTCACCATCATCGGCGAGATCGGCACCGCCGGCGGCACCGGCTACGTACTGGAATATGCCGGCGAGGCCATCCGTGCGCTGTCGATGGAAGGCCGCATGACCGTCTGCAACATGTCGATCGAAGGCGGCGCCCGCGCCGGTCTGATTGCGCCGGACGAAAAAGCATTCGAGTTTCTCAAAGGCCGGCCGAAATCACCGAAGGGCGCGGACTGGGACGCCGCGATGCGCTACTGGGAAACCTTGCGAAGCGACGAGGGCGCGCATTTCGATCACGAGATCAGGCTCGACGCGGCCAAGTTGCCGCCGATCGTGACCTGGGGTACCTCGCCCGAGGACGTGGTCTCAATCACAGGCTTCGTGCCCGATCCCGATAAAATCGCGGATGAGGCGAAGCGGCTCTCCAAGCATCGCGCGCTGAATTACATGGGGTTGAAGCCGGGCACCAAGATCACCGACATCAGGCTCGACCGCGTCTTCATCGGTTCCTGCACCAACGGCCGGATCGAGGATTTGCGCGCGGCGGCAAAGATCGCCGAGGGCAAGACGGTCAACGCCAACGTCAATGCGATGATCGTGCCGGGTTCGGGCCTCGTGAAGGAGCAGGCGGAAGCCGAAGGCCTCGACAAGATCTTCCTCAAGGCCGGCTTCGACTGGCGCGAGCCGGGCTGCTCGATGTGTCTGGCCATGAATCCCGACAAGTTGAAGCCGGAAGAGCGCTGCGCCTCGACCTCGAACCGCAATTTCGAGGGCCGTCAGGGCTTTAAGGGCCGCACCCACCTCGTCTCCCCGGCCATGGCGGCGGCGGCGGCAATTGCCGGACACTTTGTGGACATCAGGGAATGGTGGTGATCCGACGCAATTCCTCAACATCAAGGCATCGGTGAAGGAAGTCGTTAAGCAGTTGCGGGCAGACTTGGCGGGCCAATAAGTCGCGAAGTTTCGCGAGGGAAGTTTGCCATGGCCGACAAGCCTGAATTCGTCGATATGATCAGCGAGGCGACGCAGCAGAAGCGGCGCCGCGTCATGCCGCGCGCGGTCAAGAAGGTGGTTCAGGAGACGTCGCGCCTCAGCCACTGGCCTCCGGACCGATGGGAGCAATGGCGGCTCGAGACGCTCACGCCATGGAAGCTCAAGCCCTGGAAACTCAAGGACTGGGTTTAGAGCATGATCCGGAAAAGTGGATACCGGTTTTCCCTCGCGACAAACGCGAAAGCGTTTGCGCGGAGATCATGCTCAAACAAAAAGATAGAGCGCGATGACGATTCGAAGAAAAGTCATCTCGCTCACAGCTAGGGCGCTTCGCGACGGGTGTGCGCCGGCTCGACCCACCATTCGCGCCAAGAACCGCCAGCAATTCAATCATAGAGACAAAAATCAGGCGCCCTTGCGGGCGCCTGACTCATCTCGCCTACCGCTCGAACCTCAACGGTAGACGCGATGATGCCGGCGATAATGATGGCGCCTGTGATAGTGGTGGCGCCAGGGACGATAATTGCAGACCCGCCGCGGACCATAGTCGGTCATAACGATGCTGCAGCCGGGGACCGCGTAATAAGCGGGATAATCGGAGTAATAGGGATAATCGTCATAATACGGGTAGTCGTACCAAACGCCGCCGACAAAGACGCGCCTGAAGTGCCGATGCGCGAACCGATGACCACCATGGAAGCCACCGAAGCGGGCACCGCCGACGAACGCCGGGCCTGTGTGCAAGGCACCGCCATGGATGCCCATTCCGCCGCCGTGTCCACCGAATCCACCATGACCGCCAAAACCGCCGTGGCCGCCAAAACCGCCACCATGTCCACCGCCGCCATGTCCACCGCCGCCGTGAACTTCAATCGTGAGTCCATCGGCAGCGGTCTTGCTCGCGGTCGCGCCGCCCGAGTTGATCAGCGACAGCGCTTCGGCACGCTCGCCGATGGCGATCGACAGCGTCAACAGCGCCGCGGCTGTAAAGCCCAGCAATCGGAGTGAGGGCAGGAGTGAGGGTCGGAGTGAATAACGCGATAAATCCAAAATCCTGGTCATGCGTATAGTCCCCCTGGTTGCAAGCAACGACAGGCGAACACGCGTAGCGGCTCGCTTTAGTCGCTTTCGATGTTTGATTCACGGTGTTGGTCACACCCAGTATGACATTAGAGATGACAACCTGAACGTGCCATGAATGCGCGCGCCGTATTCTCGAACGAATGCGACCCGCGCAATCGTTTACGTGGGCTGCGCTGCGATATGATCGTGATCATATCGAATTCTTCGACGTATCTGGAGGCTCGGCAGGCACAATAACCCGCGGCGTCATCTCTGGCGCACTGAGTTGCAATCGTTCCCGCCGTCAAAATAAGATCGACAACGCACCACGAATCGCTTGCCGCATTGATGAACGGGTTCACCCGGAACGAAGGTTCACGCCTCAGCCGTACAGGAATTGGTCATGACCGTGTATGCGATCGTGCAGCTTAATATGACGGACCGCGCCGCCTACGATCGCTATCAGGCGCGCTTCTTCGGCGTGTTCAAGAAATTCAGCGGAAGGCTGCTGTCGGCCGACGAAAACCCGGCGATCCTGGAAGGCACATGGGGCCACGACAAACTGGTGTTGATGTCGTTTCCTGACGAATCCGCGTTCCGGGCGTGGGCGAATTCTCCCGAATATCTGGAAATCTCGAAAGACCGCAAAGCCGGCGCCCAGGGTGTCGTGTTGCTGGCGAAGGGATTCGGCTAGGGCGGCACGCCATGCCATACGCATCGCGCGATCGGGTTCCTTGTCACATATCGCAATTCAGCAGACAAATTACAAAACCGGCGTAGGCTGTGTCGCGTATCTTCTGCAATCGTCTCGTCATAGGAGATGGTCATGGCCTCATCTCGAAAGCGGCGCCGGAGATTGCCCTTTGCGGTTGGAGTGATACCGGCCGCAACTTTGCTCTCCACCGGCGCGGTCCTTGCCTCCCAGGGTCCGGGCGGCGGTCCGGGCACCGCGAGCCCCTTCACGCAGCTCGTGATGGCGTTCATCGTTTATGGTGCATCGGTCGCTTGTCGTCGGCGCCGCGCTTGTCGGCGCCTTGCGGAGACGTTGAGGTCAACGGGAGCTCAGCCGCGGCGCCAGACGCAGCTCATGTGGGGCACGATCACTGTGCCGCTCAGCCGGTATTCCTGCACGAGGGTCGCATTGCATACCCTTACGGCGTTTGGGCCGGGGTAATAGCGCGGATAGACGCCGTCGGGTTCCGCCTGGTAACGCGGGTAGACCGGAACGCGCTTCGGCACCCGTCGGACCGGCGTTGTGAAGGGCTCATCGGCAGTTGGTTGCGATGCCTGCGCGGTCCGCGTCCACTGCGGCGCGCTCTCCGCCCCGGCTCCGGCCGCAAACAGCGAAAAAAAACCTGCAAAAGCCACCGATATTGCTGCTGTCCCGATACGCATCTGACGCCCGCTTGATCCCCGTTCTCAGACCCCACGGTCTCCGATTGCCGCGGCGGCGTCAACTGCAAGGAGGACCCATTTTCTTTTCCGGCCGACCGCAGGACCCGCCGATTGGCTCCATTGCAAGAATTTTTCGGAAATACCGGGTGCCACTCTTTGCAAGAGTGCTCTAAACAGGCGCGATGTGGAAATCCGCAAAAGCGCCGTCGCTCGCCGAAATGGAGGTGATGGCGCACGAAGTCTTCGCGGCGCTGCCCAAGGCCTTCCGCGAGCTTTGCGACGGCGTGATCATCCGTGTCGAGGATTTTCCGACCGAGGAAGTCCTCGACGAGATGGGCGCGCAAAGCGAATTCGACCTGCTCGGCCTGTTCCATGGCGTCGGCCTGCCGCATCAAAGCCATGGCGATATAGCGCGTCTGCCCAACATGATCTGGCTGTACCGGCGACCGATCCTTGATTACTGGGCCGAACATGACGAGGCGCTGGGCCGGATCGTCCGCCATGTGCTCATTCACGAGATCGGCCATCATTTCGGCCTCTCCGACGACGACATGGCAGCCATCGAAGCGAGCGCCCTCTGAAGCCGGATTTTGCCCTTTGATGCCGGCGGCATTCGCGATAAACTTAACTTGCAAGGTATTTTCGTCAAATCAACCCGAGAAGTGCGAACGATGGACAAGTTCACTACGCTCGAAGGCGTTGCGGCGCCGCTGAAGATCATCAATGTCGACACCGACATGATCATCCCCAAGCAGTATCTGAAGACCATCAAGCGTACCGGCCTTGGCAAGGGGCTGTTCTCGGAGCAGCGCTACAAGGACGACGGCAGCGAGAATCCGGATTTCATCCTCAACAAGCCGGCCTATCGCAACGCCAAGGTCCTGGTCGGCGGCGACAATTTCGGCTGCGGCTCCAGCCGCGAACACGCGCCATGGGCGCTGCTTGATTTCGGCATCCGTTGCGTGATCTCGACCTCGTTCGGCGACATCTTCTACAACAACTGCTTCAAGAACGGCATTCTGCCGATCCGTGTCACCCAGGACGACCTCGACAAATTGTTCGACGATGCCGAGCGCGGCGCCAATGCCACGCTGACCATCGATCTTGCCAATCAGGAAATCCGCGGCCCCGACGGCGGCACGGTGAAATTCGAGATCGATCCGTTCCGCAAGCACTGCCTCATGAACGGGCTCGACGATATCGGCCTCACCATGGAGAAGAAGGCCTCAATCGACGTCTACGAAGCCAAGACCAAGACCGCGCGCGCCTGGGCTTGATCGCGCGTTTGCGACCCGACATCGTCACCTTCTGGCACGGTCCGCTCGATGCGCTCAGACGGCTTTGCCTGCGATCGCAGGTAGCGGCCGGCCACAAGGTGACCGTCTACAGTTTTGAGCCGCTCGCCCGATTGCCCGATGGCGTCGGCAATGCCGAAGCCGAAGCGATCCTGCCGCATATGTTCGCCGAGCGATTGCGCCCGACCGGCCCCGATGGCGTGTGGCGCGACTGGACCACGCTGCAGTTCTCCGATTTTTTCCGCATGCGGTTGATGGCCGAGAACGCCGGTCTTTGGCTCGACGCCGACGTGCTGCTGAAGAAGCCAGTCGAGATCGATCCGGCAAAACCCTTCTTCGCCTGGGAACGGCCGGGCCAGCTCGGCAACTCCGTGCTCTATCTGCCCCCAAATGATCCGATCGTCGCCGCCTTCGCTTCATTGATGCGACAGGACGAGTTGACGCCGGACTGGCTGGCACTGCGGCACCGCCTGATTTTTGCGGTTCGCAAATGGCGCGGGTCCAATCGCGTCTCGGACTTGCGCGTGTCGATCTTCGGTCCCGCGGCCCTGACCGCGCTCGCCCGCCGCGCGGGCGAATTGAACTTCGCCCTGCCGAAAAAATCCTTCTACGCCGTCCATGCCGAGCCGAAGCTGTTCTTCGAGCCCCGGGATTTTTCGTCGCTGATCGGCGATCCCGAGATTATCGGCTTTCACATTTCGCCCAAAGGCCGCGGCAATCAGCCCCCTGTTCCCGGAAGCCTCCACGCATGGGCGACGGAACGGTTTGGCTCGCCCTGATCGGCCACCCAACCGGCATCATGCCCGCGAAGGCGGGCATCCAGTATTCGGAGGCGTTAAATTTTCAAGCTCCAACGGCGCGAAGTACCGGATCATCCGCTTTCGCGGATGGTGACAGCAAAACCTGACGAAACGGCGTTAACTGGCGTCCGTTTTATTTGATCTAGCGCAACGACTTCGGTCCAGACAGGCCCATAATGTTGTTAATTGGAGATATTCTCATGACCGCTCAAGATCGTCCGCTTTCCGTCGTCGAACGACTGACCCATACGTTTGGCGATTGGTTGAAGCACCGGCAGGAGCTTAGCGAAATACGCCAGCTCAACACGGCAGAATTCGACCGCATCGCAAGCGATTTGCGGGTTTCGCCCGCCGACCTCAATGAATTGGTCCGCCACGGCCCGCACGCGGCGGACGAATTGCCGCGATTGCTCAAGGCGCTTGGTATCAACGAAGCAGATCTGGCGCGGATCGAGCCGATGGTGCTGCATGACATGGAGCGCGTCTGCGCGCTATGTGCGAGCAAGCGCGAATGCGACCGCGATCTCGCCGCGGGTACCTCCGCCGAGCACTATCAGGGATATTGCCTGAACGCGCCCACGATCGCGGAATTTGGCAAGGCGGGCGGAAAATGAAGATTTCGCGTACCGCCTGGATTTATTTTTCCTTCGCGATTCTCATCGCCCTTGCTGCGCTTTTCCTGATCCGCGTGCATAACGCCGGGGGAATAGTGCCGCTCGCCATCGTCGCAATCAGGTAGCGGGACCCTTCATTTCGACGCAAGCGCTGCGATTGAATCCGCGATTGCTATCGTGCGCCTTGCCATATCGGCGTGCAGCCGCTCCACCATCTGACCGTCGAGCGAGATTGCGCCGCGCGAGGCATTCTCCGGAAGCTCGAATGCGGCGATAATCTTGCGGGCATGGGCGACGTCCTCCGCGGGCGGCGTGAAAATGGCGTTGCAGGCCTCGATCTGGCCCGGATGGATCAGGGTCTTGCCGTCGAAGCCGAGATCGCGCGCCTGCGTGCACTCCTGCCCAAAGCCGTTGACGTTGCTGAAATCGCTGTAGGGACCGTCGAAGATCTCGAGGCCGTAAACGCGGGCGGCAAGAATGCAATGCGTGATCAGCGGCAGCATTGCCAGGCGACCGGGCTGCATGCGTATCCGCGTCTCGCGCGAAATATCGTTCGGCCCGAATACGAAGCCGGCGAGCCGCGTGTCGGCATTGCGTGAAGCGGCGGCGAGTTCCTCGGCGTGCAAAACCGCACGCGCGGTCTCGATCATGGTCCAGACCCGGATCGACGGTGGGGCGTCGACATTGAGCAGGCAACGCGCGATGGCGTTGAGATCCTCCACGCTGGAGACCTTCGGAACCAGAATACCGTCGGGCTTGGCCTTGGCGGCCATCGTCAAATCGTCCATCCACCATGCCGAATCCAGCGCATTGGTGCGGATCCATATCTCGCGCTTGCCGAAACCGCCCGCCGCGATTGCCTGCGCGATCTGATCGCGCGCGAGCCCCTTGGCGTCCGGCGCGACGGAATCCTCGATGTCGAATATGAAGCAGTCCGCCGGAAGGTTGCGCGCCTTTTCCAGCGCCCGCGCGTTCGATCCGGGCATGAACAGGAGGCTGCGGCGTGGACGGATCATTGGCTTCTTCCCTTCGAATCTTGAGCCTGCACGGTGAGCCGCTTCGACGGGATCGAAACGCGTTCCCGCAACAGCTTATTGTTTGGGCAGGAATTTCTTGGAAAAACCGGTGCTGGCTTTTCCACTTCGTGCTTTAACATTTCAGCCTTTCGTCCGGAAGCCTTGTTCCAGTCCGCAGCCTGTGGTTAGCCATTCGCATGTCACCATTCCCGCAACAGCTGATCGACGGCTACCGAACCTTTACCTCGCAGCGGCTGCCGACCGAGCAATCGCGTTACCGCGAATTGTCCGAGCGCGGCCAGGCCCCTGAGGTGATGGTGATCGGGTGCTGCGATTCCCGGGTGTCGCCGGAGGTGATCTTCGATGCCGGCCCGGGCGAATTATTCGTGGTGCGCAACGTCGCCAATCTGGTCCCGGTCTATGCACCCGACGGTGGCGCGCACGGTGTTTCGGCGGCGCTCGAATACGCGGTCAACGCGCTGCGCGTCAAACACGTCGTGGTGCTTGGCCACGCGCAATGCGGCGGCATTCGCGCCTTCATCGACAATATCGAGCCGTTGTCACCGGGTGACTTCATCGGCCGGTGGATGTCGATGTTCATCAAGCCGGGCGAGAAGGTCGAACAGCGCGACCACGAGACAATGGCCGACTTCACCGTCCGCATCGAGAAGGCAGCCGTGTTCCGCAGCCTGGAAAATCTGATGACGTTTCCGTTCGTGCGCACGCCGGTCGCGCGTGGCGATCTGAGCCTGCACGGCGCCTATTTCGGCGTTGCCGAAGGCGCGCTGTTCGTGCTCGACCAGCAAGCCAAGGAGTTTCGCGGCGTCAGGGAGATGTTGCAGGCGGGTGAGTAGCCGGTCGCGCTGCCGATATTCCCCCACGCCTTATTTTTCGCTGTTGTGATCATTGTCCCACCGGTCGGACAACGCCAGCAGCAGCGCCGAGATCACAAATGCCAGATGCACGCCGACCAGCCAGACCATCTTGGTGGTATCGAAAACGACGTCGATGTTCATGAACGCCTTCAAAACCTGGATCGCCGAGATCGCCACGATCGAGGCGAGCACCTTCTGCTTCAACCCGTCAAAGTCGACCTTGGTCATCCAGTCCGGCCAGTCCGGATGGCCGCGGGGATCGATCTTCGAGACGAAATTCTCGTAGCCCGAGAACACCACGATCACGATCAGATTGCCGACCAGCGAGACGTCGATCAGGCTGAGCACGCCGAGGATGATGTCCGTCTCCTTGGAGCCGGGCGCGTGCAGGATGAACTCCCACAGCATCATCGTGAACTTGAGCAACAGCACCAGCAGGCTGACGACGAGGCCGATATAGAACGGCGCCATCAGCCATCGGCTGTTGAACAAGATGCTCTCGATGCCCCGCTCAATCGGTCTGAGCACGGGGTTGGGCCGATCAGGAGCCGGCTGTTCGGTCATCGCGATTCCGGCTCCCGCTATTTCCGGAGCATGATCTCCGGGCAAGCGCTCCGCGTTTGTCCGAAGGAAAACCGCTTCACACGTTTCCGGATCATGCTCTTGCCTCTCAGGCCGCCTTTTTCTTGGCGCTGATCAGCTTGCGGTTGATCAGGCATTCGGCGATCTGAACCGCGTTCAGCGCGGCGCCCTTGCGTAAATTGTCCGACACGCACCACAGCACGAGGCCGTTGTCCACGGTGGGATCGGTGCGGATGCGGCTGACATAGGTCGCATCCTCGCCCGCGGCCTCGTAAGGCGTGACGTAGCCGCCCGGTTCGTGCTTGTCGATGACGAGAACTCCCGGCGCCCGGCGCAGGACATCGCGCGCCTCGTCCACCGAGATCGGGTTTTGGAACTCGATGCTGACGGCCTCGGAGTGACCGACGAACACCGGCACCCGCACGCAGGTCGCGGTCAGCTTGATTTTGGGATCAAGAATCTTCTTGGTCTCCATCATCATCTTCCACTCTTCCTTGGTGTAGCCGTCCTCCATGAACACGTCGATCTCGGGAATCACGTTGAAGGCGATGCGCTTGGGGAATTTCTTGTTGATCAGCTCGCTGTTCGTGTAGACCGCCTTGGTCTGCGAAAACAGCTCGTCCATGGCGTCCTTGCCGGCGCCCGACACCGATTGATAGGTCGAGACCACGACGCGCTTGATCACCGCCTTGTCATGCAGCGGCTTCAGCGCCACCACGAGCTGCGCGGTCGAGCAGTTCGGATTGGCGATGATGTTCTTGTTGGAGAACGACTTGATCGCGTCCGCGTTGACCTCGGGCACGATCAGAGGCACGTCCGGATCCATCCGCCATGCCGACGAGTTGTCGATCACGACCGCGCCGGCGGCGCCGATCTTCGGCGACCATTCCTTCGACACCGCGCCGCCCGCCGACATCAGGCAGATATCGACGTCGCTGAAGTCGTAGTGCTCGAGCGCTTTGACTTTCAGGGTGTGGTCGCCATACGAGACTTCGACGCCCATGCTGCGGCGTGACGCGAGCGCCACCACCTCGTCAGCCGGGAATTTACGTTCGTCGAGAATGTTGAGCATTTCCCGCCCGACATTGCCGGTCGCTCCGACCAGCGCGACTTTGTAACCCATCGTTCACTCTCCGAAGAAAAAATTCCTCACTCCCCACCCGCGGCGGAAAGGGAAGAGGCAGCGCTTCTATGCGAGAAACGCCGTTAAGACAACGTTAGACCCGGGTACCTGCCCGGCGCTCAGCGGCGGCTTGGGCAGGCGATGCAATCGAACCCAGAATACCACGCCAGAACTTATCCGGCGCTGACCAGCCTTGCCGACGAATGCGCGGCGACGCTGGCGGGCTTGATCGCCTATCTGGGAGCTCTCGCCTTGCTCGGCATCGTCGGCCTCCACTTTTGGGACCAATTGCCGGCTGCCGATACTGAAGCTGCGGGCAAGACCGGTTGGAGCATGGCGTCGCGCTCGCGCCCGCAATTCGCCGTCAGCTCCCTTGATCCTGCCGAAAAATCAGAGACTTACGATATTTTCCGGCATCCGGAAGGGGCCGCGAGGACGTCGTGGTGACGACGCTCCGCCTCACCGGCACCTCGGACGCAGCGAAGTCTTGCCTCGAGTTTTTCAGGCGCATTGGCGATCCGGCCTTGCAAATATCCGGCTGGTCCTGCCAGGGCAGCGGATTACCGGCCCGGCGCGCCGCCATCGCCTGCATGCTGAACCGGCTGACCATGCTGGCCTCCGGAAATGAACCGAGAGTGGCCGAACCCTTCGCCCGCGCCGAACTCAAGGGTTGCGCTTGCGCTGATGCCGCCACGGTCCCTGCCGATTGGGTCATGGGACCTGAAAATCCGAGGCTGCGCGGGGCCCTCTGATCGACGCACCAGCCAAGATGCTGGTTTCCATGCGACTTTTTCGACCGCCGGGCATTATTCTGACGCAGTGTGGCCCGATTGACCTTGTGACAGCATGCCCGGCCGCTAGAATGACTGCCGAAACGGTTATGGCGACCTGCCTGCCCATGAGGATCTGATGACCTGGAAAATTCCTGCGAACAAAGTTGCGGTGTTGCTTGCCGCTATCGCCATCGTCGCGATCGGCTTCGACACCCAGGCCGGGGCGCAGACGCCGACCACCACAGAGAAGCCGGCAAGCAGGCCAAACGCCAGCTCGATGATCGCGGCCGTCCCTATTATGGGCCGAACGGGCCGAACGTGTCCTATCAGCAGGGGCCCCACACGCGCATTTACGTCACCAAGCGCTCGTGGCTTGACGCTGGCGTCGAGGTCTTGCCGGGCGACCGCAAATTCTTGGATTACGCATTTCCGTCGGATTACGGATACCCCTCGTTCGCACGCGAGAACAACAATCGCCCGATCGACCGCCAGCCGCTCAACCCGCCTTCGGATATGGGTGGATTCCCGCGGAGCTTCCCGCTCCCGCAGTAGTCCTGCGGGGGATAGCCGCAATACCGACTTGATGCGGTCGTGGCTGCGAACGCAGCGACCGATATGCGGCGGCGACTTTGCGAAAGAGGCTGCTCGACAGCTCCCACCACGAATGCTTGTGGTGATGGGTCCCGGTTCAAGGCCGGGACGACAGCCGCGTATACGGTTACGCGTGCAGCTTCTGCAATTCCTTCAAGATCGCTTCGCCCATCTGCGCCGTCGACACCGCAATCGTGCCTTCGGATTTGATGTCGGCTGTGCGCAATCCGTTGGCCAGAACCGCCGCGATCGCCGCATCAACCTTGTCGGCAAGCGCGCCCATGTCGAAGGAATAGCGCAGCGCCATTCCGAACGAGGCGATCATCGCGATCGGGTTGGCGAGACCCTTCCCCGCGATATCGGGCGCCGAACCATGCACCGGCTCGAACAACGACTTTCGCTTTTTGGTCTTCGGCGTCGATCTCGCCGAGCGAGGCGGACGGCAGCATGCCGAGCGAGCCGGTCAGCATTGCCGCAATATCGGAGAGCATGTCGCCGAACAGATTGTCGGTCACGATGACGTCGAACTGTTTTGGCGATTTCACCAGATTCATGCCGCCGGAATCGGCGAGCTGGTGCTCGAGCAGCACGTCCTTGTATTCGCGCGCATGCACCTGGGTGACGACCTCGTTCCAGAGCACACCGGATTTCATCACGTTGCGCTTTTCCATCGAGGTCACTTTGTTCCGCCGCTTGCGCGCCAGGTCGAAGGCAACGCGGGCGATGCGCTCGATTTCATAGGTGTCGTAGACCTGGGTATCGATGGCGCGCTTCTGGCCGTTGCCGAGATCGGTGATGGTCTTGGGTTCGCCGAAATACACCCCGCCGGTGAGTTCGCGAACGATCATGATGTCGAGGCCCTCGACCACCTCGCGCTTGAGGCTCGACGCCTCCGCCAGCGCGGGATAGCAGACCGCGGGGCGTAGGTTAGCGAACAGGCCGAGATCCTTGCGCAGCCGCAACAACCCCGCTTCGGGGCGCGCCTCATAGGGGACGCTGTCCCATTTCGGCCCGCCGACCGCGCCGAAGATCACGGCGTCGGCCGCGCTGGCCTGGGCCATGGTCGCATCCGTGATGCTCTCCTGGCTCGCATCATAGGCGGCGCCGCCGACCAGACCTTGCTCGGTTGCGAAATGCGCGATGCCTTGGGTGTTGATCCAGTCGATCAGACGCTTCACCTCCGCCATCACTTCGGGGCCGATGCCGTCGCCGGGGAGAAGCAGCAATTTGTGGGTCGCCATGATCGAATGCCTTTTAAGAAATGCCGGATGCGCGCGGAGTGCTAATGCGGCGTTGCGCGGATGGCAAGACACCATTGCTGTCGTGTGCCTGTGCAATCGCAGACGGGCCTGCCAGAATGGGAACTCTGCCGGAGATTCCCGTGAATGCCCCCGCCCTTTCCCATCAGCCCGCGCATCCGGCGGGGCTGATCCTTATTCTCTCGCTGGCACCCACGGTGAGCCTCGGCATTGGCCGCTTCGCCTATGCGCTGGTGCTGCCGGACATGCGCGATACGCTGGGCTGGTCCTATTCCGCCGCGGGTTTCATGAACACCATCAACGCCGCCGGCTATCTCGCCGGCGCCTTGATGGCCTCCGATCTCATCAAGCGCTTCGGGCTGTCCGCCGCCGTCCGTTGGGGAACGATGGCTGCTCTGGTCTCGCTGGCGCTGTGCGCGCTGTCGGGCAATTTCGCTATTCTGAGCTTTGCCCGGCTGCTCGCGGGCTTCGGCGCGGCGGTCGCCTTCGTCGCCGGCGCGGCGCTTGCGGCCATCATCGCGCAAGCTCAGCCCGCACGCGCGAATTTTCTGCTCAGCCTGTATTACGCCGGGCCAGGGCTCGGCATCCTGTCGTCGGGACTGATTGCGCCCTTCGTGTTGCAGGCCTTCGGCCCGGGATCTTGGTGGATCGTGTGGTGGGCGATGACACTGCTCGCGATCCTCCTCACCGTTCCGCTGCTGCTGGCGCCGCTCGATGCGGATGCCGGCATCGCAAGCGCAGCGTCGGACGGCTTCACACCATGGCCGGTGTTGATCTATCTCGTCGGTTATTTCCTGTTCGGCGCCGGATACATCGCCTACATGACTTTCATGATCGCCTATGTGCGCGACGCCGGCGGCGGCGCGGCGGCACAGAGCGCGTTCTGGTGCCTGCTCGGCGTGAGCGCCTTTGTCACGCCGTGGCTTTGGCGGCGCGTGCTGGCGCGCAACCGCGGCGGCTTCTCCACCGCGATCATCCTTGGCGTCAATGCGTTGGGCGCGGCAGTGCCGCTGTTCGGGCATTCGGCCCTCCTGCTGACGGTATCGGCGGTGGTGTTCGGCGTCTCATTCTTCGCCATCGTCGGATCGACCACCGCCTTTGTGCGTTTCAACTACCCGCCGGCCGCGTGGCCCAAGGGGATCGCGGCGATGACCATTTCATTCGGAATAGGCCAGACGCTGGGACCAGCCGCGGTTGGCGCCATCACCGATACGTTTGGCAGCCTGTCCTATGCGTTGAATGCCTCGGCCCTGTTGCTGGCGGTGGGTGCGATAGCCGCGGCGTTCCAGAGAAGGCTCCAGTAAAATTCGTAAAGCGCGAGCGCCCGTTCGTTCGCGCAAGCCCGCCGCGGCCAAACCGGCGTAGCGCCAGGTTGCCCCGCGCCGTGCGAACGGTTCAACTTGCCGATGCGCCGGCACCGCCTTGATCTGGATATTGTATTTCGCTGTCTTTAAAGTGGCGAAATGACCAAATCCGACCCCGATCCGCCCAGCTCCCGCGGCCGTATTCTTGCCGGTCTGCTCGGCGCCCCGATCGCGCAATCGGCCGCCCCCGCGATGCATGAACGGGCGGCCGAGGCGCTGGGGTTGGACTGCCACTATCAGCTCATCGAAATTGCCGGCGCCGGACGGGAAGAGTTGAAGGCAATCATCGAGGGCGTGGGCCGGCTGGGATTTGCCGGAGTCAACGTCACGTTCCCCTACAAGGAGGCCGTGCTCGATCTGCTCGACGAATTGTCGCCGGAGGCGGCGCGAATTGGCGCGGTCAATACCGTTATTGTCCGCGACGGCCGATTGATCGGCTACAACACCGACACGACCGGCTTTGCGCACGCCGCTGCCCCACTGGTGGACGCCTCCACGCGCGGCGCGGTGGCGTTGATTGGGGCCGGCGGCGCCGGCAAGGCGATCGCGTTTGCGCTCGCAGGGCTAGGGGTGACCGATTTGCGGATTTTCGATTGCGAGCACGTCAAGGCCGTGGATCTGGCGGCGCGGTTGGAGGGCCATATCGATGCGCGTGCGGCCCGTAGCGTCGAGGACGCCCTGCGCGGCGCCGCGGGGCTGATCAACGCGTCCCCGGTCGGGATGCTGCCCGATCTCGGCTTACCGGTTCCACCTTCCCTGCTCCATGCCGAGCTATGGGTCGCCGACGCGGTCTATTCGCCGCTGTGGACGCCGCTGCTCACGGCGGCGAAGGCAAGGGGCGCTACCGTGATGACCGGGCGAGAGCTCGCGATTTATCAGGCGGTCGACGCGTTCGAGCTGTTCACGGGGCTTGCGCCATCCGCTATCGAGATGGGAACTGCATTCGACGAAGTGATGGCGAAACGATGCGCCGCCTCAAACGCGGCGTGACAACGCGACCCCGGAGACGGGTTTATAATAAGACGATAGCTTAAAATTAAAGAGTAACGTGATGACAGGGGGAAACCGAATGAAGCCAGGAATTTTGGCAGGCGCCGTGCTCGCGACCGTCTTGACCGGGGCGGCGTTGGCGCAATCTGGCACACCGATCAAATTGGCCGACGTCGCCGAATTGTCCGGCGGCGGTGCAACCGTCGGCACCAATTGGAAAAACGGAATCGATCTTGCGATCGAAGAGATCAACGCCAAGGGCGGCATTCTCGGCCGCAAGCTTGAAGTTACGCATGCGGATTCGCAATCCAATCCCGGCGTGGCGCGCGCGCAGGTTCAGAAGGCGCTCGACAACGAACCCTATGTCCTGCTTGGTCCGGGTTATTCCGGATCGGTCAAGGTGACGGCGCCACTTGCGGCAGAAGCCGGCATCGCGCAGATCATGGGCGGCGAAGCTGCGGAACTGACGCAGGGCGGCAACAAGTTCCTGTTCCGCACGTCGTTCGGACAGCAGTCGTCGATGCCGAAGGTCGCCAAATACATCAACGACGACATCAAGGCCAAGTCGGTCGGGATCGTCTGGGTCAACAACGATTTCGGCAGAGGCGGCCGCGACGTCATCGCCAAGGAGTTTGCCCGCTACGGGATCAAGGTCGCGGCCGACTTGTCCACCGAGGCAGGACAGGCCGACTTCGCCGCCGACGTCAGCAAGATCAAGGCGGCTGGCCTTGACGCGGTTTTCATCTACCTCAACGAGGAAGAAAGCGCGCGTATCCTCAAGGAGCTCCGGCGTCAGGGCGTCACCGCGCCGCTGATCGGGGAAACCACGCTGGTCGGCCAGAAGGTCGTCGAACTCGCCGGCGAGGCCGCCAACGGCGCGCGCGGCCATGTCGGATTGACCACCGACGCGCCGGTCGATCTGGTCAAGGCGTTCCGCGAAAAATTCGTCAAGAAATACAACTACATTCCCGACCACAACGGCATCAAAGGCTATCTTGCGATCCACATGATCAAGGCGACCACCGAAAAAATGGGCAAGGTCGACGCCAAGGCGTTTGCCGACAATCTGCACGGCCTCACCATCAAGGCCGCGAATGAGCCGGGCATCCTGATGGATGTCACCATCAACGAGAGCGGCGACATCGATCGGCAAGGTTTTCTGGTGGAAATCGTCGAGGGCAAGCAGGTCGTCAAGCAGGTGCTGCCGAAGCTGAATTGAGCCGCGCGTTTTCGAAGAGTGCCAGAAAATCGTCGGCCGGTTGGCGCGATTGAGATCAGGAAAGCATGTCCAATTTGCTCGATCTTGTTCTGGCCGGCCTTGCGACCGGAGCGATCTATGCGATCGTCGCGGTAGGTTTCACATTGTTGTGGCAGACCTCGCAGACCATCAATTTCGCCCAAGGTGAGTTCGTGATGCTGCCGGCATTCCTGATGCTGGCGGCGATGCATGCCGGCGCGCCATTCTGGCTTGCGATCCTGACCGGGATTCTTCTGTCGATGCTGTTGCTGGGGCTCGGCTTCAAGATGCTGCTGGTCGATCCGATGCTGCGCCACGGCGTCTTGCCACTGGCGATCGCGACGATGGCGCTCGCCATCGGCATCAAGGAAGCCGTCAAGCAATTCTTCAGCGCCGAGGCGTCGCCGTTTCCATCTCTCGTGCCTGCCGGCGACATTTCGATCCTCGGCCGCATGGTGTCGCTGCAGAGTCTCGGCGTGCTGGCACTGGCGATCCTCGCCGTGGTCGGCCTGACCGCGCTGTTGAACCGCACCTCGATCGGTCGCCAGATGCAGGCGACGGCGCAGAACCCTGCCGTGGCACGCATCATCGGCATCCCGGTCGAGCGCATGATCATGCTGACCTTCCTGATCAACGCTTTTCTGGTCGCGCTGGCCTCGCTTCTGATCACGCCGATCTATCTAGCGAAATTCTCAAGCGGCGAAGTGCTGGGACAGGCGGCCTTCATCGCCGCAATCGTCGGCGGCTTCAACCAGGTGCGCGGCGCAATTGCCGGCGGCTTGCTGATCGGCGTGGTCGATAATCTCGCTGCGGCCTATGTCTCGACCCAATACCGGGCCGCGGTGCCGCTGATTCTCCTGATCGTCATCATCCTGTTTCGTCCCCAGGGGCTTCTCGGCCGCGCCGAAGAGCGCACGGTATGAAGCACTTGCGAAAATACTGGCGCATCGCGCTCGGCATCGTCGCGATTGCGGGCCTGATCGCGATCCCCATGAATTTCAATCGCTACGGCCTCTTCATCCTGAGCCAATGGGCCGTGATGACCATCGCCGCCATGGGTCTCAACCTGACGCTCGGCTATGCCGGACAGGTTTCGCTGGCGCAAGGCGCGTTCGTCGGCATCGGTGCCTATGCCGCCGCGATCATGACCACGCAAGGCATGCCGTTGATTGCCGCGCTCGGCGTATCTGTCCTGTTGTGTTTTGTGATCGGCTGGCTGCTCGGCTACCCGGCGCTGCGCGTGCAGCACCATTATCTCGCCTTCGTCACGCTGGCGTTCTCGACGCTCGCTTTCCTGGTGTTCCGCAACGAGGATTGGCTGACCAAGGGCATCTACGGCATCAGCAATATTCCAAGGCCGGTCATCTTCGGCATTGCGACCAACCGGCCGCTGCCGTTCTATTACATATGCCTCGGTTCGCTCGGGGTCGTCTCGGTGGCTCTCTGGTGGTTGATTGGCTCTCCCTGGGGTCGTGCCTTCCTGGCACTGCGCGAAAACCCCCTCCGCGCCCAATCGCTCGGCGTCGATACCCGACGCTACACGCTGATGGCGTTTGCGATCGGCTCGGCGCTCGGCGGCGTCGCCGGCACGCTGTACGCGCCACTCACTCAATATATCGATCCGGTGCCGTTCAATCTGTCGCTCTCGCTCGATCTCTTGATGATGGTGATCGTCGGCGGCGCAGGTTTCTTCTTCGGGCCGTTTCTCGGCGCGATGATCGCGGTGCTGCTTCCGGAATGGCTGCGTTTCACCGAAGGCTATTATCTGATGCTCTATGCCGCCGCGGTGATCGGGCTCTTGATCTATTCGCCGACCGGTATTCTGGGCATTCTCGATCGCGTATTGACCGAACGTCGTACCAAAGCCGCATCCGCGCTGCGCGCCGTTGCGAAATCCGGACTTGGGGCCGCGCCATGACGGCGGTACTTGAAGTCACCGACGTCCGGAAAAGTTTTGGCGGCATCACCGCGGTAGATGGTGTCAGCTTCGACGTGCAGGAAGGCGAAATCCTCGGCCTGATCGGACCGAATGGCTGCGGCAAGTCGACGCTCTTCAACTGCATTCTCGGCCAGCTCGCGCCGAGCGGCGGCGAAGTGAGGATCGACGGCAAGGTCGTCACGGGCTTGCGTCCCTCCGAGCTGAACCGCTTGGGCGTCAGCCGGACGTTCCAATTGCTGCAGGTATTTCCGAAATTGTCGGTGCGGGAAAATCTGATTCTCGCCGGTCAGGAACACCAGGGCAGCATGATGTCCCGCCTGTTCGGGCCCTCCGATGCCGGATTGACCGAGGCGGCCGAGCAGATGATCGGCTTCTTCAAGCTCGATCATCTTGCCAATGAGGCCGCGGGCGGTCTGTCCTACGGCCAGCAGAAACTGCTCGACGCCGCGATGGCCTTCATGGGTGGACCCCGGCTGGTGCTGCTCGATGAGCCGGCCGGCGGCGTCAATCTCTCCATGCTCGCCGATCTGAAAGAGCGGCTCTCCGCGATCAACCGCGAGAGGCGCGCGACGTTCGTGGTGATCGAACACAACATGGAATTCGTCATGTCGCTATGCTCGCGCGTCATGGTGATGGCCGAGGGCAAGGTGCTGGCGATGGGCAGGCCTGATGAAGTGCGCGGCAATCCTGCCGTGATCGACGCCTATCTCGGTCATTGAGGATCACGCCATGCGCGATACCATCTTGAATGTTGAAGGCCTCGTCGGCGGCTACGGCAAGATGACGATCCTCAACGGCACCAGTTTCTCGGTGCCCGCGGGCACGATCACCACGGTGATCGGCCCAAACGGGGCCGGCAAGTCGACCGTGTTCAAGGCGATCTTCGGCCTGTTGAAATTGCGCGAAGGCCGCGTGATCTTCAAAGGGCGCGACGTGACCGGCATGACCCCGCGCGAATTGTTGTGCACCGGCATCTGTTATGTGCCCCAGGGACGCAACATCTTTCCGGAACTTTCAGTGCGCCACAATATCGAGCTCGGCGCATCCGCGGCCGGGCGCGACATCACCGATCTGCCGGCGCGGATCGAAACGGCGCTCGATCGGTTTCCTGTGTTGCGCACCAAGGCGGCGCAACAGGCTTCCACACTCTCGGGCGGCGAGCAGAAGCAGCTCGAGATCGTCCGCGGCCTTCTGCTCAACCCCGAGCTTGTGCTGATCGACGAGCCGTCGATCGGTCTTTCGCCGCAGATGGTGCAACAGACGTTTAATATCCTGAAGGAGCTACGCGCCCGCGGCGTGTCGGTCGTGATGATCGAACAGAATGCGCGCTCGGCGCTCGAAATCTCTGACTACGGCATCGTACTGGAACTCGGCCAGACCCGTCTTGTCGACCGGGCGGACCGGGTGCTCAGCGACCCGCGCATCGGAGAACTGTTCCTCGGCGGCGCGATGAAGGACAGCGCCTCGTGAGGACGACGCACGGCGGTCTCAGCTCCCGCTGAATGAATTGTAGCCCTGATCTTCCCAGTAGCCGCCCTTGTAGTCGTTGGTGACTTCCATCGAGATCACGTATTTCGGATTCTTGAAGCCGAGCTTGGTCGGCACGCGGATCTTCATCGGGAAGCCATAGGCACGCGGCAGGATTTCATCGCCGAACTTGAAGGTCATCTGGGTCTGCGGGTGCAGCGCGGTGCGCATGTCGAGCGGCGAGTTGTAGCCCTCTCTGTCGGCACACTGGAACCAGCAATATTTCGCGCCCATGTCGGCGCCGACCAGCTTGAGGAAGTCGCGTAAGGGGGTGCCGGTCCAGCTTCCGATCGCGCTCCAGCCCTCGACACAGATATGGCGCGTCACCTGCTTGACCTGCGGCAGCTTGTAGAGCTCCTCCAGCGTCCATGACTTCTTGTTTTCGACGAGACCCTTGACCTCGAACTTCCAGTCCTTGCCGTCGATCTCGGGCGCATCGTCAAGTTCGTAATAGGCATTGAACGGGAACGGCTTTGTGATCGCGCTGTCCGGGAAGGTCGGCGCCATCGCGTCGGGGTTGAACATCCACGCCTGCACGGCGTCGTTGAATTTCGAGACTTTCTTCAACATTTCCTCGGCGGACGAACTGTCCAGCACATCGCAGCCGGTCAGAAGCGTCAACGCGCCGAGGCTCGCGCCGCCGGCGATAAAACGTCGCCGCACCGGATCAGGCATCACCTTCGCGGCGTCGCGGACCAGCAATTGCTTGTCGACGCCCGGGATCAGGAGTTTGCGAATTCTGCCCATGACTGTTCTCCCATAAACTGAATTCAGCGACCAATGATCATGGCGCGCAAGCTCTTCGGCACCAGCACGGCCAACGCGACGTGAATCACCAGGAATGCGACAATCGCCGACATGCAGAAAAAGTGGACGTAGCGCGCGATGTCATAACCACCGAACAGCGCGGTCAACCACTGCAATTGCACGGGCTTCCAGATCGACAATCCCGAGAGCACGATGACGACGCCGACGACGATGATGCCGGCATAAAGCAGTTTCTGGACCTGGTTGTATTTGCTCAAATCGTCATGCGACAACTTGCCGGTCAACGCCGCCCTGGCGTCCGAGATCACGCCACCGGCGCTGATCGGCAACAGCTTTCTTTTGAAGCGCCCGGTCGCAAAGCCGGTGATGAGATAGATCAGGCCATTGACCATCAACAGCCACATCGCCGCGAAATGCCACAGCAGCGCGCCGCCGAGCCAGCCGCCGAGCGTGATCGATTTTGAAAATTTAATGGAATCAAACAGCGGAGAGGCGTTGTAGATCTGCAATCCCGACATGATCATCAGGATAATCGCCACAGCATTGATCCAGTGCGTGGTCCGGACCCATGCCGGTTGAATTACCCTGGTCGGCGCGGTCGCTGTTCGTTCGTCGGTGGCTGCAAGGCTGGACATGGTGTTCCCGTCGCTGAAAGCAGATGCGCTATTATACGTCGAAAATCGAAACTTCGTTACAGCCAAGCCGTCGCCGGGTTGGGTACCAGGGCGGTCTGGCGGTCACAAAAAAGCGAGCCGGATTTCCCCGGCTCGCTTCTCGCGGGTCCCGATGGGGATGAAATCAGGACACGCGTGGGGTTACGAGGCCGGCATCAACACGGTGTCGATCACATGGATCACGCCGTTCGACTGGTTGACGTTCGAGATCGTGACGGTGGCCGTTCCACCCTTTGCATCGACAATCATCACCTTGCCGTCGGCCTTCTTCACGGTCAGTTCCTCGCCTTCGGCGGTCTTGAGCTTCTTGCCATCGGAGAGGTCGGAGGCCTCAAGCTTGCCCGGCACCACGTGATAGGTCAGGATTTTGGTCAGGGTGGCCTTGTTCTCGGGCTTCACCAGGGTGTCGACGGTGCCGGCCGGCAGCTTGCCGAAGGCGGCGTTGGTCGGCGCGAAAACCGTAAACGGCCCCTTGCCTTCCAGGGTGTCGACGAGACCGGCGGCCTTCACCGCCGCGACGAGCGTGGTGTGATCTTTCGAGTTCACCGCATTCTGGATGATGTTCTTGGAGGGGAACATCGCGGCGCCGCCGACCATGACGGTCTTCTCTTGCGCGCTGACCGGCGCGACAATCGTGGCGGTGAGTGCAAGGGCGCCGAAGGCGACGGCGGACAAAAGTGCAATACGCTTGGACATGAAATCGTCTCCCGATTGATGGTGTTGCCGACGGATGTCCGCCGGCGGTGAGGGGCAACAGCGACGCTGCCGACTATTGGGTTGACTGCGCCGCCGTTGGACCGAGCTACGGGAGGTTTTGGAGGCCGTTTCAGGGAATAAATTTTCGAAAGCTTGAAACCTTTTGCGGCCGCGGACGTGCTTCTGCGTCGTCCCTGCGGAAGCAGGGGCCCAAAAACCACCGCTATTGCGTTTCAAGAGGAAAGCCCGCCACAGCCGGCTCGCTCAAATCGCATCGCCGGGGCGTATGGGTCCCCGCTTTCGCGGGGACGACGCGTGGAGATAGGGGTCGCTAATCTCGATTATTCGGCGTCTGCACGAAACCCCTGTTCCAGGTCGGGCTGATCAGGATTTCATTGACGCAGACCCGCGGCGGCAGGCTTGCGACGAAAGCGATGGTGCGGCCGAGATCCTCCGGTTGCAGCATTCGGACCTGCTCTTGTTCGGAAGGAACAACCGGGCGCAATTTCAGGATCGGCGTGGCGACCTCGCCGGGCGACAGGCAGCAGGCGCGCAAGCCGTTGACGCACTCGTCCATATTGAACGAATGGGTCAGCGCCAGCACCGCATGCTTGGTGGTGGTGTAGGCAGGTCCCGGCATTTTCGAAACGTGGCGTCCGGCCCAGGACGCGACGTTGATGATGCAACCATCCTTCTGCGCCCGCATCGCCGGCAATACCGCGTGCATGCAATACAGCACGCCATTGAGATTGATCTCGACAAGTTTGTCCCAGCCTTCCAGTTCCATATCGGCCCAACTGCGCTTGGGCACATTGATACCCGCACTGTTGACGAGGAGATCGATGCGGCCGTGACGATTGAGAATCTGTTCCGCCGCTTTGTTGACGTCGTTTTTCTTGCTCACATCGAGCGCGATCGCCTCGGCCTTGCCGCCGCTCTTGGCCGTCTTGCATCTTCGCGACCACCTGGTCCAGAGCATCCTTGCGGCGGCCCGAAACCACCACGGTCCAGCCGTCGGCGGCGAGGAATTCGGCTCCTGCCTCGCCAATGCCGCTGCCGCCGCCGGTCACCCAGGCCACGCGTTTCCCGCTATTTGACATGCAAACTGTCTCCGTTGCTTTGTGAAGGGCGTCTTTGCTAGTGAAACCCCAGCCATTATGAGATGATGCGGCAGCCAGCGCCGCAAGCCGCCCGACCGGAATGATGCATGAATGCGCAGCACAAGACCATTATGAACGCCAACCTGTTTTCCCGCCTGTTCGACGGCCTTGACGATCCGGACCGCCTCGCGATCGAAACCGTCGACGGTCAGCGCATCAGCTACGGCGAGCTCATTTCGCGCGCCGGACAGGTCGCGAATGTGCTGGTTGGCCGGGGCGTCAAGCCCGGCGATCGCGTCGCCGCCCAAACCGAAAAATCGGTGACGGGCCTCGTGCTCTATCTCGCAACCGTGCGCGCCGGCGCGGTCTATCTGCCGCTCAACACCGCCTATACGCTCAATGAGCTGGAATATTTCATCACCGACGCCGAGCCCTCGATGGTGGTGTGCGACCCCGCAAAGGCGGCAGGCATCGGCGCGATCGCGGCGAAGGTCGGCGCCAGGGTCGAAACGCTCGGGCCCGACGGCAAGGGATCGCTGACCGACGCCGCTGCAACCGCGCCCGCGAATTTTATGACCGTGCCGCGCACGAATGACGATCTCGCGGCCATTCTCTACACGTCCGGCACCACCGGTCGCTCCAAGGGCGCGATGCTGACGCATGATAACCTCGCGTCGAATTCGCTGACGCTGGTGGACTATTGGCGCTTCACCGACAAGGACGTCCTGATTCACGCCCTCCCCATCTATCACACCCACGGCCTGTTCGTGGCGAGCAACGTTACCCTGTTTGCCCGCGCCTCGATGATCTTCCTGCCGAAATTCGATCCCGAATCGATCATCAAGTTGATGGCGCGCGCCACCGTCTTGATGGGCGTGCCGACCTTCTACACGCGGCTGCTGCAAAGCCCGGCGTTGAACAAGGAAGCCACCAAACACATGCGGCTGTTCGTTTCCGGTTCCGCGCCGCTGCTTGCCGATACCCATCGCGAATGGTTTGCCCGCACCGGTCACGCCGTGCTCGAGCGCTACGGCATGACCGAGACCAATATGAACACGTCCAACCCCTATGACGGCGAGCGCGTCGCCGGCGCGGTCGGCCATCCGCTGCCTGGCGTTTCCGTGCGCGTCACCGATCCGGAGGCCGGCCAGGAACTTGCGCGCGAAGAGATCGGCATGATCGAGGTCAAGGGCCCCAACGTCTTCAAGGGCTACTGGCGGATGCCGGAGAAAACCAAGTCCGAATTCCGCGACGACGGCTTCTTCATCACCGGCGATCTCGGCAAGATCGATACCAAGGGTTATGTTCACATTCTTGGCCGCGGCAAGGATCTCGTGATCTCCGGCGGCTTCAACGTGTATCCGAAGGAAATCGAGAGTGAGATCGACGCGATGCCCGGTGTGATCGAATCCGCCGTGATCGGCGTGCCGCATGCCGATTTCGGCGAGGGCGTGACCGCCGTCGTGGTCTGCGACAAAGACGCCAAGATCAGCGAGGCCTCGGTATTGAAGGCACTGGACGGGCGGCTCGCCAAATTCAAGATGCCGAAGCGGGTGATCGTCGTCAGCGAACTGCCGCGCAACACCATGGGCAAGGTGCAGAAGAATATCTTGCGCGACACCTATGCGGACATTTACGCCAAGACGAAGTGAGATGGCGCGACGGCACGCCAGACCGCCTGCCTACTGTCCATACAACAAACTGATCACAAAGCGCGCGCCGACGATGAAGAGATAACTGCCATAGGCGCGCGCCAGCGTCGTCTTCGTCATCGCGTGCGCCGCCCTTACTCCGAGCGGTGCGGTGAGCAGGCTGGTCGGCATCACCAGCACCGCGCCGATCAGCGAAACATAACCGATCGCAAACGGCGGTTGCAGCGCCAGCACATCGGGATAATGCGCCGCCACGGGCCAGCCGGCATAGATATAGCCGAGCGCGCCGGGAATCGAGACCAGCACCGCCAGCGCCGACGATGTCGCGACTCCCTGGTGAATCGGCCGGCCGTAGAATGTCATCAGCAGATTGGCGAACAGGCCGCCACCGACACCCATCAGCGTGGCGAGCAGCCCGACGAGGAAACCGTAAACGCGCATCAACGGCCCCTTTGGAAGGTCATCGCCGAACTTCCAGGTCTCCCGTGCCGACAACAGCCGCGCCGCGGCGAACCAGGCCACCATTACGAACACGATCTTGAACAGCCGCTCTGGCGCGTAGCGTGCGATCACGCTGCCGGCAAGGACGCCGATCAGCACCGTCAGCCACCAGGCGCGCAGGATTTCCGTATCGACGGCGCCGCGGGCGTAATGGGCGCGGTAGGAGCGGATCGAGGTCGGAATGATGATGGCAAGCGATGTGCCGACGCACAGAGGCATCCGCACCTCGAGCGGCACGCCGGCCAACCGGAAGCATTCATAGAACACAGGAACCAGGATGGCACCGCCGCCAATACCGAAAACCCCTGCGAGAAATCCGGACAGCGCACCCACCGCCACCAGCAAAACGGCCAGTTGGAGAAGCTCGGAGACGTTGAGCCCTGCGATTGCCATCCCCGATTTCCCCCTCGCGCGCTTACGCGAATGGCGCGTTCATGAATCGTGCTTCAGGTATACCAGCCACCAGTGCCGCAGCAGGTTGTCAATCCCCGGTAATGCAAGGCTCATCTGAAGCTATGAACAGCGGTTCGCAGGCGGCGGATTTCGTCATTGCACTGACTGTTTCGAGTTCGTAAATAGAATTCGTCTACCGCGATCCCCGAAGGGCCCCTGCGGAGGCCCGCAAACAAAAGCCGCTCGATGACCGCCAGGATCGAAAGACCGCTTTCACCACACCTGCAGAGCTATCGCTGGACCCTGACGATGGTGCTGTCCATCGTCCACCGCGTCACCGGCGTCGCGCTGTATTTCGGCACCCTGCTGCTGGCGTGGTGGCTGATATCGGCCGCGTCGGGCCCGACCGCCTATTCCCACGTACAGGGCTTTACCTCGAGCTTTCTCGGCCGCCTGATCGTGTTTGGCTACACCTGGGCGCTGCTGCATCATCTGTTCAGCGGCATCAGGCATTTCGTCTGGGATCTGGGTTACGGCTTCAAGCCCAACGAGCGCGAAGCCATGACCTGGGGAGCCCTGATCGGCGGCATTTCCCTGACGGTGCTGATTTGGATCGCCGCCTACGCGATCGGAGGCGGGCGATGACCGCACCCAATAACCCTGCGACGAGGTCGATGCGCACGCCGCTTGCGCGTGTCCGCAATCTCGGCGCCTCGCATTCGGGCACCTCGGATTTCTGGCGCCAGCGCCTGACCGCGGTCGCCATGGTGCTGTTGATGGTGCCCGTCGTCGTCGTGGTGATGATGCTGCTTGGCCGCAACCACGCCGGCGCGGCGCAAATTCTCGGCTCGCCGCTGGTCGCGATCATCCTGCTATTGTTCATCGTCGCCAGCGCCTGGCACATGAAGATCGGCATGCAGGTGGTGATCGAGGATTATGTGCACCAAGAGACGGTGAAGCTCGTTCGCGATCATGGCCAACAATTTCTTCTCGATTGCGGTGGCGTTGGCCTCGATCTACGCCATCCTCAAACTGTCATCCGGAGTGTAATCCATGGCTGCTGGCGGAAATGGCAACGCCGCGAACGGCAGTGGCGGCCCGACCACCAACGGCCGCGCCTATCCGATCGAAGACCATACTTACGACGTCGTGGTCGTCGGCGCCGGCGGCGCCGGCCTGCGGGCGGTGGTCGGCTGCAGCGAGGCCGGACTGCGCACCGCCTGCATCACCAAGGTTTTTCCGACCCGTTCGCACACGGTCGCCGCACAAGGCGGCATCTCGGCTGCACTCGGCAACATGCATCCGGACGACTGGCGCTGGCATATGTACGACACCGTGAAGGGGTCGGACTGGCTCGGCGACCAGGACGCCATCGAATATATGGTTCGCAACGCGCCTGAAGCCGTTTACGAGCTCGAGCATTGGGGCGTGCCGTTTTCGCGCACCGAGGATGGCAAGATCTATCAGCGGCCGTTCGGCGGCATGACGCTGGATTACGGCAAGGGTCAGGCGCAACGCACCTGCGCCGCCGCGGACCGCACCGGCCACGCCATGCTTCACACCATGTACGGCCAGGCGCTGCGGCATGCCGCAGAATTTTACATCGAGTTCTTCGCCATCGACCTGATCATGGATGACCAGGGCGCCTGCCGCGGGGTGATCGCGCTGAAGCTCGACGACGGCACGCTGCATCGCTTCCGCGCGCAGACCACCATTCTTGCGACCGGCGGTTACGGCCGCGCCTATGCTTCCTGTACCTCGGCGCACACCTGCACCGGTGACGGCGGCGCCATGGCGCTGCGGGCCGGCCTGCCGCTTCAAGACATGGAATTCGTCCAGTTCCACCCGACCGGAATTTACGGCGCGGGCTGCCTGGTCACCGAAGGCGCCCGCGGCGAGGGCGGCTACCTCGTCAATTCGGAAGGCGAGCGCTTCATGGAGCGCTACGCACCCTCCGCCAAGGATCTGGCGTCCCGCGATGTCGTGTCGCGCGCGATGACCATCGAGATCCGCGAGGGCCGTGGCGTCGGCAAGAAGAAGGATCACATCTTCCTGCACCTCGACCATCTCGATCCCAAGGTGTTGCAGGAGCGGCTGCCGGGCATTTCCGAGTCGGCGAAGATCTTCGCCAATGTCGACGTCACGCGCGAACCGATCCCGATCGTTCCGACCGTGCACTACAACATGGGCGGCATTCCAACCAACTATCACGCCGAGGTGCTGACCAAGAAGAACGGCGACGACAATGCCATTGTGCCCGGCCTGATGGCGCTTGGCGAGGCGGCTTGCGTCTCCGTGCACGGTGCCAACCGCCTCGGTTCCAATTCGCTGATCGATCTCGTGGTGTTCGGCCGCGCCGCAGCCTTGCGCTGCGCCGAAAAGCTCACCGCCAACGGCAAGCAGCCGGAATTGCCTTCAGACTCCGCGGAGAAGGCGATCGGCCGGCTCGATCATTATCGTCATGCCTCCGGCGGCACGCCGACCGCGAAGCTGCGTGACAGCATGCAGCAAGTGATGCAGAACAATTGCGCGGTATTTCGCACCGGCGAGGTCCTGCAGGAAGGGCACAACCTGATTCACAAGGTACATGGCGGCATCAGCGATATTGCGGTCACCGACCGTTCGCTGATCTGGAATTCCGACCTGGTCGAGACGCTCGAGTTCGACAATCTGATCGTCCAGGCCGTCGTGACGATGGATTCAGCGGCGAACCGCACCGAAAGCCGCGGCGCCCACGCCCGCGAGGACTTTTCCTCGCGCGACGACAAGAACTGGATGAAGCACACGCTGGCCTGGATCGACGATCACGGCGACACCACGATCGATTATCGCCCGGTGCACGACTACACCATGACCAATGACGTTCAATACATCCCGCCGAAGGCGCGGGTGTACTAGCGCATGACCCAGACCGGTAAGGCCGCGTTCGCACAAGGTGGGAACCGGTTTTCCAAAAGGATCATGCTCAGGACAATCTGACGAGACGACAGCGAAGGCGAGACCAAATGGTTGAATTCGCACTGCCCAAGAATTCCAGGATATCAGGCGGCAAGGTCTGGCCGAAACCGGCGGGCGCCACCGAGACGCGCGAAATCAAGGTCTATCGCTGGAACCCGGATGACGGCAAGAATCCCAGCGTCGACACCTATTTCATCGATACGCATGATTGCGGCCCGATGGTGCTCGACGGCCTGATATGGATCAAGAACCACATCGATCCGACGCTGACATTCCGCCGCTCCTGCCGCGAAGGCGTGTGTGGTTCCTGCGCCATGAACATCGACGGCCAGAACACGCTCGCCTGCACCAAGTCGATGCACGACGTAAAGGACGGCGCCGTGACGATCAATCCGCTGCCGCATCAGCCGGTGATCAAGGACCTGGTGCCCGACCTCACCAATTTCTACGCGCAATATGCCTCGATCGAGCCGTGGCTGAAGACGATCACGCCGACGCCGCAGAAGGAATGGCGGCAGAGCCATGAGGAGCGCGAAAAGCTCGACGGCCTTTATGAATGTATCCTCTGCGCCTGCTGCTCGACCTCGTGCCCGAGCTATTGGTGGAACAGCGAACGCTATCTCGGCCCGGCCGCATTGCTGCAGGCTAACCGCTGGGTGACCGACAGCCGCGATGAGGCCACCGGCGAGCGGCTCGACAATCTCGAGGACCCGTTCCGGCTCTATCGCTGCCACACCATCCTGAACTGCGCCAAGGCCTGCCCCAAGGGTCTCAATCCCGCCGAGGCCATCGCCGAACTCAAGCTGAAGATGGTCGAACGGCAGGTCTGAGGCGCGGGAGACCTGCCTTTCGTTGGAGACGTCGGCAAAAGTCGGCTAAGTAGGCGCGACATTTCTTCGACGAGCGAATACGTGACCTCATCAATCCTTCCCCCAGGCGTTGCCCCAGCCAACGATCCTGTCTCGCCGCCTTTCGGCGCGTTTGCACCGACGCGCGCGCAGGCGGCGATCATCTCGCTCGCGCATCGCTCGCGGCTCAAGCGTGGCGCGTTCCGGCCGATGCTGTCGCGCCTGATCAATCGGCTGCGCGCGGGGCCGGTCGACGTGCAATATCAGGGCGCGGCGTTTCGCTTCTATCACCAGGCCAGCGCCACGGAGCGCGGCGCGCTGCTCAACCCCGACTACAATCTCGAGGAACTTGAATTCCTGCGGGCGCACACGCCGCGCGGCGGCGTCTTCGTCGACGTCGGCGCCAATGTCGGCACCTACGCCATGGTTCTGGCGGGACACGTCGGCGCATCCGGAAAAGTGGTCGCGGTCGAGCCGCATCCGGTCACCCACGCCAGGCTGGCCTTCAACCGTGCCGCCTCTCACCTCACGCAGGTCCGTCTCGTGGCGGCCGCCGCGGGCCCTTCCGACGGCGAACTGATGATCGAGACCGACGGGGACAATCTCGGCGCCAGCCATATCGTGTCAGGCAAGGCGCGCGGCAATGCGATCAAGGTGCCCTCGTTGCGGCTGCAACGAATTCTCGACGACGCCGGCGTCGATCGTGTCGATGCGCTCAAGATCGATGTCGAGGGGTTCGAGGATCGCGTCCTGACCGGCTTCTTCAGGGACGCGCCGGAGAGCCTGTGGCCGCGCGTGGTTGTCATCGAGCACTTGTCGCGGGACGAATGGCTCGAGGACTGCATCGCCGACATGCGATCGCGCGGCTACGCCGAAACCGGAAGAACCCGCAGCAATACCATGCTGCTGCGTGCGTAGGGAACCTGCGCGGAACATCGTCGCATCAGCGCTGTTGTCTTTCGAATCAAACATCTGAAGTTCCGATAGCGCGACATGCCGATCGACCCAGCCGAAGATCCGCCAATCAAACCGGGCCAGCCTTCGGAGCCGCCGCTGGAGAGCCCCCCAGGAAATCCACAGCCCGAGGTGCCCACGCCCGTGCAAGAGCCCGGTGATCTCCCAAGGCCAGAGGAATTGCCGGGCCGCACGCCGGACGAATTGCCGGTGCGCGGACCGCAAGGTCCGATCACGCCCTCACCGACGACGCACGTGAAGCATCAAGCCCGCCCGGTCGGGCAAGTCGCTGATACGAGGGAGATGAAAAATTCGATTTCTGTCGGCTGCCTGAATACGTCATGAACAAGTGGCAACCGGATTTCGCGCTGATGGAAATAAATCCAAATTCTCGTTTGTACGCCGCCACAATCCGGCCTAACGCTTGTTCGTTCATCCTCAGACTTGTTGATGGACTTTGCCTAGAACCTTGCCAGGAATTTCCCCGGGGATCCAAACCAAAATGACAAAACTACGAATTGCTCTGCTTGCCACGACAGCTCTTACGGCCATGCAACTGGCCGCTGCTCCATCGCATGCGCAGTCCGCGCCGATGGTCGTGGCCCAGGCCAAGGAAGAGCTTGGTCCCGATGGAAAGCCCAAGCCAAAGGAGGCCCCGAAAGCGGCACCGCCAGCGCGCCCGGCCCCGGCCCCGCCGCCTCCTCCGCCCCCGCGACCCGCTCCCCCGCCACCTCCGCCGCCGCCACATCCGGCGGCACCGCCGCCGCCACCGCCACCACATCCGGCAGCACCACCGCCGCCTCCGCCTCCGCCCCCACATCCCGCGCCGCCCGCTGCGCCGCCCCCGCATGCGCCACCGCCGCCGCCACCACCTCCGCCGCATGCCGCTCCGCTACGCCTACGCCACCAGCGGCAACGCAGCCGCCTGCCCCTCCGAAGGGCCCGGCTGCGCCGACCATCCAACAGCAGGAGCGAGAGAGGGAAATCGAGCGGCAGAAAATGGCACCGTCGCCGCGGCCAGGAACCGGCGCACCCACGCCACCGCCGCCACCCCCACCGACGCCGCACAGCGGGCCGGCTCCGGCAACTCCGGCGCCAACAACTCCTCCGCCAGCGCCGGCGCCGGCTCCCACGCCGAGGGCAGCGCCGACCACGCCCGCACCGGGCGCGCCCGCTCCTGTCATGCCCGCTCCTGGCACGCCTGCTCCTGCCACCGCTCCGGCCGCGCCGGGCGGAGGCCAGACCGCGCTGCCGCCTGGCGGCGCTCCAATGATGCGCCGTCCGCCGCCACCAACGGTCACCGCACCGATACCGGCAGCTCCCGCGCCGGCGCAAGCGATGACCCCGATCGCGCCAGGTGCCGCGCCGCAAGGACCGCGCCGCCTGGAGGATTTCCGCGGTCAACGGCAGGAAAGCGATCAGGGTGGCCGCAAGGTCTTCACCGAACCCGGCCGGGTCATCGTGCTCGACCCGAGCGGACACTCGTTCATTCGTCACAACGAAGAGGACCGTTTCCGCTTTGGCGCACGCGATATCCAGACCCAACGGGTCGGCGGCGAAACCCGCACCATCGTGATTCGTCCCGATGGCTCGCAGATCATCACCGTGGTCGGCATCGATGGACAATTGCTGCGCAGGATCCGTCGCGATCGGGAAGGCCGCGAGCTCATCATCATCGACAACAGCTATCGCGATCCTCGCTTTGGGGTCGGCTTCTATGTCGACCTGCCTCCGCCGATGATCCGGATTCCACTCAACCGCTACATCGTCGACGCCGACGACGCATCGCCCGACCTGATTTACGAAACGATGGAGGCACCGCCGGTGGACCGGATCGAGCGGCGTTATTCGCTCGACGAGATCCGCTACAGTCCATCGGTGCGGCAGCTGATGCCGAGCATCGATCTCAACACCATCACCTTCGAAACCGGCTCGTGGGAGATTCCGCCGGATCAGGCGGCGCGGCTGCAGGTGATCGCCGATGGCCTCAATCGGGCGATCGCGCGCAACCCGCGCGAGGTGTTCCTGATCGAGGGTCACACCGACGCGGTGGGCAACCCCGTCGACAACCTTTCGCTGTCGGACCGGCGTGCCGAATCCGCTGCCGAGTTGCTGACCCAGCAATTCGGAGTGCCAGCGGAAAACCTGACCTCGCAGGGCTATGGCGCGCAGTATCTCAAGGAGCAGACCGACGGACCGAGCCGCATCAACCGGCGCGTCACCATCCGCCGCATCACGCCATTGCTCAACGGCGGCGTGGCGTCGCTGCCGCCGCCGCCTCCGGGCATCGCGCCGCCGCGGTAAGAGACGAGGCATTCATCAAATGAAGATGGCCGGGAGCGATCCCGGCCATCTGCATTTTCTCTCCCGGATCGTTCCCGCGACGGGCGCGTCGGTGTTGTACTCAGTCCTTGTCGGTATCGAGTTTGAAGATGTCGGAGCTTTTCCCGATCGATAGCAGGCCTGTGTCAGCGTAGAGATCGAGCTTGGCGCGGGTGTCGGTGATGTCGAGGTTGCGCATCGTCAGCTGGCCGATACGGTCGGCTGGCGTGAACGCCGCGTCGTCCACCTTCTCCATGCTCAGCCGCTCCGGCCGATAGGTCAGGTTGGGGCTCTCGGTGTTCAGGATCGAGTAGTCGTTGCCGCGTCGCAGCTCGAGCGTGACCTCACCGGTAACCGCGCGGGCCACCCAACGCTGGGCGGTTTCGCGCAACATGAGGGCTTGAGAATCGAACCACCGCCCCTGGTAGAGCAGCCGGCCAAGCCGCATGCCACTGATCCGGTATTGCTCAATGGTGTCTTCGTTGTGGACGCCGGTGATCAGGCGCTCGTAGGCGATGTGCAGCAGCGCCATGCCGGGCGCTTCGTAAATGCCGCGGCTCTTTGCCTCGATGATCCGGTTCTCGATCTGGTCGCTCATGCCAAGGCCGTGTCGACCACCGACGGCGTTGGCCTCGAGAAACAGCGCGACCGGATCGGCGAACGTCTGGCCGTTCAGTGCGACGGGCCGCCCCTCCACAAAACGCACGGTGATCGTTTCGGCCTTGACGACACAATCGTCACGCCAAAACGGCACTCCCATGATGGGATTGACGATTTTGATTCCACTGTCCAGGCGCTCGAGATCCTTGGCCTCGTGCGTCGCCCCGAGGATATTGCTGTCGGTCGAATATGCCTTCTCCGCGCTCATCTTGTAGTCGAAGCCATTGGCGGCAAGGAACGCCGACATTTCCGCACGGCCGCCCAGCTCGTCGATGAACTGCTGGTCGAGCCAGGGCTTGTAGATCTTGAGGCCCGGATTGGTCAGCAGGCCGTAGCGGTAGAACCGCTCGATATCGTTGCCCTTGAACGTGGAGCCATCACCCCAGATGTTGACGCCGTCCTCCTTCATGGCCGCCACCAGCATCGTGCCGGTCACAGCGCGACCGAGCGGTGTGGTGTTGAAGTAGGTCGCCCCGCCGGTGGTGATGTGGAAAGCACCGGATTGGATCGCAGCGATACCTTCGTGGACCAATTGCGCGCGGCAATCCACGAGTTCGGGCTTTTTCGGAGCCAAAGCCGAGCGCCATGCGCGGGATCGCGTCGTAGTCGGCCTCGTCGGGTTGGCCGAGATTGGCGGTATAGGCGAAGACGCGGGCGCCTTTCTGTTTCATCCATAAAAGCGCCGCGCTGGTGTCGAGACCGCCCGAGAAGGCAATGCCGACTTTTTCGCCTTTGGGCAGGCCTTTCAAGATCGTACTCATGGAGCTTCCAATCGGTCGAAGTGCAGATGTTTCTTGCGAATTGAGTGCGCGAATAACAAATTTCGCAGCCGCGGGCACGCGTTTAATCGCGGATGACGCTCGAACGACCGAAAGCGGGATTACCCCGGCTTGCGGAAACGAACGCCCAGCCGGGTCAGCGCGGCGTCGACACCCTCATCGGTCAGCCGGGTCGAGGGCCAGCGGTAAATGTAGCCGTGGACCAGCCAGACCACCAGAAACGTCACCAGACCTGCGGCGGCGACATCGGTAAAGAAATGTCCGCCGAACGCCATCCTGAGCAGACTGGTCGTCACGCCGAACAGCGTGGCCCCGGCATAGGCCAGCGGGCGCCACGCCGGCGGCGTCAGCGCCGCGGGTGCGTAGGTCCAAAACGCTGTCGCGCCTTCGCCGGAGAAGAACGAGCAATTGCGCGCGCAGCCTCCACGCGGGTCCCACCACGGCACGAACGGCCGATCGCCATTGAACTCGGTCACCACCACCGGGCGTGGCCGGCCCCAGTAGCTCTTGAAGGTGAGGTTGGTGAGAACGCCGGCGGAAAGTATGAGAGTCGCGAGCAGAAAGATGATCGCACGCCCCGACATCAACAGCGGTCGGTCCGGCCGCGCCAGTTTCACGAGCAGTGAAACGATCGCGGGCAGCGCCAGGCCCCACGCGATCCACATCGCGCCGTCGCGCGCGACCGCAGCCCACGCGTTGAGCCTGAGCGGGAAGGTGCGGGTCGGCGGATCGTAGAACCACGCGGCAAGCTTGAGATCGAGCTCGGGGTAGATTCCAAACAGCGATCCGACAGCAACCGCCAGCGTGAGCGCGATGATTAATCCGGTCCGGTTCATGACGCGGGGTTTAGCCGAGACGGTTCGGGATGAAAAGGCTTGGCGGCGAGCCTTTTCACGGCGGCGGCGAAGGCGAATGCGACGGCAAGGGCGGCGGTGGCCGAAGCGGTCGCGGCGGCTCACGCCACGCTCCGGCGTTGCGGCCCGCGATGATCCAGTAGATCATGCCGGCGACGATTCCGGCGCCGGTCATGATTTCGAGATGGCGCCGCACGATGCCCTCGAAGCGAAGCGTCTCCGGGTCGAACGGGACCAGGCCGAGATAGCAAGCCAGACCGACGATGCCGCCGCCGAGCGCATACGTCAGCGCGTTCCTGACGTAAAAGGCTTCCGTGATCGCGACAACGACCATCGCCGGCACCAGCGCAAAACCGCTGACGAAGATGAAGCCGAAGCCGAGCACGATGTCCAGCGCGCCGGGATCCACCGGGCCGGCACCGAGATCGCTGAATTCGGGAAACATGATGGCGCCGACCACGACCATCCCTGCCGCCAGGCATGCGGCAAAGAACGCGAAGAAAATGACGAACAACCGGCCGATCAGCGCCATGGTCACCCACCGTCATTGCGAGGAGCGTAAGCGACGAAGCAATCCACAGCCACGTCCCTCACTCTGGAAGCTTCGCTCGCAATGACGAAGAAAGCGAGACCACGCATCATCGCTCAATCCGTCATCGCCATCGCGCGCAGTGCTTGCCGCTCGCGCGCTGATAGTTTCTCGGTCTCCGATTTCAACTGTCCGCAGGCGGCCAGGATGTCGCGGCCGCGCGGCGTGCGCACCGGCGAGGAATAGCCGGCATTGAAGATGTATTCGGAGAATTTCTCGATCTGCTCCCAATCCGAACATTCATAGGCCGTGCCCGGCCAGGGATTGAACGGAATGAGATTGATCTTGGCCGGAATCCCCTTGAGCAGCTTCACCAGCAGTTTGGCATCATCGAGCGAATCGTTGACGCCCTTGAGCATCACGTATTCAAAAGTGATGCGGCGCGCATTGGAGGAGCCGGGATAGTCGCGGCAAGCCTGCAACAGCTCGGCAATCGGATATTTGCGGTTCAGCGGCACCAGCTCGTTGCGCAGCTCGTCGCGTACCGCATGCAGCGAGATCGCCAGCATGACGCCGATCTCCTCGCCGGTGCGGATGATGTTCGGCACCACGCCCGAGGTCGAGAGCGTGATGCGGCGGCGGGAAATGCCGATACCCTCATTGTCCGACACGATCAGAAGCGCATCGCGCACCGCGTCGAAATTATAAAGTGGCTCGCCCATGCCCATCATCACCACGTTGGTGACGAGACGACCGCCGGTTGGCGTCTCGCGGTCGGCCCAGTCGTTGAGGCGGTCGCGCGCCACCATGATCTGGCCGACGATTTCGCCCGCGGTGAGGTTGCGCACCAGCCGCTGCGTGCCGGTATGGCAGAACGAGCAATTCAGCGTGCAGCCGACCTGCGACGAAACGCAGAGCGTGCCGCGATCGGTTTCCGGAATATAGACGCACTCGACTTCATGCGCCTTCTCGAGCTTGTCGCCGCTTGGAAGGCGTAACAGCCATTTGCGGGTGCCGTCGCTGGAGACCTGCTCGGCGACCACTTCGGGACGCGCGACGGTGAAATGCGTTTCCAGTTCCTTGCGCATTTCCTTGGAAATGCTGGTCATGTCCTCGAACCGCTGCGCGCCCCGGACATAAATCCAGTGCCATAGCTGCTGCACGCGCATCCTGCGCTGCGCGGGAGCCACGCCGATCGCTCCCAGCCGCTCGGCGATCTCGGCACGCGACAGGCCGATCAGCGAAGGCTTTGCCGGCGGCACATAGGACTCCAGCGCGACCTTTTCCAAAGGCGCGTTTGCGCTGGCTTGCCTCGAATCGCTGGTCATTGTCTCATTCATGGCACATCAAATAGGCCTTCCCGGACCGGCTGGAAAGGCGTCGAAGCAACGGTTCTTGGATCGAAATCGGCTAGAGCGAGACGACTTTTCTTCGAATAGTCATCGCGCTCTATCTTTTTGTTTGAGCATGATCTTTTTCGGAAAACCGGTTTCCACTTTTCCGGATCATGCTCTAGCGCCTGCAATCCTGCGCCAGCCTGTCGAGCGCCTGGGAAAGCCCCTTCAGCGAAAACACGTCGATGGTCTCGGTGCCCTTTGCCGACACGCCCTTGACCGTAACATCGGCGGCCTTCCGCATCGCATCGACCATGCGCTCTTCTTCGGCGGCATTCTTGATCCAGAGGCCGTCGCCCTGGGTATACATCGCATACGAGGCGCCGCCGACCTCGAGCGTGGAGTCCGAGCCCGGCTTCAGCGTATAGCCGATCATGATCGAGACTTCGTTGATCACCTTCTCGGCCGGTCGCGTCGAGACGAAAGCATAGGCCGGGTCGCGCGGACGATTTGGCGGGTTGGTTTTTGACGATGAAGGCTTTGCCAAGGCAAAGCAAACCTTCTTGCCGTTCGACGTTGCCGTATAGGCGCCCCAGGTGCCGAACTGGCCGATCAGGGTCGGCTCGACACCGACAGCCGCGGCGGCCGGCTCGGGTTTGGCTGCTACCGGCTTGGTGGTGCCCTTCGACGACGGGCTCTGCGCTTGCGCAAGGCCTGTGACCCCGCACATCAGCGCAACCGCCATCAGGACTGTCAGCATTCGCCGCACGGACATCGCCAAGTCTGGTCCCTCATCATTGTGACTGGAAGATGGCCCGACACCGTATGGTCACAGTACCGATGGATAACCGGTAAATGCCTGATTGGGAAGGCAGTTACGGCCCCCTGCGGTCGCGCCGCGACAGGCTTCATGCGCGCGCCACTCAACTCCGGTCGCTCGATCGTCCGATCGGGAATACGCCGGGCGCAATCGCCACAGTGCGGACACCTCTGGGTCCCCACTCCACCGCGAGGCTCGGGTAAACTCGAGTTCGGTCGCGCGCCGCCGGAATGACTCCGTTATTTATTGTCGCCCGGCTTCAAATCCGGCAAGAAGCGTATCGCGTTGCTGGCGCGCTCGAAACTCAGGTAAAGCCCATGAAAGCCGTTCTCTGTTCGCAATATTGCGGTCCCGACGATCTGGTGCTGACGGAAATCCCCGATCCGGTGGCAGGTCCAGGCGAGGCCGTGATCGCGATCAAGGCTGCCGCGCTGAATTTCTTCGACCTCCTGATGATCCAGGGCAAATACCAGATCAAGCCGCCCTTCCCGTTTTCGCCGGCGGCGGAAGTTGCGGGCGTGATCGAAAGCGTCGGCGCAGGAGTGACCGATCTCACGGTCGGCGACCGCGTCATGGCCTCGTGTGGTCACAACGGCGCGCGTGAAAAGATCGCGCTGCCGGCGAATGCCATCGTCAGGATTCCCGACAATCTGGATTTCGATCGCGCTGCCGGAATCATCATCATCTACGGCACCGCGCTGCACGCGCTGGAGGATCGCGCGAGCCCCAAACCCGGCGAAACCATCGCGGTATTGGGCGCGGCCGGCGGCACCGGTCTGGCCGCATGCGAGCTCGGCAAGCTTCTCGGCCTGAAGGTGATCGCCTGCGCATCCTCGGACGAGAAGCTTGAATTTGCCAAGGCGCATGGCGCCGAGCTCGGCCTGAATTACGCCACGGAGGACCTCAAGGAGGGCTTGCGGCGGCTCACCGGCGGCAAGGGAGTCGACATTGTTTTCGACCCGGTCGGCGGCAGCTATGCCGAGGCGGCCTTGCGCTCGATCGCATGGGAAGGCCGTTTCCTGGTGATCGGATTTGCCGCCGGCGACATTCCCAAGATGCCGCTCAATCTGGCGCTCTTGAAAGGCTGCGATATTCGGGGCGTATTCTGGGGCGCGTGGGCGCGGCTCAATCCAGACAAGAACCGCGCCAATCTCGAAAAACTTGTGAAATGGACCGCCGAGGGCAAAATCTCCTCGCATGTCGATCGTACGTTCCCGCTGTCACAAACCGCCGATGCCCTGAAGGTGCTCGCGGGCCGCAAGGCGATGGGCAAGGTGATCCTGCATCCCTGAGGCCAAAGTCTTGCCACAGGAGCGACGCAAATCTGTGCCAAATTGAGCCACCGTCGTCGTTTTGTCATCGACCCGACCGGGCGCCTGGGCGCATTATCCCCACTTGCCTAAATGAAATCAAAAATTTTCCCAAATCGAGCCGTTGATTGTCGCTTTTTGGTCGGATTCAAAATGCGAGTTAAGGTTTGAGTAACGGGCGCCTGGCGACCAAGAATATCAAGAAACTGAAGCCAGTAGGCCCGATGTTGCGTTTGTAGCGGGAGGCATCACCATGGCGCAGGATACGAGGTACGGTTCGAACAACGACCCGTATGAGCCGAGGTACACGTCATACGACGACCAGTTTGCGGAGCCGGTCGACCTTGACGAGTTCGGCACACAGCTGAGGCCTTACCACTCGGCACGATCGGTCGCGACCAGAGAAGATTATCTCCCTGACGATTCCGTTCCATTGTTTCTTTCCGGTTCCGACGGAACGTCCAAAGCGCCGAGGTTTGGGAGCGCGCGAACGGGCGGTTCATCCCGACTGTTGAAGGTCGGCATCCTGGCGATCGCGGCATCGGTGGCCGCTTTCACGGCCGTGGCAATCAAGAATCCGTTTACAGTCTTTGCCAACGCGACCGCTTCGTTGATCGGCATATCGGACGTTCGATCGACTCCCGCTCCGGTGGCAGCGACTGTCGTTCAGCCGGCTGTCGTTCAGCCGGTTGCGAGCGCCCGGGCCGTGTCGCCGACTGCGGATCAGCCGCCAGCTCAAGCGCCGTCGCGCGATGAAATTGCCGGCGCTCTCAGGGCAGCTCAGCAGCCCACCCCGCCCCCCCCTCCCGCGGAAGCCGCCACTCAGATGGCAGCTGTTGCTCCGCTGGTAGCTGTCGCGCCGCCAGCAGTGGTCGCTCCGCCGGTTGTCCCTGCTCCGCCGCCGGTCAGAAAGCTCGGCGCCGACGAACTCGCCACGCTGATGACGCGGGCCAGGGCCCTGCTCGCGGCCGGCGACATTCCGTCTGCCCGACTGTTGCTCGAACGGGCCGCGGAAGCGCAGGAGGCGAACGCCGCGCTAATGCTGGCGCAGACCTACGATCCCGCGGTGATGGGAACAGCAGGACATGCGCAACATCAACACCGATCCGGCGCTGGCGCGCAGTTGGTACCAGCGGGCCGCGCAACTCGGTTCGGCGGATGCACAGCGGCGGCTCAGTCAATTGCAATAACTCTTTCAACCGGGGACCAGCAAAAATGCGACGTTTGATTGGAATGGCACTCGTTGCCACTATAATGGCTTGTGGCTTTTCAGCCCGAGCTGAAGAAGGCGTGTACGACCCGGCCAAGGTCAGCGACAGTCTGAAGGCCATCTTCCAATTCGGCTCGGCTGCTACCAAGCAGGCGTTGAACGCGAACACGGTGACGCTGATCTCCGGCACGATCGGCGGCACTTATGTGCAGTTCGGAGCCGATCTCGCCTCCGTGCTCGATGACGGAAACAAGCTGCGCGTGCTTTCGATCGTCGGGCGCGGCTCCGTGCAGAGCGTCGCCGACATCCTGTTCCTGCAAGGCGTCGACCTGGGGATCGTGCGGTCCGACACGCTCGATTATCTCGAGCGAAAAGGCTTCGCCAAGGACATCAAGAAGCAGTTCACCTATGTGACCAAGCTTTACAACGAGGAAGTCCATATCATGGCTTCCAAGTCGGTTCAGAACCTGAAGGACCTCGACGGCAAGACCATCAGCGTCGATCTTCCGAACGGCGGCACCTTCGTCACGGCACTGACGGTGTTCGAGCGGCTCGGAATGAAACCGAACGTCGTCTATATCGAGCAACGCATCGCCATGGAGAAGATGAGGAACGGCGAAATCGATGCGGTCATCGTTTGCGGAGGCAAGCCGTACAAGTCCGTCAGCAACTTCAAGGACGACCGGTTCCATCTGGTGACGGTCGATTACTCCAAGCCGCTGCAGGGTGACTATCTGCCGGCGACATTGACCTCGAAGGACTATCCCAATCTGATCGCCGAGGGCGAAAAGGTGGATACGATCGCGGTTCCCGCCGTGCTCGCGGCCTATAACTGGGCGCCGAACACCGACCGTTACCGCAAGCTCTCGCTGTTCGTGGACGCCTTCTTCACCAAATTTCCGGCGCTCCAGAATCCGCCGTTCCATCCGAAATGGAAGGAGGTTTCGCTCTCCGCGCCGCTTCAGGACTGGCAACGCTTCCCGGCTGCCAAGCAATGGCTCGATCAACACGGGATCGAGCCGGTCGCGCGGAGCCGGTTTGACGAATTCCTGAAGCAGAGCTCCGCGACGGGACGACTGCCCGCCGATACCGACAAGGAAGCGCTGTTCAAGCAGTTCAAGGCCTGGGAAGCCGAGCAAAATGCCCGGGCTCAGGTTCAGCCGGTGCCGAGGCAGCGATAGGCCAAGACAAGTAGACACACCAAGAGCCGGGGCGGCCACGCCCCGGCTCTTTTATGCGTCAACCGATCTTCTCGCCGCCGAACCGGCCGGCACAAAAATTTCCTGATCGGCGGCGATGCCCTTGAGCGGAAAGCTGCCGAGGGACTCAACGGAAATCCCGCAGGCCCCGGCGAAGTCCGACGACAGCAGCAACGGCCGGCCAAGTTGCCGGCACATGGATTCGACGCGCGCCGTCAGATTCACGGCGGGGCCGATGACGGTGAAGTCGAGCCGGGTGTCGCTACCGATATTGCCGTACATGACATCGCCGACATGCAGCGCCAGGCCGTAATCGATCTGCGGCAGACCCGCCACTTGCCGACGCTGGTTCTCCCTTGCCAACGCCGATTGAGCGAGCTCGGCGGCGCGCAGGGCGGCGGCGCATGTGCGTGCGGCGTCGGCCTCGATCGGGAAGATCGCCAGCATCGCGTCGCCGATGAACTTCAGAACCTCTCCGCCCTGCGCCGCGACCGCGTCGCACATCGGACCGAAATAGCTGTTGAGCAAATCAATCAAGGCATCGCGCGGCAGCGTCTCCGAAAGATTGGTGAATCCGCGCAAGTCGCAGAGCCAGATCACCGCGCGGATGGTTTCGCCGGTGCCGCGCCGGATCTGGCCTTCGAGCACGCGTCCTCCGGATTGCTGTCCGACATAGGTATCGAGCAAAGTGCGCGCGGTGCGCCGCAGCGCCTGCACTTCGAGATTGAACGCGACCGCGGGGATCATGGCCTCGAACAGCGCGAGTTCGTCGCGGTTGAACCCGCCGTGGCGGCTGGTGGCAAGGGAAAGCGCCTTGTGGCTGCCATCGGCGAACGGAACCGAATAGACGATATAGTCGGTGTGACCATCGCGGCGCAGGTCGGCGAGAATCGCGAACTCGCCTTCCTGCGGTGGTGTGGTGAGATCACAGTGGACCGGGCCACCGCCTTCATAGGCGATCCGGATCGGGCTCTTGGCCATCACGGCCACGTCATCCGCAGTGGCGCGGTACAAGCGCTCGGTCGTGCCCTTGTCGAGCAGCCAAAGACCGCTGAAGGAAAAAATCTGCGGGTGAAGAATTGGGACACCGGTCGAGATGCGCGAGACGTCCACGCCGGCCGCACGCAGTTCCCCTGCAAGGGCCTCGATGAATTCGCAGGGATCGGTTCGTTTGCGCGCGTCGGTCATCAGCCAGCGAATGACCGGATGGGTTTCGTCCTTGTCGGCCAGCTTCAACACGGCGGGCGATCAGATCCCGGGCTCGATGCCTCGCTTCAGCGCGGCACGGGCGGCGGCGCGGTGATCCTCCGTAATATGGGCCGCGACCAGGCGCATCGCGGTGGCCAGCACCGCGGCATCGTCGGTAAAGCCCAGGACCGGCAGCATGTCGGGGATGAAGTCGAACGGCAGGATGAAATAGGCGATCGCGCCCAGCAACGCCGCCTGGACGTGGCGTGGCGTCTCTCTGTCGAAGGCACAGTAATAGGCGCTGAGCAGGTCTTCCGCGAACGGCAGCTTCGCCACGACCCGCTTGAACTTGATCCAGAAGCGCCGGCGCACGCTTTCGCGATCCTTCGCCAGCTCGTCGACCGGCTCAAAACCCACGGTATGTTCCGATATCATCGCCCGGGCTCCCCTGGACCGCGCGGCCGTTCGCCGCAGCACGTTCTTGCCGAATACGCACTTAGCTGGGTATGTCGCGTCACGCCTGCAAGATGAGTAGGCGCCGGATCAGGCGACCCCGGATTGGGCGGCGATCGCGTCCATCGCCTTGGCAAGCGCTATGTCGAGCGCGGTGACGCCGCCGGCGTCATGGGTCGCCAGAACCACTTCCACGGTCTTGTAAACGTTGCGCCATTCCGGGTGGTGGTCGTTCTTTTCGGCGACCAGCGCCGCGCGGCACATGAAGCCGAACGCCTCGCTGAAATCCCTGAACACGAAGGTTCGGGCGATAGCGTCCCGGCCCGCGACCTCCGTCCAGCCCGACAGACCCTTGAGGGCCGATTTTCGCGCTTCCAACGAGAAAAGCTCTGCCACAATTGCCTCCTGTTTAAGCCGAAACCAACCTTAACATCGAACGCCATCGGTTTGATCCACGCCAACGGGGCGAAAACCGGGTGGAAATGACACCTCTGGAGCCCGCCGGTAACCATGACGGGGATGTAACTGCGCTGCGGCAATAAATTTGCTACATTATTGGTCTAATCGCATTGGCAGGGGAAATTGGACCTCAACCGATTGTTTTCCAGATCGATGACCAGGGGACCTGACCTCGGCGAGGCGCCTAACCCGGCCGCGCCGCCGAGAACGCCGCCCCCGCGCTCGACAGAGCGGAACGTCATGTTCGTCGTGCTGGCCGGGGTGCTTGCCATCGTCGGCACGCTGGCGGGTGCCTATTACTTTGCGATGCGGCCGGTGACCCTGCGGGTCGCGGTCGGTCCCGCCAACAGCGATGACCTCAGGGTCGTTCAGGCATTGACCCAGGCCTTTGCCCAGGCCCACAGCCAAATCCGTCTGCGGCCAATTCAGACCGATAGCGCGACCGCGAGCGCCCAGACGCTTGCGGAAGGAAAGGCCGATCTCGCCATCATCCGCGGCGACCTCAACGTGCCGAAAAACGCACAGGCCGTGGCGACGCTGCGCAAGAACGTCGCGGTGTTGTGGGTTCCCCCGCCCATCAAGGGCAAGAAGGCTGGGCCGAAGATTACCAAGATCACGCAACTCTCGGGACGCCGTGTCGGCGTCATCGGCCGTACCCAGGCCAATGTCGACCTGCTCAAGGTGATCCTGCAGCAATACGGCGTCGATCCGGGGAAGGTCGAGGTGGTCCAGTTTCCGACCGGCGAGGCCGCCGAGGCGATCCGAACCCAGAAGGCCGATGCCTGGCTCGCAGCGGGCCCCGTCAACAGCAAGATCACCGCCGAGGCGATCGCGGCGTCGACGCGCGATGGCCGTTCACCCACCTTCCTCGCAATCGATTCGGCGGAGGCGATTGCGCAAAATCACCCGGCGTACGAAGCCTCCGAGATTCCCGCCGGCGCCTTCGGCGGTTCGCCCGACCGGCCGGAAGAAGAGGTGAAGACGATCAGCTTCTCGCACCATATTGTGGCGCGCAAGGATCTTTCGGAGACCACGGTTGCCGCTTTCACGCGGCAATTATTTGCCATTCGGCAAACGGTCATGACGGAATTCCCGCTGGCGGCGAAAATCGAGACGCCGGACACCGACAAGGACGCGGCCATCCCGGTTCACCCCGGTGCCGCGGCCTTTGTCGATGGCGAGGAAAAGACCTTCCTTGACCGCTACAGCGATTACATCTGGTGGGGGTTGATGGCGCTGTCCGCGATGGGCTCCGTCGGCGCCTGGTTTGCGGGTTATCTGAAGAAGGACGAGCGCAACAACAACTCGTCACTTCGCGAACGGCTCCTGGAAATGATCGCGGCCGCCCGTCGCAGCGATTCGCTCGAAGGGCTCGACCAGATGCAGGCGGAGGCGGACGACATTCTGCGCGACACGCTGCATTGCTTCGAACACGGCTCCATCGAAGAGGGAGCGCTGACCGCCTTCAATATAGCGCTCGAGCAATTCCATCACGCGGTCGCCGACCGCAAGGCGCTGCTGGTCAACCTGCCGCAGAACCTGCAAAGGGCCAGCGCACAGTTCCGGGCGGCAGCGACGCTGTAGTCCCGCATTGCTCGCGAAGCGCCGTCCCGCTGCAATCGTGCCGTCACATTTTCCTTCCTAGAGCATGATCCGGAAAAGTGGATACCGGTTTTCCCTCGCGACAAACGCGAAAGCGTTTGCGCGGAGATCATGCTCAAACAAAAAGATAGACCAGCGGTGTGACCGATCCGAAGGCCCGCATGACAATCAAGATTCATCGCCGGATCTCCCGCCGCCGTTTGCTTTCCGGCGCCGCCGGCGCGCTCGCCACGATGGCAATGCCCTATCTCAGCCGCGCTGCCGACCGGCCGATCATCACCCATGGTGTGCAATCCGGCGATGTCGGCACCGATGGTGGCGTGGTTTGGGCACGCGCCGACCGGCCCTCGCAGATGATCGTGGAGGTCGCCACCACCGAATCCTTCAGTAACTCAAAAATCCTGCCGCCGATCGCGGCGTTGCCTGAGAGCGACTTCACCGCGAAAATGCTGCTCGAAGACCTGCCCGCCGGACAGGACATCTTTTACCGCGTCAGATTCCGCGATCTCTCCCATTTTGATATTTCGAGCGAGACGCGCATCGGCCGCTTCCGCACCGCACCCGCCGACCGCCGCGACGTCAGCTTCGTGTGGGGCGGCGATGTCGCCGGACAAGGCTGGGGCATCAATCCCGACGATGGCGGCATGATCTCTTTCGCCACCATGCGCAAGCACCGGCCGGACTTCTTCCTGCATTCGGGCGACACCATCTATGCCGACGGCATCATTTCATCCGAGGTGAAATTGCCCGACGGCAAGCTCTGGAAGAACGTGACCATCCCGGAAAAGGCAAAAGTCGCCGAAACGCTCGACGAATTCCGCGCGGCGCACAAGTACAATTTCCTCGACGAGAATCTGCGCGCCTTCAACGCCGAGGTGCCGATCTTCGTGCAATGGGACGATCACGAAGTGACCAACAACTGGTCGGCATCGAAGGAACTGCCCGCCGCCTACAAGGTGCGCGACATCAACCTGCTCGCCGCGCGCGCGGCCCGCGCCTTCCACGAAATGTACCCGATGCGCGAGAGCCTCAATGAGCCCGGGCGGGTTTATCGCACGCTCAGCTATGGCCCGCATCTCGACGTCTTCATGCTGGATGAGCGCAGCTACCGCGGCTCCAATGGTCCCAATCTGCAGACCGCTTACGGTCCCGACGCCTATTTTCTCGGACCCGATCAGTTGCTCTGGCTCAAACGCGGTTTGTTGAAGTCGCGCGCCACCTGGAAGGTGATCGCCTCCGACATGCCGCTCAGCCTGATCGTCTATGACGACGCGACCAACAAGAGGGGCTCGGAGGCGTTCGCGCAAGGCGACGGCCCGCCGCGCGGGCGCGAGCTCGAGATCGCCGATCTCCTGCGCTTCATAAAAAGCGCGGATGTTACCAATACGGTGTGGCTGACGGCGGATGTGCACTACGCGGCGGCGCATTTCTACAGCCCGGACAAGGCGCAGTTTCAGGAATTCAGCCCGTTCTGGGAGTTCGTCGCCGGGCCGCTGAACGCCGGAACGTTCGGACCGAACGAACTCGATAACACTTTCGGGCCCGAGGTGAGGTTCGTCAAAGCCGCAGGTCCGGACCACGCGAACCTGCCGCCATCCGCCGGGATGCAGTTCTTCGGTCATGTCAGGATCGAGGGCGCGACCGGCCAGATGACCGTGACCTTGCGCGATCGCGCCGACGTAGCACTATGGTCGACGACGCTCGATCCGAAATTGCGGTAGAGGGCAGCGCGCCCGTTTGGATGCGCGCCTGGCTCTCAGCGCGCGGTGCATGACCCGCCCTGCAACAACGCCGCCAACGCGTCGGCCGTGCAGGGCTTGGGCAATCTTGGCCTTTGCGCGAACGCCGCGGGCAGCCTGACATCGGCGCCGTATCCGGTGACGAAGGCAAACGGGATCCCGAGTGTGTCCAGCCGCTCAGCGATCGCAAAGCTTTTCTCCCGCACCAGTCCGACATCAAGCAGTGCAAAATCCGGTGCGCGCTCCTCGATCATCCCAAGCGCGCGCGTGACGCTTCCCGCCACCCGGACCGTCTTCACCCCAAAGCCAAGGATCGTGTCTTCGAAGTCGAGCGCTATGATCGGGTCATCCTCAACAACCAGCACATCGCCGGGGACGCGAACACTCGAAACGTTCATCATCGCACTAACAAAAGTTCCAGGACAAAGCATGAATTGTACTCGGATCAGACCTTTCGCGGGCGCGTGGGACCGGGCCAGCGGGTTCCTGTCGTGAAACCATCACATCGCCACTTCGTTTTGTCTGTGCACTTGTGCACGCAACCATCGCCGTCGAGCCGCTATTTTGAGGACGCGAGACGAGGAACCCTAAATGATTTCACGGCCAGACTTTCATCCGGACAGCTCCAACGGCACCGGTCGACCCAACAACAACCTGTTGCGGCGGCTCAGCTCCGGCGACTTTGCCCTGATTGCCGCGCATCTGGCGCATGAAGAGGCCGACGCCAACACACTTTTGTATAACCCCGGCGACGACGTCGACACCGTCCACTTTCCCTGCGGCGCCAGCCTTGCGTCTTATCTGGTCGCCAACGAGGACGGCCGCGATGTCGAGACCATTCTGGTCGGCCGCGAGGGCGCCGTAGGCGGAATCGTCAGTCTCGGCTATCTGCCTGCCTATACGCGCATCACCGTCAAATTCGGTGGGCCATTCGTGCGGCTGCCAATCGGCAAGCTGGACGCGGCGAAGACAACCTCCGTCTCGCTGCGCAACGTGTTTGCGCGATATGCCGACTGCATGCTGGCCCAGATGTTTCAATCGACCGCATGCAACGCGATCCACACGATCGAGCAGCGCACGGCGAAGTGGATCATCTCGGCGATGGAGCGCGCCGACGGCGACAACATCGTGCCGCTGACCCATGAGCAGCTGGCGACCCTGCTGGGGGTCGGCCGCAGCTATGCCAGCCGGGTGATCCTGGCCTTCAAGGCGGAAGGAATCCTGCAGACCCGCCGCGGCTCGATCCTGGTCCGCGACCGTGATGGGCTGCAGATGCGGGCGTGTCGGTGCAACGAAAACGTCAAGAATCACTTCGAAGAAGTGCTGCGAGGGGTCTATCCGGCCGATTAGTGCTCCGATTCCGAAGCTCGCAAGCCGTCCGGCGCCGAGACAGCGCTGGTTTCGCGCAAAATCAGCTAACCAAATCGCAAACAACACATTGTTTTCCGGCGATTTCTGACTATATTGCGCTGCAACGAGTAAGGCGTGCCCGGTCCGTTCGGCCGGGCTTCCTTTTTGGGTGCCACGGCGCCCTAGAACTCCAAGGTTTCTGAGCGTGATCCGGAAAAGTGGGTCCCGGTTTTCCGGCGAGATCGCGCTCCCCATTTGTCTGACGCAGATAGAGCCAACATGAAGCTTCGCAACGTCGCCATCATCGCCCACGTCGACCACGGAAAGACCACGCTGGTCGATCGCCTGCTGCAACAGTCCGGTACCTATCGTGAAAACCAGCGCGTGGTCGAGCGCGCGATGGATTCCAACGATCTGGAGCGCGAGCGCGGCATCACCATCCTGGCCAAGGCCGCTTCCGTGCAGTGGAAGGACACCCGCATCAACATCGTCGATACGCCGGGCCACGCCGATTTCGGCGGCGAGGTCGAGCGCATTCTGAACATGGTGGACGGCGCGCTGGTGCTGGTGGACGCCGCCGAAGGCCCGCTGCCGCAAACCAAGTTCGTGGTGTCGAAGGCGCTCAAGGTCGGCTTGAGGCCGATCGTCGTCATCAACAAGGTCGATCGCCCGGACGCGCGGCCGACCGAAGTCATCAACGAGGTGTTCGACCTGTTCGCGGCGCTCGACGCCAGCGAGGAGCAGCTCGACTTTCCGATTCTCTACGGATCGGCCAAGCAAGGCTGGATGGCAGAAAGCCCCGAGGGCCCGAAGGACAAGGGCATGCAGCCGCTGTTCGACCTGATCCTGCGCCACGTCGCGCCGCCGACGGTCGAGGAAGGACCGTTCCGCATGATCGGCACGATCCTGGAGGCCAATCCCTATCTCGGCCGCATCATCACCGGCCGCATCACCTCCGGCTCCATCAAGCCGAACCAGGCGGTCAAGGTGCTGGGCGGCGACGGCAAGCTGATCGAGACCGGGCGTATCACCAAAATCATCGCCTTCCGCGGCATCGAGCGCACACCGCTCGAGGTAGCCGAGGCCGGCGACATCGTCGCCATTGCAGGCCTCACCAAAGGCACCGTGGCCGATACGTTCTGCGATCCGTCGGTCGAAACGCCGCTGAAGGCGCAGCCGATCGATCCGCCGACGGTGTCGATGTCGTTCATCGTCAACAATTCACCGCTTGCCGGCACCGAAGGCGACAAGGTGACGAGCCGCATGATCCGCGACCGCCTGCTGCGCGAAGCCGAAGGCAATGTCGCACTGCGCGTCACCGAGGCTTCCGACAAGGATTCCATGGAAGTGTCGGGCCGCGGCGAATTGCAGCTTGCGATCCTGATCGAGACCATGCGCCGCGAGGGCTTTGAGCTCTCGGTATCGCGGCCGCGCGTGGTGCTGAAAAAGGACGAGACCACCGGCGAATGGCAGGAGCCGGTCGAGGAAGTCGTGATCGACGTCGACGAGGAGCATTCCGGCGTCGTCGTGCAGAAGATGAGCGAACGCAAGGCGGAGATGATCGAGATGCGTCCCTCCGGCGGCCATCGCCTGCGGCTGGTGTTTTACGCGCCGACCCGCGGCCTGATCGGCTATCAGGGCGAACTGCTCACCGACACCCGCGGCACCGCGATCATGAACCGGTTGTTCCACGGCTACGCGCCTTACAAGGGCGAAATCCAGGGCCGGCGCAACGGCGTCTTGATCTCCAACGACCAGGGCGAGGCCGTGGCCTATGCGATGTTCAAGCTCGAAGACCGCGGCCCGATGATGATCGAGCCCGGCTGGAAGGTCTACAAGGGCATGATCGTCGGCGAGCACACCCGCGACAACGATCTCGAGATCAACGTGCTCAAGGGCAAGCAGCTCACCAACATCCGTACCACCTCGAAGGACGAAGCGGTGCGCCTGACGCCGCCGATCAAGATGACGCTGGAAAAGGCGCTGGCCTATATCGAGGACGACGAGCTGGTGGAGGTCACGCCAAAATCCATTCGGTTGCGCAAAAAATTCCTCGACGCCAACGACCGCAAGCGCGCGGAAAAGGCCAAGCAGGCGGTGGCGTAAGGCGACCAACGCTTTTTTGAACGAAGACACCGTCATGGCCGGGCTTGTCCCGACCGTCCACGTCTTGGATACTGGAAAAGGAAGACGTGGATGCCCGGCACGAGGCCGGGCATGACGAATTGATAGACGATCCAATGTCCCTCCCCTCCGAAGTCGATGTCGCCATTATCGGCGCGGGCGCCGCGGGTCTTGGCGCGGCGCATGCACTTGAAAATTCCGGACTGTCGCTGATCGTGCTGGAGGCGCGTGACCGCGTCGGCGGACGCGGCCACACCATCATGGCGGCGCCCGACGTGATCTTCGACGTCGGCTGCGGCTGGCTGCATTCGGCGGACAAGAATTCCTTTGTCGCCATCGGCGAGCAGTTGAATTTCGAGATCAACAAGGCGCTGCCGCCGTGGCGCGAGCGCGCCTTCGGCAAGGCATTTCCGCAAGCTGAGCGCGAGGATTTCATCCGCGCGCTCGACGCCTTCTATGACCGCGCCGAGCAGGCCGCGAAAGGCGGCCGCGATGGTCCCGCAAATCTCTGTCTCGAGCCCGGCAATCGCTGGAACCCGATGATCGACGCGATCTCGACCTACGTGAACGGCAGCGAGCTCGACCGGGTCTCCATCCTCGACATGGACGCCTATGAAGACACCAACATCAACTGGCGGGTGCGGCGCGGTTATGGCGCGTTGATGGCGGCCTATGGCGCCTCGCTTCCGCTCGCCTTCCATTGCAATGTCACGCTGATTGATCATTCAGGACGGCGCCTGCGCATCGAGACCTCGCGCGGCACGCTGACCGCCGGCAAGGCGATCGTCACCGTGCCCACCAATCTGATCGCCGACGAGGCGATCTGAGTTTCACCCCAAATTGCCGGCGAAGGTTGACGCCGCACGTGGCCTGCCGCTCGGCCTTGCCGACAAGGTGACGCTGGCGCTGGATCGCGCGGAGGATTTGCCCGAGGAAGGCAATCTGCGGGCCGCCACCATGCGCACCGAGATGGGCACCTACCATCTGCGTCCGTTCGGCCAGCCCTGCATCGAAGGCTTTTTCGGCGGGCGTTTTGCGCGCGAGCTGGAAGACGCCGGCGATGGCGCGATCGCGGCGCAAGCGATCGAGGATATCGCAGGCTTGCTTGGTTCGGATTTCCGCCGCCGGCTAAGACCGCTGGCGGAATCGCGCTGGGCGCACGACGAATTCGCGCGCGGCTCCTATTCGCACGCATTGCCCGGCCACGCCGGCGACCGTGCCTTGCTCGCCGCCCCCGTCGACGGTCGCTTATTTTTTGCGGGTGAGGCCACCTCGCCGAATTTCTTCTCCACCGCCCACGGCGCGCGGGATTCGGGAGAACGGGCGGCGCGGGAAGTGATGGATCTGGTCACGAAGCGTTAACTTCGCCCATCATTGCGAGGAGCCAACGGGTCGCGCGAACGCGCGCCCGATGACAGGCTCCGCGACGAAGCAATCCAGCTTTCTGCGTTGCGGCACCATGGATTGCTTCGCTTCGCTCGCAATGACGATCGCGACTCGCTACTCCAAGACTCTCGCTCGCATCCCTGCATCCGGTACAAAACACGCCTCGTACTTCCCGAAAATCCGGTAGCGGTTGCGGGCGACGAGATTGTAGACGGCGTCGCGGAGCGGCTTGGGAAAGACGCGCAAGGCGCGCGCCCAGCCCCAGCCCGGCAGAAGGCTCAGCACCGTCAAGGCCGCATCCGATTTGAAAAAGGCCACCCCGCCATGAATCACGGCGTTGGTGTCGGGGTCTTGCGGGTCGATGCCGAACGCCTGCGCGAGATGGGCGCCATAGGCGATTGAATCGCCGTGAAGCGGAAACGCCTCTTCTTGTCGCGCGCGGCGATGAAGCGGATCCAGCGCGAACAGAACACGCAGACGCCGTCGTAGAGGATCACGTCGTCGTCGGGCCAATTGTTCATCTGTTATCCAACGTCACAAGCGCCACCAGCATCAGCACGATCGCGGGCCCGGTCTTGACCAGCGCGCCGAGCGGCTCGATCCACAGGTCCGGCGTCAGGATCGCCGCCCCCAGCATATAGCCAAGCGATGCCACGATGCCCGCGATCAAGCCAGCGCCGGCGGTACGTCGAAAGGCGATCAGCACGCCGATTCCCATGTCCATCAGGCTGGTGAGGACCGTGATCGGCGCGACCAGCGCCGGCGGAAAAGCGTGCGAGCGAAGGATGCCGGCGGCGGCGTCATAGGAAACGAACAGCGCGATGAAGCCCGAGACGGTCCAGAACGCCACGAGGCGTGCGATCATCAAAGCCTTGATCAGGAACAGCCGCGCGAACCATTTGTCCTGGATGGTCGCCGCGCGCAGTCGAGCCTTGTTCAAGTCGGCCGGCACAATGCCGGTTGCCGCAATCCATGCCGACGGATCGCCGCTGACACCTCGGCGCAATTCGGCAATCGCGGTGGTTCGCATCGGCGGCATCCAGCCGAGCCAGCTTGCGAGATCGCCAAGTCTGATTCCGAGATCGAGCATGAGCGCGGGCAACCGGATGCGCGGAAGATCACTTGTACCGAACGAGCGGCGAAACACATCGACCGCGCCCTCAAGCGTCATCGGTTCCTTCTGCATCAAGTCCCAGGTCAAGGCAGCCACGTTTCTGTCCCCGATGTCGCGGGCGGCAAGCCAGGCGATCGTCGCCGCCACATCTTCGACCAGCACCGGCTGGAACGGTTTTGCGACGAGAGCCTGTGGAAGCTGCAACGGCAGCGCGGCGAGAGCGCGCACCATGGCACTGCCGCCATAGGCCGCGGGCGCGATGACAAAGCCCGGCCGCAGGATAGCGTAAGCCACGCCGGACGCCGCGATCAATCGCTCGGCTTCGCGTTTGGTCGTGCTGAAAGCCGTATGATCGTCGGCGACCGCCCCCGGGATCGATATGTGAACCAGCCGCATCGCGCGGCCGCAATCGTTCATCGCCCGCAACAACCGCGCGACGAAATCGCGGTGCACGGCGCCGAGGTCGCTGCCCGGACCATCCTGCAGCAGACCCACGCAATTGACGACGACATCGATGCCGTGGTCGCCGATCAGCCGCGCCAGAGCGGCCGAGTCCATGTCGAGAAACGGCATCTGAAGATCGAGCGCGCTGGTGTTTTGCGACGACGAATAGCGCCGCGCGATTCCGACCGCCTGAAAGCCGCGCGCCCGCAGGTCGTCGGTCACAAAGCGGCCGATCAGGCCGGAAGCACCGAACACGAGAACGTTTTTGGTGGTGCCCATGCTCTAAAACTCCGGCTTTGCGATCATCAGCCAGAGAATCATCATCACCGAACCGAAGCCGGGAATGCCGAACATGAACCAGCGGCGAAACAGCGCGAAGTAGCGCTCCGGCAATGGCCGGTTCTCAGCCGCGGCCGCACGCGCCAGATTGCGCATCTCGATCTGCATGAAGACCACGGGAATCCAGAACAGCCCGGCCACCGCATAGAGCATCAGCGAGGCCACCAGCCAGTGCTCGTCAAGGCCGGTCGCGGTCCATGCCATCAACAACCCGCCGCTGAAGGGTTGCAGGACCACCGCGCTCAACGTGAACAACATATCGGCGATCACGACGGTAGCGGCCGTGCGCGCGATGAACGCCGGATCACGGCTGCGATGAGCCATCAACATGAAAAACGCAATCCCGCTCCCCGTGCCCAAAATCACGATCGCGCCGAGCACGTGCAGATATTTGATGGTGAAATAGAACGTCATCGCTTCCTGGCCGCGGCGGGTCCAAGCGCCTTCAGCGCGCGGTCGAGTTCGGTGCTTGCGACTTTGACGCCGGCTTCGGTTTCCGGCAACCAATGGCCTTCGCTGCCGGCCGCCGCCACGACGCGAAAGTCCACCTTGCCCCCGCCGAGGCGAAACGCGTCGGCCAATTTCCGCGACAACTCGGGCGAGAAATAACTGTCATTGGCCGCGACCAGCCACGTCACCGGCACGCGCGCGCCACGGCCGAATTCGCCGGCCGCGGCAATCAGCGTATGCGGCGCGCAGACCAGGTTGGGAAAATCGTTGGCGTGGCCGCCGCGGCCGGCGGCGAAGAGGACAATGGCCGCGATCGAGGCCGGGTCGTCGTCCGCGAGCGCCAGCGCGCCCCAGCCGCCGGCCGAGTGCCCGATCACCACCGCGCCATCCCGCCGGATGAAGGATTGCTCGCGCAGATAGTTCAGCGCCACCGATATCTCCTCGGCCGTGGCGCGCCCGGAATGGGAGTAATCGGCCTCGTCGCAGCCGTGCTGGTCCTCGAGATATTTTCCGCCGGTTGCGCCATGGCCGGGACGCTCGGGCACCAGCACGGCGAAGCCGCGCGCCACCAGCCACGACGCCAGCGCGCGATATTCGGGCTGCGGCATGAGCGCGCGACGCAGAGGGATTTGGATCGAGGCGTGCGCGATCACCGCCAGGCGAAAAGGGCCCTCGCCCGGCGGGCGAAACAACACCGCGTGCGCCATGGTGTCCGGATCTGGCGACGGCACCAGCCATTGCTGCTCGCGATTCGGCTCACCTTCCGCGCCTTGCGGGCCGAACCGGCCCTGCGCCGCCGCGGCCTCGATCCAGAGCGCAAGCAATACCATCAAAATGAAAGGAGCCGTGAATGATGGCATTTACCTACCCGTCAGGACAACAGAAGGGGATTCCCGGATCGGCAAGGAGCGTACCTGCAGCGAATCAGACTGTCCGCCTTGCTTTGTGACAGCGACGTTGAATGAACCCTGGTCGGGCCTGGCCATTCCAGCCGAATCCCGCCAAGGCGCCTGCCAACTGCTCCCAAAGGCATCAGTCTGTCCACTTTCGGCACAGTTTGGGTAGGAAAACTGATGCAGAAAATCCACAGCTTAACCGATAATTAAGGATAGACCTTGAAGACGACGCGCCGACTTGCTTTGATCGCCCCCATGAGCACAACCCTGATCGAAGTTCGACCGGCCAAAGCTGCGGACGCGGCGGCGGTAGCTTCCACCCATGACGAAGCCTGGCGCTCGGCCTATCAGGGCATCATCCCCGGCGCCGAGCTTGAGAAATTGATCAACCGTCGCGGCCCGCAATGGTGGGACAGCGCCATCCGCAAAGGCAGCCGCGTCAGCGTGCTCGTGTTCGGCGACAAGGTCGCCGGTTATGCCAATTACGGCCGCAACCGCGCACGCAGCCTGCACTTCGAAGGCGAGATCTACGAGCTTTATCTGCGGCCGGAATTTCAGGGTCTCGGCTTCGGCCGCCGGCTCTTCACCGCGGCGCGGCGCGACCTGCTGCAGAGCGGCTTGAAGAGCATGGTGATCTGGGCGCTCTCCGACAACGATGCCGCGACGGAATTCTATCGCGCGCTGGGCGGCCGAATGGTGGCGCGTTCCTCGGAGAAATTCGGACCCAAGTCGCTCGACAAGGTCGCTTTCGCCTGGTCCAACTGAGCTTCGGAACGCGAGGCGCCTGATCCGGCAGCGCCCTTTCAGGCAAAATGCATATCGGTTCGCACCGGGAAAACGCGCTACAGACCGGGCGCCGGAACCGTTACCCCGGATTTAAACCAAAGGCCTTGCGGAGCACGCCATGCGTATTGACGCCATCTCGATCGGGATTGATCCGCCGCGTGAGGTCAACGTCATCATCGAAGTGCCGGTCGGCGGCGAGCCGATCAAGTACGAAATGGACAAGGAGGCCGGCACGCTCGTCGTCGACCGTTTTCTCTATACGGCGATGCGCTACCCCGGCAATTACGGCTTCATTCCACACACGTTGTCGAATGACGGCGATCCCTGCGACGTGCTGGTCGCCAATACTCGCGCGATCGTTCCGGGCGCGGTGATGAGCGTGAGACCGGTCGGCGTGCTCCTGATGGAAGACGAGGCCGGCGGCGACGAGAAGATCATCGCCGTGCCGTCGTCGAAGCTGACCCAGCGCTACGACAAAGTGAAAACCTATAGCGACCTGCCCGACATCACGCTGCAGCAGATCCAGCACTTCTTCGAGCACTACAAAGACCTCGAACCCAAGAAATGGGTGAAGGTTCTGCGCTGGGGCGACGCCGAGGATGCGCACCAATTGATCGCCGAAGGCATCGCGCGGGCGAAAAAGTGACGGCTTAATACGTCATTTCGGTACGCACTTTCTTTCCTCTCCCGCATGCCGGCGCGAAGCGCCGGGGGGAAAGCCGCGAACGCCGGCACTCGCGGCAGCCTCACCCCGGCCCTTCGTCGCAAGCGGGAGAGGGTGATGGATACTCAGACCGCAGGCTTCGGCAATCCGTGAATCGCACAGGCCGCGCGCAGCGTGTTGACCAACAGGCAGGCCACCGTCATCTGGCCGACGCCGCCGGGCACCGGCGTGATCGCACCCGCGACTTGCGCGACCTCGGCAAAGGCGACGTCGCCGACCAGACGGGTCTTGCCGTCGGCCGCCGGCAACCGGTTGATGCCGACATCGATCACCGTGGCACCCGGCTTGATCCAGTCGCCGCGCACCATTTCCGGGCGGCCTACGGCGGCATAAACCAGATCCGCGCGGGCGCACAACTGCTTGAGGTCGCGCGAGCGCGAATGCGCGATCGTCACGGTCGCGTTCTCGTTGAGCAGAAGTTGCAGCAGCGGACGTCCGACCAGATTGGAGCGGCCGATCACCATCGCGTTCATGCCTTCGAGCGAAGCATGCACGCTCTTGGTCAGAATGATGCAGCCGAGCGGCGTGCAGGGCGACGGCGCGGCAAATCCGCCGGCAAGCCTGCCGGCATTGCTCGGATGCAGCCCGTCGACATCCTTGGCGGGATCGATGGCATTGATCACGGCTTCAGTGTCAATGGATTTGGGCAACGGCAATTGCACCAGAATGCCGTGCACGAGGGGATCGCGGTTGAGCCTAGCGATCAGCGCCAGCAAATCGCCCTGCGCGACGCCGGCCGGCAACACATGCTCGAACGACGCCATGCCGGCTTCCTGAGTCTGCTTGTGCTTGCTGCGGACGTAGACCTGGCTCGCGGGATCGTCGCCGACCAATACCACCGCAAGACCCGGCACCAGCCCGCTCTCACGCTGCACCCGCGCCACCTCGGTAGCGACGCGCGCGCGGAGCTCGGCGGCGATGAGCTTCCCATCGATGATCCTGGCCGTCATTTCAATTCCTGTTCCTCGATGATTCCGGCTTCGCCGCGGTCAGACTTCGCAAGGTCTCGCCAAGCCTGGCCGGATCGCCGTCCACGGCCACTTGCTTGAGGCGGGATGTCGTGCCGGACAAGATACGCACCCTGGCCTTTGGCACGCCGAGCGCCTTTGCCAGAAGCTCCATCACCGCGCGGTTGGCTTCGCCGCCGTCGGCGATGGCGCGGACACGCACCTTGACCACGGCGCGGCCATTGGCGAGCGTCTCAACGCCGTCGATATCGTCCCGGCCGCCGCGCGGGGTTACCCGCAGCGCCACACTGATGCCCTGGGTGGAATAACGCCAAGGATCAGGCATTCATGCACACGATCAGAAGACGCTCGGGTAAATGTAATAAGTAATCACCCGCTGAATGAACATGATGATCAGGATCAGGATGATTGGCGAGATGTCGAGACCACCCAGATTTGGCATGAAGGAGCGGATCGGCGCCAGCAACGGCTCGGTGATCCGGTACAGGAATTCCGCAATCGCCGACACAAACTGGTTGCGTGTGTTCACGACATTGAAGGCGATCAGCCAGGACAGGATCGCAGACGCGATGAGCAGCCAGACATAGAGATCCAAAACGATGAGAATGATGTCAAGAACGGCACGCATGGCGGGGCTTGCTCGCAAGGGTGGGTCGCGGATTGGACCGTCTGCTAAATATCGGTTCCCCTCCGCGCAAACAAGGGAAGTTCCTTGCGAAAGCCGCGAAAAACAACGATTCCGCCGTTCTTGACTTGGCCTTGGCGCGGATTGTAAATGGCGCCAATTGTTGGCTGTCCTTCTTGAGGCGGCCGCGATGGGGCCATAGCTCAGCTGGGAGAGCGCGTCGTTCGCAATGACGAGGTCGGCGGTTCGATCCCGCCTGGCTCCACCAGCCTTCGCAGGCTTTGCCTGCTTCGGCTCGGCAAGCCTTTTTCGTAGCGAAGGCTGCCGCGTCGTAGCCCAAAGGGCGTAGACGAGCCGTTACGAATTTACTTCACCTTGGAAGCCCGCGACCCCCTCGCCCGCGCCAGATACTCCTTCGTCTCTGGCCGATCCTTCAACCACCCAGCCCATCGCTGGAACACCTTCGTCATGCGCTCGGGCTCGACGCCGAGCTGCACCATCGCCACGCCGCCATTGACGGACTCACGGTACTCCGCGATCAGGCCGTCGCGAAGGACGAACCGGCTGATGCCGTCGATCACGATGCGGCGGCCTTCGAATTTTGGAATTTTCGAGGTGAAGCTCGACAGCGACCAGGCATATCCCTGTTCGCCGTCGCAGACGGCATCGAACATCTCCCAGCGATAGTCGGCGGCATCGCGATGAAACAGATCGGCCAACATATGCGCGATTTCGGCGCGGCCCCGATGGGCGCCATAGATGTAATCGTAGTAAACCGCGTCCTCGGTGAAATGCCGGGCAAAACGAGCACCATCGCCGGATTCCGCCGAACGCGTGAACTCATCCAACAGGGTTACGAACTCATTGCCGATCATGTCGCCATCCCACGCACTCTCGTGATGATAGCACATCGACAATTCGATGGGGATTTCGCAACGTGACGAGAGGCGCGCTTTATTCCGCTGCTTCCGACATCGCCGGCGCCGGCACTTGGGCGAGCCAGCCATCGAGAAATCGCTTGAGCCAGGCGCGCTCGGCCACGTCATAACGGGCACGGTCGGCGAAGTGCTGATGCCACGGGCGCGCGCCGGGCAGTTCGAGGCGCGCGGCGCCACGCGTTGTCCAGCGATGCATCATCGCGTAGGTCACGTCGGGATGAAACTGGAAGCCGAAGGAATGTCCCGATCGAAATGCCTGCACCGGGAAATCTCCACCTTCCGCCAGCAATTCAGTGCCGCGGGGAAGTTCGAATCCCTCGCGGTGCCAGTGGTAGACATGATCGGGCCAATGCGGACAAATCTTCAAACCCGCCGGCGTGGGGCAGATCGGATAATAGCCGATCTCCGCGCGGCCTTGTGGATGCGGGGCGACGCGGGCGCCGAGATGCATCGCCAGCATCTGAGCCCCAAGACAAATTCCCAGGAATGGCCGCTGCTCGAGAAGCGGAACGGCGATCCAGTCGATCTCGCGGCGAACGAAATCATCCGGATCGTTCGCGCTCATCGGACCGCCGAAAATCACCGCGCCGGCGTGGCCCTCCAGGGTTTCCGGCAGCGCGTCACCGAAGCGTGGACGCCTGACGTCCAACCCATGTCCAAGCGCCCGCAACGCGTTGCCGACCCGGCCCGAGGTTGAGGTTTCCTGATGCAGGACGATCAGGACCGGCAGAAGCGATCGGGTGGCCGCCAAGGATCCGGCAATTTCGGGTAGAGCACCGGCCGGGGAGCGCCGCATTGTTGCGACATTGCTTTTGGCGAAGTGAGGCGACATCGACCTTTCTTTTCGCGACCGTCAGGCCGGAAGCATACCTAAGTGAACGTTAATTTCCGGTGAGTTCATGACTGCTGATAAGCAAATCGCGGGCCAAACCAACTTTTCCGAGCCGCCCTTCAGCGCTTCCGCAGTTGAAAGCGCGCCACGGCCGCCAGGATGAACCCGCGCGGAAACAGTCGCAGCATAAGCGGCACCACCTTGATGCCGAAGCCAGGCAGCACGGCTCGCTTGTTGGCCATAAGACCATTGTACGCGTCCTTGGCAACCTCGGCGGCGGAAACATTGAGGACCGCCGAATCAAATCCGGGTTCGAATCCGGCGCGCTGCTGAAATTCCGAGGGCACCGGACCAGGGCAAAGCACGGTCACGCGCACGCCCCTGGGCGCAAGCTCGGCACGCAAGGCTTCGGTAAATGACAGGACGTAGGCCTTCGAAGCGTAGTACACCGCCATGCCGGGCCCCGGCAGAAAGCCCGCGATGGATGCAACATTGAGCACGCCGCCGCGATGCCGGATCAGTTGGTCGGAAAACCGCAACGACAGATCGGTCATGGCGCGGACGTTGACCGCGATGATGCCGAGTTGCCCCGCGCGGTCGAGCTCGACGGCATTGCCGAACAGGCCGAACCCGGCATTGTTGACGACGTATTCGACTTCGACGCCTTCGGCGGCAAGCGTGGCCGCAATCCTGTCACCGGCATCGGCTTGTTCGAGATCGCACGGTATCTCGACGGCGGAATGGCCGCTGGAGGCGGCGACCTCAGCCGCCAGAGCCGCCAGCCGATCTCCACGTCGCGCAACCAAAGCCAGGCGGTGGCCCTTGGATGCAAAGATACGCGCCAGTTCGGTACCTATCCCCGCCGAGGCACCGGTAATCAGCGTCACCCGTTCAGTCACGATTCAATGCTCTTAAGAGTAGTTGCACCATCTCAGCCGCGGCAACCATACGCCTTAGGCGGGATAAAAGCCGTCTGCAAGCATTTCGGCACTCTCCAAGCCCCAATAGGCCAGAATTGAACAGCAGCTTTTGGCGGTCGAACCGTGCGCTGCAGCGCCACACATCAATTACATTAAAATTTGGTCATATGCCGCCGTGCAATCGGCTGTCGTGTCGGCGTGGCGCAGGAGACAGCCCCTAATTGCCCGGGATCAGCGCTGGCTGCCTGGCGGCAACGCGGTGTTTGAGGTCGATCCGGTCCCGGGAAGAAACCCCAAGCAGGTCGGCGGCGCGCCAGACGACGTTATCCTCGAACTCACTGACCTGGCCGTCGGCGTAAACCAGCTCCCACATCATTTCGACGATGCGCAGCCGGCCTGTCTCATTCACCGAACGCATGATGACGCTGGTGAAATGATAGAGATCGACCGCCTCGCCTTCGACCAGCGTCGCCGACTTGATCAATTGATCGGCCATTCCCGGATCGAGCCTGAAACGGCTTTCAATCAGGCTGTGAAGTTTTTGCTTTTCAGCCTCGGAGGGTTCGCCGTCGAGCGAGATGACGTGAATGAGCAGCGCGGTAGCGGCAAGGCGATATCCGGTATCGTCAAGGTCACGCTGATATGCGGTGGGAGAAATAACATCGGCGATGAATTGGCGAAGTCCGTCGAGCATCATTTCCTGCCGGGATCGAGTGAGGCTGCACCGCCAGGGGCGGCGGCTCACGCCAATATATGGGCTGCAAATTCGACACGCGCAATCCGCGCCAGTCGCGCCCGGCGCATTACCAATCGTCAATCTTAGGGTATCTCGTACACCACGACCTTGTCGGCGATGCCCCGCAGCGCCGCCTGCTTCTGGATGGGGGTAATCGCTTGCCGTTCGAGGATGGCCGAGACGGCGGGCGCATCGATCACGGGTCCGGTGGCGTGAATGGCCTGCGAGGTCGCAAGGCCCTGAACCCGTGCCGCGATGTTGACGGTCTGACCGAAATAATCCTGTCGCTCGTTGAGCATGACCGCAAGGCACGGGCCCTCGTGAATGCCGATCTTGACTACCAGATCGTCGGTGCCGCGTTTGGCGTTGAGCGCGTCCATCGCCGAGCGCATCCGCATCCCCGCGACAATCGCGTGCTCGGGCTTGATGAAGGTCGCCATCACGGCATCGCCGATCGTCTTTACCACCGCACCCTTTTCGGAGGAGATGATCTCCAGCAGCGCCTGGAAATGTGCGCGGACCAGATCGAACGCGGCGAGATCGCCGACCCGCTCGTACAACGCGGTCGAGCCCTTGAGGTCGGTGAACAAGAACGTCAGCGAGGTGATCTTGAGGCGCTGATCGATATTGAGATTGTCGGCCTTGAAGACATCGCGAAAGGTCTGGTTGGAGAGCATCCGCTTGGCGGTAAGGAACGGCCTGCGCTTGCCCAAGAGATCGTGCAACGCATCGCCGGCGATAAATACGGTAGGCAGCGTCCGCACCCCGGATTGATTGTCGAGCGAAAGCCGCAACGGACCCGGCCGCAACGTGACCGACCCGGTCGGCGGATGCGCCTTGTTGTAGACCAGCGCGAGCTGCTGCCGTTCCTTTGTTGGTTCGCCCTGCACGTCGATGAAATGTGCCGAATGCGTCACCGGCTCGAAGGCGATGATGAATTGCGGCGGGAGCTGCAGCGACAGCACCGCTCTTTCGCCGGCGGGCAGCTCCAGCGCATCGAGCGTCACCTCCTCGGTCAGCGAGGCAAAGGACCCCTTGTCGAGATCGATGCCCGAACTCCAGAAGACCTGCCTGTAATATTCCCACAACGGCAGCCCGTTGGGATCATGCGCGGCGATGCGCCTGACCTTGGGGCTGACGGTAAAGGCGACCTCGACCTGTTCGTCGACGGAGGGCTCATATCCGCAGGAGCACAATCCGCAATGGTAGTCGTCATGACGAAGCGATTTCAGCGTATCATGCGCATCGAGCACGCCGCTGCAGCCGGGGCAGAGCACGTTCCAGGTGAGATCGAACAAGCCGAGCCGGGAAGCATGCAGGAAGCCGGAAATCACGCGCTCTTCGTCGAACCCGCCTCGCCTGGAAAAATCCAGGACGTTGATCCGATTGAGCTCGTTGTCTTCTCCGTTCGCGATAAGTTCAGCGATGGCGTCCGCGACCGCCGGATCGGCAGTCTGTTTCAGGACTGAAAACTGGGCCTGCATGTCACTCATGAGCTCAACCTAATTGGGTTTGCAGCCGTCGGCGGACAATTTCCGCTATCGCGGCGCAATGCGGAACATCGGCGAGCGATCCGGCTGCGTCGTCACGACGCCGATCGGCATCACCGGTTCCTTGTCCAGAAGCGTGACGCGGAACGTGCCGATGATCTTGGCGAGCGCCAATGTGGCCTCCACCAGCGCGAAATGCGCGCCGATGCAGATCCGCGGCCCGACACCGAACGGCAAATAGGCGAAGCGGTCGGGCGGCGGCGCCGGCGGCATGAAGCGCTCGGGGATGAACGCGTTCGGATCGTGCCAGAGCTTTTCATGGCGGTGCAACAGCCAGGGCGCGATCAGGATCACGTCGTGTTTGCGGATCGGCATGCCTTCGATCAGATCCGCGGCCGCGGCGGCGCGCGCGATCAGGAATGCGGGCGGATAGAGGCGCATGGTTTCATCGACCACGGCGCGGGTGAATTTCAATCGATCGAGATCGAGACAGCCATGGGCCGTTACCTCTCGCACCTCGGCGGCGAGCTTGTCCTGGGTCTCAGGATCAAGCGCGAGCAGATAGAGCGACCAGAACAGCGCGGTGGCGGTGGTCTCGTGGCCGGCGAGAATCATGGTCGCGACCTGATCGCCGAGTTGCACGTCGGTGAATGCTTCGCCGGTTTCGGGATCGCGCGCGGTGTCCATCAGATCGAACAGATCACGTGCCGGCGCGCCGTCTTTTTTCCCCGCGGCGCGGCGCTCGGCCATCAGCATCGCGACGAACTGTGTCCATCGCTTGCGGAAGCGGGCCCGCGAAAAATCCTGCGGGCTTGGCCAGCCCAGGGGCAACATCATGTCGAGCAGATGCGGCCGTGCCAGCCGATCGCCATAGTCCATCACGAAGTCGCGCAACGTGGCGCCATGACGGTCCATTCCGAACGAGAACATGGTGCGCCCTGCGATCTCGAGCGTCATCCGCTGCATCGTCTCGCGCAGATCGACGGCACGCACCGCCAGCCGTCTGCAGCTTTGCAATCGTTTCATCGGTCACGGCGATCATGTGAGGGATGAGCGTGGAGACTGCGCGCGGCGTGAAGGCTGGCGCCAACGTACGCCGCTGATGCTTCCAGGCGCGGCCCTCCGCGATCAGCAAGCCCTGGCCGAGCATCGGACGCAGCACCCGAAGGCCGGCGGGCGTGCGCGTGTAGTTCTCGAAATTGTCGACCAGCACGTGCCGGATCGCATCCGGCGTATTGAGAATGAAGCTGGAGCGCCAGAGGAAGCGGCCCTGGATGATGTCCTCTTCGTAGGCGCGCTGGCCCCAGGTTCCAATCATGCTCTCGCGCATGGCCGTCAATCGCGCCAGCGCCGTCATGCTTTCGGAGGCGCGCGGCGGACTGGGGGGAACCAGCGGCCGATGTTTGGCCGGGATATCCCAGGCTTCGGCAATGCTCACGGACGCCCTCGCAAAAAGCTGTAACGGGATAGGCTCCATCTAGTCATATCAGGTCCAAAATCCAGGCGCCATGAAGGCGCCCTGGCGTGACCGGACGCCACGACCGACGCATTTGTGACCGCCGCGCGATTTCGGCTAATTTGCGCAGCAAAACCCCGTGATTGCGGCCCGGCCACTGGACAGCCACGGACTTAAGCGGGCATCACTGCAGGCAACTTGCGGAATCGGAGCCGGCCTCGGCCGGCATCAACCGGAACAGGCCATGACACAGCCAGGACGCTCGATATTCGCTACCGATGGCGTTGCAGCCCCGCTGCGCCATGCCACGTTCCGGCGGATCTGGCTGGCGAGCCTGCTTTCCAATCTCGGTCTGTTGATCCAGGCGGTCGGGGCGGCCTGGGCCATGACCCAGATGACGTCATCCGCCGACAAGGTCGCGCTGGTGCAAACCGCTCTTATGCTGCCGGTCATGCTGATCTCGATGCCGGCCGGCGCGATTGCCGACATGTACGACCGCCGCATCGTGGCTCTGGTGTCGTTGTCGATCTCGCTATCGGGCGCAACCGCCCTGACCGTGTTGGCCTGGTTCGGGCTGGTCACGCCGGGGAGCTTGCTGGCATTTTGCTTCGTCGTCGGCAGCGGCATGGCGCTGTTTGGTCCCGCGTGGCAGTCCTCCGTCACCGAACAGGTGCCGGCGGAAACGCTGCCCTCGGCGGTCGCGCTCAACGGCATCAGCTACAATATCGCACGCAGCTTTGGTCCGGCGATCGGCGGCATCGTCGTCGCCACCGCAGGCGCGGTCGCGGCCTTCGCCGCCAATGCAGTTCTCTACATTCCGCTCCTGGTCGTGTTGTTTCTGTGGCGACGAAACAACGAGCCGTCGCGACTGCCGCGCGAGCGGCTCAACCGCGCCATCGTCTCGGGTGTGCGCTACATCGCCAATTCGCCGGCGATCAAGGTCGTGCTGGCGCGCACATTGGTGACCGGCTTGATCGGCGGTTCGGTATCGGCGCTGATGCCGCTGGTCGCGCGCGATCTTCTCCATGGCGGCGCGCAGACCTACGGCATCATGCTTGGCGCCTTCGGCATGGGCGCGGTGATCGGCGCACTCAACATCACCGAAGTACGCAAGCGCCTGAGCGGCGAAGCCGCGGTCCGCGCCTGCGCCCTGTCGATGGGAGGTGCCATCGCCGCGGTCGCGCTGAGCCGCGAGCCGGTGCTAACCGCGGCGGCGCTGGTGATTGCGGGTGCGGTGTGGATGCTTGCGGTCGCCTTGTTCAACATCGGCGTGCAGCTTTCGGCGCCGCGCTGGGTGGCGGGCCGCTCGCTTGCCGCCTTTCAGGCATCGATCGCCGGCGGCATCGCGATCGGAAGCTGGGGCTGGGGACGACTGACCGATGCGACCGGCGTCGAGACGGCGCTCCTGGTCTCCGCGGTGCTGATGCTGCTCTCGCCGCTGCTCGGCCTTTGGCTGCGGATGCCGCGGGTCGGCGCGCGCAACGAGGATGCCGAAGTGCTTGCCGATCCCGAAGTGCAGTTGTCGCTGACCGCGCGCAGCGGACCGCTGGTTGTCGAGATCGAATATCGCGTCGCGCAGGACAACGCCCGCGCCTTCCACAATGTCATGCAGGAGGTGCAGCTCAGCCGGCAGCGGAACGGCGCCTATGGCTGGTCGATCGCCCGCGACATCGCCGACCCCGAGCTATGGACCGAGCGCTATCATTGCCCGACCTGGCTCGATTATCTGCGCCAGCGCAACCGCTCGACGCAGTCCGAGCGCGCGCTGCACCAGCGCGCGATGGATTTTCACCTCGGGCCCGATACGGTGCGCGTCCGCCGCATGCTGGAGCGGCCGTTCGGTTCGGTGCGCTGGAAAGAGGAAACCCCCGACCGCGCCACGAGCGAGGTGTTGCCGGTCGCCTCCGCCGCGGCGGGCGGCAGCACGTAGACCATCATCGCCGTCGTTGCCGTTTCGCGGTTGTTAGTCCGGGCTTGCACCAATGGCGCATCCCGGAATGACACCATCACGCACTACTGGCCGTGATCGGTCAGCACTTTCTCGCAAGCCCTGCTGAGGCGGGCGCGATGTTGCTTGAGACAGCCCAGAACAACCATATCGCCATCATTCATCACGGCCCTGCAAAAACGCGAGACATCACGCGCACAGGCGTCGTGTCCTTGCTGCGCCGACGCCGCGGAAGCCAACAGAACAAGCGGCAAAGCGAAAAGAATTCTGAACATCTGATTGCGCCTTATATCGCCGACGGGCGCGATCAAATTCTGCCGCGCGGATGATGTCAATGCGCGAAAAGCGCGCAAATCAGCGTGCGAAGCCAAACGATAAAGTCGTCATGAAGAGCGGAGGCGAGCGGACACGACGCCGTCCTCAGAACCACTACCCCCGACATGGCGACTTCACCAATTGCAGCGGAGCCTGAGTTTCCGAAGCCGCCGTGCAAGGTTCGGGTTATTGAGCCGCAACCTTGCTCGGCTTCTGCGACATGTCGCGATCCATCACCGCACGGCAGCCCGTGCTCAGATCCGAGCGATGCTTGATCATGCACGCGGTGATTTTCGGAATGTTGGGAATTTCCGAGCTGCAGAGGCGAAACGCGTCGCTGGTGCACATTTGCTGCGCCTCGGCGCTGAATGCAAAGCTTGAGGTCGACGACAGCGACGAAAAGGCGGCGGCAACCGCCAGCACCAAAGCTGCCTGGCGAAGCGTCCTGGAAAAAGATGCAGTCATTTTAGGCTCCCGTTGGTTCGCCAGACCGTTGGCGCGTTGTGATGCCTATGGGTGCCCTAACTCTGCGCTTTGGACTGTGACGTCCGTCACTTCGGCGCTCGACCGTGACGTCCGTCACTTTGTCGGAGCCTGCTTTGACCAACGACGGTATCAGGAAACCTTCAGCCGTGCCCGGAAGTCTGAGGCCCGTTGGTGGAGCGTTAACGACTATTTCCCATAAATGAACCGACGACGATTTGATCGTTGGCGTTTGTGAAAGAGTCATCATGCGTAACGCGTTAGGTCTGATGCTGGCGAGTGTTGTGGCTGCTGTTGCGATCGCCGGCGTTTGGTTTTGGACATCATCTCCGCGCGCGAATTCGCTCGCTCCCCAGACACTCGCTGCCGCGCAAGCCGCACCGCTTCCAGCCGCAAGCCAAGCCAAATCGGCCGCACCCCGCGGCGAGGTTGAGACCACGGGCACGATTTCGGACAAGGCACCGGTTGCGCCTTCGCCTCAAGCCAGGTCCGCCTGCGCCAACGCGGACGCACTCGGCGTTGCCCGCGTGGTGGAAATCGACACCACGGGTGGGCCGGGATTCGGCTTTGAGCATTTCAAGCAGCTCGACTTTCTGGCGGACAAGGAAGTCGTGCTGACCTTCGACGACGGCCCGTGGCCGGGCAATACACCCGCGGTGCTCAAGGCACTCGATGACGAATGCACCAAGGCTGTGTTCTTCCCGATCGGCAAGCATGCCACCTACCACCCCGCGATTCTCAGGCAGGTGGCCGCGGCGGGTCACACCATCGGCGCGCATACCTGGTCGCATGCCAATCTGAATTCGAAAAAGATGACCGACCCGCTCGCCAAGGACGAGATTGAGAAGGGCTACAGCGCGGTCAAGCTCGCGCTGGGCACGCCTCCCTCGCCGTTCTTTCGTTTTCCGGAACTGCAGCACGGCCCCGCGGCGATGGCCTATCTCGGCTCGCGCAACATCGCGGTGTTCTCATGCGACCTCAACTCGTTCGACTTCAGGGCGAAGAATGCCGAGCAGATCGTCACCACCGTGATGACCAAGCTCGACAAGCAGGGCAAGGGCATCATCCTGATGCACGACTTCCAGAAGCATACGGCCGAAGCCCTGCCCACCCTGCTCCGCCGCCTGAAAGCCGGCGGTTACAAGGTGGTGCTGATGAAGGCCAAGGCGCCGATGCAGACCTTGCCCGAATACGACGCGGCGCTGGTCAAGGACATGAGGCTGCCGGTGGCGAGCACGCGGCCGGTGGGCAGCGTGGTTCAGACCGTGGCGCAGTAGTTTGACGCGCTCACGCGCTCCAATCGCAAGGCGCGTGGCCTTTGACGGCCTGGAGCGGCGAATGAGGTGCAGCGGCCGATAACTTGCTTGCGGCGACAAATTCGGCAAAGGCGACGTCGGACGACCAGTTCAGGTAAGCGACGAACGCGGCCGACAGTACCAGCAGGACAAGAATTTCGGCGACGAAAATTCCTGCGATGGCCGGCCAAAAATTTCGGCGACGGTTTGTGCTGCTGTTGGCTGGTGATGGCATCGATGCCTCCCGCAAAGGGCTCGATTGCCTTTTACCCGCGGCTGCGAGATGCCGTTGTGAACGGCTTCACACATCGTCAGATAAATTCGGCACCGGCCCGACCGGCACCTTGCCTGGATCGGGCCGGTGTCATGACGAATACGCCAGTCGCACTTACCAATAGATGCCGTGGCGGTGCAGCTCGTAAATCACGCGCGCTTCGGTCGATTCGCGCTTGTGCTTAGGCTTTTCGGCCTTCTTGTCCGACAAGGGCTTGCCCTGGTCGGATTTCGGTTGATCGGCGGCGGGATCGGCCACAGCCGGCCGCTCGACGAATTTCGGCGCATCGGCCTTCGCCTCTTCGGCCGCTGGTGTTTCGGCCTTCGGCGCCTCGGTGGCTTTGGGCTGCTCGGCCACGGCCGGATCATCATTGGCGGCCACCGTCAGGCCGCGGGATACCCCGGCCTGCGCGGAGGCGGATATCAAGACCATCGCTGCAATCAGAATGAACTTACGCATGTGAAATCTCCCCTGGCTGGTTGATGGCGAGGAGACTAGATCGGCCGGAGAAATGGTTATGTGAGCAAGATCACGTAAGGCAGCGCCCGGAAAGCCGCCGTCGCCGGGTCAGGATGCGGCCTTCGACGCGAAAAGATCAGCCGCCGGCTTTCCGCAAAATGGACAATAGCGAATCGCATTTTGCAGTTCGGCTTCGCCGCCGCCTTGCAGCGGCGTTTTCGCGACGAGGAGTTGCAACTTGCCGTCCTCGACGAAGAGATGGCGCCCGGCTGGAAACGACAATGCTGTCGCGAGGTCCTTGCAGCAGGGCATAAAGGGCGAGGCTTCCGGAGCGGTGCTCATGTGATCATCTTGTCGCACACGCGACCGCATTTCCGCCTGTCACATGCTCACTGGGAAAATGTGACGCTCGGGGAAGAAAATGGTGCCGCAAACAGGACTCGAA
>CAVUHE010000019.1:0-85119 GCA_963741185.1 uncultured Alphaproteobacteria bacterium | reverse complement strand
CGCTCGGTGGATGGGCTTTCCGCTTCACAAACGTGTTAGGGTGCCTCCATCGGCAGTTGGGGGGGGGCGCAGTGCAATGAAACGCCGCGATTTCATCGCGCTCTTGGGTAGCGCGACGGCTGCTTCGGCGGTCTGGCCGTTGCCCGTCGGCGCACAGACGCCGCCGAAAATCCCACGGGTCGGGTACATTGCCGGCAGTAACCCTGCGGCGACTGAGCACACCTTCGGGGCATTCCAGCAACGGCTCAGAGAACTGGGCTACGTGGAAGGGCAATCGATCGCACTGGAGGTCCGCTGGGCCGAGGGGCGCTCGGAGCGGATACCCGAGTTGGTGGCTGAGCTTGTTGGTCTCAAAATGGATGTTCTGGTGGCAGCCGTCAGTTCGGCAGCGCTGGCGGCCAAGAAAGCTACCAGTAGCATCCCCATCGTCATGGTCGCGGCTGATCCGGTTGGGCTCGGCCTGGTGGCGAGCTTGTCGCGGCCCGGCGGAAACGTGACGGGGCTGAGCTTCTTCAATGAAGCTATCATTGCAAAACGTCTGGAGTTTCTGAAAGAGTTCGTGCCAGGACTTGTCCGGGTCGCCGTGCTCAGGAATCCGATCGTCGCGGTCCATGCCACCTTCTGGCAAGAGACCGAGGTGGCCGCCCGGAAGTTGGGGGTGGCGCTTCAGCCTCTCGATGTGCGCGGACCCGAGGACTTCGAGGCAGCGTTTACTGCGGCTACGCGGGGCAACGCTCAGGCCCTCATTGCCTTCGATGACGCCCTTACTGTTGGGCATAGGCCCCGGATCGCGGCCCTGGCTGCCAGCAGCCGCCTCCCGGCCATGTATGGCCTTCGCGAGTTCCCAGACGACGGCGGTCTGATTTCCTACGACGCGAGCTTTGCCGATCTCTTTCGGCGCGCCGCTACCTACGTGGACAAGATTCTTAAGGGGGCCAAACCTGCTGATCTCCCTGTCGAGCAACCGACCAAGTTCGAACTCGTCATCAATCGCAAGACCGCGAATGCGCTTGGCCTCATCGTGCCGTCCACGCTGCTCGCCCAAGCTGACGAGGTGATCGAATAGGCTGCTCCACTTCCGTTGTTGGCAGCACTTTTCGGGCATGACGCGATGTCCGCTTGATGTCTGCTTTCAGAGGTAAATCTGAAGTCGCGATTGCGTCACCCGACTTCCGATTTTTGACCCATGGCGGTCCTTAACCGACCAAGTAACGTACCCACGCAGATATGCTGTGACCGCGGGTTTGACCCGGGGCAGACCCTCGTTTGAATATGCTTTTGCTACTGTCGTACCGCACGCTGCGCCGCGAGACGCAAGACACATTTCTTGAGATGATGGCCGACGGGGCCATGTGACGAGGTTAACCACGAAACAAATCTGCGGATTAAGCGCAGCGAAAAATGCGAAAATTTAAGATAAATTCAACTCAATCGGCGGGTCGACCGTGCCCTTTCACTCTACCGGCGCACGGAGAACAACACATGAAGCGGCTTTTGTTGGCTGCCATAGTTGCGATGACGGCGAGCGGGCCTGCATGGGCTCAATCATCGACGGCGACGGCGACGGGCGTCGGCATTGGCAGATCGATATCGAGCTCGCACGCGACCTCGGGGCAGGGCGGCTCGGCGACGATCACCAGCAACAGCATCGTGCCGGCCGATCAGACGGTCAAGAACGTGCCGAGCGTTTTCGCGCCGGGCTTGGCCGCGGCCGGGCTCGAAACGTGCCTCGGGTCGGTTTCCGGCGGCGGCGCGTTTGTCGGGACCGGATTCAGCTTCGACACCTCGATCCCTGACCCAGCTGCGCGGCGCGGCTCGATGCGCGGACGCTGTGGAGCATGGGCCTGAAGAAGGCCGCGGTGGCGCGGCTTTGCCTTAACGGCGACATCTACCGCGCGATGCCGGACGTTTGCGTGATCCATCTGCCACGGGCTCCCGCGGCTCCCATCTACGCTCCCGCTCCGGTCGCCTACGCATCGGCGGCAACGACGGCCACGGACGAGCGGCCCTACGCGGGCGGCCCGATCCTGCTGGTCGAGGACAAGACCGGCAAGAACCGTCTTTGCAACGACTACGATGTGACCCAGCAGCGCTGCCGTGTCTGGGCTCACGTCGCTCACCATTCGACGCCGAAGAAGGCGACGGCGAGTGGTTGGAGAGCCGGAGGCTTCCCTGCGATGGAGCGTTGCACGAAAACAGATGATGAGCCCGGCCTATTACAAAAAACAAGCATGCTTTGCGGCAAATTATTCCCTCCCATTGTCCCAACCGAAATCCGGCCTGACGTCCGCACCGTGCTGACCGCATACCGTGCAGACGAAGCCAGTCCTGCAGCCGACTAAATTTGAGTTGGTGATCACTCTGAAGACCGCGAAATCGCTGGGCCTAGAATTTCCGGCAACCCTGCTTGGCAGCGCCGACGAGGTCATCGAATGAGAGGCGGCGACTTCAAGTTTTCGCACCTTCGGACATGGCTAATCGGGCCGACGATGTCCGATCCTGGGGGAAAAGCAGACCTCGCGGTTACAAGCGCCGACTTCCGAAATTGCCGAGTAGGCCCAGGGAATTTCACCCTGAGCCTCTCACAGATCCGGACTTGATACTCTCGCATCATCCGGCTCGTGCCATCGATTGAAGGCTGCCGCCTTCCGTTGAGCTTCGGGCTCCTCCCGTTGCCAGTTGGCCCAATTCATCGTCGATGACCTGCCCCCTTCGCTCCACGACCATTACAGCCGCTTCCTCGCTATTACGGAGCAGTCCGCCCCTCTCCGGCGCATCGGTACTTTCGGCCTTGCGGTTGGGGCCGCTTGGGCCTTTTCCCTTGGCATCGCCGGCTAGGTTCTCACGTTCCTTACAAGAGCCTAGTTGAGCTTCGCGCCATCTAAATGCCGGATGTCGCTCGGTCAGTATCAGGACATCCACCGAACTAATCCCGAAGGTAGGGTCAACCCTCGGTTTTGACATCACCTAATCCGCTTTCGACACTTCATCGACGGTTCGCTTGCGCTCGCCTCTCTCAACCGTACCTGCCGGGATCATCGTCCCGACGTTTCCGCAGCGCTCACCACCGTGGCTTTTGACCAAAGCGGCCCGCGGTGGCTTGGGATCAGCGACCTGATCGCCGAACCCGAAGGACCTACCTTCATCTCCTATAAAGTTGCGCGGAGCCGTTTGGACCGGCTACGCTTCGTGACGCAAGACCCAACGCGGACCTATCAGCCCGATCGAGGAACCGCTACCATCAGCGCGAAATTCCCAGTGAAAACGATGTGGCGTGGAGATTGAGTGTCATGAAAATCGATGGACGCTGTCACTGTGGTTACGTGTCGTTCGAAGCCGAAGCCGATCCTGAAACGACGACGATCTGCAACTGCACCGATTGCCAATCGATGAGCGGTGCTCCATTGCGAGCGGTCGTCATGACGCGGCCAGGGACGTTCGTGCTTCTGTCAGGAGAACCGACGGAATACCTGAAGACAGCCGACAGCGGAACGGTCCGCCCGCAAGGATTTTGCTCGCGCTGTGGGACCGCGATTTATTCGACCTCGGTTGGTGATGATCCAAAGGTTTACAACGTCCGGGTCGGTGCCTTGCGCCAACGGAACGAATTAGTACCCCGCCGACAACTGTTTGTTCGCTCGCAACAGTCGTGGATCAACAACCTCAACTCGATCCAGAAATTCGATAAAATGCCGATGCCGTGACCCGTACCGCTGGATACATTGGTAGGGGATGTCTGCCTCTGGCACGAACCGGACCCCCAGCGATGTCCGCAGTTTGGTCACTATCGGGGGGAAAGGCGGACAGGGTGGTTACGAGCGCCGACTTCCGAGTTTGACCCGAATGTATGGTCCGGCCCTGCGTTGCAAGTGGATCGACCTTCGTCCCCTCGCTTTCCGAGCCTCTTCCTACACTTCTCTTCGCTTTTCCGAGCCCCGCTGGCGTGACCGATGGTATAATTGGGCTAGAGGATTGGCCCTCAACCTTGGCTTGCCGGCAAAAATGACCAATTACGGATGACCGACCGGAGGTCCACATGGCTGCCGCTCAAATCGACTTTTGGTTCACGATGGGAAGCACCTATCCGTTCTTAAACGTCATGCGGCTTGCAGAAATAGAGCGGTCGACAGGGATCAAATTTCGTTGGCGACCATTTCATCTTCTTGTCATTCTGCAAGAGATGAAGAACGTCCCATTCGCAGACAAACCAATCAAATCTGCCTACATGTGGCGCGACATCGAGCGTCGTGCGGCCATGTACGGCATTCCTGCTCATTTGCCGGCACCGTATCCCGCTAAGCAGTCAGTGGTCCCTAATCTCGTCGCGACGATTGGCATCGGTGAAGGATGGGGTGCCGACTTTTGCCGCGCAGCCTATCGGCGCTGGTTTTCAGCTTGGGCAAGAGACCGGCAGCGAGCTCAACGTATCGGAGAGCTTGCGGGATATTGGACAGCACCCGGAGCGCGTGCTTGTGCTGGCCAATTCCAGGGAAGCCAACGCAGCGCTGATAGCGGAAACGGATGTCGCCAGAGAACTTGGAATCTTTGGCTCGCCGACATTCACCGTTGGCCGAGAGCTTTTCTGGGGCGACGACCGGCTAGGGGACGCAATTGATTGGTGTCGATTGGGCCGCACCCGGCGCGGTTGAGGTTCTCGATCTCGACGCCGGTTGACCCATTAGCGGCAAAGCGGACACGGGCAGGACATCGCGGAATATCGGCTTATGACCTCAAAGCGGAAATCTAACTTGATTGCAATTGTGGCCGATATTCCATCATTCTGGATGCAAAGGGGCGGATCGTTTCCGAGTTCGAAGCACTGTACCCACCGAAACGGCGCTGCCAAAGGGATATGACCGTGGAAGGCCCGATCAAATATGCCCGCAGTGGCGATGTTTACCTCGCCTACCGTGTTTTTGGCGATGGCCCCCGAGACATTGTGCTGGTCCCAGGTACCATCTCTCACGTCGAACTGCTATGGGAGATGCCGAGCTATGAACATCTGCTCAAGAGACTTACTGTTTTCGCTCGGGTAATCATCTTTGACAAGCGCGGGCAGGGGCTTTCAGACCGGGTCGCCGAACAAACGTTGGAAGAACGCGTCGGTGACGTGCGCGCGGTGATGGATGCGGCGGGCTCTGAGAGCGCGACGATCTATGGCTGGTCGGAAGGCGGCCCGATGTGCCTGATGTTTGCTGCTACCTATCCGGCGCGAGCCTCCGCCCTGGTGCTGTTTGGCACTTTTGCGTCGATGAAGAACGAACCTTGGATGATAACCCAAGAGGCGTTGGATCGGTTCCTCGACCAACTCGTTACGCACTGGGGGGAAGGCATATTGTTGCGCCTGAACGCACCGAGCCGGCGCGATGACCCGGTCTTCCTGCAATGGTTTGCCAGACTTGAGCGTGCAGCAGCGAGTCCTGGTTCTGTTCGCGCGTTGACGGAGGCAAGTTTCGAGATAGACGTTCGTCATCTGCTATCGACGATCCAAGCCCCAACGCTGATACTGCATCGCGCCGGTGATAAGCTCGTGCCGGTCAACATGGGCCGCTATTTGGCCGAGCACATCCCCGGTGCCAAGTACGCCGAGATTCCCGGTACCGATCACCTGGTGCTCGATGAGGAGACACAGGATCTCATTGCAGACGAGATCGAGGAGTTCATAACTGGCACACGCCGACTTCTCGAACCTGACCGGGTGCTCGCCACCATTATGTTCACCGACATTGTTCGGTCCACCGAACGCGCCGCCGAACTGGGTGACGCGCGATGGCGCGAGGTGCTCAGCAACTATTACGCGGTGTTGCGGAAAGAATTGGCCGCGTTCCACGGCCACGAGGTGAACACCACAGGCGACGGCTTGCTTGCCACCTTCGACGGCCCGGCTCGCGCCATGCGTTGCGCCCGCTCGGTGCGCGAAAAGATGCAGCCGCTGGGTCTACAGGTTCGCAGCGGACTGCATACTGGCGAGTGTGAGCTGATTGGCGGCAAGGTTGGCGGAATTGCGGTGCATATCGCGGCGCGTGTCGCCGCGATCGCAGGACCGGACGAGGTGATGGTATCGAGCACGGTCAAAGATCTGGTCGCGGGCTCCGGACTTCAGTTCGTCGATCGCGGTGCGTACAAGCTCAAAGGCGTACCTGGCGAATGGCGGTTGTTCGCCGTTCAATAGAGATGATCGGTTTCTTCGAGCTGTCGGATTGCGCGCGGTGTTCGGCATCGCACCCAGCTTCGCAGCCAACCAAATTCGATTTTGTCATCAACCTTCAGACCGCCAAAACGCTTGGCCTCACCGTGCCCGCCGGGTTTTGCAACACAATCGGGGCACCTTTGGGACATGCCGAAGCAGTCGCCCCATGTCGGTTGTTGGGGGATGAGCGGACCTGACCCGGACGCTGTCCGACTTCCGAAAATGAACCATCTGAGACATCAGCTTAATGACGAGCAGACCCACAACGGACATAATTTTCTCAGACCGCGTGGTCGTTCGGGTTAAACCCGTGGAAGAAAAGCGGACTTGCGCAGCGGCATCGTGTGTTGGTGGGTTGCGCCGCCGCATCAATGCGTTATCACGATGAAATCCGTGTCTTTTCCCGTCTCATGGCTAAGTCCGTTGTCGGAAATAATCAATGAAGAGGCCGGCGTCAGTAGTTCAGCGATCCTCTCAACCGTATCCCGGGGTATTTCGATCCGGTCGAGAGCAGCGTTGGCTTTATCGGGCAACGGTACCGATAGGGCGGTTTGGTTCGCGGGCGCTTCGCGCTCTTTCGTGGCCCCCTCGGAAATGCGAGGAAATTCCTCCGGAATCGACACGACGGCCCAGCGAATGGCCTCGTTCTGGAATTCCATTGCGGTAAACACGTGCGTTCCCAGCGGCTCCCCAGGATTTTTGATTGTGACCGGGACATCAAACAACGGCGTGAAGCCCTGGCGCACGAAGAGCTTGCTCAACTTACAACTCACGAAGATGGAGATCGGGACGACCTTCTGAGGTGCGACTCCAGCAAGAGCCGAGCCTGGAACCTGGAGACTAGTGGATTCTGGAGTCTCGGCGTTGGACACTGGTGATCCATGCGTTGCCCCGGCTGTGCTAATGCCCTTACCCGCGACTGTAGCAGTCTGAAATTCCGGCGAACCGGACACGGCTTTCGGCTTAAAAAGGTGCGGATTGGTTATCTCGACTGGCCGGACATCGTCGTGCGCAATGATTACTCGCGTGCCGCGCTTCGTGAGATGCCAGAGTCGAATGGCAAAATCATTTTTCAAACGGATGCAGCCGTGTGACGCCGGACGCCCAGGCACAACACCGGCATGCAACGCAATTCCTGACCAGGTGATACGCTGCATGTAGGGCATGGGGGCAGCGCTATAAATATTTGAACGGTGCCATCGCTGTTTGCTGATCACGCTGAATACGCCGAGGGGCGTAGGATGCCCCTGAGTTCCCGTGGACACCGAAGAGCGTGCGATCAGAGTCCCATTGTCAAAAAGCGAGACCCGTTGGTCTGCGATCGAGATGATGATCTGGAGCGGGCCCTTCGGAAGATCCTCGGGCCGAGCGTTCTTCGCCAATTCAGAGTTTGTCTGCCGGTGGTGGTGCTTGTGTTTGAACGGAGCGTAGTGGCGTGGCCAGGACGTGTACTGGGGCCAGAACAGAAACTGAGCGTGTGCGATCCCTGCAGAGAGCATGAAAATGGCGAAAGCTATTAATGGAGTCTGCTTCCTCATTCAGTACCTCATGCAGTGATGTTGCATTCGAGGTCCAACCAACAAACGCGGCGTTGCGAACCGCAGCCTCTCCTTTAAATCTGGTCGCAGTGGGTCGAAAATTGGACCGCATTCACAATTACGAGGCCAGTTTGCTGGAAGCAGACAATCGGCAATAGCCGCCGCGCCGATCGCCGGGGCGATCAATGTTCGACGTGAGTTGCCGTTGCAACGGGCGCTTTGATCTGGGGCAATGGGTTCGGCTCGCTCAGAAGATCCTATAATTCACCAACGACAGATCGCTCGAGGGGCCGGCATCCGCGCTTGCGACCACTCAACCGCGTCTGTCGGTCCGGCATAACCGTGACGGGCTCGCGGGGGCCAAAACTCCCCCTACACGCTACGTCGAAGAATGCAGACAACTGCTTGCCAGCGCCACGTTGCATTCGGGCAACACTCTTTGGAAAAGTTAATGACCTGCAGTTTGCGCCATTCCGCGGTCATATCTTGACCCGAATAATCAAGCCGTCGCGTGCTTGGCTGTGCAGCATGGCACAGGGAGCCTTTGGAGGCGACGGGATCATGAACCCGCGACGATCTGCGACAGTGGCGGCGTTGTGCGGAACGATCGTTCTCGCGGGGTGGATCGTCGCCTGGCTTGCTGCCTTCGGTTCGGCCGGCATCGAGAACACCGGCGCAGCGCCAATCAAGGACCGCGCAACATCTCTCGCCGCCGATGCCGAGCTCGCGGACGCACCGCAGGCAACCGCAATGGGCAATACCGCTGTCGCCAACACTGATGTGGCGACGGCGGCCGAATCGACGACGGGAATGGCTACCGGCAAGACGATGGCCTCATATGAGCCTGAACCGATCGTCGAGGCCGCGTTGCCCGATCCGCCGCAGATGCCGGCCGATCTACCGCCCGTGCACGTGGTGACTATCGAGACAAAATCGGTGGAGGGCCACCATGATGTCGCCCTACCGGTGCCGACAACGCGCAATGCCTCCAACCCGGCGCCGGTGACGCAGGATTTCCAGTATCTCATCTATTATGTCTGGTCCGAACTGTCGCCTGCCGAGAAGCCGGCGGCCATCGTCTTAAGGTCGCTCAAGGACACCCCGGTCGGAACGCCGGTCGAGGAGATCAAGCGCGCTTCCGACGCTTTTGGTCTGGATTTCAATTTCATGAAAGCGGTTGCAAAGATCGAGTCCGGTTTCGACCCCAAGCAACGTACCGGATCGTATGTCGGCCTGTTCCAACTGAGCAAATATGAGTTCAGCAAATTTGGTTCCGGGGAGATTCTTGATCCGCGCGACAATACGGTTGCTGCGGCCTACAAGGTCATTACCGAAGGCATTCTGTTCGAGTGGGTGACGCAGAAAAAGCCGACGTTGAGTGATCTTTACTTGATCCATCAACAAGGCTGGGAAGGCGCCGCCGAGCACATCAGCCAACCTGATCGCATCGCTTGGAAATCCATGTGTGCCACCAGCGAAGGCAGGGAGAAAGGCGAAAAATGGTGCAAACGCGCGATCTGGCGGAATACCCTTCCGGCCGTCAAAGACGCGTGGAAATCGGTGGATAAGCTGACATCGGGGGCGTTCGTCGGAATGTGGCGCGAGCGGATCGCGCATTTCTATTCGAAATACACGGCCACCGCCGCCGCCACCGCCGAAAGGGCGAACCAGTAAATTTCCGTTGAGTGGTTGGCAGGAGTTGCCGCACCCGCGGGCCGAGCGGGGCCTCACCCGCCGCTGCGGCACGTGGTGCCGCTCATCGCTCAGTGGTCGCGCGGGTGCACTTTACGTCGTCAACGGGGCGCTCGGATCGTTCCTACTGCGCGCGAACGAAGTGATCGATCAGGTGCCGATGTCTGCTTGTGGCTGATAGTGTTGCAAAAGTCGAAAATCCAACGACGCCAAAAATCTCGCAAAAGTTGATTTTTAGACAACTCCGCCGCTGCAATGCTCAGTAGCGGCGATACGAAGCTCCGTGGCCGCTTTTCTAGTAAGCGATGTGGTCCCTCACGTCTCGACGCCACTCGACGGTTCGGCGGCAGGACGCCCGACGAAGTTTATGCTAGGCAGGAAGGGCCTTGCCCCGAAACTGTCCCGGAAACCGGGACCACCTCATCTCGTATCTTTGGAGGTTGATGGAAGTTGAATTCCCGGAGGCGACAAAGATGGGAACGACTGAATCGCGGAATGCTGCCGGGCATCTGAGGTCTTGGGCTCCGACCTTATTCGTCGCCGTTCTTCTGTTCGGTTTTGCGTTCATCGCACAGGAAGTGACCGAAGGAGAGCCTATCGCATTCGACCGCTGGTTGATGGTCGCCTTTCGCCATGCGTCCGACTCGTCGCGACCAATCGGGCCGCCACGGTTGCTCGACGTTGTGCGAGACATCACCGCACTGGGCAGTACCGCGGTACTTGCACTGCTGGTCACGATCGTAACCACGTTCCTCTTTACCACAGGTAAACGCCACGCCGGCTTGTTCGTCCTGACGACGGTCCTGAGCGGTGCCCTTCTCAATGCCCTTCTCAAGCTTGCCTTTGCGCGAGCGCGCCCCGATATCGTCGCTCCACTCACTCAGGTCTCTACGCTGAGCTTTCCGAGCGGGCACGCAACGAGTTCGGCTGTCTGCTATCTGACGCTCGGCTTGATGCTCGCTCAGACGCAAGCCTCCCGCTCAGTTCGCATTCATCTTATAATGACCGCCGCGATCCTGGCCCTGTTGGTCGGAGCCAGCCGCATATATCTCGGAGTTCATTATCCGAGCGATGTGTTGGCGGGCTGGTGCTTCGGCACAGCGTGGGCGCTAATTTGCCAGATGCTCATGTCGCATTTTCAGTGCGCCGGAAGGATCGAGCAACCGAGTAACTAGTCGGCGCTGCGCCGCTCAATTGATTTTCTGATCGATAATTTTGGGAGCCGACTTTCATCCAACCTTCTCAGCCAAGGCCCACGAGGTCCGGCAAAGTATGCTGCTCTGCCCAGGTATTTATTTCCGACGGTCCGGCAGAAAACGCTTCAACCCTTTCCATGCAGGCGCAACGGCAAATCCGACGATCGGGATTGTGGCCGCGCCAATCAACAATCCAAGGACACCTGAGATGGCCGCCTCGACGATCCATTCGAGCGCCCTGGCTGCCGATGGCAGCGCGTGAGTCGCGGTTTCGGCGGCGGCGTGGACCGTCGAGCCGATTGAAGGCGGGCCGTATACTTCCAGGCCATGCAGGACGATGCCGCCGCCAACCCAGATCATGGCGGCTGTGCCGACGACGCTGAGAATTGTCAGGAACACGGGCATTCCGCGAACAAGGGCGCGTCCGAGCGCCCGGCCCATACCAGCAAGGATCGAGGCGCGGACGTTCTTGGCCAGGGCCACACCGATATCGTCGGCTTTCACGATCAGCGCTACGACGCCATACACGGCAACCGTGATCCCGATCCCGACGAGCGCCAGCACAAGGGCCTGCGTCACGAAGCTTCCCGCGGGAAGCGCCGCCAACGCGATCGCCATGATCTCTGCTGAGAGGATAAAGTCGGTCTTGATGGCGCTTGCGACCTTCTCGTCCTCCAACGTCTTCGCATTCAACGCGGCCGGGCCGAGCTGCGCTTCATGCTGATGCGCACGATGCGGCATGACGGCTTCGAGCACTTTTTCTACCCCTTCGTAGCAGAGATACGCGCCGCCGATCATGAGAAGCGGCGTGATCATCCAGGGAAGGAAGTAACTAAGGGCCACGGCAACGGGCAACAGGATCAGGAGCTTGTTGCGAAGTGATCCCGCCGCGATCCTGCCCACGATCGGCAGCTCGCGCTTGGCAGCGAAACCGATCACGTAACCCGGCGTAACCGCGGCATCGTCGATAACGACGCCCGCCGCCTTTGCCCCCGCCTTCGCGGCCTGGCTGGCGACATCGTCGAGGTTAGCTGCTGCCACCTTTGCGATCGCCGCAAGATCGTCAAGAAGGGCGATCAGTCCGACGCTCATCGATACTTCTCTTTCATCGTTCGTTCTGCCTTTTCAGAGCATGAGCGGCGATCCAGAGCAGGGGTATTGTACCGACGGCATGGTGGAACGTGAGGATACGCTCATAACGCCTCATTGTTTCCATTGAAAAAATCGCCGACAGCAGGACTCGGTTGGTCATTCACGCAAGCGTCGCTTTCCGCTTCAGCCTGGTAAGCGTCGTTCTTGCAACTCGTTCGACTTGCCCTGTCTTTCGATCTTCAATTCTGCGAATCCCTCGGGCGTCATCAAGTGCAATGCTTCACGCGCCACCGAGACCCTGATCGGCGTCTGTGTGATGACCTCGCCATCGACGGCAACGTATTGCTGCGGGACGGTGTCGATTGTCAGTTCCGGAACTCTTATGACCTCAAGGTCGGAAGGGCCGAATGGCACGCTTAACGCGATCCGCGCCCACTTTTTTGCCAATACCCACTTGGACGACCCCTTGAGAATGCGGATGACAATGTTGCCGTCGTAGGGGGTCGCTTCGCGCGCAACCAGGACACCGCCCTGATATCCGCCGCTTGCAATCAGAACATCGAATGCCTGGAACGAGGTCTGCTGACCATTGACCGTGACGATGCAGCGGAACGGTGCAAAACTCATGAACTTGTACGCCGCGATCAGACCATAGGCACCTCGGCCGAGCCATTTCTTCAGGCTGTGCGGCGTTGCCCGACCGACAATGGCAGGCATTCCGATTGACGATCCGTTGGCAAAGTAATCTTCATTGATCTTACCGAGATCGATGTTGGCGACCTTCCCGTTGACCAGCACATCGATGGCGCCCGTTAGGTCAAGCGGGATCCCGAGCGTGCGCGCAAAACTGTTGGCCGTCCCGAGCGGCAGCACGCCAAACACGACGCTGGTGTAAGCAAAATGATCAACCACCGAACTGATGGTCCCGTCCCCACCGCCAAGGATGATGAACTTGCGTCCTTTGGCAATTTCCTCCTGTACTATCTCATGCAGCCTCTCCGCGTTCCGAACGGGATAGGCCGCGTCGAGCGCAATTCCCGCCTCTGCGAGCAGCCTCTTAGCTTCCGAATAGGCATGCGCACCATGTCGCGAGCGCGTGTTCACCACGAGAACCGCATGACGGCTTCGTTTGATCTCCTGTTCCAGCGTAATCTTTTCCCGGCGATAATCGGACGCCGATGACGTCCCGCCCAAATGCTGTGCTCGGGCCAATTCACTCACCAGGAACCTCCCTGTAGGATAATTCCAATTTTGGGAATATTGGTATCCAGCTCGGCCGACGCCGAACGACCGCTTTCGGGCGTAGAGCCGGCATGCGACCGACGTTTCGTACGAAACCGGAAGTTGGCATCCGTCTCGTTGACATGGATCAAGAAAAAACGGCGTCTCTGTCGGAGAGCAGTGTGTGCGCCGCGGCCTAATCCGTTCGGCCCGCGAGATGCTCAGGATGAATTTGTTCTTGTCGCCGTAGCGCAGAACCCAAGACGGCTCGCCGTGATGATCGCGCGGCCAACACCTGCTCAGGCAGAGCATTGCGTAGCGTGAGTTGCGTAGAGGCGTCGGCGGATCAAAGCCGACCGTGCTTCACCAGCTGCCTGACAACCCATCGAAGCGGCCGACTTTGCAACAAAATCGGCACGAAACCGACATGCCGATGCAGCCGCCGCATTTCCGCTGTCGAGGGACAAACGGACCTGGCTGGGACGCGGCCCGAGGTCCGAAAATGGACCCACAGCAGACTTCAGGGCCGTGACAAGCACGGAATGCGTTTGGACTTTCGGGACAGGTTTCAGATTGCCACCGCCACGACGTGATGGGATATCTTTCGCTCTACCGGCCGCCCATCCTGAGCAAGGAAGAGGCAAATCAGACGGCGCGAGTTCATCATGCTTCTCGGCGGTACGGCTGCCACGATGACAGCAGTCCCGAAGGCGCGAGCGCAAACGGCGGGGAGGACTTAGACCGGGGTACGCCGCGTTTGTGCGGGCAAGCTGTGAGCGAGTTGCTATTTTTTGCCGGCCACTAGCTGCGCGAGCGCCTCCTTGCATTGGTCTTTGAAGTTGCCAATACTTTTCAGGATGCAGCTTCGTTCCTTGCCAGGGCAATTTTCCTTGATGTCAACCGCGCAGGCTTTGCTGATCTCGGCGAGCCGCGCAAACCTCTCCTTACACGGCTCGGAGAATTCTGCGGCGTGCGTTTTAACGCATTCTTTGATGCGGCCCCCACCGGGCTTAACTTCAGCACATTTAGCCCTGACGTCGGCCGCACAGGCCCCAAATGACCGCTCCTTTGCCATCGCGACCGGCGCCGAGAGAAGTACTGCGGCACCAATTACCATGATACTTTTCATCATAGGGTCATTCTCCCAAAAGAAAAAAGACGCGAATGTCCTCACTGAGGATACTTGAGATGTGCCCAACCAATCGGCCGTATAGTGGACGATGGACGGGACAGTCGATTGATATACGTCAAGGGAGGCGCGCTGGTTACGGTCAACCCACACTGACCGGCAGCGGTGAAGGAAACGCGGCCATGCGCTGCGGGCAAGTGGAGTTGGTGACTGGCGCCGCAGCCAACGCAGCGCTGGCGTTACAGTTCGCGGGAGGCTAAGACAGGCGCAAAGCCTTGGGGAATCGCGAAAGGCATCTTTGGGTCTGATCGGAACCTTTTTCTACGGTTCGCTCGGATAAGCTATTGAAATCGCAGAAAATGCGACCGCCCTCCGAGCGCACCACTGATCCCAGGAAATGCCGGGCAGGCCCAAAGCGGGGGTGCGCGGACGCGAAAGCGCAATTCGGCTGCCGGTAAACGCAACTTCTCCCGCAGACGGCCCTTGGCGTTCGATGCAGCGTGGGAGTGCGTTGCCTCTCCGTAACGGGGGAGGCGTATGGATTGGCGCTACAAGACCGGCCCGACGGTAGAAATCCTTTGAGTAGTGCGATCAACACAGCCAAGCTTACCGTGGATGGAACACGCGCATGAAATTCCTGAGCTACGCCTATCGGTTTCTCTCCAACTTCATCTTCCTGGCGTTGGTCTATTACAGCCTGAATTTCATGGACAAATACCAGCAACGGGCGATCGTCGCGATTCTTGTGCTGGTCTATGCCGCGATGCGCGCGGCGTCTGCGCTGCGCTCATTTTACTTCTTCCAGAAGATCGAACGGCTTGAAGGCGATGCGCGGCGTCTTGCAGCATTGGCGGGGGAGGGACCGGCAGCTGCCGCCCAACGCAAGCAGGTCGTCACGGAGGTTGCGGGCCTGCGTCATGCGGGCGAGATGAAGTCTTATATCGACTTGCTGTTTCTCGCCCTGATCGTTCTATTATGCATGTCGAAGATCGTGACGGATTGAGCGTCAAGCATTCCTCTTCTTGACCTGAACCATATGCTTCGGCGGCGCTCGATGGGCGGTTGCGACGGGCCGGGTACCGCGCCCGGCGACCTTGGAGGCGTCACGTCGAGGGCTATGTGTCTGACCGTGTCCGAGCCTGATCTTGCCACGGGTCTGGCGGCGCGAATCGCGAGGTTCGACGGAAGTCTGTTTCGTTCCAGTTTCGCGCGCGCTTGATCCGGCCTCGTCCGCGTGATGCGACGAAGAAGAGGTGACGCCGTGCAGCGCCACGCCGAGCCCTTTCGGCATCTCGAAAACGCCGTGCGCAGGTGCGGGAAGGACAGCGGCATTTTCGGCCGGAAGTTCCGAAACCTGCGGCCACGGTGCATCCAGCGGCAGGGGAACGCCGTGCGCGGGCCACTTGGAATGAGCGAGCGACACTGCCAGCGCGATCGGCTCAGGGTCGATCCAGTCGAAATCCGACAGGGAAGGCGCGGGAAGGGTGCCAGCGTCGGCAAAAACGAAATTGGGGATCTTCGGCCAATGCGCGATCGCCATGTTTTCGGACTGCGGGTGCAACAGCCATTGCTCTGGCTCCGTCGGGGTTGCGGTCCGTTCGGGGGTCGCCGGCACCACTTGGACGATGCGATAGCCGCGCGCATTCAGTTCATTGAGGAGCCGCGGCAACGCCGCAACGGTTCGCGCTTGGATGTCGTGGAGCAACAGAATGCCCTTGCCCCTGGCCTCGAGCCGCTTCATCGCGAGGTCGTAGACACGCGAGGACGAAACATGGCGCCAGTCGTCCGCCAGAAAATCGGCGCTCCAGATCTGGATGCCCTGCGCGGCCAGATATTCCTCGACATTTTCGGCGCGGAGCAGTCCAGGGATTCGAAAGAACGGTGCGAGTGAAGCGTCGGCGTCGTCTCCCAGCGCGGCTTTCACCGATGCAATCCCCTCGTCGATTTCCTGCTTGGCGCGCTCGGTCGACATGTGGTTCATGCTGAGCGGATGATCCTGGCTGTGGGTGCCGATGGTATGACCGGCATCGCGGAGCTTGCGAACTCCCTCGGGAGAGGCCTGGGCCATGCGCCCGATGGTGAAGAAGGTCGCCTTCACGCATTGCGAGGCGAGTATTTCAAGAACCTTGTTGCTGTTATGCGGCAACGGTCCGTCGTCGAACGTCAGCACCACTTCGTGATCTGCAAGTGGCAAGGTCTCCGCATATTGCATGGCGCCGATCCGCGGGTGTTCCTTCGGATCGACCACCAATATCCGCGAGGTTCCAAGCGCGTTCGGATGGCCGGGACAATCCGCGCCCGAGGCGGCCGATGCGATCAGGCAGGAAAGGCCAAAGGCCAGGGCCAACCATAGCCCCGTCCGAATGCCACCTGACACGCTGCCCATGAAACCAAAACCGTTTGCATTTTCAATCAGTCCGATCATTGCATATTGCAATATGAATGCAGCCTTAATTGTACAGGTTTCACAGGCGATTTCGCCGTCAGTGCGCCTTGCCGGCAACGGAAGCGGCGGGTACCAGGTGCACTATGCAATAGTCGTTGTCCCTGAGATAACGCAAGAAAGCGTCCCTGAGATAACGCAAGAAAGCAGGCAGCATGGCCGCCGTTTGGGCTTTCGGATCACCCGGCCGTGGACAATCGCAGCCTGCGCCGCTGCGACGGCTCAGACGAGTTCGACAATTCTGCCAAAACGGGGGAACCGTGGCTCGCCGCAACGTGGTCCAAGCAGAAAAACGTGGAGGCGGGTATCGTTAATCAAACCTTAACGCTCATCATGGACTATTTCGCGCACGCGGAAGAGTAATTCCAGTTGGCGATTCGGAAAATCGCCGCAGAAATCGAACAAAGCCATGAAGCGCCTTCGGCTGAAAGCGGACGGTCGGATCGTCGAATTGAGGGATGGGCAGGAGTTTCCGCTCGCCCCCGCGATGGTCTCGATGCCAGCGGCGATCGCCTCAGTCGCTCCGGCCGGGTCTGCGCGTGCGTCCGAAGGGGCGGACGCCGCACCAGTCGTGCGCGATCTTCGCCGTCGCGCCCACCTGACCCAGTTGGAGTTTGCAAGCCGGCTTGGCGTTCCCGTCGAGACCATTCGCAACTGGGAGCAGGGCAAACGCATGCCGCGCGGGCCCGCGCGCGCCCTGCTTGCCGTCATCGCTCACGCGCCGGAAATGGTTTTTTCCGCGCTCGCCAAATCTTGAATGCACGACGGCTGGTCGCGACAGGGCGGGCTGTCGGCGAAAAGCTCTGATCCATGCGCGACCGTCGTTGGCAACGCCACATCGGCGGGACATAATGGCGTCCGGCTTGCTTGAGATTCCGCGATGCAATTCGTCAAGGCTAATGGCGCCCGGATCCCCGCGATCGGGCTCGGCACCTGGGAACTGCGCGGGCGCACCTGCGCGCGCCTCGTCGAGCAGGCGTTAAAGCTCGGCTATCGCCACATCGATACCGCCCAGATCTATGAGAACGAACGCGAGGTCGGTGAGGGCCTGCGCGCCTCGGGAGTAAGGCGTGACGATGTGTTCGTCACGACCAAAATCTGGACCACTCATTTCGCGCCGAACGATCTCGAACGATCGACAAAGGAGAGTCTGGCAAGGCTGCGGCTTTCCAGCGTGGATCTGCTGCTGCTGCATTGGCCGAATCCGCAGGTCCCGCTGGCGGAAACACTGGGCGCGCTGGCGCATGTCAAGAAGCTCGGCATGACCCGACACATCGGCGTTTCCAACTTCACGGTGGCCCTGATCGAAGAGGCGGTGGCTGTTTGCCCGGAACCTCTGGCGTGCGATCAGGTCGAGTATCATCCCTATCTCGACCAGACCAAGGTGCGGGACGCCTGCGCGCATCACGGCATGGCGGTCGTCGCCTATAGTCCGGTTGCAAAGGGCCGTATCAAGAACGACCAGACGCTGGCGCGGATCGGGAAAGTCCACGGCAAGACCGCAGCGCAGATTTGCCTGCGCTGGCTGGTGCAGCAGAATGTTTCAGCGATACCGCGGACCTCAAAGATCGAACGGCTCTCCGAAAACATCGATATCTTCGACTTCGAGCTGTCGGATGAGGAGATGAGCCAGGTCTTCCAAATGGCAAGTGCCAAGGGCCGGCTCACCGATTTCGGCTTCGCGCCGAAATGGGATTGAGTCGCAGGCATTTTTGCGCTAGCTCCCCATCGCACGCCAGGCATTCGAGGCGAATTGCCTGCGCCAGGTGACCACCACCACGGCGGCCGTCGTTGCAAACAACACCCAGGGACTGACGAACCAGCCGAGATAGCCGAGCGCAAAGAAGAAGGCGCGCTGCCCGCGATTGAAGTGTCTGCCCGCCGCCTCGAACAATCGCGTCGTTCGCATCACATGGGCTTCGGCCTCTACGGTGTCGCGCTGACTGGCCGGCGGCATCGAGCCGAGCAGGATGGCGACGTAGTTGAACAGCCGGTAGGCCCAGGCGAATTTGAAAAAAGCATAGATGAAAATCAGAATCAGCCCGACGCATTTGATCTCCCAAAGCGCCGGTGAAGGGCTGAGGTCGATCGGGAGCGCCTGCAGCACGCCTAGCGCTTCGTTGGTCGATCGCAACAGCGCCAGCCCGCCGCCGACGGCGAGCAGGCTGGTGGATGCAAAGAAGGCCGTGCCGTTTTGCAGCGCCGCCATGATCTGCATATCGACCATGCGGGCTTCGCGCTCGAGCATGCGCCGGACCCATACCTCGCGATAGACGTGCATGCGGGCGGACAGGCTGTCGCGTCCGTAGGCGGAATGTTCCAGCGTGAGCGCATAAACCGCCCATTCCAGGATGAAGAAACCAACCGCCAGGACATCGACCAGATATGCGCGCATGCTTAGCCCCTTTCAGGCCGGTGAATGCTGCCACGCAGGTTTGATGGCGGCAACCGGCAGCCCCTGCGCGCGCGCCTTGAACGCCCGGCCAATGCCATGGCACAGTGATATCAGGACAAGGAGCAGTTTTGGATGACGCTCAAGCTCGTGATCGGCAACAAGAACTATTCATCGTGGTCGATGCGACCGTGGCTGGCGCTGCGCGCCAATGACATCGGCTTCGAAGAAGTATTCATTCCGCTCTACACCGGCGAAGCTGACAAACAGCGGCTCCTCAATTTCACGCATTCCGGCAAGGTACCGGTGCTGATCGACGGCGACGTCACGATCTGGGATTCGCTGGCCATCATCGAATATCTCGCCGAGCGGTTTCCGGAGAAGCGGTTGTGGCCAGAGAACTCGGCGCAGCGGGCGCATGCGCGTTCGATTGCGGCGGAAATGCATTCCGGTTTCGCGGCGCTGCGCAGCGAGTGCGGCATGAACCTGCATCGGCCGGTCGGCGCCATTCATCTGTCAGCGGGCGCCCGCGCCGACATTGCGCGAATTCAAGAGATCTGGACCGAGTGCCGCAGGCGCTTTGGCGAGTCGGGGTCGTTCCTGTTCGGCGCCTTTGGCGCGGCGGACGCCATGTTCGCGCCGGTGGTACATCGCTTCCGCACCTATGCGATTGCGGTGTCGCTGGACGTGCGACGCTACATGGACGCGATGATGGAATTGCCGGCGTTTCAGGAATGGACTCGCGCGGGCCTTGCCGAAACGCTCGTCATTGAGAAGTTTGAGACGGTTTGAAAACCGGACGGTCCTGCCGCCGGTGAGTTCCGATTTCTTTCGGCAGTTTCTATGGAACCCGAAAAGTTCACTTTTGTACATTTTTGAGGGGAACGATTTCCGCCGCCGTGCGTGATGCACCTTGGTACGGTGCTTTGGGTGGGGTTTGCACAATGATAGGTAGACAGTATCTCGCGCGTCAGGCGATGTCCCTTCTCAGATTCGCCAGCTTAACAAGGAACCCGCAGCTTGCGGCCGTGCTTGTCGAGAAGGCAGCTGATCTCAAATCGCAAGTCGACGAGACAAAACCCCTTCACGACCTCAGTCCACGGGCGCCCGATATCGAACTGCCCAAATAAATCCTTGCCGAAGGCAGCCTGAGTTTCGCGACGCTGCCCGCATTCGTGGCTTGACCTGAGGGATCAATTGGTCTGAATCGGGAACCGGCGTCGTGTATTCAGCCCAAAGGGGTTCGGCCATGGGAATTCTTAATTCATTGGAAAATTCGCCCGCGTTCAAAAGCGCGCTCGGACAGCTTGAGGGTGCCGTTCTTCCTGTCGTGCTAAGTGAGGTGCTCGGCAATGGCAGCCAAGGCGGGCTAAACGCAATCGTCGCCAAATTACAGCAGGCCGGCTTCGGCGATCAGGTCAAATCCTGGCTCGGCAACGGCCAGAACCTGCCGATTACGGCAGAGCAGTTGCAGCAGGTGTTGGGCAGCGATGCCGTCAAGCAATTGGCGGCCAAGTTCAACATCCCGGTCGATCAGATCACCCAGATTCTGGCGCATCAGTTGCCCAAGGCAGTGGATCACGCGAGCCCGGACGGCAAGTTGCAACATACCGCCTGAAGTTCCCCAGGGAAGGCCGCCTGGTTTCGCCGGTCTTGTTGTCGGGCCGGTTCCGCTTGGCAGCCCGGCCAGCGTCGTTTCCCACCTGGACCGCGGATTTGCGCGCAACCGCCGCGGGCATCCAACTCACTGAAAAACCTGCAAAATAAGCGCATTTGCCATGTGCGGATGTAACTGGCCAAAAAGACTTGCGCCGTGCTATACAACCCTCGTTTTTCAGTCGGCCGACGCAAGCGGGACCGTGGGCGGCGCCGACGTTTTTGCGTGATGGAGAGGGCGTTGAAGCATAAATACAACGTTGGAGAGACTGTCTATTTTACGGCCAGCAATGTCGCACGTCCGGCCGCGAGCGGAACCTATGAGGTGATCCGTTTGCTTCCGACCGACGGTGACGACTGCCAGTACCGTATCAAGAGTTCGACCGAGGCGTTTGAACGCGTGGCAAAGGAAAGCCAGCTCGCGCTTTCCTGAGCGCAACGGAGGAGTGAAACGGATCTCAATTTCACCCGCCGTTAACGGCCCGGTTCGCAGAACCATGCTGCGAAAAGCTGAGTGCGAAAGAATCGGTCTCCATCTTGGCCGAATGCGTTCTATGCTGCGTTGAGGGACATCGCGCATGAACTGGGCCTGGGCCAACTCGCTCGATCAGACCTGGCGTTCGCCGGCCTTTCCGATGTGGCTGACGCTGGCCGCAGCGGGATTCTTCGGAGTTATTGTTCTCATCACGCTGTTGCGCGCCGAAAAGTCGGTGGCGAACGGCGCGTTGACGGTCATCGCGCTGCTGGCCGTCGGAATTGCGGTGGCCGCGACCATCCGGGGCTTCGGCGCGGGGGGTGCCGGCATGATCGGCTCGAACCGGTCTCCCGCGCCGATGGTTGCTTCCTTGCCGGCGCTCTCATGCGTCGACGATCTGGCTGGAGAGGCGGTGCTGACCTCATGCGAGAAGGTGTTGTTCGGCTCGCCCGAAACGGTTGCCGCGGCGCTGTCCTATGCGGCTTCGCAAATTACACGGCTTACCGCCTTTGGCGACGTTGGGGCCGCCAACGAGAGCATGACGCCTGAGCTTGCGGCGCTGCGCCACGCGGTCGAGCACGACCGGTATGGGCTGATGGCCTATGTGCTGTCGGTGCGCGACCGCTGCTCGCCATCGGATTGCGCCGCGTTCCGCTCGCTGACCGATCGCCGCCAGATCGCGGCGAACATGGATGAGAAACTCTACGAAAGCCAGATCGCGCGCTACGCATCGACGTGGAATTTGCCGCCCCCAGCCGCGTCTTTACCGGTCGCGGCACTTGTGCCGGGGGTGCCGACAGGCAAACCCACCAACGCTGAATTTCCAAGCGCCGCGTCCACCCCGCCGGTCAGCATCATGACGCCGGAGCCGGGCGTGGCGACCACGTCGTCGGCGCCGCGCGTGGCCAACCCGGCGGCGAACGCGCCAGCGTCCCCGCCGCGGCCGGCGCCCGCAGCGTCGCCCACGGTGGCGGCAGCAAAGAAGCAGCCGGCGCAGAAACCCGCACACCCACCCGCACCGGTTTCGATTGCGCCTTCGGCGGCGGCTCCCGCGGCCTCGAACGAATGATTCTTCCAAAATCCTGTACTGGTCGCTAACCTCACAAGAATGCCGCTTCATCTCATCAAGCTTTGTGTCGGTTGCGAATCCGTGAAGGATCTCAAAGGCTGGGTCGCCGAGCGCATTCAGGCCGCCAAGAAGAGAGGCCGCCCGCTTCACCACATTCACATCACGCGGATGACGCCCAAGCGCATCGAGGAACTACTCGCGGGAGGCTCGCTTTACTGGGTTATCCGCGGTGAGATCGCCGCGCGCGAAAAACTCGTGGCGATTGAACCGTTCCGCGATCGCGATGGCATCGGGCGATGCCGATTGGTGATGCAGCCCAAGGTGATTGCCGTATCGCCGCGCCCGATGCGGGCTTTCCAGGGATGGCGGTACTTTACCGAGGATGCGGCGCCGCCGGATCTCGGCAAGGCTGCGGCCGCAAGCGTCGCTGCGATGCCCGAACCGATGCGTCGCGAATTGCGCGATCTCGGGCTGCTTTAGGGGCAAACCGACAAACCCGCGGATTTCAGACCGCGATATTATCGATCAGGCGGGTCTTTCCGATTTTGGCCGCGACCAGTATCCGCAGCGGTCCGTCGCGAACCGATCCGATCGGCGCCAGGGTTTCGGCGTGCCGGACCTCGAAATAATCCAACGCGAACCCGGCCGCGGTGATCATTTCGGCGCCGCCTGCCATCGCGGCTTCGACCTCGTCGCCCGCGCGCAGCCGGTGGGCGGCTTCCTTCATGGCACGTAACAGAACCGGCGCGGCGCTGCGTTCCTGCGGCGACAGGTAGACGTTGCGCGAGGACATCGCCAGCCCATCGCGCTCGCGCACGGTCTTGGAACCGATCACCTTGACGCCCAGGTCGAGATCAGCCGCCATGCGCGCCACCACGCGCAGCTGCTGAAAGTCTTTTTCGCCGAAGATGGCGAAGTCCGGTCGACACTGTGTAAAAAGTTTGCCGACGACGGTTGCGACGCCGCCGAAGAAATGCGGCCGGAAGCGATCCTCAAGCCCGGCTGTAGCGGGGCCTTCGGGAACGATCCGGGTGGAAAAGCCATCCGGGTACATCGCGTCGACGTCGGGATGCCAGATCAGGTCGACCTCTTCGGCCTTTAGCGTTGCGACATCTGCCTTCCATGTCCGAGGGTATGACCCGAAATCCTCCGAAGGCGCAAACTGGGTGGGGTTGACGAAGATCGAAACGACGACCCTTCGGGCGCGGCGCTTCGCCAAACGAACCAGCGACACATGGCCGTCATGGAGTGCTCCCATGGTTGGGACCAGCGCGATTGAGGTCTTTCTCGCACGAAGGCCGTTGAGAGCGCGACGTAACGCGGGAATCGTGCGGACGATCATGAGGTTTGGCGACATCGGGGCTCGATCTGTGGGGTCGGGGAGTGGCAGGCGTCCGACCTTGCGGCGGGCCGGCCAATCCTATCAAGGCCGATGTCTTGTCGCAAAGCTTGGCAACTCGCTGGCTGCCGGCCGCGGCTCACAAAATCCTCTCACCGATCGACAGCACGACCCCTGCAAGCAGCGATTCATGATTAAGCTACACCAGAACGCGAATCGAGAGAGCGCGTGCGCATTTCACTTGACCGCGGGCGCTCGTGATTTGAAGATATCACAGGGGGTCGCCGCATGTTGGTGCAGACTAGTCAGGGTCAATCTGGCTCGGCTCATGTCGTTGTATTGGGCAACGAGAAGGGTGGCTCGGGCAAATCGACCACGGCCTTGCATATTGCCGTCGCTCTGATGAAGGCCGGCCAGCGCGTCGCCACCATCGATCTCGATTGCCGCCAGCAAAGCTTCACCCGCTACATCAACAACCGCCGCGCCTGGGCAAGCCGCACGCGTCTAGATCTCGAAATTCCCGTGCATCACTGCATCAAGCTTGGCCAGACCATGCAGATTGCCGAAAACGAGTCGTCCGAATTCCTGCAGTTCGAGGAAGCGGTGAAGGCGGTCGAGCAGACCTTCGATTTTATCGTCATCGATACGCCCGGTTCCGACAGCTACCTGATGCGGCTGGCCCACTCGATGGCGGATACGTTGGTGACGCCGATCAACGACAGTTTCCTGGATTTCGACGTGCTCGGAACCGTCGATCCCGAGACATATTCCGTGACCGGCGAGAGCCATTATGCCGAGATGGTGCGCGACACGCGGCGCAAGCGCCGCCAGGTCGATGGTTCGAGCACCGACTGGATCGTTGTTCGCAATCGATTGTCGATGCTGGGATCGCGTAACAAGCAACTTGTCGCCGACGGGCTGAAGGAATTGTCGCTGCGGCTTGGCTTCCGCTCGATCGACGGCTTTGCCGAGCGGGTGGTCTACCGTGAATTCTTTCCGCGGGGTCTGACGGCGCTCGACAATCTCGACGAGGAAACGCTTGGTACCCGGCCGAACATGGGCCATGTCACGGCGCGCGAAGAAGTCACCAGCCTGTTGCGCCAGCTGAAACTTCCCCTCGACGAGCGCGGACGTCGCCGCGCCGCCAACCGCGCCGAATGGTTCACCCAAATCGACAAGCCGCTCGAGCTTCACGACATCCTGGGCGCTTGACCTGCGGTAAGTGACTACAGTTGCGGCAATCCCGCATTCATGCGGCTGACCGGGCATTGCCGGCACCGCTAGGACCTTCTTTACCAGGGCTTTGTTTTACCAGGCTTTTACCCAGGTTCTGAACCTGCCTTTGAGATCCCCCGTCCAATCGTGAGAGGCCGATCGGCAGGCATCTTGCGTGCCGCTTTACGGAGCAGGCGGGTGCACCGCACAATGATCAGGCGGCGAAGTCACAATATTTGGTCTTCCTGTCACCTCGGCGTGATCTATATTAAGAATGTGTGACGGCGGAGTCTGGACGTGGAATTCGACCGAGGACAAACATGAAACGTGGAATTGCCGTTCTGCTTTCACTATCCGCTCTGGTTGCGGTCGCATATTTCACCGCGAGCAAATGGGCGATCCGGCACGACACGTTGATGTTCCATGACGCCGCGCGCGGCAATCGTCCGGTGGAAATTGACGTCGCGGTGCGACGCGACAAGGAATTGCAGGCGAACGCCGGCATGATCAAGTTGCCGGTCGCCATTCTCAATCACGGCAACACCGTCAAGTTTACCGAGTACTCCTTTCTGGCAAACGTTTTTGCCGCCCGCGGCTATATGGTCGTCAGCATCCAGCATGACCTCGCGACCGACGCTCCGCTGGTAACGAATGTCGGCGAACTCTATGTCGGGCGGTTGCCGCAGTATCATCGTGGCGTCGCCAACATTCGCTTCGCCATCGACGAATTGAAGAAGGTTCAGCCAAACGCGGATTACGATCACGTGACCATGGTTGGACATTCCAACGGCGGCGACATCTCGATGTATTTCGCCAAGTTGTATCCCGATCAGATCAAGAAGGTCGTGACGCTCGATAATCTGCGCGTGCCATTCATGACCGACGGCAAATTCAAGATTCTCTCCTTCCGCTCGAAGGATCCTGTCTTCAAACCTGACCCCGGCGTCATTCCTGACGACGAAGTCTGTGAGAAGGCCGGAATTACCGTCGTCCGCACCGCGTTCCAGCACAACGACATGCGCGATACCGGTCCAGATGAGGCAAAGGCGTCGATACAGGGAATGCTGGACAAATTCCTCGATGACGACAGCCCGCTTCGCTCGGTGGACGTCAAGGCGCCGCCGGCAATGACTGAGGCGGGGCCGGTCGCACCCTTCGTACCGGTCTCCCAGCACAACTGACGGCAGTTGGCCGGGGCCTCGGCCGAGGTTTCAAGAGCCTGACGCTCATTGACCAGCTTTGGATCGCAGCCCACATAGGGCTTGCAGCCAACGCGCGAGCATCCATGTCCGGCGAACCGACCAAACCAAAGCCTGCCGTACCCGAGCGCCGCAAGACCGGCTCGGTGGACGACAAGGCGTCCGCCTCCGAAGACATTGCCGCCTTCGTCGCCAAGGCGAGAGCGCTGTCGCCCCATGCGGCAGGCAGCAGGGGCCGGCTGATATTCGCACTGGACGCCACTATGAGCCGGCAGCCGACATGGGACATGGCCTGCGCGCTGCAAGCGGACATGTTCCGCGAGGCGGCAGCGCTTGGCAGTCTCGATATCCGCCTCGTCTATTATCGTGGTCTCAATGAGTGTCGCGCAACCGGCTGGATTTCCGACAGCGCCCAATTGGCAAAGCTGATGGGCGGGATCGATTGCCGCGGCGGCAATACCCAGATCGGCAAAGTGCTGACGGAGGCGCGGCGCGAGGCAGTCGCCGCCGGTGTCCGCGCCGTGGTGTTTGTCGGCGACGCGATGGAGGAGAGCGTTGACGATCTCTGCATCAAGGCGGGCGAACTCGGCCTGCTCAAGGTGCCGGTGTTCATGTTTCAGGAAGGACACGACGCCGTCGCAGAACAGGCGTTCCGCGAAATCGCGCGCCTGACCGGTGGGGCGTGGTGCCGGTTCGATCCAGGAGCTGCGGCACAACTGCGCGAACTTTTGCGTGCGGCCGCGGCTTACGCGGCCGGCGGGCGCGAGGCGCTGCTGCGGCTCTCGAAACGCGAAGGCGGCGCGGCCAAATTGCTTGGTCAGATGAAGTAGCCGAAACCACCGAGCGTCTGCCACAGCGAGGCGCGAACTTGGAGTTATCCGGCGGCTGCGGCTTTGGCGACCGCGTCGAGCGCGGCAGTCAAGTTGCCGACCGGCGTTTCGGTCCCGCTCAGCCCATGCCGTTTCGCAAGCCACGCCGGATCATTGTAGGATAGCCAGGTATCGCCCGACGCATCCTGCCAAACCAGCGCCTTGAGCGGCAGGTCAATACCGATGCTCTGGACGGATTGCATCAGGGGTGTACCGCCCCTGGCATTTCCAAAGATCAGGACTTCCGTCGGGTTCAACGACAGACCGGCGGCGGACGCACCAACTGAGTGATCGATCCGGGCAAATACCGTCATGCCCTTTGCCTTTACCGCCGCCTCAAGCCTATTCATGGTGTCCTGAGGCCCGTGGGTGCTCTTGATCGTCGTCAGTCCCTGCGCCGCCATTTCCGCGCTCCATCGCTACCAGGCTGCGGTTCGAATTGGAGGATAGCGTCTTGGCGACCGCGGTTCCAACGAGCTTTTTGTGATCGCTCGTCACTTGGGTTACGCGTCAGGATCGGCATGCTTTTTGTCGCTGATCGCACTATATTGAAGTCATGCCCACGCTGATTGCCGGCGTCGTCGCCGTTATCGTTCTCTATTCGCTGCTGCAGATGTTCCGTGCGGCCAATCCGGTTGTTCTGGCCCGCGCGATCAAGATCAGTGGCGGCATAGTGGCGCTTGCGGTCGCGGCATTTACCGGCATCAAGGGCGAGCTCGCGGTTGCCATCCCCCTCGGTGTGTTCGGCGCAGGGCTATTGGGCTGGTCGCCGTTTGGGACGACTGGATTTCCCAACATCGGCCGATTGTTCGGCGCAAGCGCGCAACGCTCGGCCGGGCAGACCTCGCGCGTCCGCTCCCAGTTCTTTGAAATGACGCTCGATCACGACAGTGGAACGCTCTCGGGCGCCATCGTGGCCGGGCCTTATGCCGGCCGCTCCTTGCAGGAATTCGACCTGTCGCAATTGTTGGAGATGATTCCGGAATTGGATGCCGAAAGCGTGCCGTTACTTGAAAGCTATCTGGACCGCAGGTTTCCCGCTTGGCGTCAGAACGCGCAAGCTGACGCGGCAGGGGGGCAGCGCCGCCCGGCGCCGAGCGGTAAAATGACGGACGAGGAGGCCTATCAGATCCTTGGCCTGAAGCCGGGGGCGGGGCGCGAGGAGATCGGCCGGGCGCATCGTGCGCTCATGAAGAAACTGCATCCCGACCAAGGGGGGTCGACGTACCTCGCCGCCCGAGTAAACGAGGCCAAGGAAGTTCTGCTTCGCACGCATCACAATTAACTCCGGCACGCCATCAAAGCGCGAGCCGCTTCTCTGTCAGTTCCGGTCAACGCCCATTACCGCCCGCCGTTATCCGGCGTGGTCGATCGCTCACCCCATCAGGTTTAACTGGAAAGTCTTGACGAGAAGTTTGCAACGGCCCGGATTGTCGGGCCTTCGGGCATCAGGGTTCGGCCGATTAATTCCGAACGGTGATGCAGGAAATGTCGCTGCGCTTGAGCGTCCGGCACACCGCCTCGGCTTGATCGCGGTCCAGGCCGGCAAAGCGGGCTCGAAACAGCTTCCTGTCCCCCTTGGCGACCACCTGCTCGGTAAACGGATCAGCCTTGTTGAGCAGGCCATGGGCCTGGCTGCGCGCGGCCTCGATGCGCTGCCGCGCCTCGCCTTCGGTCTCAAGCGCGCCGACCTGGATGATCCAACCGGTGTGGGTCACCTCGGGTTTGGCGGTATTTCCCTGCGGAAGGGGCTGCGGCTGCGGGCGCGGGGAGGGATCGGCATAGGCCATTGCCTGCGAGGGCGAGGGTGACGAGGACGCGACGCTCGATGCTGGCAGTACGCCAAGGATACCGTTTCCGGTGCCGTGGCCCGCCGGCTGCGGCGGCATTTCGGTCCTGGACATTTCAGACTTGCCGACTTCGGGCTTTGCCGCTTCAGTCTTTCCGTTTTCGGCCTTGGCGACAACGGCGCTCGATGTCTCCGGCACTTCGGTCCGTGCCGGGATCGCGCTGGTGACAGGGGGGGCGGGCGATACCGGGCCAGCGCCCGCCAACTTGATCTGTCCGGCCTTGATCTGGACCGTCTTCACCCTGACGGGTTTCATCGGTTCGGACGAACCGGGGATCACCGCCATCGGCTGGGTCTGAATGACCCCGCTCGTGAGCGGCGCGGGCTCGGTCTTGGGCTCAGCCTTGGGTTCTGATTTGGCCTCGGATTTGGGCTGGGCCACGGCCGCCGTGACGGTTGGGGTCGCCGTTCGCGAGGCGACCGCCGCCGAACGCGATGCTGAAGGTGGAGTGGCCGGTTCGGTGGCAGCGGAGGCGGCCTGTACGGCGCTCTGCGCTTGAGCCGCTGGCGCAGGCTGCGCTGCCGCGTCGGCGTCCGCCACGTCAGTACGAGCGTCGCTCGGATTGCGCTCGGCGATCGCGGCAACGGTACGCTTGGTCGAGGCTTTTTCGAGATTTTCCGCAAGCAGGTTGCGCATGATCGCGTCGCGCGAGCCGCCGCTGCGGCCCCCAAGCACCACGCCTACCAGATGGCGGTTACCCCTTCGCATCGAAGTCACGAGGTTGAAGCCGGACGCGCGGGTGTAGCCGGTTTTGATTCCGTCGACGCCCTCGACGGTGCCGAGCAGATGATTGTGGTTGCTGATCGAGTGGCCGCGGAAGGTGAACGCCACCGTTGAGAAGTAGCGATAATGGCGGGGGAAGCGGTCCTGGATGGCGCGGCCCAGCGTCGACTGATCGCGCGCGGTCGTCACCTGATCGTCGTCGGGCAGGCCCGACGCATTGCGATAGACGGTCTTGGTCATGCCAAGCATCCGCGCCTTGCGGGTCATCAGCTTGGCGAAATCGTCTTCGTCGCCGGCAATGGCCTCGGCGATCACGACGGCGGCGTCATTGGCCGAGCGCGTCACCAGTCCCTTGATGGCGTCTTCGACGCGGATGGTTTGGCCGGGGCGCAATCCGAGCTTGGTCGGCGCCTGATCGGCGGCATGCTCGGACACCGGCATTTCCGTGTCCAGCTTCATCTTGCCGGAATCGAGGCGCTCGAACAGCAGGTAGAGCGTCATGATCTTGGTGAGGGAAGCAGGATGGCGGCTCGCGTCGGGATTATTCGAGGAAAGCGTTGCGCCAGAGTTGCCGTCTACGATGATCGAGGAGAATGCGGGGCTATAGCTCTCCTGCGACTCGTGATGGTGGCGCACATTGTGATGATGCCGGTATCGGCGCGCCTCGGCGGTGTTGGTGGTGAAAGTGACCGCGGTGGTGACCGCGACGAACCCGAAGATGCAAGCCCGCAAAACGCGCGGGGAAGCCAAGGTTGTGCGAAGCATGAACTTCCCCGTCCCCAATTTCTGCCTTGATCACCGGTTCGTGAGGCCAAATTATGCCCAACGGCCGGCGACGTTTCCCTGTTCAGAAACCGACTGCGGACGCTCATTCCGCCCGGCCGGCTGATCAGTTCCGCCATTCTAGCTAAGACGCTGTTCACAAACAGATTTCGGTTGCCTGCCCGAGACCGGGACAAGTCCGGGAATCAGGTTAGGGGGCCGGGGTTTCCAAAAGCTTAAGGAAGGCTTGCGCCAGACCACCGGATTTGAAGGAAATACCATAATTTTGTGCGACGCACAAATTCTCTTGACTTTTTTGTGCGCTGCACTATATTAGGAGTCGTCAGGGGGCCGGGACCTCCCGGCAGGTCGATAGGCATCAGTCTGGGAAAGGGAATCCATCATGGTCAAGGTTGAAGACATGCAGAATTACGGAAAAGAGCAGCTTGAAACGGCCGTTGCGTCAGCGACGAGCCTACAGAACGGCTTTCATGCCATCGCGAGCGCGTATGGCGACTACACCAAAAAGTCATTCGAGGACACGAAATCGTTCGTGGAGAAGCTGTCCGGCGTGAAGTCGCTCGACAAGGCGATCGAAGTGCAGACCGAATTTGCTAAGTCTGCCTACGAGACGTTTGTTGCCGAGTCGCAGAAGATTGCAGGCCTTTACGGCGATATCGCCAAGCAGACCTTCAAGCCGCTGGAAGGCATCGTTTCAAAGTTTACCCCGGCTGGCAGCCGCTAAGCGCAGCCCAGTTACCGCCAGATTCGAAAAGCCCGGCCGTCAGGCCGGGCTTTTTCTTGCCCCGACTTTACCTGCAATACCTCAATCGGCCACCCGGCCTGTTTGCGAAAATAAATTTCGTCATCGGCACTGCCGGCGCCCGCCGAGACACCGGCACGGCATGTTCTCGCTTTGTCAAACCGGCCCGGATTGATTAACCTTTGCAGATCGCCGATCTGGGAATCGGTCTGTTGCAAGCTAACTCCAGCCAAATCTGCGAGCTTGCAGCAAAGCGAAGGTAGACCCATATTTCCTGCTGTCGATCCAGCCGTTGGGTCAGGCCGGAACGGCGATCTGGAAGGCCCGGGTTGATCGATGGCTCCTTGTCGGAACATCGTCCGGTCGCCGTCCGGCCTTCCATGGGGACTTCGAACGCCTGTGCCATGTTACGATTGATAACCAGCCCCGATCTGTCCGTGCAGCCGGCCGCCATATTCTCTCCCCGAATGGGCAACGACGAGAACCGCGTCGGAGGAGCCGGGGGTCCGGTCACATCGGTTATCGCCAAGGTCAAACCGAAGACCAAACGGCCCAATCTCTATCGCGTGCTGATCCTGAACGACGATTATACGCCGATGGAATTCGTCGTTCACGTTCTTGAGAAATTCTTCCAGAAGGACGTCGAGGCCGCGACCAAGATCATGCTGCACGTGCATCATCACGGGATCGGGGAGTGCGGCGTGTTCACCTATGAAATCGCCGAAACCAAAGTGACGCAAGTCATGGACTTTGCGCGCAAGCACCAGCATCCTCTGCAATGCGTGATGGAAAAGAAGTGACCTCGCGCGTAGCCCGCTGGAATTCGGAACGGGTTTTGCATCTATCCACCAGGTAAACCCGGACGAACACGGGTAACCCTTAAGAAATCACGTGAGCGTGCCGGGAGAACCCAGCCGGTCGCGGGAACCGGTCTTTTGCCATGATCGGATGTAACTATATATGACAAAGGTTGTTGTTGCCTGACCGGTCAACGACGATCATGATGGCGGGGGCCATAGAGGACGCGAATGCCGACTTTTTCTCAAAGCCTAGAACAATCCCTGCATCGAGCGCTGGCGATTGCAAACGAGCGTCATCATCAATATGCGACGCTTGAACATCTTCTGCTGTCGCTGATCGATGACTCGGATGCGGCAGCCGTCATGCGCGCCTGCAGCGTCGATCTCGACAAGCTGCGCACCAGCCTCGTCAACTATCTCGAGACCGAGTTCGAAAATCTGGTGACGGACGGCGCCGACGATGCCAAGCCGACGGCCGGTTTCCAGCGCGTGATCCAGCGCGCGGTGATCCACGTCCAGTCATCCGGGCGCGAGGAGGTCACTGGCGCCAACGTGCTGATCGCGATCTTTGCCGAGCGCGAGAGCCACGCCGCCTATTTCCTGCAGGAGCAGGACATGACCCGCTATGACGCGGTGAATTACATCAGTCACGGCATCGCCAAGCGCCCAGGAGTATCGGAAGCGCGACCCGTTCGCGGCGTCGACGAAGAGACCGAGACCAAGGGCAACGAGGATTCCAAGAAGAAGGGCGAGGCGCTCGAGACTTATTGCGTCAATCTCAATAAGAAGGCGCGCGACGGCAAGATCGATCCGGTGATCGGACGGAATTCCGAGATCAACCGCGCCATCCAGGTGCTCTGCCGCCGGCAAAAGAACAATCCGCTGTTCGTCGGCGAGGCCGGTGTCGGCAAGACCGCAATCGCGGAAGGGCTCGCCAAGCGCATCGTCGACAGCGAGGTGCCGGAAGTGTTGTCGGCGGCCACCGTGTTCTCGCTCGACATGGGCACGCTGTTGGCCGGCACCCGTTACCGTGGCGATTTCGAAGAGCGGCTGAAGCAGGTGCTCAAGGAACTCGAGGCCCATCCGAACGCCATTCTCTTCATCGACGAGATCCACACGGTGATCGGCGCGGGCGCGACTTCGGGCGGCGCCATGGATGCGTCCAACCTGCTCAAGCCGGCATTGGCTTCGGGCACGATCCGCTGCATGGGCTCGACCACCTACAAGGAATACCGCCAGCATTTCGAGAAAGACCGCGCGCTGGTGCGCCGGTTCCAGAAGATCGACATCAATGAGCCGACGGTGGAGGACGCCATTGCGATCCTCAAGGGCCTAAAACCCTATTTCGAGGACTATCACCGGCTGAAATACACCAACGAGGCCATCGAGGCCGCGGTACAATTGTCATCGCGCTACATCCATGACCGCAAGCTGCCGGACAAGGCGATCGACGTGATTGACGAGTCCGGCGCCGCGCAGATGCTGGTCGCGGAAAACAAGCGGAAGAAGACTATCGGCATCCGCGAGATTGAAACCACGATCGCGACGATGGCCCGGATTCCGCCCAAGAGCGTGTCGAAGGACGATGCCGAGGTTCTCAAGCACCTCGAGCAAACCTTAAAGCGCGTGGTATTCGGTCAGGACAAGGCGATCGAAGCGCTTTCGGCCTCGATCAAGCTGGCGCGCGCCGGCTTGCGCGAGCCGGAGAAGCCGATCGGCTGTTATCTGTTCTCCGGTCCGACCGGCGTCGGCAAGACCGAGGTTGCAAAGCAGCTTGCGGCTTCGCTCGGCGTTGAACTGATCCGTTTCGACATGTCCGAATATATGGAGCGGCACACGGTGTCGCGTCTGATCGGTGCGCCTCCGGGCTATGTCGGATTCGACCAGGGCGGCTTGCTCACCGACGGTGTCGATCAGCATCCGCATTGCGTGGTGTTGCTCGACGAAATCGAAAAGGCGCATCCCGATCTCTACAACGTGCTGCTGCAGATCATGGATCATGGCCGGCTGACCGACCACAACGGCAAACAGGTCAACTTCCGTAACGTGATCCTGATCATGACCACGAATGCCGGTGCCTCCGACCTCGCGCGTCAGGCCTTCGGCTTTACCCGGAGCAAGCGGGAAGGCGACGATCACGAAGCGATCAATCGGCAGTTCGCGCCGGAATTCCGCAACCGGCTCGATGCCATCGTTTCGTTCGCGCATCTCAATGCCGACGTGATCGGCATGGTGGTCGAGAAGTTCGTATTGCAACTCGAGGCGCAACTGGCCGACCGCGATGTCACGATCGAGCTTTCCGAGCCGGCCAAGGCGTGGCTGGTGAAGCACGGTTATGATGAGCAGATGGGCGCGCGGCCGATGGCGCGAATTATCCAGGAGCACATCAAGAAGCCGCTGGCCGACGAGGTTCTGTTTGGCAAGCTCAAGGGCGGTGGTCACGTCCGCGTCGTTCTGGTGAAGGACGAAGCGGCGGTGGATACGGCGCAGGACAAGATCGGCTTCGAATTCGTCGAAGGCCCGGTCACGCCGAAGCCGGAAAAGCTGCCCGGTACACGCAAGCGGACGGTGCCGCGCAAGCCGAAACCGAGCGGACCGAGCGGCGGGTCGAAGGGCCCGGCTTCGCGAGGGCCGCTGGTCAAGGTCTGAGCGAGCGATATTAACGAACGAAGAAGCCGGCGTGTCGCAAGATCGCCGGCTTTTCTGTTGGAAGCACGCCACTCGCATAGCGGGCAGGGGACGCAGATGATCATCGAAAATCAGGCCATGGTCACCGACGCGGTCGTCGAAGCTGTGTCGCGGGTGGAAGATACGCGGTTGCGCGAAATATTGCTGGCGTTGGTGCGCCATCTGCATGGTTTTGTGCGCGAGATACGGCTGACCGAACGCGAGTTTCAGGAGGCGGTCCGGATCATCGTGGCAATGGGACAAAAGACGACGCCCTCGCACAATGAAGTCGTGCTGATGGCGGGCTCGCTCGGCGTGTCGTCGCTCCTCTGCCTGCTCAACAACGGCAACAATGGCCAGACCGAAACCCAGGCCAATATGCTCGGCCCATTCTGGCGGGACGACCAGCCGCCATGCGCAAGCGGCGATACCCTGGTGCGCTCACCGACGCCGGGGCCAGGACTCTTCGTTCGTGCCTCTCTCGAGGATGTCGACGGCAATCCCATTGCGGGAGCCGAGGTCGATGTCTGGCATTCGTCGCCGGAAGGTCTCTATGAGAATCAGGATCCCAACCAGGCCGAGATGAATTTGCGAGGGCGCTTTGTTTCCGACCAGGCCGGGTGCTTTCACTTCAAAAGCGTGAAGCCTGCGGGTTATCCGATTCCCGTCGACGGCCCGGTCGGAGAGCTGGTGCGGGCCACCCGCCGTCACAACTTTCGGCCGGCGCACCTTCACTTCATGGTCTACAAGCCCGGCTTCAAGACGCTGATCTCGCAAGTCTACTCGCCCGACGACGAGCATATCGATTCAGACGTGCAATTTGGTGTCACCCGCGCCCTGATCGGAAACTTCATACGCCACGACGCGCCATCGCCTGAATTTGGCTTTGCCGCGCCATGGTATTCACTGGATCAGCGCTTCACGCTGGAGCGAGGTGAGGCGCGGCGCCCTCTGGCGCCGATCCGCGCCAAGGTCGCTACCTGATCAGCCCCGCGAGCCTCGGCAGCGCGAGGCTGATCTGGGGGATGCAGATGATCAGCAGGAGACCGGCGAAGAGCGCCAGCATGTACGGCACGTAGGTGCGGAAGTGCTCGCCGACATTGAGCCTCGCAAAGCGCAGCGCCATTAGCAGCCCAACGCCCATCGGCGGCAGGAACAGACCGATGCCGACGGCTGCGGTCTGCACGATGTTGAAGTGAATCGGATCGATGCCCATCGCTTCCGAGATCGGAAACACCACGGGGATCAGGACGACCGCGGCGGGCAACCCCTCCAGCACCATGCCGAACAGGCAGCTCATGACGGCCGTTCCGATCAGAAACAGCCATGGATGGTCCTTCAGCGGGCCGAGCAATTGGCCGAGCAATTGCGGGACGCCGCTTACGCCCATCAGATATTGGTAGACGGAGGCGACCGCGAGCAGGAACACCACGGCGGCGGTGAGGATCGCGCTGTCGTAGGCGATCCGGCCCATCTCGCGCCAGGAGACATTGCGGTAATAGAGCTTGGCGGCAAGGAAGGCATAGCCCGCGACCACGGCGCCGGCCTCGGTCGCGGTGATGATGCCGAGGATGAAGCCCGCAAGAATGACGAACGGCACCACCATCGGCACCGCGGCATGCAGCGCAGCCTGACCGAGGTGTCTGAGGCTCGGCCTGGTATCGACCGGCCAATCGTTCTGGCGCGCGCGGACATAAACCACCACCATCAGGCACAACATGATGACCATCGCTGGAACGAAGCCGGCGACGAACAAGGCGACCGCCGAAGTGTTGGTGACCTGCGCGATCACGATCATGAAGATCGCCGGAGGCACCAGCATGCCCATCGCGGTGCCGGCCGCGATCAGCGAGGCTGAATCGCGCCGGTCGTAGCCGGCCTTGGTCAGAGGCGGCATCAGCGCCGAGCCCAGCGCGGAGACCTCCGCCATCTTCGACCCGCAGATGTCGGAGAAGAAATACGCCACCACGATCACCGACATGCCGAGCCCACCCTTGACCCAGCCGATCAGGGCGCGCGCAAGCTCCACGAGCGCATGGCTCATGCCGCAGCGCTCCATCAGATTGCCGGCAAATACGAAGGCGGGAATCGCGAGCAGCACCCAGCTCTGCGACCCCGAAACCAGCGCCGAGGAAAGCTGCTGCATCGGGTAACCGCCCACCCATAACCCGGCGATCCCGGCGACCGCGAGTGCGAACACGATCGGCATCGAAAGCAGGATCAGGACAGTGAAGATGGTGGCGACCGTCGCGAGCAGCATGAATGGTCCGCCTCAGTGCTGGGGCTCGCCTTGCGGCAGCGGCGAGACCATCATCGCAAAGCCGTAAGTCGCGATCAGGAGGCCGCCGACCACCGAAGAGGCGTAAAGCCAGGCGAGATTGATTTCGAGCCCGGGCGTTGCGAGCGTGCGGTTGAGAAGGCAAAGCTTGAAGCCGTACCACGCAACCAAAAGGCCCACACCGACGATGAGGGCGTGATTGACACGATGGATCCAGAGCTGCGCGGTCTCCGGCAGGCGATGCACAAAGACGGAAAGCGAAAAATGCGACCGCGACTGGATTCCGATCGCCGCACCAACCAGCGTCAGCCAGGCCAGCGAGAGCTCACCCACTTCCTCGACCCAGGTGAACGGCACCGGGTCGACGTCGAGCCAGTCGGTGATGGCGCCGACGAAATAGCGCAGGATGACGCCGACCAGCAGGTTGACAATTGCAAGGATGATGAGCGCCGTGACCGCAAATTTCGGGACGGCTGGGAGAAAACGCAGCATGCGCGATGGAAATCCGGCGGTGATGAACGGCGAGGGGCTGGGGCCGGCTGAACGTCCGACCCCGGAGCGTTGCGTTTAGGTCAGGCCTTGAAGCCTTCGATGTCGTCCCACAAAGCGCCGTACTGGCTCTTGTAGGCCGGCCATATCTTCTGTTGCGCGACCTTCTTGAATTCCTCGACATTGGCTTCGACCACGGTCATGCCGAGCGGTTCGAGCGTCTCCTTGGCCTTTGCGAAATTGTCGACCGATTCGGTTGCTTCGCGGATCTTTCCTTGTGCCGCGCGCGCCAGATCCATCACGAGCCTCTGCTGGTCGGGCGTCAGCCCGTTCCAGATTTCGAGATTCATGACCGCGTTGGTCGGGCCGTAATTGTGATAGGTGAGCGAAGCAAATTTCGACACCTCGTAGATCTTCAGCGCCTTCATGTTGACGATCGGCAGGTCGCCGCCGTCGATCACGCCCTGCTTGGCGGCCGTGACCACCTCGCCATAGGCCATCGGCACGGCATTGCCGCCGAGCCCGTTGATGGTGTCGCCGAAAATCTTCGCCTGCTGCACGCGGATCTTCAAGCCGCGAAGGTCTTTCGGTTCGACGATCGGCTTCTTCGAGGTCCAGAAATGACGGAAGCCGTAGTCGAAATAGCAGAGCACCTTGAGCTTGTATTTGTCTTGAATTTCGGCGCTGAGTTTGTCGCCGATCCTCCCGTTGAGCATGGCGTAGGCCGAGGTGTAATCCTTCACAAGATAAGGCACGAGCAGCGCGCCCATTTCCGGGAACACGGTGGCGGCTGCTCCGGCCGGGCTGCCCATCGCAACGCTACCGGATTTGACCGCGTTCATGATCTCGAGTTCTTGCGGGATAAGCGTCTTGCCGAAAAATTGCATCTCAAGCGCGCCGTTTGAGCGCGCCGTGAGCTCCTTCGCCATCCAGTCGAAGGCGACTGCGGCCGATTCCGGCACGGCGTTGATATGCGCGAATACCAGTTTCTTCGGCTGGGTTTGAGCGAAAGCGGGTGCGCGGCCGGTTGCGAGAATGCCGGCCATGCCGGCGCCCGCGCGCAGTAGCGTGCGGCGATTGAGCAGGGCGCGGCGTGACGAAGCGGCGGCTGACATGGGCTCCTCCAAGTTCTCTTTTTTGTTGCAGTCTGGCGGCCGGGCAGGGGAAGATCGGCCGATCTGGGCCGCAAGCTTACAGCATAGCGGTCGCGTTGCCAGAGGGATGTTGGGCGCTCGTTCGCCACCGCAACATCGGACACCGTCCGCACCCACAACTTGATCGCGAGAGTCCATCGCGATAAGGCCGCGACGGCTCGCCGCTCTATGGCGCGTTCTGGCGCAGCCGCCGCACTTCCCAGGGCAAAATGATTTTCCGGAAGATCACCGGGTCCGGCCACGTTCCGGGGGTGCGTCCCATATGCCCGCCGGCCGGATTGATCCAGGCCTCGCGCGGTTCGGTGCCGTTGTTGATCAGAAGTTCGAGGTCATCGATCGGCACCTGGGTGTCCCGCGTTCCGCCCACCACCAGAATGGGCGCGGAGGGCTTGCCGAGCAGGTCCTGCGCCTGCAACGACATCTTCGGCAAGAACGCGATCAATTCGTCGGCGGATTTCATGCCGTACACGAACAGGTTCGCCGGAAGCAGGTCGAACAGATATTCGCGGGTGTACATCCGCCCGCGGAAGAAGTCCGGCTGGAACGTGCGGTGAATCGGCGGCGACTGGGCAACGGCGCCGGCGAGGCGCGCGGCTTCGGTGTGCGCGAGCTTGGAGGCCCAATAGGCGCCAAAGCTCTGGCCGTGCACGAGGATGCGGTTCTTGTCGATCTCCGGCCGGGTCGCGAGATAATCGAGGACGCGCGAGTACATCTGGTCGGCGCTCTCGTCCGCCTTGCGCGGCGCCTGACCGGTGCCGGGACTGTCGACCGCAAAGAAGCCGATGCCTTCGGCAAGCGCGGCTGCGTAGGTTTCGGCGACCGTCTCCTTGCGGCTGTCAAGCCCTGAAATCGCCAGCACCAGCGGGACCGGACGCGGGGTATTGGAGGGCAGGCGCAAATAGCCGACGATGTCCTTGCCTTCGTAGGGGATGCGCACGACTTCGAGCGGCGGGTCGAAATATCGGGCATGTTGAAGATAGGCATCGATCGCCCGTTGATACGCCGCCTGCTTGCCGGCGGAAGTCGGCGCCGGCCACTGCCCGAAATAATAAAGCCGCCAGGCCCGCACAAAATTGGCATCGGCCTCCTTCGGGTCGGTCGCCGCCCTCGCTTTGGCCATGTAGCCGTCCGCAACCGCACTCCACGCCGTCGCCCATTCGTCGGGATCGCGGGTCTTGATTCGGCCGAGCGCATCGCCGGCATCGGCCGGCTGAATGCCCAGCGCGGGATAAGCCCCGGTCTGCGACCGTGCGAGCGTTTCGCTCTTGATCTCCTCGATGGTGCGATCGGCGGTCTGTGCCCACGCTCGGTCGCCGACCAGGCATGTCAGCGCAGCGATGAAAACAAATGAAAATGCACGCATGGCTTCCCCGAACGTCGCTCCCGACGGCGTGCGATTATGGGCAGGAGAGGGGTGGTGTACAAGAGTGCGCGGCGGGCCCTTGTCCGCAAAAGAGCGGGTGTACCGGAGATCGACGAAGTCAGATCGAGAGATTGGATCTTTTTGGCACGCGCTGGATTGGCGTATCGACGTGCTCAGCCTTCGCCGATCAACTCCTTGATGCGGCGCTGAAGCTGTCGCTTTTTCTTCTCGCTCTTGCGCAAACGCTGCGCGAGGTCTGAACCGGGGAGTTCGTACGGGGAGGTGAACGCGACGCCGACAAAATTGTCGCGCCACCAGACGATCTTGGCGAGGAAGGAACTCCCCTTGCGCGCGATCGTCAGCCGGATGGATTCCTTCGGCAGCCCGATGTCATTCTCGAACTCGATATTCGCGCCGTTCTCGGAGATGTTGCGCACCACGCAGTCTTTCGATCCCTGACATTCGCCGATCTCGGCGACCCCGCCATAAAGGACCTTGTCGCGCGCGCTCTGGCGTCGATCCAGCATTGAAGAAACTCCCCAAAGAGATGGGAAACTCTTACGCGGCTTTGCTCGCTGCGAAAGCCCGAACCGAGCAAAATGCGGCGTTAACGTAAACTGATGGGTCGAAACCAGCGGATTATGATTAATTTCCGTGGTGCATCGGGGCGCGGATAATCGGCCAAATTTTTCGAGTTCGGTCCGCCTCGGCAGCCACTTTCAGCGGCGTCACCAACGATGTTCGATCAACGGACCATTCTCCATCCGCGCAAACGATCTAAAGTAGAAAACTGGCAACCTCGCAATCTTCTTTCTTGTTAGGCCGCGCTTTCGCGCAACTTTCGCGCGACTTCCTTCTGGGCGTCGAATTCGTGCCGCCGCCGGGCCAACTCCTCGGCGCTGAGTGCCGCTACATTGTTGTAGTCGCGCTTCCAGGCCGCACTCGCGCTCCAGCGCAATGGCGATTGAACGGTGGTCTGTGCCGACGGCGCGGTCTCCAGCACGCGAAACGCGAGTTCAAGCGTGAACGCCTGCGAGGCCACATCGTGCGGCTTGCCGGCGGAATTGCCGAGCGGAAAATCAGAGAACAGAAACCGCGGCACCGCGGTGTGTTCGACGATATCCTTGGCGCAGCCCATCACGACAGTGGAAATGCCGTTCGCTTCGAGATGCCGGGCGACCAGGCTGATGGTCTGGTGGCACACCGGGCAGTTCGGGACCAGCACGGCTGCGTCCACCTTGTCGGCCCGGCAGCGGGCAAGAATCTGCGGTGCATCGGTCTCGATCGTGACGCGATGGCTGCGGTTGGTCGGCGCTCCGAAAAAGCGCGGGGCAACTTCTCCGATCCGCCGTTCGCGCGCCAGTCGTTGCAGTTGCGGCAGCGGAAACCAGGTGCCGCTGTCGTCGGCCGCCGTGTGCACGCGGTCATAGGCGATGTGCGAAATCCGCAGGTCGTGCGGTTTCGAAGTGTCGCCGTCATAGACCGAGTAGAATTTGGCTCCGCCATTGTATTTGGCGCCGGGGCCCTGATCGCCCTTGGCCGGATCGTACGGTGCCGCCGTCGTCACGATGGCGATGCGCGATTGTGCCAGTGGCTTGCGCAGGGGCTGGAACGGCGCATCGACGTAGTGAGCCCACCGATAGGGCGTGGTGTAGCCGATCGCCGCGTAATATTCTCGCGTGCGCGCCATGTAGGGGATCGCCGCGTCGTCATCGGGTGCAAAGCCGAGCTGGTCGTCCGAAGTTTCCGTCATAACCAACGCTCCCACAGACGCGCCATCATTGAGAAATAGCTAGACTGAAGGCTCCCCGTGTCAAGTACGCTCTGCGCGAGGACTGGACTGCGATGCAAGGGTTCAAGGGTCCACATGCCACGGTTTGCGCCGTCGTCGTGCTGCCGCTCATGCTCGTGGCATCCGCCATGGCCGATGAGACGGCGCCCGACGAGAGCGGTGGTGGGATCGTACGGCCGAGCGTTGAGGAACTCGCGATTCCCGGGGATGCCGGCCCTGGAGCGACGCCAAAGCTTGCCGACGGTGTGCGGGAGGCCGATACCAGGGAAGCCGTGTGTCTGATGATCGAGGCGGCGGCGAGGGCCAACGACTTGCCGCTGGAGTTTTTCGCCCGCGTGATCTGGCAGGAAAGCCGTTTCCAGTCCGACGCCGTGGGTCCGCTCACGCGCAACGGCCAGCGCGCTCAGGGCATCGCGCAATTCATGCCGGGCACCGCGAGCGAGCGACGCTTGCTGGATCCCTTCGATCCGGTCCAGGCGCTGCCGAAATCGGCCGAGTTCCTCAGCGAATTGCGTAACCAATTCGGCAACCTGGGTCTGGCCGCGGCCGCGTACAACGCCGGACCGCGCCGCGTGCAGGAATGGCTGGCAGGTTCCGGGGCGATGCCGCAGGAGACGCGCAACTACGTCGCAGCCATTACCGGATCAACCGTCGAAGAATGGGCCAAGGCGGGCAGGAGCGCCAAATTGATGGACCGCGCGGCGAATACCGGCTGTCGCGAATTGATGGCTTTGCTCAAGCGTGCTCCGAATTATTTCGTCACCGAGCTCGAGCAACATGTGAAGCTGGGTGCCGACCGGCCGTGGGGCGTGCAGCTTGCCGCGGGATTTAACCGCGATCTGGCGCTCGCGATGTATTCTCGCGCAATGGCGCGCTTGCGGGACGTCATTGGCGATCAGGATCCGACCTTGCTCGGCTCGCTGTTCCGCAGTCGAGGGACTCGGACTTTCTACCAGGTGCGGATCGGCACCGACACCCGGTCGGCCGCCGATGATCTCTGCAACCGAATCCGGCGCGCCGGCGGGGCGTGTCTGGTGCTGCGGAACATGCATCTCCACGGGTGAAACGCCGTCGAAAGGTCGTCATGCCCGGCCTTTGTGCCGGGCATCCACGTCTTAGCCAGCGGCATCCAGGAAATATGTTGATGGCCAGGACAAGCCCGGCCATGACGGAGCAAGCTGAACCGGTCGTCGCGTTTCACTTGGCTGTTCGACGGGATGGCAGCCCTGCCTGTTGCTTGCTTGACGTGCGCCCATTTCGCCAGCGTTATTCGCTCGATGGCCCTTCCCGCGCTCGACTCGACCCAATGGCAAAATCCCCTGCGTGCATTTGCATGGGGAATGCGGTCGGTCACCTCAACGGTACTGACGCTGGTGCTGTTTACGACCTATGTCGGTATCGGCGCGCTCGCGCACGATACGCATTTCAGCCTGGGCTGGGTGCTGGCGAGCACGCTGTTTGTTTGGGCAGGCCCTGCGCAAATCATCCTGATCTCGACGCTCGGTTCGGGTGCGACCGCGGTGCAGGCGGCGATCGCCGTCACGGTGAGCGCGGTCAGGCTGTTTCCGATGGTGGTGTCGGTCTTGCCGCTGATGCGCGCGCCGCAGACGAAACGCCGGCAACTCGTTCTGGCGACACATTTCATCGCGGTCACCCTGTGGGTCGAGTGCTTTCGCCTGTTGCCGCAGGTGCCGCGGGAGCGACGTATCACCTACATCCATGGCCTCGGCGCCGGCCTCCTGCTGGTGTGCCTGACCGCCACCACGACCGGCTATCAGCTGGCCGCCAATCTTCCGGAATTGTTCGGAGCCGCGATCCTGCTTTTGACGCCACTGGCCTTTCTGCTGTCGACCGCCCGCAACTGCCGGCAGCTTTCGGATATTCTAGCACTGCTGTTGGGGCTCGCGCTGTTTCCGCTCGTCGCCTTGTTTCACACCGGCGTCGATATCCTCATCAGCGGCGTTGCGGCCGGCACCGTTGCTTATGCCGTTCACTGGTGGCGGGAGCAGGAATGAGCGCTTGGCTGGCCAATTTCTTCGGCGACTGGCATGCGTTGCTCGTGCTCCTGCTTGCGGGCTTTCTGCCCAACGAGGTTTGGCGCATGATCGGGCTCTGGCTCGGCGCCGGCGTCGACGAAGGTTCCGAGCTGTTGGTGTGGGTGAGGGCGGTGGCGACCGCGATTCTCGCCGGTGTCATTGCGCAAATCCTGATCCAGCCGCCCGGGGCGCTCGCCAGCGTGCCTGACTGGTTGCGCTATGCGGCGGTAGCGGGCGGATGCCTCGTCTTCATCGTGACGCGGCGATCAATCTTTGCCGGCGTGGTCTCGGGCGAGATTCTGATGCTGGCCGGCAAATGGTGGCTCGGCTGATCGGCGCATCATAGGGCAAGGTTCCGAATTGCAGCCGAGCCGCATTCCGGTACTCTTTCGCCAAAACGCGCAATCGGGGAAACGGCATGAGTTCGTCCGCAAGGTCTGCCCTGTTTGCCTGGCTTGCCGGCGCGACCGTCCTTGCCGCCGCGGCTGGCGGCAACGCCGCCGAATTTCCCACCCGTCCGATCAGGGTTGTGGTTCCCTATGCGGCGGGCGGTCCGACCGACATCGTCGGGCGGGTGGTGGCGGACTTTCTTGGCAAGGACCTTGGTCAGGCGGCGTTTGTCGAGAACAAGCCGGGTGCCCAGGGCGCGATTGGCGCGGAGACGGTCGCGCGCACCGAGGCCGACGGTTACACCCTTTTGGTCGTGGCCGCTTCGATGATCGTGCTCAATCCGTTGCTCTACAAGAAACTGTCCTATGATCCGGTGAGGGATTTTCGACTGCTGGCGTTGATCACCGAAGTGCCGGTGGTCATGGAAGTCCACCCTTCGGTGCCGGCCAACACGATCGCGGAATTCGTCGCCTACGCCAAGCAGAATCCCGGCAAGCTCTCGTTTGGTTCGGCCGGGACCGGAGGCACCATTCATCTCGCCGGCGAGATGTTCAAGCAAATGGCCGGCATCGAGATGACCCATGTCCCCTACAAGGGCGCTGCACCGGCGCTGACCGATCTCATGGCGGGCAACATCCAGGTCATGTTCGACTCTCTGGGTACCGCACTTCCGCCCGTGCGATCAGGAATGTTGCGGGCGCTCGGCGTGAGCTCGGCCCACAGAATTTCAGATCTGCCGGACGTTCCGGCCATTGCCGAGAGCGGCTATCCCGATTACCTCGTTAGCGTCTGGTTCGGGGTCGCGGCACCCGCCAGGATACCCGACAAGGTCGCGCAAATTCTGAAGGGAAGCCTCGATCGGGCGATGAAGGACGACACGTTCCGCACTTCACTGGAGAAGATCGGGTATTTGGTGCAACCACCGCGGAGCGAGGTTGCCATCAAGGACTTCGTCGATGCCGACCGCGTACGCTGGTCCGAGGTGATCAAGGCGCAGAGCATTTCATTGGATTGAAGCATGATTGAAGAGACTGAAATTCGCGAGGGCGAGCTGATCGTCGAGATGCCCAAGACGAGCGACGCGGGCCTCGTCTTCATCGGCCGCATTCGCACGCCCTGGACCTCGCGCGAGGATACGCCGCGGCAAGGGAGCCACAGATGGTCCGGTCTGCCGGCTCGAGATCTTCGAGCCGTGGGTGCCGGCGCTGAAAGGCGTCGATTTCTACAATCATCTCGAAGTCATCTACTGGCTGCATCATTCGCGGCGCAATCTCGTGCTGCAAAGCCCGAAGAAGAACGGATTGACCCGCGGCACCTTTTCACTGCGCTCGCCGGTGCGGCCGAATCCGATCGGTACCTCGATCGTCAAGCTGGTTGGGATCGAGGGCAACACCGTGCTGGTGCGGGGGCTCGATTGCCTCGATCAAACGCCGCTGATCGATCTCAAGCCCGACCGCTGCGAATTCTCGCCGCTGGCGGCGCAGAAGGGCGGGGACGGCGAGGCGGGATGAGAAGGGCACTCAGCCGGTCATGTCGTCATTGCGAGGAGCAAAGCGACGACGCAATCCAGGCTCCGGTTCAATGGATTGCTTCGCTTCGCTCGCAATGACGGGGTTGCCGTTCTCACGCCTCCTTCAACGCCGCCGCGAGCTTCGCCGCATTTTCTTCCAGCACCTTGCCGTCTTCCTTGCGGCTTGCCGGTGGCAATAGCGCCACGCCGTTGTGGCGCGGCATCACATGCATGTGCAGGTGAAACACCACCTGTCCGCCGGCGTGCTCGCTGAATTGCTGCACGGTCATCCCGTCGGCCGCAAATGCCGTCATCGCGGCGCGCGCGATCTTCTGGGCAACGCGGGCAACATGGGCGAAATCCTCCGCGCTGATGTCGAGGATGTTGCGGGCCGGCGCCTTGGGAATCACCAGCGTGTGGCCTGGACAGCGCGGCATGATGTCGAGAAATGCAAGCGCGTGGTCGTCCTCATACACCTTGTAGCAGGGGAATTCGCCGCGCAGGATTTTTGCGAAGGGGTTTTGGGGGTCATAGGCGGCCATGGACGCTCCTGGATTTGATCCTAATCGCCGGCGGACTCGTCGGCGGATTTTCGAAACGGCCCGGCCTCGGTGAGTTCGCGCGCGGCCTCCGCGACATAGGCGCGCTCGCGCCGAAGGTACTCGTCGATCGCGCGGCGCAGGCCGGGGTCGGCGATGTAATGCGCCGAATAGGTGGTTTGCGGCAAATATCCACGCGCGATCTTGTGCTCACCTTGGGCGCCGGCCTCGACGGTTTTCAGACCGCGCGATATGGCAAAGTCGATCGCCTGATAATAACACACCTCGAAATGCAGAAACGGGTGATGCTCGACGGCGCCCCAATTGCGGCCGAACAGGGTGTCGGAGCCGACGAAGTTGATCGCGCCGGCGATCCAGCGATTGTTGCGCCTCGCCATGATCAAGAGCACGTCTTTTGCCATGCTCTCGCCGACCAGCGAGAAGAAAGCGCGAGTGAGGTACGGCCGGCCCCATTTGCGCGAGCCGGTCTCCATATAAAAGGCAAAGAATGCGTCCCAGGCTTCCTCGGTGATGTCGCTTCCATTGAGCGCGTGGATCGTAATCCCGTCAGCGAGCGCCTCGCGACGCTCCCGCTTGATCGCCTTGCGGTGGCGCGAATTCAGCGTGGCGAGGAAGTCGTCGAAATGGCCGTAACCGTGATTGTGCCAGTGGAACTGCTGGTCGGTTCGCTGCAGGAATCCGCGCTTTGCCAGAAGCTTCCACTCCGCCTCGCGCGCGAAGGTGACATGGGCGGATGACGCATTGGTGGCCTGGCACAGCGCGATCAGGCCGTTTGCCAGGGCGTTGGCGATCTCGTCCTTGTCGACGCCCTCGCGGATCAGGAGCCGTGGGCCGGTCGCCGGCGTAAAGGGAACCGAAGCTTGCAGCTTTGGATAATAGCGCCCGCCGGCGCGCTCATAGGCGTCGGCCCAGCCGCGGTCGAACACGTATTCGCCCTGCGAGTGCGATTTCAAATAGCAGGGGACGATTCCAGCGATTGTGCCGTCGCGGCGCGCGAGCAAATGGCGCGGGCCCCATCCGGTCCGCGCGCAAGCTGATCCCGAGGCTTCCAGCGACGAGAAAAAAGCATGTGATACGAATGGGTTATAAGGGCGCTTGAAGCTGGTGCAGGAGTTGCCGGGTGAGGCGAGCGTATCGAGCCCCTCGAGGCTGCCCGGATCGGGGATCTGGTTGGCGCAGGCATCCCATTCCTCAGCCGTGACCTGGCTGATGGACGAAACGGCCTCAAGCGTAATTTCGGATGAATCCATCGAATGTTAGCCGGTCACTTGTCACGATCAGCCATCGCCCATGGTGACCTCGCTTCCTAAGATCGGGCATCGCGCTTGCGACTTCAAGGGCATCGGTTCCACCGATCGGTATCGACGGCGGTCAAGCACTTACGGCCGAAAACCCTCAAAGATCATCTGATCGGCGTAGCGGGCGGCCCGCTCGCGCTGATCTTGTGTTCGCACGGTCCAGGTCAGGAGCGGTAGACCAAACACATGGCGCGCGACCCAGGGCGCTGCCGCCGGCAGATCATTCACCCAATAGGCGACGAACTGCGGCCTTGTGCGGAACGCGTGCCTCAGATGCAGCATGCCCCTGCGCTGAGCCACAGTTGCCTCCGGCCAGTCGGCTTCGTTGTAAACGCGTTCGGCGACGACGCCGCGCGGAAGTTCCGGCATCATCTCGCGCAGCGCCAGCACCTGATCGGGGTCGAACGACATGCCCGCGACCGGTCCGCTGTAGCTGCCAAGCACCCCCGCCAGCCGTCGCACCAGGTTACGATCGCCGTCAAAATGGCTCTTCACCTCGATCACGATCGGGACACGGCCGTTGACCAGAGCGCAGAGGTCGCCGAGCGACATCATCTTCTCCGGCGTATCCTTGAACCTGACCGTCTTGAGTTCCGCAGACGTCAAACCGAGCAGGGCGCCGGAACCCTCGGTCAGGCGGCCCAGCGCGTCGTCGTGATGCACCATGGCTTCGCCGTCGGCGGAGAGCTGGATATCGCATTCGATCGCAAAATTGCCCTCGACCGCCGCAAGCGCCGCGCCCGGCATATTTTCGATGATGCCGCGCGTGCGGTCGTGCAGGCCGCGATGGGCCACCGGCCTCGCCGTCAGCCAGTCCGGCGCGCGCACCGACGGCGCTCGCCTCAGGAGACCTCGAATAGCCCTTCGACCTCGACCGAGGCGTCCGAGGGAAGCGATGCGACGCCTACGGTAGTCCGGGCATGGCGGCCCTTGTCGCCGAAGGCGGCGACCATCAGGTCGGACGCGCCGTTGAGTACCTTCGGTCCGTCGAGAAAATCAGGTGCTGAATTGACGAAACCGCCGAGGCGAACCACCCGAACGACCTTGTCGAGGTCGCCGAGCGCGGCCTTCACCTGTGCCAGGAGATTGATGGCGCAGCCCCGCGCCGCAGCGTTGCCCTGTTCCACGGTCACGCCGGCACCAAGCTTGCCCTTGGCGATCAGCTTGCCCTCCGGATTGACGCAAACCTGGCCGGATACGAACAGAAGATTTCCGGTGCGCACGAAACCGACGTAGTTCGCCACAGGGCTCGGCGGCTCATGCAAGACGATGCCCTGTGCCGCAAGTTTCTGTTCGACCGTACCCGCCATGTTTCGTCCCCGTTTGATTTGACCAGCACCCGAAAAGGATCAGATCGGGGCGGCTTTGTTTCGCGCATCCGTCCCGCACTTGCAAGCGAGCGGGAGAGGGGCGCAGATGCCAAAAAACACGGCAACTCGTCCGGAATTCATACTTTTCCGTGATGTGGCCGCAGTTGCGGCGCAAAGAGCCGGCGAATATTGTGTCGAACCTCTCTTGTTTGCGCCTGTTCCTTTCGGAAAAAGCGGTTCCCGCTTTTCCGGATCACGCTCCAGCCCAAGGAAACAACATGGCTCGCTCGTTCCGGATTTTGCCCCGTGATGCCAGATCGCTCGCGCGGACTGTTGCCGCCGTCGTGTTGGCAATGGGGTTCGCCGGGAAGGCCGACGCCGCGGCGAGCGGCGCGTTTCTCCCGCATCAGGCGCTCTACGAACTCAGCCTCTTGAAGTCGCGTGGTTCCAACTCGATCAACAGCGCGCGGGGACGCATCCTCTACAGCTTTTCAGGGAGCGCCTGCGAAGGCTACACCTCCGAATTCCGGCAGGTGTCCGAGATGAATAGCGGCGAGGGCAAGGTGTCGCTGTCCGACCTGCGCTCGACATCGTGGGAAGACGGCGCCGGCAAGACCTATCGCTTCAAGATCGATTCGCGCATGAATGACACCGAGTCGAGCCCGGTCGACGGGATCGCGGAGCGGGCCGGCGATCACATCACCGTCAAATTGAAGCAGCCGCAAACCAAGACGTTCACGCTCGACGGCTCGACGGTGTTTCCGACCGAGCAAATTCAACGAATCGTCGCCGCCGCCAGGGCAGGGAAATCCGTACTCGAGCTCACGGTTTATGACGGCTCGGACAATGGCGAGAAAGTCTTCAATACCCTGTCGGTGATCGGGCAGCCGATTCCCGGCGATCGCTCCATTGCAACTCCGGATCCCTCGACCCAGAACGACGTCATGAAATCGATGACGCGTTGGCCGGTCACGGTGAGCTATTACGATCGCGACGCCAAGCCCAGTGACGGCGAACAGACGCCGGTCTATGCGATGTCGTTTGAGCTGTTCGAGAACGGCGTCTCGCGCGCGCTGGTGCTTGATTACAATGACTTCGTGATTTCCGGCGCGCTCGGAAAATTCGACGTCAAGGATTCCAAGCCGTGTAAGTGACGGCGCAGCCGTCATTCCGGGGCGATGCGAAGCATCGAGCCCGGAATCTCGAGATTCCGGGTCTGCTCCTTCGGACCATCCCGGAATGACGGATGAGGTTACTCATCCTCTGTTTCCGGCCCGTCAAAGGCGATGCCCCGGATCACGGCGGTCTGGCCGAACTTCTTGCGCAGATTGTCGATGGCGCGCTCGGCGTCGGCCGAGCGGCGATCGAGCATGTCGGTGTCGTGGGCCTGTGAGCCCGGGCGGAGCGCGCTGACGCCGGTGCCGATCAGGCGGAAGGCGGTGCCGTCGATTTCCTTGGCCAGCATTTCCCTCGATACCGCGAAGATCTTCGCCGCGAGTTGGGTCGGGGCGTGAATCGACTGCGAGCGCGTGCGCTGCCGGAAATCGGCGGTCTTCAGCTTCAGTGTGATGGTCGATCCCGACAATTCGCTGCTTTTCAGCCGCGACGACACCTTTTCCGACAGCCGCCACAACGTCTTTTCTAGGGTAGCGAAGTCGCGGATATCGTTTTCAAAAGTCGTCTCGTTTGAAATCGTCTTGGCGCCGCGATCGGCCACCACGCGACGATCGTCGATGCCGCGCGAAAGCCGCCACAATCTGCGGCCCTCCGCCCCGAATTGTTTCATGACGTCGTTTTCGTCGGCGCGCTGCAAATCGGCGATGATGCGAAAGCCGTGCTGGATCAGTCGTTCCTGGGTCGCCGGTCCGACGCCGAAAATGAAGCCAACCGGCTTGTCGGCCAGCATCGCGCGCGCCTCTTCCTGATCGAGTGCCGCGAAGCCCCGCGGCTTGTCCAGGTCGGAGGCGATTTTGGCCAGGAATTTGTTGCAGGAAAGCCCGACAGAAACAGTGATGCCGATCTCGCGTTCGACATCCCGGGCGAAACGCGCCAGCACCTTGGCGGGGATCATGCCGTGAACACGCTGGGTTCCGCCGAGATCGAGGAAGGCTTCGTCGATCGAGAGCGGTTCGACCAGCGGCGTCAACGCCTGCATCGCGCGACGAACCTCGCGGCCGACCCGGACATATTTGGCCATGTCGGGCCGGATCACGACCGCGGAGGGACACAGCGCGTGTGCCTTGAACATCGGCATGGCCGAGCGCACGCCGAAGGTGCGGGAGATATAGCACGCCGCCGACACCACGCCGCGCTTGCCGCCGCCGATGATAACGGGCCTGTCGGCGAGTTCGGGGTTGTCGCGCTTTTCGACGGTTGCGTAGAACGCGTCGCAATCGATATGGGCAAGCGTCAGCGAAGGCAGCGCTCGGTGCCGCACGAGGCGAGGCGAGCCGCATTCGCCGCAGCGTTTGGCCGCGATGTCCAGATCGTGGAGGCAGTCCCGGCAGAAGCAGGTCGGTCCCTCCGCCAATGCGGTCACGGCACGTCGCGCTCCCATGTGGGGTCGTTCAGCGCCTGATGGGCCGCGGCAATGTTGGTGGGATGAAGCTGCGAGGCGGTCGCAAAGGCCTTCACGGTCGCATCATCGCGCATGACGAAATCGAGCACATGGGCCAGAAAACGCGGATCGGCGGCGGCACTGCGGAGCGTATCCGGACCGATTCCGCTCTCCGCCAGGAACGCCCCGAGCCGCTCGGGGTCCCCGGCGACAAAGGAAAGCGCCTGAACTGCAACAATTTCAGCCACTTCTCGGGGGTTATGAGTGGTTTTTCTCAACGGAGGTATTTGCCTTTCCGTAACTTATGGTCTCTATTTTCCTAACCGATCATGCCCGAGTCTGCGGAGCGTGTTCAAGCAAGCGGAAACCACTTCGCATAAAGATCGCACGTGGGTGGCGCTTGGACTTAACGGGTTGGAGCGAATCTGGCGCTAGTTTGATTTCACTTCTTGAAACCCTTGGCGGCGCCCGATGTCACGCAGCCGGGAGTATGTACGTAGCGGGGATTGGAGGGGCGGGATGGCAAAAACCGTCCTGATCGTGGAGGACAACGAGCTTAATATGAAGCTCTTTCGCGATCTGCTTGAAGCGCACGGCTATCAGACTTCCGGCACCAGCAACGGTTTCGAGGCGCTCGATCTTGTGCGCAAGCTTCGCCCCGATCTTGTCCTGATGGATATCCAGCTTCCGCAAGTCTCCGGTCTCGAAGTGACGCGGTGGATCAAGGACGATCCGGAGTTGCGCTCCATTCCGGTGGTGGCGGTTACGGCCTTCGCAATGAAGGGCGACGAAGAACGCATCCGCGAGGGCGGCTGCGAAGCATATCTGTCCAAGCCGATTTCGGTCGGCAAGTTTATTGAGACCGTCCGACGGTTTATCGGATAGGGAGAGTTGAATGTCCGCGCGTATTCTGGTCGTCGATGACGTCGCTGCCAACGTCAAGCTGTTGGAAGCGCGACTTTCGGCCGAGTATTTTGATGTGCTGACGGCGTCCAATGGCGCGGAGGCGCTGACGATCTGCACGCGCGCCGAATGCGACATCATTCTGCTCGACGTCATGATGCCCGATATCGACGGCTTCGAGGTGTGCCGCAGGCTGAAGTCCAATCCGGCCACTCATTTCATTCCGGTCGTGATGGTGACGGCGCTCGACAGCCCGGCCGATCGCGTGCGCGGTCTTGAAGCCGGCGCCGACGATTTCCTCACCAAACCGGTATCCGACATCGTGCTGATCGCGCGGGTGCGATCGCTGACGCGGCTGAAGATGATGACGGATGAGCTGCGGATGCGCGCCATCACCTCGCTCGAGATCGGCGTGGAGGCGCCGGAGCGCAGCGCCGTCGCCGACACCGGAAAGGGTGGTCGCATCCTGCTGGTCGACGACCGGTCCTCGTCCTACGAGCGGTTGACGCCGGTGCTGAGCACCGAGCACACCGTCGATCTCGAAACCAACCCCTCGGAAGCGTTGTTTCATGCCGCCGACGGCAATTACGATCTCTTGATCGTCTCGTTGGGCCTGGATAATTTCGATGGCCTGAGGCTGTGCAGTCAGGTCCGCTCGCTGGAGCGGACGCGGCACGTGCCGATTCTGGCGATTGCGGACGCCGACAACAACACACGGCTGCTTCGCGGCCTCGAGATCGGCGTCAACGATTACCTGCTTCGCCCGGTCGACAAGAACGAGCTGCTGGCCCGCGCGCGCACCCAGATCCGCAAGCGGCGCTACACCGACCATCTGCGCGACAATGTCCAGAACTCCATCGAAATGGCGATCACCGATGCGCTGACTGGGCTGCACAATCGCCGCTACATGGAAAGCCATTTGGGGACACTCGCCGAGCAGGCATCAAGCCGCGGCAAGCCGCTGGCGGTGATGATGCTCGACATCGATTTCTTCAAATCGATCAACGACAGCTACGGCCACGACGCCGGCGACGACGTGTTGCGCGAATTTGCCGTGCGGGTTCGCAAGTCGATCCGCGGCATCGATCTCGCGTGCCGTTATGGCGGGGAGGAATTCGTCATTGTGATGCCGGAAACCGACCTGCACGTCGCCGGCATGGTGGCGGAGCGTTTGCGCCGTTCGATCGCCGGCGAACCCTTCAGCGTCAACAAGGGCGAAAACCGGATCGAGGTCACGATCTCGATCGGGCTGTCGATCCTTGAGCGAAAGGGGGAGGCGGTTGCCGACGTCCTCAAGCGCGCCGACACCGCGCTCTACCGCGCCAAGCATGACGGCCGCAACCGCGTGGTGGCGAACGCTGCGTAGTCAGCCTAGACGCTAGTTGGTCGCCCGGCGTTTTCGCCGAGGCAATGGCGATTGCCGACCGTCAATCCTCACACCGGCATTGACCAGGAGCACCCGCGCCGCCTCTCTCGCCGCTCGGGCCATGGACGGGTCGTCGCGGACCAGGTTCTGCGCGATCGAGCCGTCGACCAGAAGCGCAAGCTGTGTGGCCACATCGTCGGCGTTGGCGACCTCAAGCTGGGCCAACAGATCGCGGAACCAGAGCCGGCGGCTTTCCTTGAAGGCGACCGCGATTTTCTTGACGGACCGGTCTTCCGCGCCGAGTTCGGCCACCGCGTTGACGAACGGGCAGCCGCGGAAGTCATTGCTGGCAAACCGTCGTTCCAGCGAATCGAAGATGGCGAGGATCTGTTGGGCGGGCGGCTTGTCGGATGCCGGTGGCTGTCTGAACCGACGTGCCAGATACGCCGAAATCAGCATGCCTTTCGAGGGAAAGTGGTTGTAGAGCGTGCGCTTGCTGATGCCGATCTCGGCAGCAACAGTATCGACGCCGACGGCACGGATGCCGCGCATGTAGAACAGCCGATCGGCGGTTTCGAGAATCCGCTCTTTCATGGAGATTTTTCCGCCGGACGGCATACTACACAGACCTGTGTTCGAATTGTCTTGACAATAGAACTGAGCCATATCCTAATTACACAGATCGGTGTAATCAAGTCGATGCGACGGCAGGTCGCTCTTCTTGACCGTCAAAGAAAGAAGAACAATCATGCCCCTGCTGCAAGCCCTTCGTCCCACACTTCCCATCCTGATCGGCGCCTCGCTGATGCTCAGCCTGAGCATGGGCTTGCGCCAGTCGCTCGGCATTTTCCTGCAGCCCTTGACCCACGATGTCGGCATTTCCGTTTCCGATTTCACGCTGGCCATCGCCGTCCAGAACCTGGCGTGGGGATTCCTGCAGCCGTTGGCGGGTGCGTTCACGGTGCGTGTTGGATTTCGCGCGATCATGATGGCGGGCGCTCTATTGTATATCGCCGGCCTGTCGCTCATGGCGGGGGCACAGGGACTTCTCGGCGTCATGCTGGGAGCTGGCGTGCTGATCGGCATGTCGTTGGCCTGCACGGCAGCCGCGATTGCGATGTCGGTGGCGGCCCGCGCGGTTCCGGTGAGCGTGCGTAGCACCGTTCTCGGCATGGTTTCGGCAGCCGGATCGCTCGGCGCGCTGATGGCCGCGCCGATCGGACAAATCCTCAATCAGGACTATGGCTGGCGGATTGGTCTTGTCGGCTTCGTTATTTTGTCGCTGGCGTTACTGCCGGCGGCGTGGTTCGCCGGAAGGATCGACAAGATTCCGTTGCCGCGGCCTGCGTCCGACGAGATCGGCAATACCTCGGCAGCGGTGGCAACGAAGGTGGCATTCGGCAATGCTTCGTTCGTGGTGATGACGTGCGCTTATTTCGTCTGCGGAATGCAGCTTGTCTTCATCACCACGCATCTGCCGTCCTATCTTGCGATTTGCGGCATGGACCCGATGTTGAGCGCGCAGACGCTTGGCGTAATCGGCGGATTCAACGTGCTGGGTAGTCTTTTCTTCGGCTGGGCCGGTGGGCGCTGGAACAAGCTCGCGCTGCTCGGAGCCATCTACATCACGCGCTCGCTTGTGCTCGCCTGGTATTTCACGCTGCCGCCGTCGCCTTCGACGACGTTGGTGTTCGGCGCGCTGATGGGTTTCCTATGGCTCGGCGTAGGACCGCTGGTGGCCGGGGCAGTCGCCGAGATGTTCGGGCTGCAATGGCAGGCGATGATCCAGGGCCTCGCCTTCATGAGCCACCAGCTCGGCAGTTTCCTCGGCGCCTATGGCGGCGGGCTGATCTACGACGCGCTCGGCTCTTATACGCTGGCCTGGCGGATCGGCGTCGCACTGGGGCTTGCGGCCGGCTTTATCCAGGTGGCTTTCGCCCTGGTTCGCCCGACGCGTCCACCCTTGGCGGCCGCGGCGTAGCTGCGAACGGCATCTGGGTTATGACCTGCTGCACTCGCCAGCGATTCATCAGACTAGGTCTGTGCGTCGCCGATTTTTCGTGCAACCAGGTATGACAGCGGCACGGCGCTTGCGAAGCCGATCAGTACGCCGAGCGGGATGTTTTTCATCGCATGATCGGCAAAGCTTGGGACGGCAAGAATTGTGATCACGGCAGTGCCCGCAAGCATGGTCCCCAGCATGATCCAGACCAGGAGGGAAATTTTGAACATGGATGCATCTCCAAGATAAATGATGGAGACTGGTCCGACCCAGGGTATTTTGCATTGATCTGCAACAAATCGCACTCTTACCGCCGGCCATTTACGGCCTTGGCTACTTGGGACCAGGGTGCCTCGAGCGTGGAACATTGAATCAAAACGGGGCCAGAGGCCCCGTAAAACTGGTTCGGTATCGGGTGGAATCCTACTTGATCTTCAACTCGCGGAACTCGACGTGCTTGCGCGCGACCGGATCGTACTTCTTCTTCACGAGCTTGTCGGTCATCGTGCGCGAGTTCTTCTTGGCGACGTAGTAGAAGCCGGTATCCGCCGAGGAAACGAGCTTGACCTTGATGGTGACCGCCTTGGCCATGTGCAAAACCCTTGATGTCTGGAATCGTGCCGCCACCCATCAGGGGGCGCATTCGCCGCGCAACCTAGCCTCAGATGGCCCAAAGTCAAGGTTTTCGGGGCGAAATTGCCGGCGGATTGAGGCGATTAACCCTCAAAGAACCGGTTTTTCGGCCTGCGCAACCCTAAATTTTCCCGCAACGTCCGGCCTTCATATTCTTTGCGGAAGATTCCTCGCCGCTGCAGTTCCGGCACCACCTTGTCGACGAAATCGTCAAGTCCGGCCGGCAAATACGGGAACATGATATTGAAGCCGTCGCAGCCGAAGCCCGTCAGCCATTCCTCCATCTGGTCGGCGATGAGCTGCGGCGTGCCGACAAATGACAGGCCGCCATAGCCGCCGACCCTTTGCGCAAGCTGGCGCACGGTGAGCTTGTCGCGCGCGGCGAGATCGACCAGCCGCTGGCGGCCACTCTTGCTGGCGTTGGTCTCGGGGATCGGCGGCAGTTGGCCATCGGGATCAAAGCCGGAGGCATCGGTTCCGAGTATGACCGAGAGCGAGGCAATCGCGCTGTCGTAATGCACCCTGCTGTCGAGCAGTGCGCGCTTTTCCATGGCTTCCTCGGCGCTGTCGCCGACCACGACAAAGGCACCAGGCAGGATCTTCAGGCTGTCGCGGTCGCGGCCAAGCTTGTCCATCCGTCCCTTGATGTCGGCATAGAGTTTCTGTCCGTCGGCCAGGCTGCCGCCACCGGTGAACACCGCTTCGGCGGTTTCTGCCGCCAACTGACGGCCATCGTCGGAGGCACCGGCTTGCACGATCACGGGCCAGCCTTGCACCGGGCGGGCGATGTTGAGCGGGCCGCGCACCGAAAGGTATTTCCCCTTGTGGTTCAGCACGTGCATCCTGGCCGGATCGAAATAAAGGCCTGCCTCGACATCCCTGACAAAGGCATCGTCGGCGAAGGAATCCCACAAGCCCGTCACGACGTCGTAGAACTCGCGGGCGCGCTTGTAGCGCTCGGCGTGTTCCATGTGGTCTTCAAGTCCGAAATTGAGCGCCGCGTCCGGATTCGACGTGGTGACGATGTTCCATCCGGCGCGGCCGCCCGAGATGTGATCGAGCGAGGCAAAGCGGCGGGCGACGTGATAGGGCTCGTCAAAGGTGGTCGAGCCGGTGGCGACCAGTCCGATATGTTCGGTGACGGCCGACAGGGCCGATAGCAGCGTGAACGGTTCGAACGAAGTGACGGTATGGCTGCGCTTGAGCGCGTTGACCGGCATGTTGAGCACGGCCAGATGATCGGCCATGAAGAAGGCGTCGAACTTGCCGGCTTCGAGTTTCCGGACGAGTTGCTTGATATGGGCGAAATTGAAGTTGGCGTCCGGCCACGCGTCGGGATAGCGCCACGCGCCGGTGTGAATGCTGACCGGCCGCATGAACGCGCCGAGCTTGAGTTGCCGTTTTGCCATGGCCCCGATTCCGTGCTGGTTGTTGTTCGCAGAGAGATAGGCAAGCCCAGCCAAAAAGGCATCGGGCAGAGATGAGAAGAATCTTGCGAATTGCGGACGTTTCGGAAAACGGCTGAACCGTCGTCATGCGGTCGCGTGTCCGCGCTACGCTCCCAGCACATCCTTCTGCATCTTGCCGCCGTAGAAATGGAAAAACGGCACCGGCGCGTCGTGGCCAAGCGGTCCGGTGGCGAGACGCGTCTCGAGTTCGCCGAGCACTTTTTTGGTCATCGGGTGAAGGTCGGCGAGCGGCTGCGACCCGATCTCGACCCAGACCAGCTCCACGAGCTCGGCGTCGGGATGGATGACGCCCTCGACGCGATGGGCGATCGCCGAGGCGTCGGCGGTAAAGAACCTCGTGTCAAAACGCCTGACCCGGCCGGGCGGGGTGATCGCGCGCGCGATCAGGAACAGTCCGGACGGGTCGGGCAACAGGCCTGCCTCTGCAAATGGCTTCCAGGCGCCCTCAAGTGCCGGCGCAGCACCAATGCGCTTGCGTCCCAGACAGAGGCCGGTCTCCTCGCAGGCCTCGCGGATCGCTGCGACCGCCAGCGAGCGGGCGCGTGAGGGCGCGATCTTCGGGCTGCCCTTCAAGAGGTTGGCTTCGAGCGCACGGGGCATGGGGGCGGCGACCGGAACGCGGTTGTCCGCCTTGTCGACGCGGCCGCCGGGAAAGACGAATTTCCCCGGCATGAACACCACCTTGTCGTGGCGTTTGCCGACCAGGACTTTTGGCGTCGTGCACGAACGATCGACCAGGATCAGAGTGGCGGCGTCGACCGGGCGGCGGTAGGGGTGGTGGTCGGCTTCCCTCTCGGTATTTCCGCTTTCACTCATCGCACGCCGCCGCCCATTGTCTTTTCTTGCCGGTGAGAGCGCCCGCTCTATGGTTCCGGATTCTGTTCGTCAAATCCGTGCATCCGCAACGCCCATTGCACCCCAACCACGGCACCCTTGACCGGCTGCAGCAGCGCCAATGAGGCGATGAAGGTCAGTGGCAAATAGATCGCCAGCTGAAGCGCCACCGGAGGCGAGAAATTGGTTTCGATCATTAGCGCCAGCGGCACCACAATGTGGCCGACGATGACGATGACGAGATAGGCCGGCAGATCGTCGGCGCGATGGGGCGTGAAGTCCTGACCGCAGTTTGAGCAGTGATCATCGACTTTCAGGAAGGCGCGAAACAATTTGCCTTCGCCGCAGCGCGGGCAACGGCCGCGAAAGCCGCGCTTCAAGGCGGTCCAGACGTCGCGCTTCTCGGTCGGTGCGGAATCCCGGCTCCAGACGATGTGGTGCGCGCTTAACGTTTCCATGACTTGCCTTTCTTCGACTTGCCGGATTTCGCTTGCCTGGGCTTGCGATCCTTCTTGCGCGGGTTGCGGCCGGAATCGGGCTTGGCCGCCGGTTTGGAGGCGTGTTGTCTGCGACCGCGCTGCGGCAGGTTGCCTTCCGACAACAGCTCGAACCGCAAAGCGCCGGCGACGGGTGCAGCTTCTACCAGACGAACGTCGACGATGTCCCCCAATCGGTGCATGGCACCGCTGCGCGAGCCGACCAGCGCGTGTCGCGTCTCGTCATAGTTGAAGTATTCGGTCCCGAGCGTGCGGATCGGGATCAGCCCGTCGGCGCCGGTATCGCTGAGTTTGACGAAAAGCCCGGCGCGGGTGACGCCGGAGATGCGGCCCTGAAACGTCGCCCCGATACGGTCGGCGAGGAAATGCGCGATCAGGCGATCGGCGGTTTCGCGTTCCGCCTTCATGGCGCGGCGCTCGGTGACGGAGATTTGTGCGGCGACCTCGCTCAAACTCTCCACCGTTTCGGTCTCGGGCAACGCGCCTTCGCCAAGGCCCAAGCCCTTTATCAATGCACGATGTACCACGAGATCGGCATATCGCCGGATTGGGGAGGTGAAATGGGCGTAACGCCGCAGGTTCAGGCCGAAATGGCCGTAATTCTCCGCTGAATATTCGGCCTGGGCTTGTGAGCGCAGCACGACTTCATTCACCAGCGATTCAGCGTCATGCCCCTTGACCTGCGCCAGCACGCGATTGAACAGCGAGGGGCGCAAGGCGCCGCTTTTGGCGAACGGCAGATCGAGGGTTTTCAGGAATTCCTGCAAGGCATGAACCTTCTCGAGCGTCGGTTCATCATGGACACGATAGATCAGCGGCAGCGTCTTCTTTTCGAGCATTTCGGCCGCGGCGACGTTGGCCAAAATCATGAACTCTTCGATCAATTTGTGCGCGTCGAGCCGCTCGGGCACGATCACGCGATCGACGGTTCCGTCGGGTTTCAGCAGGATCTTGCGCTCGGGAATGTCGAGATCGAGCGGGTCGCGCTCGTCGCGAGCGCGCTTGACCACCGCGTAGGCGTCGTAAAGCGGCTTCAGTATCGGAACCAGCAGGGGACCGGTGGTGTCATCGGGCCTGCCGTCGATCGCGGCCTGCGCCTGCGCGTAATGCAGCTTGGCGGCGGAGCGCATCAGAATGCGGTGGAAACTGTGCGAGCGCTTGCGGCCGTCATTGCCGATCACCATCCGTACCGCCAGCGCGCCGCGCGGTTGGCCCGGGACGAGCGAGCACAGATCGTTGGAGATGCGCTCGGGCAGCATCGGCACCACGCGGTCGGGAAAATACACTGAATTGCCACGCGTCAGCGCGTCGCGGTCGAGCGCCGACCCCGGCCGCACATAGAATGAGACGTCCGCGATCGCGACATTGACGATATAGCCGCCCTTGTTGTTCGGGTCCGGATCGGGCTCGGCATGGACCGCGTCGTCGTGATCCTTGGCGTCGGGCGGATCGATGGTGACGAGCGGAACCTCGCGCCAATCCTCGCGGTCCTTCAAACTTGCGGGTCTTGCCTCCTCCGCCTCGCGCAACGCGGCAGGTGAAAAGTTTTGCGGAATTTCGTGGGCATGGATCGCGATCAGGCTGACCGCTTTCTCAGAAGCCAGCGAGCCGAGCCGCTCCTTGACCTTGCCGGACGCGAGGCCATAGCCGCGCGAGCGCACCAGATCAACGCTGACGAGATCGCCATCCTCCGCACCCTTGGTGTCGACCTTGGCAATGTTCAATTCGCGGCCGGCCTGTTTCTTGTCGACCGGGATCAGGCGTCCGCCGCCGCCGGGAAGGGCACGGAAGATTCCAAGCACGCGCGTCTTGGCGTGATCAATGACCTTGATGATCCGGCCGCGATAAACGGTGCCTTCGCGGTCGCGCTCTTCGAGCTTCTCCACGCGCAACAGCGCGCGGTCGCCGACACCTGCCGCCGTGCCGGGCTGTGGCCGCCGTGGAACATGGATGCGGATTTTCGGCGGTTCGCCGCTTTCCACTTCGTCCCATTCGGCAGGAATGGCAATCAGCTCGCCGTCACTGTCGCGCCCGGTAATGTCGGCCATCAAGGTTGCCGGCAGGAGGTCGGGTTCGCTGATCTCCTTGCCGCGTTTCTTTATCGTGCCGTTGTCAGCGAGCTCGCGCAGGATTCGTTTCAACTCGGCGCGGTCGGCGTTCTTGAGGCCGAATTCCCGCGCGATTTCGCGGGTTCCGACCTTTCCTGGATTCGCGCGGATGAAGGCGACGATGGCGTCCAAGCCTGGAAAGCCGCTGTCGCGTTGCCTTGCCACTCTATCCGCTTGCCTTGCCGGCGCTCTTTTTGGCGACGGGTTTTGTCGCCTTCGAAGGCGAAGTCTTCGCAGTCACCGGCGCGCGGGCTTTGCTGGTGGCCTCCGATTTCGGCTTTGCCGCGGATTTCTTCACGGCGACTTTCTTGGCGGGCTTTGTCGGCTTTGCTTCGGCGTCAGCCTTGGCGGGTGCCGCCGCCTTCGCTTTCTTGCCGCCGCGCTTGGGCGCGCCGCCACCCTTCGCCACGCGTTCGTCGAGCAACGCGATCGCTTCGGGCAATGTGATGGTGTCCGGGGTCTTGTCGCTCGGGATCGTGGCGTTGACGCCGCCGGCCGTGACATAGGCGCCATAGCGGCCGTTCTTGACCGCGACTCCGCCCAAGGTCGGATGATCGCCGAGCGGCTTGCCGGGATCGGCGCCGAAGCGGCGGCTGCTTGGGCCTTTCGCCACCTTCTCGGCGATCAGCGTGACGGCGCGGTTGAGACCGATGTCGAAGACTTCATCGCCGGCCTCAAGGCTGGCATAGGTCTTCTCATGGCGCACGAAGGGTCCGAAGCGGCCCAGGCCCGCGGTGATCGGCTGGCCGGTCTCCGGGTGCAGGCCGATTTCGCGCGGCAGCGACAACAGCTTCAGCGCCACATCGAGTTCGATGTCGGAGGGTGAGAGGTTTTTCGGGATACCGGCGCGCTTGGGCTTCTCGCCCTCAGCATAATCCTTTTGCTCGCCGAGCTGGATGTAGGGTCCGAAGCGACCGGCCTTCACGATAACGTCGCGATCGGTCTCCGGGTCCTTGCCCAGGATGCGATCGGCGCTGGCTTCGCTGTCGGCGGCGAGCGGACGGGTGTAACGGCACTCCGGATAATTTGAGCAGCCGACAAAGGCGCCGAACTTTCCGGCCTTGAGGTTGAGCTTGCCGGTGCCGCAGCTCGGGCATTGCCGGGGATCGCCGCCGTCCTCACGCGGCGCATAAATGTGCGGTCCCAGCATGTCGTCGAGCGCGTCGAGCACCTGGGTAACGCGCAGGTCCTTGATCTCGTTCACCGCGCCGATGAAGTCGTGCCAGAAATCCTTCAATACCTGCTGCCAGGAAATCTCGTTGTTCGAGATGCGGTCAAGCTGCTCTTCCAGCGCTGCGGTGAAATCATATTCGACATAGCGCGCGAAGAAGTTTTCCAGGAACGCGACGACGACGCGACCCTTGTCCTCGCCGTGCAGGCGCTTCTTCTCGAGCCTGACATAGCCGCGGTCCTTCAGCACCTGAAGGATCGAGGCATAGGTCGAGGGGCGGCCGATGCCGAGCTCTTCCATGCGCTTGACCAGCGAAGCCTCGGAGAAACGCGGCGGCGGCTCGGTGAAATGCTGGGTGACCGCCAGATCCTGGCGCTTCAACGCTTCGCCCTCGCTCATGACGGGGAGGCGGCGGCTGTCTTCGTCGTCGCCGTCGTCGTCGCGGCCTTCCTGATAGAGCGCGAGGAAACCGTCGAATTTGATCACCTGGCCGGAAGCACGAAGTTCCAGCGCGCGAGAGCCGGCCTTCGCGGCAATGTCGACGGTGGTGCGTTCGAGTTCGGCGGATTCCATCTGGCTCGCGATGGTGCGGATCCAGATCAGTTCATAGAGCTTGGCCTGGTCGGGATCGAGCCGCCGGCGCATGTCGGCCGGGCGTCGCGAAAGATCGGTCGGGCGGATGGCTTCGTGCGCCTCCTGCGCATTCTTGGCCTTGGTTTGATACTGACGCGGCGCATCGGGCACATAGGCGTTGCCGTAATCCTCGCCGATCACCTTGCGTGCCTGTGTGATCGCCGAACCGTCGATCTGCACGCCATCGGTTCGCATATAGGTAATGAGGCCGGTGGTCTCGCCGCCTATATCAATGCCTTCGTAGAGCCGCTGCGCGATCCGCATGGTGTGCGCCGGCGCGAAGCCGAGCTTGCGACTGGCTTCCTGCTGCAGCGTCGAGGTGGTGAAGGGGGCCTGAGGATTGCGCCGCGCCGGCTTTGCTTCGACGGTCGTGACCGTGAAATTGGCGGCTTCGATCGCCTTCTTGAAATCCTCAGCTTCGGCGCCCGAGCCGATGTCGAGCCTCTGAATCTTCTTGCCGTCGGCGCCAACGAGCCTTGCTTCGAAGGCTTCGCCGCGCGGCGTCGTCAGCGTGGCGACCAGAGACCAGTATTCGCGCGGCACGAATTTTTCGATTTCAAGTTCGCGGTCGCAGACGAGGCGCAGCGCCACCGATTGCACGCGTCCGGCGGAGCGCGCACCCGGCAATTTGCGCCACAGGACGGGGGAGAGCGTGAAGCCGACCAGATAGTCCAGCGCGCGTCGCGCCATGTATGCGTCTACCAGCGCGCCATCGATCTGGCGTGGATGCTTCATCGCTTCCGAGACGGCCTGCTTGGTGATGGCGTTGAACACCACCCGTTCGACCGCCTGGTCCTTTAGCGCGCGCTTTTCTTTCAGCACTTCCAGCACGTGCCAGGAAATCGCCTCGCCCTCCCGATCCGGGTCGGTTGCGAGAATCAGCTTGTCGGCGCCCTTGAGCGCCTTGGCGATATCGTTGAGTCGTCCTGCCGCTTTGGGGTCGACCTCCCAGATCATCTGGAAGTTGGCGTCCGGATCGACCGATCCGTTCTTGGCCGGGAGGTCGCGGACGTGGCCGAAAGACGCCAGAACCTCGTAGGAGGCACCCAAATATTTGTTGATCGTCTTGGCTTTCGCCGGCGACTCGACAATGACGATATTCATGTCATTCCAATGGCTTACGGGAAAAATAAAGGCCGGTTCCGCGAGAACTCGCGTCGGCCGTTTCGACCCGAACATGGGTGGTGAGGAGGCCCCTGTCAAATCGACAGATGTTGAAACAGGGGCCTAAGCTGCGCCAAACATATCTCAAAAGTTGTAAAATACACGCAAAAATTGTTGATTTGTGCCTTTTGGGCAGTGCAGCCGCTAGCGTCGGGTGGCGGTCCGCGGCTTCAGCGTGGTGTCGCCAAAACCAAGCAGTCGGCCATCGCGGGAATGCAGCTCGAGCTTCCTGACCGGCCGGCCGTTCCTCCGATCGACCAGGATAGTCGCGATCTCCTCGGGCCTCGCATCGAATTCCTCGCTCCATTGCCGGAGCGCGACCAGGACCGGGAAAAGCCCGCGTCCCTTCGGCGTCGGCACATATTCCTGATAGACGCTGCCGTCGGAGGCAGGCGCCATCGCCAGGATGCCGCGATCGACCAGCGTCCGCAGCCGCACCGTCAGGATGTTCTTCGCAAGTCCGAGGCTTTTCTGGAACTCGCCGAAGCGGCGGTGTCCCAACAGCGCATCGCGGATGATCAAGAGCGACCACCAGTCGCCGATCGCGTCCAGCGAACGCGCGATCGGGCATTCGGCATGTTCCAGGCTTGTACGCTTCACGATGGCGGATCTCCTCGATTGGCCAAAGGCAGGGATCACAGCCTTTTGTAGTTGCAACATTAAACCAGAGCCTCTAGCTAGGCAACATAGTTTAATAATGCAACCAGTCAGGAGATGAACATGAGGCTCGCGAACAAGACGGCGATTATTACCGGCGGTAACAGCGGCATCGGTCTTGCGACAGCCAAACTGTTCGTAGCCGAGGGCGCCCGCGTCATTATCACTGGCCGCAATCAGGCGACGCTTGAGTCGGCCGCCAACGGGCTCGGACCGAACGCGTTTGCAGTCGTTGCCGACACCACCGATGTCGCAGCGACGGAGGCGGCGATCAAAGAGGGCGTCGACAGGTTCGGCAAACTCGACATCGTCTTTGCCAATGCCGGCATTGCCGGCAACACGCCTGTTGGCGGCACGACACTTTCAGCCTTCGAGCAGGTGATCCGGACCAATCTCACGGCTGTCTTTTTTACCGTGCAGGCAGCGGTCGCGCAGATGAACGACGGCGGCTCGATCATCCTCAACGGCTCGGTCATCTCGGTGCTCGGTAATCCCGGCTATTCCGCCTATGCTGCAACAAAGGCTGGCGTGCGGGCGATGGCGCGGGTCATGTCGTCGGAACTGTCTCCGCGCAATATTCGTGTCAATGTCGTTGCACCCGGCGCGATTAGAACGCCGATCTGGGGGCCGGCGACGGCGACACCGGAAGCCGAGAAGGCGTTCGAAAATAGAATCGGCCGCGCGACGCCGCTGGGGCGGATCGGCGAGCCCGATCATGTCGCGAAGACCGTATTGTTCCTGGCATCGGACGATGCGGCCCATCTCCAGGGCCAGGAAATATTCGTCGATGGCGGTGCAACCAGTTCGCCCGCGGGCGCGCCGATCTACCGCGGCTAGCGCTCAGGTCAGCGACACCAACCCGCCGCCGTGACGCTCGAGCCGTCCGGCGAGTTCAAGCTCGAGCAGCACGGTGCGCACGATTGCTGGCGAGGCGTTCCCCATCCGGATCAGGTCGTCGAGCAGGATCGGGGTTGGCCCCAGCAATCCGACGATACGCGCACGGTCGGATGCGTCTGGCTCGGATGCCAGCGGCTCTTCGTCCGGCTCACGCAGCCCGACCGGCCGGCCGATGATCGGCTCGACGGCCTGGATGACGTCGGAGGCTTCCGTGATCAGGGTCGCGCCCTGCTTGATCAGGTCATTGGTGCCGGCGGCGCGCGGATCGAGCGGCGAGCCGGGTACCGCGAAGACTTCGCGGCCCTGCTCGGCGGCGATGCGTGCGGTGATCAGCGATCCCGACCGAAGCGCGGCTTCCACCACCACCACGCCAAGCGCGGCACCCGAGATCAGGCGGTTGCGCCTTGGAAAATCACGGGCGCGCGGCGCGTGCCCGAGCGGCATTTCGGAGATTGCGCCGCCTGACACAATGATCGCCGCCAGCAGATCCTCATGCTCGGGCGGATAGACCTTGTCGTGGCCGCCGGCGAGCATCGCCACCGTGCCGCCGCCAACGCTGGCGCGATGCGCCGATTGATCGATGCCGCGCGCCAGCCCCGAGGCGATGACAAATCCGGCGTCGCTGAGGTCGCGTGCAAGGGAGCCGGCGAATTTCAGCCCGGCGCCGGAGGCGTTGCGGGAGCCGACGATCGCAATCATCGGCCGCATCAGGATTTCAAGGGCACCGCGTATACCCAGCAGCGGCGGCGCATCGTCAAGCACCGCAAGCCGCGGCGGGTATCCTTCCTCCCCCGGTGCGATCAGGCTGACGCCGAATTGCCCGGAGGCCTCAAGTTCCGCGCGCGCCGCCGCCTCGCTGCAGATCCGCTGATGACGCGAAGCGCCGCCGCGCCGGGCCAGCTCCGGCAGCCGCTCCAGCGCGGCACGCGCGCTGCCGAAATGATTGACCAGGGAACGGAAGGTCCGCGGTCCGACGTTGTCGGAACGAATCAGCCGCAGCCAGTCGATGCGTTGGGCGTCGGTGAGATGTGTCGTGTTTGACGTTTTGATGTCCAAGCTGTCCTCCGCAGGCAGAATGGATCAACTGGAGGATGTGGGGAAGGGGGATTGAACGTTATGTGGCTGCGCCGACCGGGCCGCGGAACGACGCGCGTTCTTGCTCGATCCCAGCTCGATCCTTAAAATGGGCCTTTAAGAGGAAATGAGTGCGATGATCTCGCTCGCCGACTTGCAGCGCCGTATCAATTTCGGCGAACTTTCACCCGACGCGGCGATCGCCCGGTCGTCCGAACGGATTGATGCGCAGGACAAGACCATTGGCGCCTTTGTCTGTCGCTCAGACAATCCGGGTGCTGCCGGCACCGGGCCGCTGCACGGCATCGCGGTCGGAATCAAGGACATCATCGATACGGCGGAGTTCCCCACGGAAATGGGATCAGGGATCTACCGCGGCTGGCAGCCCCGCGCGGACGCGTCCGTGGTGATGATGTTGAAACAGGCTGGCGCGACCATTATCGGCAAGACCACGACGACAGCCTTTGCAGCGAACGACCCGACGCCGACGCTGAACCCGCACAATCAGGGTCATACGCCGGGCGGATCATCATCGGGATCGGCGGCGGCCGTTGCGGCAGGGATGATCCCGCTCGCGCTGGGGACGCAGACCGGCGGCTCGGTGATCCGCCCGGCCTCGTTCTGCGGCGTCGCCGCGATCAAGCCGTCGTTCCATCTGCTGCCGAAGGTTGGCGTGAAATGCTTTTCCTGGTCGCTGGACACTGTTGGCCTGTTCGCGGCTGGCGTCGGCGATCTTGCTTGCGGGCTGTCGGCCATGACCAACCGGTCCGGGCTCTTGCCGAAGGTCGTGGTCAGTGCGCCGCGCATCGGCGTCGTCATGCAGGAATTTGCAGGTGCGCCGGAAGCGGCTAGTGAGAACGCCCTTCGGGTTGCGAGCCGGGCTTCCGAGCGCGCGGGCGCTTCGGTCCGTGCCATCGCGCTGCCGGAGGTCGTAGGCGAAGCGTGGCGCGTCCATACGACAATCCAGCAATTCGAGGCGCATCAGGCGTTCGCCTGGGAGTATCGCGAAAACTACGACGCCATGCCGCCGCTGCTGCGCACGAGGCTCGATGAAAGCGCGGACATCACCCCGGATGCTTACGATGAGGCCCGAGCCGTTGCGGTCCGCGCGCGCGTCGCGCTGGCCAAGACGTTCGACGATGTCGACGTCTTGCTGACATTCTCGGCGCCCGGTGCGGCTCCGAAGGGGCTCGACTGGACTGGCGATCCACGTTTCAACCGGCTGTGGACGCTGATGGGCAACCCTTGCGTCAACGTTCCAGCGATTATCGCCGACGGCGGTTTGCCGGTTGGCGTGCAGGTGATCGCGCGATATGGCGACGATGCCGGCGCGCTTGAGGCCGCGCGGTTCGTCGAGGCAGCGCTGGCACGACGCTGAGCTGCCCTCACTTCTGCCCGATCCGCCCCTCGGTCCCTTCCTGCAACCGCTTGATGTTTTCGCGGTGCATGTAGAACAACAACATCGTCAGGACGGCGAACAGCGAAGCCAATGCGGGATGGCCGAACCACCAGAGAAAAATTGGCGTGACGAAACTTGCAACCAGTGCGGAGAGCGAGGAGTAACGCGAGGTTACGGCGGTTGCGAGCCACAGCACGCAAAACACCACCGCGGCCGGCCAGAACAGGCCGATCAGCACGCCGATATAGACCGCGACGCCCTTGCCGCCCTTGAAGTTCAGCCAGACCGGGAACAGGTGGCCGAGAAAGGCGCCGAGTGCGGCGAGCATCGCGGCGTTGGGACCGCCATAATAACCCGCAATAATCACGGCGGCGGTGCCCTTGAGCATGTCGAGCAGTAGCGTTGCCGCGGCAAGGCCCTTGCGTCCGGTGCGCAGCACATTGGTGGCGCCGATGTTGCCGGAGCCGATCGACCGCAAATCCTGCGTGCCGGCAAGCCTTGTCAGGATCAAGCCAAAGGGAATAGAGCCAAGCAGATAGCCGAGGACGAACGCCACCGGCAGCCATGCACTAGCCGACATTTCCGTTTCCTCCACGCCCGCAAACTTCGCGCGCATCAGGGGCTCCTCTTGCGGCGTTTTCTGGACGCAAAGCCGCGTCCACCTCGCTTGAAGACGCCCTAGACATGCTCGTACACCGTCCGTCCACCGACGATGGTGCGCACGACGCGGCCGGAGAAGCGCGCCTCGTCAAACGGCGTGTTCTTGCATTGCGATTTGAGATCGTCGGGATCGAGTATCCATGGCGTGTCGGTATCGATCACGATCACGTCGGCCGGCGAACCCGGCCGCAGCGATCCGCCGGGCAGGCCGAGCAATTCGGCCGGGCGTGTCGACATGGCGCGAATCAGCGTCTTGAAGTCCGTCTCGCCGTTGTGGATCAACCGAAGCGCCGCCGGCAGCATGGTCTCCAATCCGATCGCGCCGGAGGCGGCCTCCGCGAAGGGTAGGCGCTTGACCTCGACATCCTGCGGATTGTGATCGGACATGATGACGTCGATGAGCCCGGAGGCGATGGCTGCGACGAGCGCTGTGCGATCGTCCTCGGTGCGCAGCGGCGGCGATAGTTTTAGAAAAGTCCGGTATGGGCCGATGTCGTTTTCGTTGAGCGTGATGTGGTTGATCGAGACCGAGGCCGAGACCTCCAGACCTGCCTCGCGCGCGCGCTTGAGGATTTCCAGTGACTCGATGCAGGTCAAAGATCCCGCGTGGTAACGGCCGCCGGTCAGCGCGACGAGGCGCATGTCGCGCTCCAGCATCACGGCCTCGGCGGCGTTGGGAATGCCGACCAATCCCAGCCTGGTGGCGAATTCGCCCTCGTTCATGACGCCTTCGCCGACAAGGTGCGGGTCTTCGGTGTGGTGGACAATCAGGGCGTCGAAATCGCGCGCATAGGTCAGGGCCCGTCGCATCACCTGCGCGTTGGTGAGGCTCTTGTCGCCGTCGGTGAATGCCACGGCGCCGGCGGCTTTCAACAGGCCGATCTCGGTCATTTCTTCGCCGCGCAGGCCTTTGGTCAGCGCCGCCATCGGATGGATGTTGACGATCGCGGTGTCGCGGGCGCGGCGCAGCACAAAATCCACGGTCGCGGAATTGTCGATCACCGGCGAGGTGGCGGGCTGGCATATGATCGTGGTGATGCCGCCGGTTGCCGCCGCCTGGCTTGCCGAGGCGAAGGTCTCGCGGTGGCTTGCGCCGGGCTCGCCGACAAAGGCGCGCATGTCGATCAGGCCGGGTGCGACGATCTTGCCGGCGCAATTGATGACGTCGGTGCCCTCGGGAACGCCGGCCGCGCCAATGCCGCGCTTGTTGTCGCGGATCATGCCATCGGCGATCAAGACGTCGCCGGGACCGTCGAAATCGCGTGATGGATCGATCACGCGGGCGTTGGCGAGCAGGATCGGGCGGCGCTCGGTCAACATAATGTCACGCGTTGGGCAGGTTGCGGGCGAGCGCTTCGAGCACCGCCATCCGCACCGCCACTCCCATTTCCACCTGTTCCCGGATCAGCGATTGCGCGCCGTCGGCCACGATCGAGTTGATTTCCACACCGCGATTTATCGGTCCCGGATGCATCACCAGCGCGTCGGGCTTGGCGTAGGCCAGCTTCTTCTGGTCGAGGCCGAAGTAATGAAAGTATTCCTGGCTCGACGGCACGAACGAGCCGTTCATGCGCTCGCGCTGCAGCCTTAGCATCATCACAATATCGGCGCCATGGAGTCCCTCGCGCATGTCGCGGGCGACTTCGACGCCCATCCGCTCGATGCCGCGCGGCAACAGCGTGGAGGGTGCGACCACGCGGACGCGCGCGCCCATGGTATTGAGCAGGAGAATGTTGGATCGCGCCACGCGCGAATGCATGACGTCGCCGCAGATCGCGATCACCAATCCTTCGAGTCGGCCCTTGTTGCGGCGGATGGTCAGCGCGTCGAGCAGGGCTTGCGTCGGATGTTCGTGCGCGCCGTCGCCGGCATTGATGACCGAGCCATCGACCTTGCGCGCCAACAGTTCCACCGCGCCCGACGCGTGGTGGCGGACCACCAGGATGTCCGGGTGCATGGCGTTGAGCGTGACGGCGGTGTCCATCAGCGTCTCGCCCTTCCGGATCGAGGACGAAGACACCGACATATTCATGACGTCGGCGCCCAGCCGCTTGCCTGCGAGTTCGAACGAGGACTGGGTGCGGGTCGAGGCTTCGAAGAACAGATTGACCTGGGTGCGGCCGCGCAAGGAGGTGCGCTTCTTGTCGACCTGGCGGTTGAGCTCGACATATTCCTCGGAAAGGTCGAGCAGGCCGGTAATATCGGCAGCCGAAAGGCCCTCTATGCCCAGCAGATGCCGGTGACCGAGGACGAAGGTCGATTTCGATGCAGGGGTCATTAAAACGAGAGCTATAGGCAGAGATCAAAGGCGGGGCAAGCGCGAAGAATAGCCTCGCGAGTTATCCCCTGGGATGTCGGAAGCAGGGTAAACGGGCGTGCCGCAAAGCCGCCGGATTGGATCGCCAATCAGGCCGAAACAGCGCAGGGCGTGCCCTGGAAGATATTGGATTGTTACCGCCCAGAGCGAGCGGTGCAGGAGTGGCGGGTGGGGATGAAAATACTGGTCACCGGGAGTGCTGGCCATCTTGGCGAAGCTTTGGTTCGGACACTGCGAGATTTACGACACGAGGTCATCGGTCTCGACCTTCTGGAATCGCCTTTTACGACGCATGTAGGCTCGATCACGGATCGCGGTTTCGTCAGGCGCTGTATGACCAATGTGCGGCGGGTCTTCCATGCCGCCACTTTGCACAAGCCTCACGTTGTCACACACCGCCGCCAGGATTTCATCGACGCCAACATTACCGGCACGCTCAATCTCCTCGAGGAGGCGGTCACAGCGGGCGTCGAGTCATTTGTTTTCACCAGCACAACCAGCGTCTTTGGCGACACCCTCACACCGGCAATTGGCGCGCCGGCTGCGTGGGTGACGGAGGAGGTCGTACCGGTTCCAAAGAATATCTATGGGACGACCAAGGCCATGGCGGAAGACCTGTGCCAATTGTTCCACCGCAATCAGGGTCTGGCCTGTGTCGTGCTCAGGACCTCCCGGTTCTTTCCCGACGAGGATGACAACAGCGAAATCCGAGCCGGCTACTCGGACCAGAACATCAAGGTCAATGAATATCTCTACCGCCGGGTCGATATCGAGGACGTGGTGAGCGCGCATCTGCTCGCGGCGGAGCGTGCGGCCGCGACCGGATTTCGCAAATTCATCATCAGCGCGACCACACCCTTTCGTCCGGGGGACTTGCTGGAACTGCGAGCCGACGCGCCGCGCGTTGTGCGGCGGCTCGTTCCTGACTTCGCGGCCGAATACGAGCGAAGGGGCTGGAAGATGTTTCCCAGCATTGGCAGGGTCTATGTCAATCGCCGTGCGCGCGATGAACTTGGATGGCAACCGCGGTACGATTTCGGCACGGTGCTCGACGGTCTAAAAGCCGGGCAGAGCCCGACAAGCCCGCTGGCGCGGATTGTCGGTTCAAAAGGATATCACGCCGAGGTGTTCGCGGAGGGGCCGTATCCGGTGGAATGAACGCATAGCGCCTTGGAACGATGGCGGAACCTAAAGGCCATTGCGATGGTGACGCAAGGTTTTGTCAATTATGCCAAGCGGTGGTGGCATTTTTCGCTGCCGGGCGCGGGCGGTCGCGCGTATGATTTCCCGATATCTCAGCGCCGAAGGTTGAGTCTGCCGGTGGGCGTAATTCCGGCGCAACCTTCCCAATCACCGACCGTGAGGGCGGCCATGATGCGAGCTTCATCTGCGACCCATGAGGTGCTCAACCAGTCTCCGCCATTTGTCGATGTCGATCTGTTTACACTGGACCGTCCGCTTGCCGAGGCGGTCGCCGCCAACGGCGGGGAAAATGCGCAGAAGGAGTTGTCCGAGTTCGGACAGCATTGGGGTTCGGCCGCCATGGCCGATCGGGGACGGCTCGCTAATGAGAACACACCAAAGCTGCGCACGTTCGACTCCAAGGGCAACCGTCGCGACGAAGTCGAGTTTCACCCGGCCTATCACGAATTGATGGCGCGCAGCGCCCATGCGGGCTTGCACAATTCGACCTGGGCCGTCGATGGAAAGCCGGCCGGCGCCGCGGCCGAGGTCGTGCGCGCCGCCAAGTTCTACATGGCGGCAGGGGTCGAGACCGGGCATTTGTGTCCCATTACAATGACGCGGGCGTCGGTGGCGGCCTTGGCGGCACAGCCGGATGTGTTGGCAAAGGCCATGCCGGTGATTGCAACGCGCGCCTACGATCCGACTTTCGCGCCCTGGCCGACGAAACGCGGCATGACGCTCGGCATGGGTATGACCGAGAAGCAGGGCGGTACCGACGTGCGCAGCAATATGACGCGCGCGGAGCGCGACGGTGACACCTATCGTATCACCGGCCATAAGTGGTTCATGTCGGCGCCGATGTGCGATGCGTTCCTGGTGCTGGCGCAGGCCGACGCAGGTCTGACCTGTTTCTTCATGCCGCGCTTTCGGCCCGACGGATCGGTCAACGCGATTGAGTTTCAGCGCCTGAAGGACAAGCTGGGCAACCGCTCCAACGCATCGTCTGAGGTCGAATTCGCAAGCGCCTATGCGACGCGTGTCGGCGAGGAGGGCAAGGGCATCCGCACCATCATCCAGATGGTGCAGCTGACGCGACAGGACTGCGCTATCGCCTCCGCGGGGCTGATGCGCTCGGGACTGGCGCATGCGCTCCATCACGCAAGGCATCGCAGCGTGTTCCAGAAGCACCTCGCTGACCAACCGCTGATGCAGGCCGTGCTTTCGGACATGGCGCTGCATGTCGAGGCTTCGATTGCGCTGGTGATGCGGCTGTGCCGCTCCTTCGACCGCGCGCCGCACGACCCGAGCGAGGCGGCCTATATGCGCCTGCTGACGCCCGCGATCAAATATTGGGTCTGCAAGAGTGCGCCCGGGTTCCTCTACGAAGCGATGGAATGCCTCGGCGGCAACGGCTACGTCGAGGAAGGCATTTTGGCGCGGCATTACCGTGAATCCCCGGTCAATGCGATCTGGGAGGGTTCAGGCAATGTGATGTGCCTCGACGTGCTGCGCGCGTTGTCGCGCGAGGTCGAGGCGGCCACCGCCATCCTGCAAGGTCTCGCCAGGGAAACTGCAGGCCTTCCCGGCGCGGGCGCCGCAGTGGCTTTCATCGGAACGGCGTTTCGCCGTCCGGACTCCGAGCGCGTGGCCCGGCTGGCAGTCGAGAAGCTTGCGCTGCTCGCCGCCGCGGCGGCACTCAATCCGATAATGCCCCCTCACGCCGAATTGTTCGCGATGACCCGGCTTGCGGGGAATCATGCGAGCATGTACGGCGCCGTCGATCTGGCGCGCGACGACATCAGCCGGTTGCTGGACCGCGCATTACCCTCATGAAGGTCAGTTGATGGATTCACTCGATCCCGCAAGTCCCGTCGCGCTCGCCACGGCCGTTCCCGTCCAGCGCCCACCTCGCATCTGGAAGTTCTGGGGTACCGTCCTGTGGGGCCTCGTCATCTTCGCTGCGATGTTCGCCGGCCAAATGGTGGTTGTGGCCTGGTTCGTGTTGCGGCGGGAAGGCCCGCTCGACATGGCCGCCGCGATCCATGTCGCGGGCGCCGGCCTGACGATTTCCCTCTCCGTGATCACCGGTCTGCCCGGCGTTCTCGGCGCGCTTTGGCTCGCCACCCGCCTGTCGCGAACGTCGTTTGCAGATTATCTCGCGTTGCGCTCGACCTCCTGGAAAAACATCGCGATCGGTGTCGCCGCGCTCGTCGCCTTGGTCCTGGGCTGGGAGTTGCTGTCGCGCGCGACGGGGCGGGAGTCCACGCCCGGGTTCATGATGGATGTATTGAGATCGGCGCGCGCGGACGGTGCGCTGTGGCTTCTGGTGATCGCCTTCTGCGTCGCCGCGCCAATGTCGGAGGAGTTTTTCGCGCGCGGCTTTCTGTATCGCGGCTGGTCGGAGACATTTCTGCGGCCCGTCGGCGCCATTATCCTGTCGTCGCTGTTCTGGACGGCGCTACATTTGCAATACGACTGGTTCTTCTTTTGCGAAGTGTTTTCGATTGGCCTGTTGCTCGGCTATCTCCGCTACCGTTACCAGTCCACCTGGCTGACCGTCATCGTGCATGGCCTCAACAATCTGGCCGCTGTCGTGCAGACGATTTTGCTCGTGGGCTCGGTCTAGGGATTCGCACGCGCCTTCGTCAGACGATCGAGCGCGCCCTGCAGGATGAAGATCGCGGCGTGTTCGTCGATCACCTCCGCACGCCGGGCGCGGCTCATGTCCATTCCGATCAATTCGCGTTCGACGGCAGCGGTCGAGAGCCGTTCGTCCCACAGCGCAATCGCCAGCTCGGTCAGTTTGGAAAAATTGCGGGCAAAGGCGCGGGTCGATTGCGCGCGCGGTCCCTCGCTGCCATCCATGTTGATCGGCAGGCCGAGCACGAAGCCCGATGCCGCGCGCTCGCCGGCGATGGCGAGCAGGCGCGCGGCGTCGGCCTTGAACGCCTTGCGCTGGATCGTCTCTACTCCGGTCGCCAAGCGGCGGTCGGGATCGGAGACCGCCACGCCGATGGTCTTGGTGCCGAGATCAAGGCCAACAAGCGCGCCGCGCTCAGGCCAATGCGCGGCCGCCTCGATCAGCGGTAGAATGAGAGCGGGCATGGGGTTCGCATAACACGCGGGCCGCAATACGTGCAAAGCGGGAATGCGATGGACGGGTTGACACTATTTGGTTTATTTGCGGTCACGGCGATGCTTTTGAGCTATGCGCTGGAGGACCGTAGCCGCTGGTTCGTGCTTGCCTTCGCGGCGGCCTGCGCGCTCGGTTCGATTTACGGATTTCTGCAGGGCGCCTGGCCGTTCGGGCTGGTCGAGGCGATCTGGGCTCTGGTCGCGCTGCGGCGCTTTGGCCTCAGGCGGACCCTGGACGCATAGCTCACCGGTCGAGCGGATGCTAAGCTTGCCAAAGGCCCCGGCAACGACGCCCGCGCCGATCTCGCAAATCATCAGGTGAACAGACCATGTGGCCAGACCGGCGACTGATCGACCTTTTCAAGACCGAATTTCCGATCGTGCTCGCACCGATGGCGGGCGTGATGGATGCCGACCTCGTGATCGCGGCGGCGCAGGGTGGGGCGCTCGGTTCGCTGCCGTGCGCCATGCTCTCGGTGGAGAAAGCTCGCGAGCAGGTCAACATCATCCGTCAGCGCGTCTCAGCGCCGATCAACATGAATTTCTTCTGCCACAAGGCAGTCGCGCCAGATCCCGCGCGCGAGGCCGCCTGGAAGCAGCGGCTTGCACCCTATTATAAAGAGCTGGGGGTCGACCCGTCGGCGCCGATCAATGCCGCCAACCGCGCGCCGTTCGACGCCGCGATGTGCGACCTAGTCGAGGAGCTCAAGCCCGAAATCGTCAGCTTCCATTTCGGCCTTCCCGATCCCGCGATGGTCGATCGCGTCAAGGCCGCGGGCTGCAAAGTGATGTCGTCGGCCACCACCGTGAAAGAGGCGATCTGGCTCGAGGACCACGGCGCGGACGTCATCATCGCGCAGGGCGCCGAAGCCGGCGGCCATCGCGGCATGTTCCTGACCGAAAATATCGCCGAACAGCCGGGCACCTTTGCGTTGGTGCCCCAGGTGGTTGACGCCGTGAGGGTTCCGGTGGTCGCGGCGGGTGGCATCGCCGACGGGCGGGGCATCGCGGCGGCTTTCGCTCTGGGGGCGGCCGGTGTGCAGATCGGGAGTGCCTATCTACGGTGCCCGGAATCGAAGGTCATCGCGGCGGCGCGAACGGCGCTTGCCCAGGCGTGGGACGATTCCACCGTCATCACCAACGTCATGACCGGGCGCCCGGCGCGCGGGGTCGTCAACCGCGCGATGCGCGAGGTCGGCCCGATTTCGTCGGATGCGCCTCAATTTCCTCACGCCGCGACGGCTTTGGCGCCGCTGAAGGCGGCGGCGGAAAAGCTCGGCAGGGTCGATTTCACCAATCTTTGGGCAGGCCAAGCGGTACGGCTTGGCCGCGAGATGCCGGCAGCCGAGCTGACGCGGGCCCTGGCCGGAGGCGCGCTGGCGACGATGAGCCGGTTGGCGGGCTAAAAGGCCGCCTCGCGGTTGCAGCGCAAAACCACCCTCTGCTATACGGCGGACTGAGTTTTGCCCCGAAAGGCCTTATATAATGTCGGTCGACGCCGCCACCGTTCGCCGTATCGCGCATCTGGCGCGGATTGCGCTCAAGGAGTCAGAAGTTCCGCATCTGCAGGGCGAGCTGAACGCGATGCTCGCCTTCGTCGAGCAATTGTCGGAAGTCAACGTCGAGGGCGTCGAGCCGATGACTTCCGTGATACCGATGGACATGAAGAAGCGTGCCGACGTGGTCAATGATGGCGGGATCGCCGACGACATCGTCAGAAATGCGCCGGAAACTCAGGATCACTTCTTTCTGGTGCCCAAGGTCGTCGAATAGGGAAAACGCGTCAAAGGTAAGAGCGTCTTCGGGCGCGAGGCGGGAATTCTGATGTGCATGCTCTGCGACGATGAAAAGGCCTATCAGGCCTATATGAACTACCTCGACGCCATGGAGCGCCAGGGCAAGGCTGCCGATCCGCAACAGGCGGTCGATGCGGTGATCGACGCGTTGGAGGCCGCCGACAAGGCCAACGACAAAGCGTTGCGCGACGATCCCGCCAACGACAAGACACTTTCTCCCTTCTTCTGCAGCCCGGTTAATAAATGACCGATTTGACATCGCTGACCCTCGCGGAGGCTCGAAGTGCCCTCGCGAAGAAATCCTTCACGTCGCTTGAGCTGACGGAGGCGCATCTTTCGGCGATCGAGGCCGCGCGCGCGCTCAACGCTTTTGTGCTGGAGACGCCCGATCGCGCCCGGGCGATGGCGCGCGAGGTTGACGCAAAGATCGCCAGAGGCGAGGGCGGTCCGCTCGCCGGCATTCCCCTTGGCATCAAGGATCTGTTCGCGACCAAGGACGTGCGCACCACCGCGTGTTCGAAGATTCTCGGCAATTTCGTGCCGACCTACGAGTCGACAGTGACTTCACAGCTCTGGCGCGACGGCGCCGTCATGCTGGGCAAGCTCAACAACGACGAATTCGCGATGGGGTCGTCGAACGAGACCTCATGCTTTGGCCCGGTCGTCAATCCGTGGCGGCGCGACGGCGCCAATACCACGCTGGTGCCCGGCGGTTCGTCGGGCGGCTCGGCGTCGGCGGTGGCAGCGCTTCTGTGCATGGGCGCAACCGCGACGGACACCGGCGGATCGATCCGCCAGCCGGCGGCGTTTACAGCGACCGTCGGCATGAAGCCCACTTACGGACGCTGCTCGCGCTGGGGCATCGTCGCCTTTGCGTCTTCGCTCGATCAGGCCGGGCCGATCGGCCGCACCGTGCGCGATACCGCGATCCTGATGCGTTCGATGGCCGGCCACGATCCCAAGGACACCACGTCGGTCGATCGCGCGGTGCCGGATTACGAGGCCGCGATCGGAAAATCCGTGAAGGGGATGAAAATCGGAATCCCCAGGGAGTATCGGCTCGACGGCATGCCCGGTGAGATCGAAAAGCTCTGGCACGAGGGCGCTGCCTGGCTCAAGGCGGCCGGTGCCGAACTCGTCGAAGTGTCGCTGCCGCACACCAAATATGCGCTGCCGGCCTATTACATCGTCGCGCCCGCCGAGGCCTCCTCAAATCTCGCGCGCTATGACGGCGTCCGCTACGGCCTGCGCGTGCCCGGCCGCAGCATTGGCGAATTGTATGAAAACACCCGCGCCGAAGGTTTTGGCGCCGAGGTCCGCCGCCGCGTCATGATCGGCACCTACGTGCTCTCGGCCGGCTATTACGACGCCTATTATTTGCGCGCGCAGAAGGTCCGCACGCTGATCAAGAAGGACTTTGAGGATTGCTTCGCCAAGGGTGTCAACGCGATCCTGACGCCGGCGACGCCATCGGCGGCTTTCGGTGTCGGCGAGAAAGGCGCCGATCCCGTGGAGATGTATCTCAACGACATCTTCACCGTGACGGTCAACATGGCCGGACTTCCCGGGATCGCCATTCCCGCGGGAAAGGATTCGCAAGGTCTGCCGCTCGGCCTGCAATTGATCGGCCATCCCTTCGGCGAAGAGACGCTGTTCTCGCTCGGCGAGGTGATCGAGCAGGCGGCAGGACGATTCACGCCGGCGAGGTGGTGGTGAAGATGGCGGAGTTCAAGGCGAGCCTCTCGGGCGCGGCACCCGCGCAGGAGCTGAATGCGCCGCTGGCCGCGCTGTGGTGGGCGGCCAAGGGCGGATCAAAGGGCGGCTGGGACCGGGCGCACAAGATCGTGCAGGACGAACACACGCGTGAGGCGGCCTGGGTCCACGCCTATCTGCATCGTGTCGAAGGCGATTCTGCCAACGCCGGCTACTGGTACCGTCAGGCGGGCAAGCCGGCTGTGACGGACTCGCTCGACGCCGAATGGGAAGGGATCGTTTCGGCGCTGCTCGGGAGTGAAAGCGCATGAGTGCGACGAAGTCGAAACTGATCAAGGGGGCCACCGGCGACTGGGAAGTCGTGATCGGGATGGAAGTCCATGCCCAGGTCAACTCCAACGCAAAGCTTTTCTCGGGGGCCTCGACGGAGTTCGGCGGCGAGCCCAATTCGCACGTGTCGCTGGTCGATGCGGCAATGCCGGGTATGTTGCCGGTCATCAACGAGGAATGCGTCAAGCAGGCGGTCCGCACTGGCCTCGGCCTCAAAGCGCAGATCAACCGACGCTCGGTGTTCGACCGCAAGAATTATTTCTACCCGGATTTGCCGCAGGGCTACCAGATCAGCCAATACAAGTCGCCGATCGTCGGCGAAGGAGAGGTCGTGGTCGAACTTTCGGGCGGCGACAGCGTCACCGTCGGCATCGAGCGGCTGCATCTGGAGCAGGACGCCGGCAAGTCGCTGCACGACCAGAGCCCGACCATGTCGTTCGTCGATCTCAACCGCTCCGGCGTAGCCCTGATGGAGATCGTCTCCAAGCCCGACATCCGCTCCTCGGAGCAGGCGAAAGCCTATGTGACCAAGTTGCGCTCGATCCTGCGTTATCTCGGCACCTGCGACGGCGACATGGAGAAGGGGTCCTTGCGCGCCGACGTCAACGTTTCCGTGCGCAAGCCGGGAGAAGCGCTCGGCACCCGCTGCGAGATCAAGAACATGAACTCGATCGCCTTCATCGGCGAGGCCATTGAACACGAGGCGCGGCGCCAGATCGGCATTCTCGAAGATGGCGGGGTCATCGACCAGGAAACCCGGCTGTTCGATCCCAACAAGGGCGAAACAAGGTCGATGCGTTCCAAGGAAGAGGCGCACGACTACCGCTATTTTCCCGATCCTGACCTGCTGCCGCTGGAATTTTCCGAAGCCTATGTCGCCGAACTCAAGGCGAACTTGCCCGAACTGCCGGATCAGAAGAAGGCGCGGTTCATCGCCGAGTTCGGCCTGTCGCCTTATGACGCCAGCGTGCTGGTGGCCGAACGCGAGAGCGCCGATTTCTTCGAAACCGTGCTGGCGAAGCTCGCGGACAAGGCGCGCGACGGCAAGCTTGCCGCCAATTGGGTCATCAACGAGCTGTTCGGGCGTCTCAACAAGGAAGGCCTGGCGATCGGCGTCTCGCCGGTATCGGCAGCGCAGCTTGCCGCGATCGTCGATCTGATCGGCGAGGGCACCATCTCCGGCAAGATCGCAAAGGATCTGTTCGAGATCATCTGGCGGGAGGGTGGCGACCCGCGCGCGGTGGTCGAGACGCGCGGCATGAAGCAGGTCACCGATCTCGGCGCGATCGAAAAGGTGGTCGACGACATCATCGCCGCCAATCCCGACAAGGTCGCCCAAGCGAAAGCCAAGCCGGCATTGATCGGATGGTTCGTCGGTCAGGTGATGAAGTCATCCGGCGGCAAGGCCAATCCGCAGGCCGTGAACGATCTCCTGAAGTCAAAGCTCGGCATCTGAATTCTGATCCGGCGCGCTCGCTCGCGTTGTCGAGCGCTCGCGCTTGAGATGCGAGCGCGTATCAAATCGTTCACCATAACCGACGATGCATCGCGTGCGCGGAGCAATGTAGCCGCGAATCAGCCGCAATCGATTCGCGCGGAAAACCGGTTTTGGCGAGCTGCGACGAGACACGAAGCTGGTGTGCGCGAAAATTTTTTTGTTGCCAAAAATCGCGACTCAGAGTCCGCGCAAGGTGCTTTCGAGCGACTCCGATGGGGCGCAACAACGGCGATGAAATGCCGATCGTCGATAGCGTGAATCACAGAAACCATTGCGGCACAGTTACTTCTTGTAATATCTTGAATTGTCCGCTGCGGTTCGTCGCGCAGTTTTCGCTTCGTTGCGCCGATGGTTTGGTGTGTCGCCGTTCACCGCGCGTCGCGCGCTCTCATCCGTCGCGTCAACACTTCCTTAAGCGGGACGCTGTTTTTTTCAATGTGTTGGTGTATTCGGGATGCAGTGCATTTCGATTCCCGAGTGCACGCAGCGATTAAGCCATCTCACTACATTAGGAGGGCAACATGGCGAAGAAAGCTAAGAAGGCAAAGAAGGCGAAGAGCGCAGTGAAGAAGACTGCGAAGAAGACCCGCAAGGTCGCCAAGAAGAAGAAGTAAATCTCGCTTGAAGAAAATTGCCGGCGGCTTTTGATGCCGGCACGTCACACGAGCCTTCCGGACGGTTTGCTTATCTAAACGGCAGATTTTGAAAGAGCGGCTCTTGTCGGCGAAAGAGGGTGTCGGCGAGACATCAGGTCAAACGGCTGGATCGTAGTTTCGAAAGAGCTCGCTCTTTTTCGAAAGCCGGTCCGGCAGAAGAAACAGGTTTTCTTCGTTCGGTGCGGATCTTTGAGCGATCCGCAATTTCACGAGCTCCAGGGCCTTCGGGCTTCGATGCTCAACGTGAGATCTGGTCCTGACGTGTTCGCCGACGCCCTCGTTCCAGGCCGGTGCCCTCAGCGGCGCGGCGGCTGGGCCACCCCCCAAAACATCCCTGCGAAAATACAGCCCCGACCATCCACGGCGTACGACGTCCATGGACCAGACGCGTTCGAGCCAGCACCACCTGACCGCTTGCGGCAATGGTTATCGCTTCGCGAAATGGCAGGGTAAACCGATTTCCTTCAATACGTAAAAGCCTCAATGAAATGGGCGTTTCTGCCATTTCGCGGGCACGCGCCGACGTGAAGCGTTTACGTCGGATTCATCGCGATACTTAAACTGTCCTTCAAATTTGACCGGTCAAGATCATCCCAACAAAAGCCGGCAAACGGCGAGCGCATGTTTCGCGCGCTGGAAAGTAACGGGACGTTTCTTACAAGTGGACAGGAGCCGCGCTCGGGACGGGGCGCTTCTCAAGAAAAACAAAAAGGGGATGACAGATGTTTCAGGGGCTCTTCGATCTGGATGGCGCGACGCCGGTGGAAGCAAACGCGATCCCGGATGTGTTGTTCGAGCGCGGGCTCTACTGGGCGAGCGGACGCTCCGGCGTCGTCAACCTGGTGGCCGCGCATAAATGGTTCAATCTCGCCGCCGTGAAAGGCCGCAACGACGCCATTCGGATGCGCCGCGAGATCGCCGAGCTGATGTCGGAAGCAGAGATCGCGACCGCTCAGCGCGAGGCCCGCACCTGGATGATGGCACATTAGGCTCCAGCTCGATTATCGCGAAGGCCAGGTCCAATCCGGCGGCGTATCGTCCCTGACGTTGGTTTCGCCGAGATGCTTCTCCAGCACGATCTGTCTGCAATCGGCGTTAGCGCCGAGCGCGGCAACGAGCGCTGGCGGCATGGGAAACGACCACAGCCTGGGACTGCTTCGATGCTTGCATGATCAGACGCGCCAGTGGCGGCAACAAATCCGGATGCAGACTCGTTTCTGGTTCGTTGAGGACCATCAGCGCCGGCGGCCGCGGTGAGAGCAGGGCCGCGACGAGCAGAAGGTAGCGCAAAGTGCCGTCCGATAGCTCGGCGGCCTTGAGCGGCCGAAGCAGGCCATGCTGATACATTTCGAGTTCAAAATATCCGTCTGCGCTGATCACCTCGACATGAGCGCCAGGAAAGGCGTCGGCAATTGCGGCGTCCATGTCTTCAGCGGCGCCGATTTCTCGGATTGTCTGCACGGCTGCGGCCAGATCCGATCCATCGCTCGCAAGCACAGGGGTGTAGGTGCCGATCTGCGGTTTGCGCGAGGGCGCGTCACGGTCGGTACGCAAATGGTCGTAGAACCGCCAGTCGCGCATCCGCTCGCGCAACATCAGAAGTTCGACCGCCTCGCGAGGGTCGCTGCAGTGGGTCATCATGCTGTCGAAAGATGCGAGATGCTGGTAGGCTTGCCGCCATTCGCCGTTGTCGTTTCGAACGCGGACACTGGGACCGTTACGGACGGCAAATGCATTTGCGCGGCCGAGCCGTTCGCCGGTCCATGTGCTTTCGACCTTGATTTTCGGGTCACTTGAGAATTTGGAACGCGAATCCGCTGGCGGCAGGCCCAGGTCGATGGCGTAGCCATAATCGTCTCCTGAAAATCCGAGCTTCAGGCTGATTGGATTTTTGCGAACAAGGCCCTGGACTGGCTGTGTGCCGGCTTTCATGGCGCGGGAGAATGCTTCCGGTCCCGCCCACAGTGTCGATTGCAGACCTCCCTCGGCGGCCAGCGACTGGATGATGCGGCCTTGTGCAATATCGGCCAAAAGTTTCAGGGCGCGATAGAGGCTGGACTTGCCGCTGCCGTTCGCACCGGTCACGACGTTGAGTGCGCCAAGCGATAGTCTTATGTCGCGCAGCGAACGATAGCCGGAGACGGCAAGTCTGGTCATCATCGCGCAATGGTCCGGATCGACGGTGCGCCGGCAGGCCAGCAAAAACAGGGTATGGCGGAGACGGAGTCCGCCAAATCATATTGAAATATAAAGAATTTTTTGCCTTTTGGCCGCCTTACCCCTAGATCCGCCCATAGCCGCTAGGGAGGATAAAGCTTGGCGGGGCAGGGCGCCAATCGACTCTTGCCGACACGCGAAATCGTGAATTAGGACGCCGGCCCAATAGCGGGGTCCCGCCTATATAGTCGGGATGATAGCGGATTTATCGCCCCCCTCCGCTGTCTTTGCGGCCCCGGCCTTGCCCCCAATCGCCGGGGCCGCTTCTTTTGGTGATAGCCCTTTGCCGAGTTTAGGCCTTCCACAGGAAACGAAGTACTGAGGGCCGCCAGTTGGCCTGGAACATGCATGAAATCGATCACCTGGGCGGGTGACCGGTCCCCCGGTTTTCGCTCGGCGCGTTACCTCCCAATAACCTGGCCGTCGCATCCCCAAGAGTGCGGCGGCCATCTTTTGTCCAACGTGCCTAGACCCGATCCCGCTCGAAGAATTCAGCTATGCTAGCCCGATCGGCGCCAGCGCAGGCTCGGCTACAGAAAACGGCCAAATTACGGTTCGACGATTGGATGGCTGCTGATCGAAATGGCCACGAATGGGTCAGCCATTCTTCCGTTATCTTGTGCCGATGGTGTCGGATCGCTGGTTCACAGCGACGGTAATTTGCTTGGGCCTGCTTTCGGTGGCGATGCTCGCGGGTGCCTTATTCTGGCATTGAGATCGAGCAGGCACTGAGGGCCGCCGACCGGCTGTGACCCTAGGAAGGCCGCTGGTGAGTCCGGGATTCGCGGGCTCCATGTTGCCGGCCGATTGCCGCCATGACGGCCTGCAAACATAAAGGTCCGCCCTGTTGCCGCCATGCACTACCGGAAGCGTTCGGAATCGTACCAACTCGACATAGATTGGGGCGGGTAATCGGAGAGTGGCAATGGCGAGCTGCAGATCGAAGGTGCGCGTCGCGGTGCGGGCACTCCTCAAGACGCGCGTGCGGACTCGGCGTCGCATTCGTCGGCGCACTTTGTCAGCGCATCAATAGTCAGGGCGTAGACCCGCGATCACCGAATTGGAAGATCAGCAGTCCGGGGTTTGCGGGCTGTCCTGTGCGGCCGATCGACGCCAGCGCAGGGTTTGCCGCGGGCGTCCGACGAAACCATTTTCCCAATCCCGCGAAGTCAGCCTGAAACCAGGATGCGATGCGATTAGCACCGATCAGACAATGGAGTCGGTCATGTTGAGCATCCTCCTCAGCCTCTTTTATCGCCAGACTTGCAGGGCTTCGCTTTCAGCAATTCGAATTGAGAAGCGGCTCTGGGTCTGAGGTTGTACGCCGCCCCGTGTTGCTCAAAAACATCAACCGTGATGGAACTCGTTTCATGCACCGAAAACTGTTTGACTGTGCAAGGGGACAGTCATTCCATTCGAGCAGGGGCTTGCGATAGGTGGACCATGCAGGATGAATTCGCATCCAAAAGCTTCGTAGCCGTGGAACGTTTCTTCGCCGTGACCGGCGTTATCATGCTCTGCTCTGGCTTGGTCGCTTACGTTTTCGTCTGATGTTTTTGCCTCGTCGCCCGTCTTCGTAGCGAACCTGAAGTCAGGTGGTCGCTAGATTTGCTGTCGGGGCGACCCATGCGGTTTTTAATCACAGCAAGGGACACGTCGGGCCGCATCACCCTTCGGCGCGAAACAACCGTCGCAGCCGTTAAAAAGGCGTCAGAACTGGCCGAAGACGGATTTCTCGAAGTTGAGATTACCGCGCCGAACGGACATCAATATCCGCCGCAGGCGTTT